>NZ_JBWKKY010000002.1:0-12331 GCF_056430805.1 Streptomyces sp. NPDC045955
CACCCTCGAACGAGGAATCCGGCGCGATGACGCACTCACCCACGCCTACAGGGACTGGCTCCAGGCCGCTTGACAGGCAATAGGAGCATCAACGGCGTCCGACGGCAACGGCGCCCACCGACCATGGCGCTCGCGTGAGTCAGCGCCCGGAGTCGGCTCCCACGGCAGCGGGTTCGCTCTCCCCGCCCACACTCACATCACCGCGTACGACAAGACGCCCGGCCACCTGCGCGGTACGGCGCCGCCCGGCCAGCCGGCACCCGAGGCACTCGTCATGCCCGGCCCGCGCCCCCGAGTCCCGCACCCGCCACCCCCACTCCTCCCGGGGCCGGATCCCCGGCCCCTTCCCCCAGCCGGCCAGATGCAGCGCCCAGGTGACCAACAGGCCGACCACACCGATCGCGAGCCCACCGGCGATCAGCACACCGGAGACGAAACACACCCCCGCCCCGGCTACGACCGCCCCGACACTCCCGATCGCGGTTCCGACCCATCCCGCGACGGTATGCCCGTGGTCATACTGATGTGCGCTCATGCGCAGCCCCCTTACACATCAAAGGCCCTGGGAACCCGCCCCCGAACCCCTCACCAACTAAGCCTTTTACGCCCCAAACATCTCACGAACTAAGGGATCTGGGAATGCAAGCCAAGCCGCGTCCGGCCGCCACGCCGGAGCAGGCGCTGTCGGCGATGGACCACCTCATCGCGACCCACCTGGTCGGGCAGCACCAGATCGCCCAACAGGTAGGCCTGAGTGTGACCGACCTCACCTGCTTCGCCTACGTCATCGAGGCCGGGGAGAACCTGCCCACGGCCGGTGACCTGGCAGCCCGCGTCCACGTCACGACGGGCGCGGTCACCGGCATCCTCAACCGGCTGGAACGCGCCGGCTACATCACCCGCCGCCCCGACCCGACCGACCGCCGCCGCATCCGCGTAGCCGCCCAGCCCGACGCCGTCGCCCGCGTCCGAGAGGTCTACGAGCCGTACTACGCCCGCCTCACGCAACTCTTCGCCGACTACTCACCTGACGAAATCGCAGTCCTGAACGACTGGTTCACCCGCGCGAGCGCGTTGGCGGCGGACTACCTGGAGGATCACTGCCGCACTGACTGAACACCGTCCCGGCAACACCTGCGGACGATGCCATGCTCAATGGCTGCGAACTTCGCGCCCGGCGACGGTCCTACCAGCGGTATCTCCGTCACCCTGACCGCCGGAACGCTGAGGGCGAGCCGTGGGCGGGTCGGCAGGCATGGTCACTGCCGAACCATCCACGCGTGAGCGTGGAGAAGGTCTGACGAGGCGACCCGCCGACTGGAGGACTGGCCCTGCCTCCACCGCGTTGGGCGTCAACGCGCAGAGCTCGCAGGGCCTCATCAGCTCAGCACGACGGACGCTACTAACAGGCTGAAGCCGGGAAGAGGCCTTCGCGGACGACAGGCATCGGCCCCTGAAAGCCCCGTGGGACAACTTGATCGCCCCGAAGCCCCGCCCGTGTCCCGCGCTGCCTACACGTCCCCTTCGGCACCGGCCCGTTGAGACTGCTCAGCAACGAACGAGCCGAGACCGGGCTCCGTGTACGTCAGCCCTTCCTCGCGCAATGCGCGGAGCACCTTGTGCGCTGTCGCGTTGGCGACCCCGAACTCCGAGGTCAGCTGCACGACGGAAGGAACGCGGGTACGCGGAGGGTAGGTGCCGTCCGCGATCCGGCGCCGAACCACATCGGCCACCTGCCGCCAGCGAGGAATGTCAGGAACGAACTCGATCACCCCACTAGCATGCGCATGCTTGGACATCCGTGCGATACACGGTATCCCTATAACCCCTAGCATGCCTAGCACTCCTAGACTACGGTTGCCCATGTGAAGGCCCCGGCGACGGTTGGAGCCGCCCCGGGGCGCGGCCACCAGCTGATCGGAGCTGATGACATGACCGACCTTATCCACCGACTCGCCACCCGGGCGGCCGTCCTCTTCAGGGGACCTGGTCCGAAACCGGGCCTCCGACCGCCGACACCCGCCGTGCCCGTAGGCCTCCCCCAGCACCTCGCTCCACCCCTCCCGCCGCACCGCAGCCCGTACATCTGCGACGACACTCCTCTGGACGTCACAGCGACGAGGTCCGTACGCCCGTACCTGATCACTCACGAGCGACGTCAGCGGCGGCGCGAACTGGCCATGGCCACGCTGGGCCAGGACATGCCGGGCCCGTACTGGATCCACGGATTGGAAGTGGCCTGATGCCGGACGAGCCCCGCCTGCTTCCCTGGTCCGGGCCCGAGGGCAAGCACTGTTACCTGATCACCGACCACCACGGCGGACCGATCTCCCGACTCGCCGACGCCACGGAGTCGACCCAACTCCACATGGGCCACCAACTCGTCGACCACGCCCTGGCCCTGCTCCCCGACACCCAGCCCGGCGATCTCCGCTACCTCGCCGAGCGCCTGACCGAGGCACTGCAGGATGTCCTCCGCATCGCAGAGAGCCGCGGCCGGCGCCTGACCCATCCGAGCAAGCCCTAGCCTCGGCGGCGCAGCCCTTGCATACGCACGCGAACCCAGAGGCCCCGGATCCCTCCGGGGCCTTTGTTCTGTGCACACTCGGCAAGCCCGAACCGGCAAGCGATCTGTTGTTTTAAGCGCCAGGAGCCCGGTATTGGATCTGCTCGGCTGCGCGCAGGGCCTCGATCGTCTCGTCGATGGTGAGGAGTACCGTCGTCTCGAACGAGCTCAGCGCGCCGCCTCCACTGATCGCCAGCGCCACCGCGGCCATCGAGACGTTGTCCGGGGCCTCCCACAGGTTGTAGCCGTCGTGCGTGCCGAAGGCGTACCAGAAGCCGTGGAGCCTTCCGCCGACGGACTCGATGTACGACTGCGCGGCCCGGGCCCGGTCCTCCGGGTGGCCGATCAGCCGCGCCCAGGTCTCCGGGGTGTAGCTGAACCTCGACAGGTAGAGCGGCATCGTGTCTCCCTTTCGTTCCCTCAAGAGATGCCCCTGCGGGTGGGAAAGGCGTCGGCGGAGACCTGTGCGTCCCCCGAACGGCCGGGGTCGATGAGCGTTCGTCGAGCCGGAGAAACGCCAGAAGCCCCGGATCTCTCCGGGGCTTCTGGCCTGTGTGCACTCGGCAGGATTCGAACCTGCAACCTTCTGATCCGTAGTCAGATGCTCTATCCGTTAAGCTACGAGTGCTTGTTCTGTTTTTTCGCCGCTCCCGGGCCTTACGGCTCGCTCGCGGCGACAGGAAGAACATTACATGACTGCCGCCGCCATGTGAAATCCGTTTGCCATACCCCTTGTGACCTGCGTAAATGGCCTCAGACGGGGCTTCGTGATCGGGTGGTGGAAGGGAGCCTTCGTGGGCGGTCCGGTGGTGCTTGAGGTGGCGCAGTGGCAGGGGTCGGGGGCGCCTACGGCCCGTCGGTTGCCCGGTGGGGCCGGCTGGCTCGCCGGGCTGATACCCGCAGGTACACGGCGGACGGTCACGATCGACGACAGCGTCGGCGAGCCGCGGGGCGGCGTGCGGAGCGCCGATGTGCTGGAGCGCCATCTGCTGGCGGTGCGCGCGGCCTTGGCCGAGGTTCCGCCCGGCGAGCCGACCGTGACCGTCGGCGGCGACTGCGCGGTCGACCTCGCGCCGGTCGAGGCCGCGCTCTCCGCATTCGGGGACCGGCTGACGGTGGTGTGGTTCGACGCGCACGGGGATCTCAACACCCCGGAGTCGTCGCCTTCCGGAGCCTTCCACGGCATGGTGCTGCGCGCACTCATCGGCGACGGGCCGGAGGGCCTGCGGCCCGCGCGGAGCCTGTCGGCCGACCGCGTCGTGCTGACGGGCGCGCGGTCGCTGGACCCGGGCGAGCAGGCCCTTGTCGAGAGCCGCGGCATACGGCACCTCGGCGTCGAGCAGCTGACGGAACCCGGGCCGCTCCTGGCCGCCGTGCGCGCCACCGGCGCCGAGGCGGTGTACCTGCACATCGACCTCGACGTCCTGGAGCCGGCCGTGTTCCCGGCCGTCGGTACGCCCGAGCCGGGCGGGCTGGGCGTGGAGGAGCTGGTCGGGGCGGTGCGGGCTCTGACGGAGGAGTTCACTCTCGCCGGCCTCGCGCTCACCGAGTACGAGCGGACGGAAGCCGTCGGCCAGGAGGAGGCGGTGCTGCGGCGGATCGTGGACGGGCTGTTCGGGGCCGACCGGTGAGGAGAACGGCCTGAGCGCGACTGAAGACGGCTTGAACGCGACGCAGGGAGTCCAGCCGCGTGGGGCCGAACTCCCTGGTCAGGGTGCGGAGGCGGAGGGATTTGAACCCTCGATGGGCTTTAAGGCCCAAACCGCATTAGCAGTGCGGCGCCATAGACCGGACTAGGCGACGCCTCCAGTGCACATCCTCCCGCGCGAGCGCGAGTCGGTGCGTGCCGATGATGACACAGTCGAGCGTGCTGTCACCAATCGACCCCCACGGTACTAGGCGGGAAGGTCGCAGGGCAAAGGCCTTGTGAGGGTGCGGGGCGGGTGGGTGTGCGGTGGAGTCGTGCGGCGCCGCCGACCGGCGCGCAACGTACTGGGCCGCGCCGCGTTAGTCAGGTCATGTCGATGTCTCATGCCATTCGCCGGGGTGCCCCCGAATACGCGTCCCGGACCTCGCCGGTCTCCGTCGCCTCCTCCGTCACCTCTCAGACCTCCGGTGCCTCCCCTTCCACCGCCCGTCCCCGTCTGCGGCGGCTCGTCGTCGGGGCCGCCGCCTCCGTCGCCGCCTTCGGGGCGCTGGCGGCGGTGTCCCCGGCCGCGTACGCCCAGGCCGGGCCGTCCCCGGTCCGGCTCGCGGGGGGCCAGGGCCCGGACCGGGACCATCTCACCGTCGCTGTGCGGAACGCGGGCGGTGAGGTCGACGGGACGTACGAGCTGTACTGCGCACCCCACGGCGGCAGTCATCCCGACCCGCGTGGGGCCTGCGCCGCCCTGGAGCGGGACACCCGGTGGGGGGAGGACGTCTTCGCACCCGCCCCGGAAGACGGCTTCTGCACCATGCAGTACGGCGGGCCGGCCACCGCGCACGTCACCGGCACCTGGGCCGGACGGCCCGTGGACGCCACGTACGACCGCCGTGACGGCTGCGGGATCGCCCGCTGGGACCGGCTCGTGCCGCTGCTGCCGGACATGACGTCCAACCCCTGAGGGAAGCCCGTGACGGTTCCGCCCCGTGTCGCCGCGCTCGCCCCGATCCGGCCACCTCACGGCCCCATTCGGCCACCCGGGCAAAAAGGTACAGAAACACTGCCCTCGTAAAGGTCCCGCGAAGGTCCCGCGACGTCGTCGCAGGAGGGCGGGCGTTTGGCGGTTACTCGGTCGTCAGTTCGGGGTCACTTCCTCGTGCGACCTCGCTCTCATCCGGCGTCGCGAGCGCAACCGCAGCCCTTAGACTCCCTCGCGTGACACGCCGCGGGACGGTTGGCAAGATGGCCCGAGCGGTCGGCAAGGTGCGGTAACAGGGAGGAAGCGTCTCGTGAGCAGCAGGCCATCCCGAGGCGCTGCTCGCCTCGCAGCCATACTGGACGCTCTCCCCGACGCGTTGGTGCTGGTCAATGCCAACGGGACGGTCGTCAACGCGAACACCATCGCCCTGGAGGCCTTCGAGACGCCGGGGACCGCTCTGGTGGGGCGCGGGCTGCTCGACCTGCTGCCGCAGTTCGACTCCAAGCTCATCCCGGGGTCGATGCGGCGGCCGGAGCACCTCGATCCGCATGCCCGGACCAAGCCGACCCGGATGATCGCGCGCAGGACGGACGGGACCGAGTTCCCCGTCGAGGTCACCAGTGCGAATCTCGAGAACGGGCAGCAGGCCTACGACGGTTACGGCTACACCAGCGACGAGCTGCTCATGCTCGTCGTGCGCGACCTGTCCGGGACCGTGGACACCGAGGCCGAGCTGGCGCGCTCGCAGCGGCAGACCGAGATGATCCTGCGGGCCGCGTCCGAGGGCGTCGTCGGGACCGACACCGACGGGCGGATCGTGCTCGTCAATCCGGCCGCCGCTCAGATACTGGGTTACCGGGCCAGTGATCTCGGCGGGCGTGAGCTGCACACGCTCGTGCTGCACTCGCGTGCCGACGGGTCGCCTTTCCCGTACGAGGAGTCGGCGCTCGCCGACACCCTGCGCTCCGGGCGCAAGCACCGGGTGCGCGGGCAGGTGCTGTACGCCAAGGACGGCGGCAAGGTGCCGGTCGATCTGACGACCGCGCCCGTGCGCGACGGCGAGCAGCTCGTCGGCGCCGTGATGACCTTCGCCGACCGGCGGCCGTACGACGCCGTCGTCGAGGAGAAGGAGGCGGCTCAGAAGCGCCATGAGGAAGAGCTGGAGCGGATCGCCGAGGAGCACGCCTCCGAGCTGACCGCGCTGCGCCAGCAGCACGTCACCGAGCTGGAGGAGCTGCGCGAGCGGCACGCCGAGGAGCTGGGGGCGAACGAGGAGCGGTACGCCGCCCTCGGGGAGCGGGAGAAGGACCGGTACGAGGCGCTCGCCGCGCGGCACGAGCAGTTGCTGACGCTGCTCGGGCGGTCGCTGCGCGGGCCGCTGGAGGAGCTGCGGCGGGAGCTGGCCGCGCTGGCGGCGGACGACGCCGGTCAGCTGTGGCCCGAGGCCAACCAGGTGCTGCACCACCTGTCCGCCGGTTATTCGCGCATCACGACGCTCATCGACAACGTCCTCGGCTACCAGCGGCTCGACGCGGGCGGCGAGGGCATCTCCCGTACGAAGGTGATGCTGGACGCCGTCGTGGCCGCCGGTGTCGACGGGGCCGTCGAGCTCATCGGGCCCGGGCGGGTGCAGTTCGCCGTGCACGCGCCGCCCATCGAGGCCGAGGTCGATCCCCGGCTGCTCGCCACCGCCCTCGCCCATCTGGTCGCGGACGTGGCGGGGGTCGACGCGACCGGCAACACGCCCGTGTCGGCGGGCGGTTACCTGGACAACACCGTCGTGGTGGCGGCGGCGCAGCGCGGCGAGGTCGTACGCATCGAGGTGCGCGGGCCGTACGCCGGCGGCGACACCGTGCACGAGCCCATCGTCCGCGGGATCGTCCGGGCTCACGGCGGCGTGCTCCAGACGCATGAAGTGCCGGGGATGAGCGGTAACGCGTACGTCCTCGAAGTGCCGATCGGGGGCGGGGCCGGGGCCGTCGCCGAGGATGCGGACGCCGCCCAGGCGGTCGACGCCGCTGCCGACGACGGGCAGACGTCCGGTGGACAGACATCCGGTGGGCACACGTATGGCGGGGGGCGGCGCCGGGCGCGGCGGGCCACCACCGATGCCTTCCTGGACGGTGATGTTCCGGCTGAGGGTGAGCCCACCGGGCGGCGGCGGAGGCGAGCCGCCGGGGAACCGGCTGCCCTTCCCGCGCAGGCTTCCGGTGAGGGTGCGCCCGCGTCGGGCGGTACCGGGCGGCGGCGGCGTGCGGCCGAGGACGCCGGTGCGGCTCCGGCCCTGCCCGTCGGGGGTGCCGTCCAGGGTGTCGCCGAAGGGGCCGTCGTCACGGCCGCCGAGCATGCGGCGGGGACCGCCGCCTCGGGTACCGGGCTGGGTGGGACCGTTCCGCCGCAGGGCGTGCCCGCGCCCTCCGGGCGGCGGGCCCGGCGTGAGCCCGGTGAGCAGCAGGCGCTGCCGCCCGCGCTGCCCGCGCCGTCCGGCGAGGCCGCCGCCGGTTCCGCTGATGCGGCCCAGGGGCAGGGTCAGACTTCGCAGCCGAGCGGGCGCCGGCGGCGGGCGCTGGCTGCCGCTGCCGAGCGGGCGGCTGCGCAGGAGGCCGCGGCGGGGCCGCGTCCCGTGTTCGCCCTGCCGCCGGCCGAGGCGGATCAGGCCCCGGCCCCGTCCGACCCGGCCGGCCCCTCTGATCAGGGGCAGGTCGCGCCAGGTGGTGTGCCCGGTCAGGGACAGGTGCCCGGTCACGGGCAGGTGCCGGACCAGGCGGCGCACGGGGGCGTGGCGGTTCACGGTTCGGCCGCCGCCGGTGCGGGGGTGGCCGACGAGGGGCGGCACGACGCCGTCCCGCACGACCAGTCCGCCGATCACACTCCGCCCCAGCCGCATCCCACGAGTGCGCCGACCGGGCGTCGGCGGCGGGCCGTGGCGGCTCAGCCGGCCGACGGGGCCGGAGCGCAGGCGCCGGGTACGGCGGCGGGTGCGGTGGCTGGTTCGCCGGTGCAGGGCGCCGGACAGCAGGCTCCTGTGCCGGCGGGTTCCGTGCCCGCGGGGGCCGTGCAGGGGGGTGACGCGCAGGGAGTTCCCGCGCAGCAGGACGTCACCGGTCAGGTTCAGGTGAGCCAGGCCGGGGTGGCCGCGGGGCAGGTCGCTCCCGGTACGGCCGTGCCGCCGCAGGGCGTGGCGGTTCCGGCGCAGGGCAACGCCGCTCACGCACAGCCCGACGCCGTGCATGCGCAGGGCAACGTCCCACCGGGGAACATCCCCCAACCGCAGGGCGTCGCCGTACCCCCGCAGGGCGTGTCCGTCCCCGCCCCGGGCGGTCTCGGGCACAGCGTGCAGGCCGCGGCCCTCCCGGGGCAGGTGCTTCAGCCCGTGTCCCCGAACCAGCCCCTCGGCGCACAGCCCCTGCCGCAGCAGGGCGTCGCCGTACCGGAGCAGCAGCCCTCCGCCGGTCAGCCGCTGCCCGCCGAGGCCGCGCCCGGACAGGGCACCCCGGCTCAGGGCACCCCGGCTCAGGGCACCGCCGTCCCCGGAGCCCCCGCCCCGGCCCCTGCCCAAGGCGCTCCTGCCCCCCGGCCACAGCCCTGGCCCGCCGCCGACGACAGCTCGGGAGCCGGTGTCCCCGTACCGCCGAACGGCGCGGCACAGCCGGCACAGCCGACACAGTCCGTAGCCCCCAACGGCACCGCTCACCCCGTACACCCGAACGGCACCCCCGTAGCCCAGGCCCCGGCCGCGGCTCCGGCCCCTCAGCCCCACACCCCGGCCCCCGGCACCCCGTTGCCCCCGGAGGGCGCGGCGCAGGCGCATCGCACGGCTCAGCCGTTGCCCGCGGAGGCGGCCGCGCCCGCCGACCCGAATACAACGCAGGGGCGGGCGATCAGCGTGCGGACGCTGGGCCAGGGCGTGCCGTTCAACCGGCAGGCGGCTCAGGTGCAGCAGCCCTCGGGCGTTCCCGCCGCACGTCCGGCCTCCGCCCCGCAGGGGCCGGGCGCGCCTCAGTCGACGGCGACGCCGCCCCCGCACCAGTCGGGCGGATCGGGCCGGCGCCGCAAGCTCGGCACGCCGCCCGACCCGGCCACGCGGACGGAAGGGGGCGGGCGGCCCGAACAGGCCTCCCGCCAGGAACCGGCGCCCCGTCCGGAGCACGCCGCGCGCCCGCATCCGGCGGGTGAGCCGACTCCCGCACAAGGCACCGCGCAGGGCACCGCCCCGGCCCCCGCGCCCGTCCCGGCGCAGCCGTCCCTCGCCGGTCAGTCACGGCTCGCGCAGATGACGGAGGGCGGCGGACGGTCGTACGCCATAGGCGCGCCGGACGAGAACGCCGCCGAGGGGCCGGAGCCGCTGGACGGGCCCGGCGGTGCCGTCGAGGTGGCCGATCCGCCGCGGCCGCAGCCGATGGACGACGAGCTGCCGCCGGAGCCGCTGGACAACCCGCGGCGGCTGCTGGTGTGGCCGGCGCCGGACGTCAGCACCTCGCAGGCGCTGAGCGACCGCGGCTACCGGCCCGTGATCGTGAACTCGCGCGAGGAGGTCGACGCGCAGATCGCTGCCTTCCCGGCGGCGCTGTTCGTGGACCCGCTGACCGGGCCGATCACGCGTACGGCGTTGCAGTCGTTGCGGCAGGCCGCGGTCGCCGCCGAGGTGCCCGTCCTGGTGACGGCCGGACTCGGGCAGGCCTCGCGGGACGCGGCGTACGGTGCCGATCCCGCCGTCCTGCTGAAGGCGCTGGCGCCGCGCGACAGTGAGCAGCACCCGCCGCGCGTGTTGCTGATCGAGGAGCACGCGGAGATCGCGCTCGCGCTGACGGCGACGCTGGAGCGGCGCGGGATGCAGGTCGCGCGGGCGGCGAGTGACGCCGACGCGGTGACGCTGGCGGGGCAGTTCCGGCCGAACCTGGTCGTGATGGACCTGATGCAGGTGCACCGGCGGCAGGCCGGGATCGTGGACTGGCTGCGCGCGAACGGGCAGCTCAACCGCACCCCGCTCGTCGTCTACACGGCCGCCGTCGACCAGGCCGACCTGCCGCGGCTGGCCTCCGGCGAAACGGTGCTGTTCCTCGCGGAGCGGTCCACCAGCGGTGAGGTGCAGACCCGGATCGTCGAGCTGCTCTCCCGGATCGGGACCAACTAAGCCCTATCGGGGACAACTAAGCCCTATCGGGGCCAACGAGGTCCCGCCGGGGAGCAACCAGGCCCTATCGGGCCGTGAGGCGGCGCGCCGCCTCCTTGACCGAGCTGCGCAGGCGGTCCTGGTCGGGCTCCTGGCCCCCGACCAGGATGCGCCGCATCTGCGGCACGACCACGGTCCAGTTGGCCAGGGCCGTCAGCAGGAACAGCAGGTCGGCCGCCGGGATGGCATCGGTGACGACTCCGCGGTCCTGGCCGTCCTGGAGGGCGGCGACCTTGCGGGCGTAGTGCTCCTGGCGGTCGGACTCGTGGGGCAGTTCGTCGGTGCCGTACTCCAGGCCCTCCCAGAAGAGCAGGCGCAGGAGCTCCGGGTGGGCGGCGTGATAGTCCATCAGGCGGTCGACCCAGCCCTCGATGTCGTCCGGGTCGACGGGGACGGCCTCGGCGAGGTGGAGCATCTTCTTCTCGAGGACGATCGCGAACAGCTCCGCCTTGTTGCCGAAGTAGGCGTAGATCAACTGCTTGTTGGCCTTCGCCTCGGCGGCGATGCGGTCGATGCGGGCGCCGGCGATGCCGTGCCGGGCGAACTCGGCGACCGCCGCCTCGAAGATCCGGGCCTTGGTGGCCTCGGGGTCCCTTGCTCCCATGGGGGAGAGGGTAGCGCGCCGGGTAACCAACCGTTTGGTTGACAGGAATCGAAGAGCGGCCGACACTGTTTCCCCATCAGCCAACCAACCAGTTAGTTGTTAGAGCCGACTCCAAGGAGTCCTCCTCCATGCCGTCAGCGACCACCGCCACGACCACGTCCCGCCCGGCCGGCACCGCCCCCGCACGCGAGGCGCGTACACCCGGCCCCGGTGTCTTCCTCACCCTGATCGCCGTGTGCAGCGCGGTCACCGCCGCCAACATCTACCTGGCCGCCCCCCTGCTCTCGCTCATGGCCCGCGACTTCGGCTCGGCGCCCTCGGCCGTCGCCTGGATCGCCTCGGTCGCGCAGCTCGGCTACGCGGTCGGCCTGCTCTTCTTCGCCCCGCTCGGCGACAGCGCGAACCGGCGCCGGCTGGTCGGCGGGCTCACGCTCGTCACGACCGCCGCGCTGGCCGCCAGTGCGGCCGCTCCGGGGGTCACCGCCCTCGCGGTCGCCATGTTCGTCGCCTCGGCCGCGACCGTGATCCCGCAGCTGCTCGTCCCGCTGGTCGCCGAACGAGCCCCGGCCGAGCGGCGTGGCCGCCATGTCGCGGCCGTCATCGCGGGCCTGTTCGCCGGCATCGTCGCCGCCCGGGTGCTGGGCGGACTGGCCGGGCAGGCCTTCGGGTGGCGGTGGGTGTTCGCGGGCGCGGCCGTGCTCACCCTCGTCCTGGGGCTCGCGACCGCCCTCGTCCTGCCGTCGCAGCGGCGTCGGAAGGGCCCGCTGTTCGCCGGACTCGCCGCGCTGCCCGCGGTGCTGCGCCACTCGCCCGACCTGTGGCGCGCCTGCCTGCGGCAGGCCGGGATGTTCGGGGCGTGGAGCGCGCTGTGGACCTCGCTCGCCCTGCTGCTGACGGGGCCGGAGTACGGACTGTCCACCGCGACGGCCGGGCTCTTCGGGCTGTTCGGGCTCACGGCGAGTGCGGTGGCGCCGCTGGCCGGCGGGCTCGTGGACCGGTTCGGCGCGGGGCGTGTCGTGCGGTCCGCTTACCTGCTCGCCGCCGTGTCCGTGCCGCTGTTCTGGCTGGGCGGGCACACGCTGGGCGCACTGTTCGCCGCCGCGGTGCTGATCCACGCGGCGCTGGTGGCGTCCCACGTCGCCAACCAGACCCTCGCCCTGACCGCCACCTCCACCCCGGCCATCGCCAACACCGCCTATGTCGTCGCCGGTTTCGCGGGCGGCGCCGGCGCCTCGGCCCTCGCCGGGTTCGCCTTCAGCCACTTCGGCTGGGGCGGGGTGTGCGGGGTGGCGGGCCTGTGGCTGGTGCTGGGGTGGGGGCTGACCGCCGTACGACATGACGGCGGCCAGGAACGGGGCTGACCG
>NZ_JBWKKY010000002.1:12426-382607 GCF_056430805.1 Streptomyces sp. NPDC045955
GGCCGCCATACGACAGTGACAGCAGCCAGGAACGGGGCTGACCGCCATACGACAGTGACAGCAGCCAGGAACGGGGCTGACCGCCATACGACAGTGACAGCAGCCAGGAACGGGGCTGACCGCCATACGACAGTGACGGCGGTCAGGCCACCTGGCGTGCCGAAGGCTCAGAGCCGGGTGATGTCCAGCTCCCCCTCCGCGTACTGCCTGCGCAGCACCTTCTTGTCGAACTTGCCGACGCTCGTCTTCGGCACCGCCTCGATGACCGTCCAGCGCTCCGGGAGCTGCCACTTGGCGATACCGCCCTCGTCGGCGAGGAAGGCGCGCAGGGTCTCGAAGGTGGCGGTGGCGCCCTCCTTGAGGACGACCGTGGCCAGGGGGCGCTCGCCCCACTTCTCGTCGGGGACGGCGACGACGGCCGCCTCGGCCACCTCGGGGTGGGACATGAGGGCGTTCTCCAGCTCCACCGACGAGATCCACTCGCCGCCGGACTTGATGACGTCCTTGGCCCGGTCGGTGAGGGTGAGGTAGCCGTCGGAGGAGATCGTCCCCACGTCGCCCGTCTTGAGCCAGCCGTCCTCGCTGAACTTGTCGGCGGGGCGGAGCGGGTCGGCGCCCGGGCCGTTGTAGTAGGCGCCGGCGATCCACGGGCCGCGCACCTCCAGCTCACCGGCCGACTCGCCGTCCCAGGGGAGGCGCTCGCCGCCCGGGCCGGTCAGCCGGGCCTCGACACCGGCCGGGAAGCGGCCCTGGGTGAGGCGGTAGGCGAACTCCTCCTCCGTGCCCACCACACCGGCCGGGGGACGGGCGACCGTGCCGAGCGGTGACGTCTCCGTCATGCCCCAGGCGTGGCAGACGCGCATGCCCAGCTTGTCGAAGGCCTCCATGAGGGCCGGCGGGCAGGCCGAGCCGCCGATGGTGACCTGGGTGAGGGAGGAGACGTCGCGGGGGTGCGCGGTCAGCTCGGCGAGCAGGCCCTGCCAGATGGTCGGGACGGCGGCGGCATGGGTCGGCCTCTCGCTCTCGATCATCGCGGCGAGCGGGGCCGGCTGCAGGAAGCGGTCCGGCATCAGCAGGTTCACACCGGTCATGAAGGTCGCGTGCGGCAGCCCCCACGCGTTCACATGGAACTGCGGCACCACGACCAGCGAGGTGTCCTCGTCGGTCAGGCCCATCGACTGGGCCATGTTGACCTGCATGGAGTGCAGATAGATGGAGCGGTGGCTGTAGACCACGCCCTTGGGGTCGCCGGTGGTGCCGGAGGTGTAGCACATGGAGGCGGCCTGGCGTTCGTCCAGCTCAGGCCAGTCGTACGAGGTGGGCTTCCCGGCGATCAGGTCGTCGTACTCGTGGACCCGCGCGGTCGCGTCCGCGAGCAGGGAGCGGTCCCCGGGGCCGGAGACGACCACGTGCTCCACCGTCTTCAGGTGGGGGAGCAGCGGGGCGAGCAGGGGCAGCAGCGAGCCGTTGGCGATGATCACGCGGTCGGCGGCGTGGTTGACGATCCAGGCCAGCTGCTCGGGCGGGAGCCGGAGGTTCAGGGTGTGGAGGACCGCGCCCATGGAGGGGATCGCGAAGTAGGCCTCCACATGCTCCGCGTTGTTCCACATCAGGGTGGCGACCCGGTCGTCGCCGGCGACGCCGAGGTCCTCGCGCAAGGCGTGGGCGAGCTGGGCCGCGCGGGCGCCGATCTCGGCGAAGGAGCGGCGGTGCGGCTCGTCCTCGCCGGTCCAGGTGGTCACCTGCGATGCCCCGTGGATCGTCGACCCATGGGTCAGGATCCTCGAGATCAGCAGCGGTACGTCCTGCATGGTGCTCAGCACGGCGTCCTCCCGGGCGACATTGCCTACGCGGTGGTAAGGGTTGCGCTGATTCTGCGCACATACCGCGCGGTATGTCACTAGGACCGGGTGATCGATCACCCCACGGCCGACAACCAAACCGATCAGCGGGGACCGACACGTCCGCTCAGCTGCGCACAAACCCCAGCTCAGCGTCCTCCCGGAGCTTGCTGATCGCACGGGAGACGGCCGACTTCACCGTACCCACCGAGACGCCGAGCACCTCCGCCGTCTGGACCTCGCTGAGGTCCTCGTAGTACCTGAGGACCACCATCGCCCGCTGCCGGGCCGGCAGCCGCATGATCGCCCGCCACATCGCGTCGCGCAGCGCCTGCTGCTCGGCCGGGTCGTCACCGCCGGGCACCGGATCCGGCTCGGGCAGCTCCTCGCAGGCGAACTCGTCGACCTTGCGCTTGCGCCACTGCGACGTCCGGGTGTTCAGCAGCGCCCGGCGCACATAGCCGTCGAGGGCGCGGTGGTCCTCGATACGCTCCCAGGCGACGTACGTCTTGGTGAGCGCGGTCTGCAACAGGTCCTCCGCGTCGCTCGGGTTGCCGGTGAGCGAGCGGGCGGTACGCAGCAGCACCGGCCGGCGGGCCCTGACGTACGACGAGAACGACGGGTACGGAGGGGTCTGCGCCGCTGGTGCAGCGGCCTTCGACGCGCTGGTGCAGACGAGTGTGGTCATGGCTCAACGCTATGAGCGGGGCCACCGTCAGCGGATCGGCCGCAGGTCCCGAAGCGGGGTCCCCCTCAGGTTGTACGGGTGGGGTTCGCCGCACCTCCTGTAGGTGGAGCAAAGGACCCGGGGAACTGCGGGTCAACCCTGAGGGTCGGCTGTCAGTACGAGTCCCGAGGTGGGCACGCCCGTCCCCGCCGTCACCAGGACCCGTTCCGCACCCGGTATCCGGTTCACGGCCGTCCCCCTGATCTGCCGGACGGCCTCCGCCACGCCGTTCATCCCGTGCAGGTACGCCTCCCCCAGCTGCCCGCCGTGCGTGTTGAGCGGCAGGCGTTCCCCGGCCACGAAGTCCGGCGCCTCGCCGGGGCCGCAGAAGCCGAACTCCTCCAGCTGCATCAGCACGAACGGCGTGAAGTGGTCGTAGAGGATCCCCACGTCGATGTCGGCCGGGGCGAGCCCCGAGGTCCGCCACAGCTGCCGGGCCACCACCGCCGTCTCGGGCAGGCCGGTCAGGTCGTCGCGGTAGAAGCTGGTCATCTGCTCCTGCGCGCGTCCGGCGCCCTGGGCCGCTGCCGCGATCACGGCGGGACGGTGCGGCAGATCGCGGGCCCGCTCCACGGAGGTGACCACGAGCGCCTGACCGCCGTCCGTCTCCTGGCAGCAGTCCAGCAGCCGCAGCGGCTCGACGATCCAGCGGGACGCGGCATGGTCGGCCAGGGTGATGGGCCGGCCGTGGAAGTAGGCCGCCGGGTTGGCCGCCGCGTACCTGCGGCCCACGACGGCCACGTGCCCGAAGGCCTCCGGGGTCAGCCCGTAGGTGTAGAGGTACCGCTGGGCCGCCATCGCCACCCAGGAGGCCGGGGTGAGCAGTCCGAACGGCAGCGTCCAGCCGAGCGCCGCGCCCTCCGCCGACGGCTCCCGGTGCCGCACCCCGGAGCCGAAGCGGCGGCCCGAGCGCTCGTTGAACGCCCGGTAGCAGACGACCACGTCCGCGACGCCCGAGGCGATCGCCAGGGCCGCCTGCTGGACGGTGGCGCAGGCCGCGCCGCCGCCGTAGTGGACGCGGGAGAAGAAGGAGAGCTCGCCGATGCCGGCCGCCTGGGCGACGGTGATCTCGGGGCTGGTGTCCATGGTGAAGGTGACCATCCCGTCCACGTCGGCGGGTGTCAGCCCCGCGTCCGCGAGGGCCGCGCGCACCGCCTCGACGGCCAGGCGCAGTTCGCTGCGGCCCGAGTCCTTGGAGAACTCGGTGGCCCCGATGCCGGCGATGGCCGCGCGCCCGCCGAGCCCGTCCCGTCCTCTCAGGCTCATGCCGGAGCCCTCACCGTCACCGTGCCCGTGACGTGCTTGCCGAGGCCGTTCGCGCCGACGACCCGGACGGTCACCGTGTCCCCGTCGACCTCCTCGACCGTGCCCGTCAGCACCATCGTGTCTCCGGGGTGGTTGGGCGCGCCGAGCCGGATGGCCACCCGGCGCAGCTCCGCCCGGGGCCCGAAGTGGTCGGTGATGTAGCGCCCGACCAGGCCGTTGGTCGTCAGGATGTTCATGAAGATGTCGGGGGAGCCCTTCTGCCGGGCGAGCTCCGGGTCGTGATGCACGTCCTGGTAGTCCCGGGAGGCGATCGCCCCGGCGACGATCAGGGTGCGGGTGATCGGTATCTCCAGGGGAGGGAGGCGATCGCCGGCGTTCACCGCGTCACCCCCTGGAAGACGGGCAGCACCAGCTCGTCGTCGTACTGCCGGAAGCAGAGCCGTACGGGCATCCCGACGCGCACCTTGTCGTACGGCACCCCCACCACGTTGCTGATGATCCGCACGCCCTCCGCGAGCTCGATCAGCCCGACCGCGTAGGGGGGCTCGAAGGCCGGGAAGGGCGGGCGGTGCATGACGACGTACGAATAGACCGTGCCCTCGCCGCTCGCCTCGACGGTGTCCCAGCCCGGCCGGCCGCAGCTGTTGCAGCCCGGCAGCCAGGGGAAACGCAGGGTGCCGCAGCCGGTGCAGCGCTGGATCAGCAGTGCGTGGCGCGCCACGCCCTCCCAGAAGCCGGCGTTGTCGCGGTTGACGACGGGGCGGGGGCGGCGTTCCTCCGGCTTCGGCGGGTTCGTCGGGCGGCGTGCGGGGGCGTATTTGAGGATGCGGAAGCGGTGGGTGCCGGCGAGTTCGCCGCCCGCCCTGACGTCCGTGCGGGTGGTGACGAAGTAACCCGGTCCCAGTTTTGTGGTCTTGCGCTCCGACACCGACTCGATCACCGAGTCGAAGGTGATCTCGTCCCCGGGGCGCAGGGGGCGGGCGTACTCCTGCTCGCAGTCGGTGGCGACGACCGCGTGGTGGCCCGACTCGTCGAGCAGGCCGAGGAGTTCGTCGTAGGCCGCCGTGCGTTCGGGGCGGCGGGAGAGGCCGGCCATGGTCCACGCCTGGAGCATGGTGGGGGGAGCGATGGCGTCCGGGCCCGTGTACGCCGGGTTGGTGTCGCCCATGGCCTCGCACCAGTGCCTGATCATCGGGGCGTTGACGGGGTCCCGGCCGACCCCGGTGGCGGCGGCCGGGCAGCCCTCGTAGGCCTTCAGGCGCGCCTCGAACTCCTCGTGGACCTCCGGCTCACCGTTCACGGTTTCTGACTGTCCGTCAGATTCGCCGTTCCGTCAAGGCCCCGCAGCCGTCGAAGACGCCTGTGCGGCGGCACCGAAGTACCGCCGCACAGGCGCTTGTCGCCCGTCGGCCTGCTGCCGGGCGGTGGCAGCGTTGCCGAAGTTGCCGCCGCCGACTCCGCTGCCGAGGAGGCCCTGCCCGATCCCCCTTTCCTTTTTCGAACGTACGTACGAAACTAGAGGCATGGCCACCACCGACCGGCAGGCCACGACGCTGGCCCTCGCACACGCCCTGTCAGCCGCCGACCGCGGACTGGCCGTCATCCCCTTGTCCCGCACCAAGCTCCCTGCCCTGCGCTCCCCTCACCGCGACGACCCCGCCCCCTCCCCCTGCCACGGCGAGTGCGGCCGGCTCGGCCACGGGGTCTACGACGCCTCCAGCGACCCGGCCCGCATCCGCGAGCTGTTCGCCGCGGCGCCCTGGGCGACCGGGTACGGCATCGCCTGCGGGCTGCCCCCGCACCATCTGATCGGCATCGACCTGGACGTGAAGACCGGCACGGACGCCCCGGCCGCCCTGCGCGAGCTGGCGCTGCGGCACCTGTTCACCATCCCGCCGACCGTGGTCGTCGTGACCCCGTCCGGCGGCCGTCACCTCTGGCTGACCGGCCCGCCCGACGTGGTCGTCCCCAACTCCGCGGGCCGCCTCGCCCCCGGCATCGACATCCGGGGCGCCGGCGGCTACCTCGTCGGCCCCGGCTCCCGCACCGGCCAGGGCGTGTACGCCGCGGCCCCGGGGACCTCGCACCTGGCCCCCGCCCCCTGCCCGCGCTCCCTCCTTCGCCTGCTCCTCCCGCCGCCCCGCGCCCACCACCCCACACCCCCGGCGACCGGCGGCCACGGCCAGGGCCTGGTCCAGTTCGTCCTCGCCGCACACGAGGGCCAGCGCAACACCCGGCTGTTCTGGGCGGCCTGCCGGGCCTACGAGGACGGCATCGGCCCCGCGCTCGTGGACGCGCTGGTCGACGCCGCCCGGGGCACCGGCCTCACCGCGCGCGAGGCCCGGGCGACGATCGCGTCGGCAGCGCGGCTGACGGGGCACCGGCCCTGAGCCAGGGCCTGCCCATGAGCACCGAAAGACCTCCATGCGACAGCACGTCAAAACGCCGGCCCTGGCGCTCGCCCGCCTCGTCCTGGCCTCCGGCCGCCCGGTGGATCTCGCCGAGCTGCGATTCACGTCGACGTACGGCGACCTGCTGGAGGGCTATCCCTGCAAGCCGGTGAACGACCGGCGGATCCGCGGCCTGCTGCGCGCCGCCGAGCGGGCCCGCCCCGGCACACCGGTCCACCTGCTCCCGCCCCCGCGCGCCTACCCCGACCAGTACGCGGGCGGCCTCGGGCCCGTCGAGGTCCTGCCCGCCGTGGCCTGCGTCGGCACGTTCCACTCCACGGCTCTCGATCCGGCCCACGATCCGGTCGCGTACCGCTCCCGGCTCACCGTCGTCTGGTTCCAGGCCACGCCCCGCCTGCCCTCGGGCTGTGACGCGGAGCCCGGGCTGCGCGACCTCGACTGGGCGGGACTGGCCCGGGACGCCCGGGCGCTTGCGTAGGGTCGTCCGATGAGCGTTTCCCGCACGGAACTGCTGCGCTGGCAGCACGAGTTGACCTGGTCGTTGTTCGAGTACCACCTGGAGCGGCTGGAGCCGGAGGACTTCCTCTGGGAGCCCGCGCCGCGCTGCTGGACGATGCGCAAGGGCCCCGACGGCACCTGGGTACCGGACTGGGCGGAGACCGAGCCCGACCCCGTGCCCGTCCCCACCGTCGCCTGGGTGAGCTGGCACATCGGCTGGTGGTGGAGCATGGTCCTCGACCACGCCCAGGGCCGCCCGCCCCGCGACCGCACGGACATCGCCTGGCCCGGCGAGGGCGCACCGGCCATCGACTGGCTGCGCGGCCTGCACACGCAGTGGCTGACCGTCCTGGACGACCTCACCGACCCCGACCTGGACGCCACGGCCCCGTTCCCCTGGCCGCACGACCCCCAGTACACGGTCGCGCACATGGCGGCCTGGCTGAACGCGGAACTGATGAAGAACGCGACGGAGATCGGCCAACTGCGCTTGCTGCGGGCGGCTTCCGCCTAAGGGGGCCTTTCACCACGCCCGCCCGGGTGGCGCGCTCATGGTGAAAGGCCCCCTAAGGCGCGATGCGGTAGACCGTGGACTCGCGGGCCCGGAACCCGAGCCGCTCGTAGAGGCGGTTCGCGGCGGCACGATCCTGCCGGGAGGTGAGGTCGACCGTACGGGCCCCGGCCTCGCGGGCGATCCGCACGGCCTCCTCGATGAGCAGGCCCGCGATGCCCTGCCCGCGCGCCGCGTCGTCGACGACCACGTCCTCGACGCGGCCCCTCAGCCCGGACGGCAGGGGCAGCAGCACGAGGGTCAGGGTGCCGGCGATCACGCCACCGGCCCGGGCCACGAGCACGGTGATGGCGTCGCAGCGGACCATCCGGTCGACCGCCGCCCGGTCCAGGGCCCGGGCCGTCGTGGACAACTGCGGAAGCAATCGGCCGAAGGCGTCGACGAGTTCCTCGCTCGGCTCCCGGATGATCTCGACACGGACGTCCATACCGGAAGCGTATCGGTACTCCCCCATCACTCACGGCAGCCCTGTGACCAGCGACGAAGCCGTTCGTTGAAGCGGGCATGCGCTCTCGAACCCGGTGGCGATGGCGGGGGCGGCCGGTCCGGGGCGATCGATCCCATCACGCCGTTCGCGCCGGGCAGCTCGGCGATCGCCGGGATGGCGCAGCCGTTCTACGACGCGTTCACCCCTGCCGTGTCACCGGGTCCGAGGGCCTGGCCGGGCAGTTCGTGACATCGTGGGGGCATGAGCATCGACGTTCGGCCGGCCACGGTCTTCGAGGACGTCCGTGCCGTGCTGGGACCCAAGTCGGCCGGGGCGAACGTCTGCTGGTGTCTGAGCTACCGGATCCCCTCCAAGCTCAACAACGAACTGCGCGGCCCGGCCCGCGGCGAGTACGTCGCCGAGCTGTGTCACCAGGAGCCCCCGCCCGGCGTGCTCGCCTACGACGGCGGTGAACCGGTCGGCTGGGCCGCCGTCGCCCCGCGCGCGGACACCTCCTTCGCCCGCAACCGCAAGATCCCGCACATCGACGACCTGCCCGTCTGGTCGCTGTGGTGCGTCCGGGTCCGCCCCGGTCACCGGAAGCAGGGCATCTCGCACGCCCTCATCGCCGGCGCCGTCGAGTTCGCCCGCGCCCACGGCGCTCCGGCGATCGAGGCGTACCCCCTGGACAACGGCGACGCCAGGGTCGACCTGACGATGGCGTACGCCGGCCTCCGCAAGAACTTCGAACGCGCCGGCTTCACCTACGCGGCCGCCACCACCTCGGTACTGGCCGGCCACCCCCGGGTCCTGATGCGGCTCGACCTTGCGGGCTGACGCGCCCACACAAAGGCCCGACCGCTGGCGACGGGGGATGCACCAGCGGTCGGGCTATGGCCAAGGGTAACAAGCGCTTGCCCATCGGAACCGACTGTTCGTCAGCAAAGCCCAAGTTGTGACTCGTATCACTCAACTACCGAACGGGGGCGGCCTGTTGGGCGACCGGCCCCGTCAGGGCTCGCACGGCGGGTCGTAGGACAGCCGGGGCAGGTACTCGCTCCAGGTCTCCCGCGTCAGAACGCCCCGGGTCATCGTGCAGACGCGGCGTGCGGCCGCCTCGACGTCCAGGTTCCACAGCCGGATGGTGTCGGTGCCGCTCGACACCCCGATCATGTGGCTGTTCGGGCTGAACGACAGGAAGGTGCCGCCGCTCCTGGCGTTGGGACTCATCGACTGGCCGATCGCGGTGGCCCGGGCGGGGTCGGAGAGGTTCCAGAGCCGCACGGTGCTGTCGTTGCCGCCGCTGGCCAGGGTGTGGCCGCTCCGGCTGAACGTCAGGGACACGACCGCCTCCGTGTGGCCGGTGAGGCTCCTGCGTTGCGAGGCCGCGGCCGGGTTCTCCAGGTCCCAGAGCCGGACGGAGTTGTCGTCGCCGCCGCTGGCCAGCGTCTGCCCGTCGGGGCTGTAGGCGAGGACGTTGACGGCTCCGAGATGCCCCGTGAGAGGTGCGCCGCGCAGGACGGCGCGTCCGGGGGCCGTCACGTTCCACAGCCGGATGGTGCCGTCGGCGCTGCCGCTGGCCAGCGTATGGCCGTCCGGGCTGAAGACGAGGGAGTTGACGTACCCCTTGTGCCCGGTGAGGGGGGCGCCGAGCGGGCGCGGACGGGACGGGTCGCCGATGTCCCACAGCTGGACGGTGCGGTCGTCGTCAGCGGTCGCCAGCAGGCGCCCGTCCGGGCTGAAGGCCAGCGGGTCGGCGAACCGGATGCGCAGCGGGACGGGAGGCCCGTGGGGGACGGGGCGGTCCGGATCGCCGACGTTCCACAGCTGCAGGGCCCGGTTCCCCGTCACCATGGCGAGCGTGCGGCCGTCCGCGGAGAACTCCAGGGAACGCACGCCGCCCTTCGGCCGGAAGGGTTCGCCCATCAGCACGGGCCTGCCGGGCTTGCGCACGTCCCACAGCCGGACCCGCCCGTCGAGCGCCGCCGTCGCGAGCACCCGCCCGTCCGGCCGGAACACTCCGGTCCGGCCGATCATGTCCGCCGTCGGCAGCGCCCACAGACGGACCTTGTTGTCGCCCGACCCGGTGGCCAGGGTGCGCCCGTCGGGACTGAAGCCGAGCGCGTACATCTCGCCGCTGCTGCCCGCCAGAGGCGCGCCGACCTGCGACGGGTACGCCGGATCACCGACCTTCCACAGACTCGCCGTGCTGTCCGCGCTGGCGGCGGCGAGCATGCTGCCGTCGGGGCTGAAGGCCACGGACCACACCGCGCCCGTGTGGCCGGTGAGCGGCGCTCCGATCGCTGCCGGGCGACGCCGGTCGGCCATGTCCCAGAGGCGGATGGTGTTGTCCGAGCTGCCGCTGGCGAGCGTACGGCCGTCGGGGCTGAAGGCCACGGAGTGCACCGTGGCGGTGTGGCCGGTCAGCGGCTCCCCGATCGGCTCCGGACGCCGGGGGTCCGTCACGTCCCACAGCCGGATCGTGCCGTCGTCGCCGCCGGCCGCCAGCGTCCGGCCGTCCGGGCTGAACGCCACCGACCGTACGGCGGCCTCGTGCCCGGTCAGGGGCTTGCCCAGCGCTCGCGGCCGGCCGGGGTCGGCCACGTCCCACAGCCGTACGGTGTGATCGTCGCCGACCGAGGCCAGCGTGCGTCCGTCCGGGCTGAAGGCGACCAGGTAGATCGTGCCGTCGTGGCCGGTCAGGGGCTTGCCGAGCCGCTTCGGGTGACCGGGGTCGGTCACGTCCCACAGCCGGATCGTGCCGTCGTCGGAGGCGCTGGCGAGGGTGCGCCCGTCCGGGCTGAAGACCGCGCTGCTCACCCAGCTGGTGTGACCGGTGAGCGGCTTGCCCAGGGGCTTCGGACGCTTGGGATCGGTCGTGTTCCACAGCCGCACGGTCCGGTCGTAGCTGGCGGTGGCGAGGGTACGGCCGTCCGGGCTGAACGTCGTGAGGTACACCGCGCCGCTGTGGCCGACCAACGGCGTGGACAGCGGGGCGTTCACGATGGAGATCAGGCGGCTGTTCGCACCCTTGTCGTCCGGGCGCAGCCGGTGTGCCACCAGGTCGAGCTGCGCGGACAGCGAGGGGTCGGTGTCCTGGACGCGATCCGCCTGGGCGAGCACCTGTTCGAACACGGCTTCGTCCCGCTGCTTCCAGGCGACGACGGCCGCCCCGACGGCCAGCACCGCCAGCACGACCAGGGTCGCCACCGCACCCCGGCTGATCCAGATGATGCGCCGGCGCAGCCTGACCGAGGCGGCCAGGAACTCCACCGCGCTCCGGGTCAGGAACGTGTCCCCGGCGGACTTCGCCCACCCATGGGCCTGTTCCAGCCGGGAGCCCCGGTAGAGCAGTGAGGTGTCGCGGTCCGA
This sequence comes from Streptomyces sp. NPDC045955, assembly GCF_056430805.1. Lineage (NCBI taxonomy): Bacteria > Bacillati > Actinomycetota > Actinomycetes > Kitasatosporales > Streptomycetaceae > Streptomyces > Streptomyces sp. NPDC045955. The sequence goes on from NZ_JBWKKY010000002.1 coordinate 23,540, forward strand.
CTCCTCCCAGGCCCGGCCGTCCTCCTCCAGACGCTGGCGCAGCAGATTGCCCTGCCGGTCGTCGTCGATCCAGTCGCGCAGCCGCGGCCAGGCGTGCAGCAGCGCCTCGTGGGTGATCTCCACGGTCTCCGCGTCGAGCGTCACCAGCCGGGCGCGGACCAGTGCCTCCAGGGACTCCTCGGTCTTGCCGGGGTCGGTCGACTCCTCCGCCAACTGGCGGCGGGTACCCCGCCTGCGCGTGGCCTGGGTGTCCTCGCCCAGCCGGACCAGCCGGAGCAGGAGCAGCCGGGCCGCCGTGCGCGCCGCCGGGTCGAGACCGGACCAGGCCCGTTCGGCCGTCGCCGCGACCGCGCCCTGGATGCCGCCGGACGCGCGGTACCCGGCGAGCGTGAGCCGGCCCGCCTTCCTGCGCTGCCAGGTGGCGAGCAGGGCGTGCGAGAGCAGCGGCAGCACTCCCGCGTCGTGCGCCCCGCGCGGGCCGTCCGCGCTCACCTCCCGGACGATCAGCTCCGCCAGGCCCGGTTCCAGTTCCAGCCCGACGGCCTTGGCCGGGCCCGTCACCGCCTCGCGCAGCTCGGCGGTGGTCAGGGGCCCGAGCACCATGTGCCGGTGCTGGAGCGCGTCGGCCAGTTCGGGATACCTCAGGCACTGCTCGTAGAAGTCGGCCCGTATGCCCAGCACCACCATCGCCGGGGCCGGGTGGCCGTCACCGGCCGGCGAACAGGCGGCGTGCAGGACGTCGACGAACGCACGCCGCTCCGCCTCGTCGGGGCAGAGGGTGAACGTCTCCTCGAACTGGTCCACGATGATGACCGGCCGCGCACCGGACGGCGCCTCGCGCCGCGCCCAGGCGGCGACGGCGGCACGGACGTCGGGGCCCCTTGGGGCGCGTGGGCCCACGGCCGAGACGACGGGTGCCAGCTCGGGGATGCACCGGGTCAGCTCCGCCAGGGGATGACCGCCGGGGACGAGCTGCACGACTTTCGTCGCGTGACGGGATGCGCCGGCACGGCTGCCGGGGGATCCTTCGGCAATGCGGCTGCTGCCGCTACTGCCACTATGGTCACTATCGTCACTGCGGTCACTGCCGTCACTGCCGTCACTGCCGTCACTGCGGTCACTGCGGTCACTATGGTCACTGCGGTCACTGTGGAAACTGGCGTCACCGAGGCCGCGGTCGCCGCGGTCCCCGCCATCCCCGCGGTCCCCGCCATCCCCGCGGTCCCCGCCATCCCCGCGCTCGCCGCCATCTCCCAGCGCGCCACCCTCACCCAGCGCCCCGTGCCGCAGCGCGGGCACCAGCCCGGCGTTCAGCAGCGAGGACTTCCCCGCCCCCGACGCGCCCACGAGCATGACCAGGCCGCCCGTCCCCGCCACGGCCCGGAGCTGGTCGACGAGCGCGTCCGTGCTCCGCTGCCGGCCGAAGAACCACCGGGCGTCCTCCCTGCGGTACGAGGCCAGCCCCCGGTACGGGCACACCCCGCCGGGCGGCACGGGCGGGGCCTCGGTGTCCGGCCCCTCCTGCTCCGGGGACTCCGAGCCTCGCTCACCGACCGGACCGGCCACCGCCGCTTCCCACAAGCGCTGCCACTGACCCAGGTCGTACAGGCCCGGGGACACCGGCGTGGGCCGCGCACGCCGCGCCTCGGGGATCAGCACGTGCAGCACCGCCGCGAGGGCGGTGAACTGAGCGGGTACGTTCCGCGCCCGGCGCCAGTCGCTGATGCGCTGCGCGGACACCCGGACGGGACGCCCGCGTTCGTCGACCCGCTGGAGCCGGACGACTGCTTCGGACACCCGTTTGAGTGGAGGGTTCCCGGCTTCCTTGTACAGCAGTGCGAGGCGCTCCGCGAAGGCGGTACGTGCCCCGGAGTCGGAACCCAAGGTCTCCACTCCTTAACTCCCCGCGCCTGGACGTCCGGACCGGAAAACTCACTCTATATGCCTGACCTGCGGTAATACCGCCCGTCCGGAACCGGAGACTCCTCGTCGGCGGCCGGAACTGGCAGGATCCGGACACAGCAGCGCACTGATCCGGTCGGCTTTCCAACGGAGCCAGACGACGTTGGCCCCCACCGTTCGGCACCGGTCCCCACGAGGGGAGGGACCGGTGCCGGACGACGTGGTGATCCTCCCCAGCGGCCCGCGCTCTCCAACCCTGGATACCTGACGACTCGTCAGCTATGGTCGCCCTGCCGCTGCAAGCGACGTACAGGGGTGAGCACAGTGGAGCCACGTCCCGAGAGCCCGCGCCCGCAGGGCGCCCCGCGCTGGGTGGCGATGTACTGCCGACCGGCCGAACAGACCTGGCGGACAGCCGCGGAGTCGCCGCACCGCTCGCCCGTCCTGCATGCCCTCGGCGAGATGACACAGACCCTGCGCGCGCGTGGGGACGAGGTGACCTTCGCCCTGTGGGGCCCGAAGGACGGCGACTGGCACCGCTTCGACACACTCCTGAAGCCGGAAACACCCCCGGAGTCCGACACACGCCCGCACCAGGCGGCCGCGTCCCGGCCGAGCCCCCAAGCCCCCGCCCCCCAACCGGCCGGACTGACGGAACGCATGACCGGCCGCCGCCACCAGGTCCTCATGTCCGGGTTGAGCAAGGCGGGCCTGTACGACCTCTCCCCCGAGGACGAGGCGACCGTCCAGGCCCTCGCCGAACGACTCGACGAGGCCGCCGTACGCCGGGTCGCCCACTGGCTGGCCGCGGCCGGCGCACGGTAGGGCGGGCCGGTTCAGCCGGCCTCGCGCTGGGCAGTCAACACCTCGGGTCCGCAGGCTTCCGGTACCGGCCGGTTGAGGACGAGGGGATGAGGGGAATGAAGGCGCACAAGGTCTCTGTCGACCGCGACCTCTGCTACGGCTCCGCCGAGTGCGTCCACAGGGCCCCGGCGGTCTTCGAGTTCGTCGACGGTTTCGGAGCCGTCCGCCCCGGCCACGAGGAGGCGGGCGACGCCCCGGAGATCCTGGAGGCGGCGGAGAGGTGCCCCAGTCAGGCCATCACCATCACAGCCTCACCCACACCCACAGCCACACCCACCGCCACCGCCACCGCCACCGCCACCGACGCACCCTCGTCACCGGACCGGCGGTAGCGAGGGCCGGTGCCGGTACCGAGCCTGCTCGCGGTCTTCGCCCACCCCGACGACGAGTCCCTGTCGGCGGGCGGCACCCTCGCCCGGCACGCGGAAGCGGGCGCCCGCACGGCCGTCGTCACGGCCACCTGGGCGAGGGACACCCCGCGCGCCGCGGAGCTGGCCGAGGCGCTCCACATCCTCGGCGCCGGGCGGCCACGCATGCTGGGTTACGCCGACTCCCGCGTCCCGCGGTCGGCCCCGGGCAGCCCGCGCCTGTGCGACGCCCAGTTCGACGAGGCGGTGGGCGCCCTGGTCGCCCAGATCCGGGACTTCCGCCCGGACATCGTCGTCACCCACGACGCCTACGGCGGCCTGACCGGCCACGAGGACCATGTACACACCCACCGCGTGACCCTGTCGGCGGTCCACGCCGCCGGATTCGAACGCCTCTACCGGGACGCGGGTGAGCCCTGGCAGCCGAGCGCGCTGTACCTGTCCACGCACCCGCACTCCGCCGTCCGGGCGTGGGGCAGCCACCTGGTCACCACGGGCAAGACGATGCGCACGGTCCCGGACGACCGGGTCACGGCGACCGTCGACGTCACCGGCTGGCTGGACCGGAAAATCGCCGCCGTGCTGGCGCACCGCACGGAGGTGGAACGGGGCGCGGCTCCGGGCCTGATCGCCGCGCTGCCGGCGCCCGAGCCGGAGCGGTTGCTCGGTACGGAGTGGTACATCCGCCATGACCTGTCCGCGAAGACGCCGAGGGAGACCGAGCTCAAGCCATAGGTGGTTGATCAGCTCACGTCAGTGCCCGGCCGGAAAAGGCCAGCGAAAACTGCCCAATGCCTGGGCCCTGGCCTCCACGACCGCCATCCGGGCAGCGCGCTCGGCCCGGTCCACATGGGCGCTCTGCCCGGTCACCTGGCCCTCCCACTTCCGGTACAGCAGCCCCACCTCTCCCGAGAACCAGCCTCGGCTCACCGCGTTCAACGCGAGCAGCAGCCCCGTGTCCTCCGATGCGGGCAGCGCCATCCAGCCGCCGAGGGCGAGCAGCAGCTCCCGTCGTACGAACAGCGAGGCCGGATGGACCGGGGCGAGGAAGCCGTTGGCCTTCCAGTGCGCGAACACGGCCCCGCGCTCGATCGGCCCGGGGTCGGGGTCGCCCGGGAAACGGGCCGTCGACCCGTCGGGCATGAGGTCCAGCACCCGCGACGTCGCCCACCCGAGGCCGCGGTCGGCCTCCAGCGCCGCCAGATCCCTCGCGAGCGTGCCCGGCGTCAACTGGTCGTCGGCGTCCAGAACCTTCACGTACGCACCCTCGGCATGCGCCAGCGCCATGGTCCGAGCGACCCCGGGGCCTCCGGCCCGGCCCTGCCGGAACGTCACCCGCTCATCGTCGGGCACGTACGGCCGTATGTCCGCGCTCTCCCCGTCCTCCTGGATCACCCAGTGCCACGCCCAGCCCTCCGGCAGCCACTGCTCGCACAGGGACGTGTGGGCCTCCGGCAGGAACCGGGCCGACGGGCCGTGCACAGCGGTGACGACGACGATGCGCCCGCTCACCTCGGAACTCCCGCTGCCACGACGGTCTTCAAACCGCTCCCTCCGGCCACTGCGTCTGCCCACTCCCGCCCCGTCCCCCCGGTGAGGAGCGCCGACAGCCTACCGACGTGCCCTGGTGGGCCGTTCGGCACCGCGGGGCCGTGAGCCCGCCGGTGTGCGCGGTCGGCGCCCGGGTATGCGCAGCCCGGAAAGCCGCTCCAGAGTGGTGAGCACAACGAAAGAGCCCTACATGGTCATCCCGCTTATGAAGCAGGCGGCAGATGAGCAGGGCATGGGTGAGCACGCCACGCTCCGCTCCGACGTGGCGTGGGACAGCGGTGCGGCCAGCGCGGCTGACGCGCGCCGCGTTCTCCGCGCCTTCCTCGCCCGCGTCCCGCTGACCGGCCGCACGCCCGTACCAGCCTTGCCGGCCATGGACGCCGAACTGGTCGTCAGCGAACTCGCCACGAACGCCCTCCGGCATGCTCCCGGCCCGTGCGGCCTGGTCCTGCAGCTGTCAGCCGGCACACTCGCGATCACCGTGTGGGACACCTCACCCGACGAACCGGTGGTGCACAAGGGCGACCGGCACCGCGTCGGCGGGCACGGACTCCACCTGGTGCACACCGTCAGCGACACAGTCGTCGTCGGATTTCGCACCGTGGGAAAGCAGATCACCGCCCATCTGCGCCTGCCACCACACCGAGATCACGCAGAAGGGGTGCCCCGAAACTGGGAGACCCCTTCTGACCTGCAACATCCATGACCTACGCCACACCGCCGGCACAGGCTTCAGCCTGGCCATCACTGCTGTCGCCGCCTCAGCGCTCTTCGGATGAGCAAGAAGGCCGCAAGCGCGATCAGAGCAATCCCCATGAAGATCAACATTGCCCCAAGGACAATCAGGACCGTCCCCACCAGGATCAACATCGCCCCAATCAGGACCAACATCGTCCCGATGATGAGAAGAAACATCGCGAGGACGGTCATGGCTGCCTCCTGCCCCCTCTCGACTCTGACCCCTTCCCGTCCCCTTTGCAACGATCCGGATGCTGAACGGAGCGACGTGGTCGCACTCGGTCGGTGTCGGCCCGGCCCCGGTACGCGGAGTGGTCGAACCGACAGGACCCAAGCAGAAGGGGTGTCTCTCATGAGAGACACCCCATCTGACCTGCGAGGCTTACGACCTCTGCGGAGGCGGTGGGATTTGAACCCACGGTGACATCGCTGCCACGACGGTTTTCAAGACCGTTCCCTTCGGCCGCTCGGGCACGCCTCCCCGCGCCGGCCGTGATCGGCGGCGCGGGGACAAGGGTAACGGGTCGCTGCGCGCGGCTGCCGGTCAGTTGTCGCCGACGCGCGAGCCCAGGGTCACGTCGACCGTCTGCTGCTTGCCGTCGCGCTCGTAGGTGATCGTGACCTTGTCGCCGGGCTTGTGGGTCCAGATCTCGCCGATCAGGGTGGGGCCGGAGTCGATCACCCGGTCGTCGAGCTTGGTGATGACGTCGCCGGGCTTGAGGCCGGCCTTGGCGGCCGGGCCGCCGGGCTCGACCGGTGCGGCGGCGCCGCCCGCCCCCTCCTTGGAGATCTGCGCGCCGCCCGAGGTGTCCTCCAGCGAGACGGACGCGCCGATCTTCGCGTACACCGGCTTGCCGGTCTTGATCAGTTCCTGGGCGACGTACTCGGCCTGGTTGATCGGGATGGCGAAGCCCAGGCCGATCGAGCCGGACTGGCCGGTGCCGAAGCCGCCGTTGCCGGTGGACTGGATCGCGGAGTTGATGCCGATGACGTTGCCCTGCGCGTCCAGCAGCGGACCGCCCGAGTTGCCCGGGTTGATCGAGGCATCGGTCTGCAGGGCGCTCATGTACGACGCCTGGCTGCCGCTGCCGTCGCTGGAGGCGACCGGGCGGTTCTTGGCGCTGATGATGCCCGTCGTCACCGTGTCGGACAGGCCGAAGGGGGCGCCGATCGCGATGGTCGCGTCGCCGACCGCCACCTTGTCCGAGTCGCCGAGGGTGAGCGGCTTCAGGTCCGACGGGGCGTTCTTGAGCTTGATGACCGCCACGTCGTAACCCTGCGCGTGCCCGACCACCTGGGCGTCGTACCTCTTGCCGCTCGGGAACGTCGCGGTGAGCTTGCCGCCGTCCACCGCGCCGGCCACGACGTGGTTGTTGGTGACGATGTGGCCCTGCTTGTCGAAGACGAAGCCCGTGCCCGTGCCGCCCTCGCCGCTGTTGCTCTCGGCCTCGATCGTGACCGTGCTCGGCAGCGCCCGGGCGGCCACGCCCGCGACCGTGCCCGGGTCTCGCTTGACGTCGCCCCCGCTGCTGGAGGCGGAGACGGTCGTCGAGCCGCTGCTGTCGTCGTTGTTCTTCGCCAGCGTGTAGCCGAGACCGCCGCCCAGGCCGCCCGCGACCAGCGCGGCCACCAGGAGCGCGGCGACCAGACCACCACGGCCACGGCCGGACTTCGGCGCCGGCTGCTGGTACGAGGAACCCCAGCCGCCGCCGGAACCGGAACCGCCGTCGCCGTACGGGGAGGTGGGCGGCGGGGGCGGGGGCCAGGAGGGGTCGGGGGCGGAGGACGAGACGCCGTGATGTGCGGCGTCACCAGGAGCGCCCTGGCCGGGGGCGGGCTGACCCTGGGAGTCCTGTCCGTACGGTCCCGGCCCCTGAGATGACTGCCCCTGGGGCGCCGGAGCAGCGGGAGCGTCCACCGGCACGGGGGGTGCGGACGGGGCGGGGGGTACCGCGGTGCCCTCGTTCTCGGTGCTCACAGCTTCTCTCCTCGATCCACGGCTGTTTCCTGGGTCGCACTCGGTCACGCTTTTTCACGCTGGCGACGGTCCGGCGCGATACGGCTGTGCTTGTCCCTTTGTATGCCGTCAGCTTTTCCCACTGGCCGTCAGAGCACCATAAGCGGTGGCTGTGGGTCTGGGGCCATTCTTTATATAGGTCATTGCCGACGAAAAGGATGCAATTCCAGTGCCTCCGTCCGGACCTGTGAATCCGCCGGGTCCGTCCGACCAGACGCGTACCCGCGCGCGGTGGCACCATGACGCGGTGACTCACGCTCGACAGCATGTGATTCAAGTCGTCGCCCACCGCGGGGCCTCCGAGGACGCCCCGGAACACACCCTGGCCGCCTACACCAAGGCGATCGAGGACGGCGCGGACGCCCTCGAATGCGATGTGCGCCTCACCGCCGACGGCCACCTGGTGTGCGTACACGACCGCCGGGTCAACCGTACGTCCAACGGCCGCGGCGCGGTCTCCGCCCTGGAGCTCGCCGACCTCGCCGCCCTGGACTTCGGCTCCTGGAAGAGCGGCGAGGCCTACAAGGGGCGCGACGAGGACCCCGACTGGGAGCACCGCCCGGAGGACCGCGAGGCGACGTCCGTCCTCACGCTGGAGCGGTTGCTCGAACTCGTCGCCGACGCCGGGCGCCGGGTGGAACTGGCCATCGAGACCAAGCACCCCACGCGCTGGGCGGGGCAGGTCGAGGAGCGGCTGCTGGTCCTGCTGAAGCGGTTCGGCCTCGACGCCCCGGCCACCGCCGAGGAGTCCCGGGTACGGGTCATGAGCTTCTCGGCGCGCTCGCTGCACCGCGTGCGTGCCGCCTCGCCGACCCTGCCGACGGTGTACCTGACGCAGTTCGTCTCGCCCCGGCTGCGCGACGGACGGCTGCCCCCGGGCGTGCCGATCGCGGGTCCGTCCCTCCGGATCGTGCGCAACCACCCCCTTTATGTGGAGCGGCTGAAACGGGCCGGCCACCAGGTGCACGTGTGGACCGTGAACGAGCCCGAGGACGTGGACCTCTGTGTCGGCCTGGGCGTCGACGCCATCATCACCAACCGCCCGCGCGCGGTGCTCGACCAACTCGGCCGCTGAGGTCCGCCGACCTCATAAGTCCCACCAGACCCATGCACACCTCTTGACCTCATCCCTTGCCGGACGGGATCCTCGCGTCTCGGCCACACCGATGAAATCCAGCCACACGATTACAGGGAGTGCTCCGGCGCGTTCGGTCCGTGTTCGATCGTGGTGAATGCGTCACCGGACGTGGATTGGCCGGTTTCCGGTACAGGCCAATGGGGCATCCACACCGTGGCGTGGGGCGAAGGAGGTCTCGGGGGTGGCGTTGGTGGTGGCACAGGAGGTGCCCACGTCGTCGAGCATGGCCGTTCCCCATGGCCCTGCGGGCGTGGGGGAAGCGAGGCACCGTATGCGTGCACAGTTGCGCAGAGGTGGCGTAGCGGAATCGGTCATCGACGACGCCGTACTGATCCTTTCCGAACTTTTGAGCAACGCGTGCAAACACGGCAGGCCCCTGGGCGACGCGTTCTCCGGGGACGGTGACGTTCGCGCCGCGTGGCGTGTGGACCCGTCCGGCCGGCTCATCGTCGAGGTCACGGACGGCGGCGGCCCGACCCGCCCCGCCCCCGCGACCCCGTCGGTCACGGCGCACGGCGGCCGGGGGCTGAACATCATCACCGCGCTGGCCGACGACTGGGGTGTCCGGGACGACATCCGCGGTGAGGTCACCGTGTGGGTCGTCGTCCACGCCGACGTGTACGACCCGGACGCCGGCCACCGCCGCGACGACTTCGCGACCCGCGTGACGGCCCCGGCGGTGTCCCAGCTACCCGGACTGGACTTCGCGGACGCCTTCGACGACATGGACTGACCCGGCGCCGGCCGACCTGTCACCGACAGGGACCCGCCCTGTCACGGGGTTCGGCTTGTCCACGGACCGGCCTTGTCCACAGGACCCGGCCCCCCGGGGCACGAACGGCTAGGCTCGCGACCGTACAAGACGAGCCGTAACCGGGAGACCCATCGATGGCCAAGAAGCGACCCCAGACGAAGGCCAAGCGCCCGCAGATCACGGACGGAGAGATCCCGGTCGTCGGCGCTCGTGAGCCCTGCCCCTGCGGCAGCGGCCGCCGCTACAAGGCCTGTCACGGCCGGGCCGCGGCCCACGCCGTGACCGAGCTGGTGCACCGCCCCTTCGAGGGCCTGCCCGGCGAGTGCGACTGGGTCGCCCTGCGCGAGCTGGTCCCGGCGGCCACGGCCGGGCTGACGCTCAAGGACGGCCTCCCCGAGGGCGTCCCGTCGGTCACGCTGGCCACGGTCCTGCCGATGGCCTGGCCCGCCCTGCGCCGCGACGACGGCTCGGTCCTCCTCGGCCTGCAGAACGACACCTCGTCGGGCGACCTCAGCCGCGACCTCGCCGACATCCTCCAGCGCGCTCTGGAAGCCGAGCCCGGCACCCCGGTGCAGGGCCGTCGCGCCCCCGCCGACGGACCACGGCTCCAGGATCTGCTCGACCCGGAGGGCGCCTTCGAGCCAGAAGTGCACAGCGGCTTCGAGTTCTGGGTGCCGGACCCGGAGAACGCCACGCCGGAGGTGACCGCCTCCCTGGAGCGGGCCAACGCCGCGGCCATCCCGACCGTCAAGCTCCAGAGCGTGGACGCCGCGTACTGGTGCGAGACGCCCGAGAAGAACCATTTGCGGTGGGTCATGCCCCACCCCGAGGAGCAGCTTCTGGACGCTCTCGCGCGGCTGCACGCCGCGGGCCGGTCGAGCCTGGGCGAGGGCACGCGTCTGGTGGGCTCCTTCCGCGCTCACGGGCTCACCGTGCCGGTCTGGGACCTGCCGAGCGGGGTCACGGCCGAGGACGTGGAGAAGCCGGCGGCGGAGTTCGCCGAGCGCCTCGCCGCCGCCCTGGCGGCGGACGCGCCGCTGACTCCGGACGAGCGCCGCGCGCGTGGCGGTCTCACCAACCGGCAGGTCACGCTCAGCTGACGGTTCGTCATAGGGCCCGGTCCGGCCGTTCGGACGGCCGGCCGCGGCCCCTCACGCTCGGGACAGGTGACGCCCTTCACAACTCCCGGCGGGGACAAGCCGATCGGTGACCGGAAAGAGCGAGATCGAATTTGCGAACCGCCGATCTCTTGTTACCGTTCCCGTAGCCCGGTTGCTGGTGCATCCCCCGTCGCCAGCAACCGGGTCTTTTCATGCGCGCGGCCGTTCACCGAACGCGTCCGATCCTCAACTGCCTTCTTCGGTGGGCGAGTTGCTTCCCGAGCGCAGCAGCAGCGGCCCTTGTCCGGCCCGCCGGGCGAACTCCGCGACCGCCGTGTACGCCCGCAGATCCCCGCGTGCGGGCTCGCGGGGCGTCTCACAGGCCCCCGGCTCGTCCTCGGCGCCCACCGCGCAGGTGATCCGCACGGTCCGGGCGCCGGGCCCCATCAGGCTCAGTACCGCGTCCAGCGCCTCGCCGGTCGCATTGCGGTAGTAGGTCCGGGCCCAGGTGTCCGCGGCCTGCGTCACGACACAGGTCTGCGCCTCGACGCCCTCGGGAGAGGAGAGTGCGGGACCGCAGCGCGCGGCGGTCGACCGGCCCGGGCCGAGGGCGGGGAGGCCGGCCACGGCGGCAGGCACCTTGCCGTCCGCGGACGGCGGGGCGGAGTGCTGGCCGGTATGGTCCGCCGCCCCTCCGGCATGGGTCGTATCCCCTGGACCGCGGGAGCCCGGGGCATCCGGGGAGCCCGCGGACGCCACCGCCAGGGGCAGTGCGACCGCGCACGCCGCCACGACACCCGCGAGGGCGAGAAACCGGAACTCTCTGAGGTCCCGGGGACGGCCCCGGGAATGACGCGGCATGGCCCCGGAACCTAACGCCCCGGGGCGGAACCCGGGCTCGGCGCGCCCGACGGTCCTAGAACTCGGGCGCGCTCACACCCGTACGAGTGAGTGCTTCGACCACGGCGTCCACCACGGCCTCCACATCGGGCACCCACGGCGAGGCCGAGCCGGGCAGCGGCGCCCGCTCCCAGCGGATCTCGCCCTGGCCCGTCTCGGACGGCGGCAGCGCCAGGTAGCCGCCCTCGCCGTGGAAGCGGAGGGAGCCGGGCACGAAGTCCTTGGCGTAGAGCAGTTCGCCGAGCTGCTCCATGGAGTACGGCTTCACGAGGATCGCCCACCGGCTGGGGGAGGCGACGACCGGGCCGAGCCGCAGCCCCGAGCGGTCGAGCGCTTCGAGGGCGCGGGCGGCCGGCAGGGCCGGCAGGGAGACCGCGCAGGGGGCCTTGCCGCCGGTGGCCAGGACGATCGGCGCCGTCGGCCGCTTGCTCCACCACCAGCGGACCATGCGCCCGTCGGTGGTGGCCGCGAGGAGGCCGGGGTCGAAGGGGTGCGCGCCGGGCACCGTGCACTCGGGGTCAGGGCAACCGCAGCGGCTGCGCCCCTCGGGGTCCGCCGCCACGCCCGGGAGTACGGGCCACTGCCATTCCGTCGCGTAGGTCAGGGCCGCGCCGATCAGCTCAGGCCTCCCGTCGCTGCGCTTGGACAGGAGCCTGCGTCGCCTTCCGAGGATCTCGCGCATGAGCGCTCGTTCCTTTCCGTTGCACGCCGGCAACACCGTGGTCCACATCACATCATGTGTCGATCACTTCACTGTGCGTACCTGTTGGCGCATCACACCCCTGCCGCGGGCAAGGGGAACCCCTATGGGTCGAGCTTTGACTGCCTCCGCGGCCGTCCCGCCCATACTGCGTCCATCTAAAGCACGGGCGTGGCGTAGGGGTGGCGAAGTATGGCGTTTGCCGTCGCGCGTATTTCTCTCCGCCTCCGCCACGGGAGGATGGGGCACGGTCGTCGGTGGATAGGACGCCCGGGTCCGTCACCAGGTTCCGGGTAGTTCCCAACCACCCCTGGCCTTCACCGAGTACGTACCCATCACGACCGTTGTGACGCTCCGCCGAGCAAGCCCAGTCGACCGCAATAAGCCGTCCCTTGCGGCAGTTTTAAGCCAACTTTGCATTTACGCAAGAGGAAGGAGAGTTCTTCCCTCAAACCTCACGGACACCAGGAATCCCGGCAGGACAATGCTGGACATCTCCTCACGAGTGCGTGTACATGTGGAGACACTGCTAGCGGCGCAGAATGACATGGGGGTTTGCGATGCTTTTGAGCAGTACGCACTGGTCGGAAAGCCGGACACCATGAACGCCCCGCACCCTCCGAAAGTGGCTGGAATCGATTCAACGGTTCCGGCTCCCGCACACACTGTCGCGCCCGTCGCGGCGGGTTCCTCCCCGGCCGCCCCGCCAAACCCTCCGGCCCCACCGGGTGCGGTACTCCAGGACCGTCTCGCCGGCTGGGTCTCCGACCTCACCACCCTGCACGAGCTGACCGAGCGTCTGACCCGCACGTCCGCGCTGGACCAGGCGCTCCAGGAACTGCTGCGGGCCGGCGCCGCCCTGATGGGCGCCCGCCGCGGCCTCGTCGTCCTGGAACCGGGCGACGGACTCGGCCCGGACACCACCATCGGCCTGGGCCTGGCCCGCGCCGACCTCGGCCACATCGAGACCGTGCCCCGCAGCGCCCTGTCGTACGGCCGGATCCTCGACGGACTGACCGGCGGCGAGGACGGCATCGCCGAGCCCGACCTGTTCGCCCAGGAGGGGCTCGACCCCCGCCACCGCGAGGTCGCGGCCCGCCTCGGCTACGCCGCCAGCTACGCCCTCCCCCTGACCCCCGAGTCCGCCGCGTCCCCCGATTCCGCCGGATCCTCCGAGTCCGCCGACCGCCTCGGCGCCGTCGTGTGGCTCTACGACGAACCCGCCGAACCGATCGAACGGCAGCGCCACCTCGTCGGCCTGTACGTCCGGTACGCCGCCGAGCACCTCGCCCGGCTGCTCGAACTGGAGCGCACACGCGCGGCCATGGCGACCATGTCGGACGAGCTGCTGCCCGCGCGGCTGCCCCGGGTGGCCGGTGTCCAGATCGCCGCCCGGCACCGCACCGGCCCGCGCGGCGGCGGCGACTGGTACGACGCGCTGCCGCTGCCCGACGCCGCCCTCGGCCTCGCCGTCGGATCCGTCACCGGAGCCGGGCCCAGCGCGGTCGCCGCGATGGGCCGGCTGCGGGCTTCCCTGCGCGCGTACGCCGTGATGGAGGGGGAGGACCCGGTCGCCGTCCTGTCCGACCTGGAGCTGCTGCTGCGGCTGACCGAGCCGGCCCGCTCGGCCACCGCCCTGTTCGGCTACTGCGAACCCGCCGCCCGCAAGATCACGCTGGCCGGTGCCGGGCACAGTCCGCCGCTGCTGATCGGGCAGCGCCGCACCGAGTTCGTCGAGACGTCCGTCTCCGCCCCGCTGGGCATGCTCGCGTGCTGGGAGGCGCCGAGCGTGGAGATCCTCGCCGAGCCCGGAGAGACGGTTCTGCTGTACACCGACGGGCTGCTGCACCGCACCGGCGAGACCACCGACCGCGCCTTCGCCCGGCTGCACGCCGCGGCGGCCGGAGCGCCCCGGGCACTGCGGTGCGACCCCGGCGCCCTCGCCGACCATGTCCTGCGGAGCGTGCTGCCGGACGGACTGGACGCGGCTGACGGAGCGGAGGACGTCGTCCTGCTGGCGGTGCGGTTCGAGTAACGCTCCTCGTCATCGCCCTGAGACCGCTTCCCCGCCGCCGTAGAGTGGAGGACGGTCCAGCGCCGTATCGAGGAGGATGACCGCCGTGGCAGAAGAGCCTTCGGACACCCCGGAGACTGCCGAAGAGGAGCCGATCAAGCAGCGGAAGAACGGACTGTACCCCGGCGTGTCCGACGAGCTTGCCGAGAACATGAAGAGTGGCTGGGCCGACACCGAGCTGCGTGATCTCCAGCCCATTCCCCAGGCCGCCGAGACCGCCGCCCGCCGGGCCGCGCTGTCCGCGCGCTTCCCGGGCGAGCGGCTGGTGATCCCCGCGGGCAACCTGAAGACCCGCTCGAACGACACCGAGTACGCCTTCCGCGCCTCCGTCGAGTACGCCTATCTCACCGGCAACCAGACCGAGGACGGCGTCCTGGTCCTGGAGCCCGAGGGTGAGGGCCACGAGGCGACGATCTACCTCCTGCCGCGTTCGAACCGGGAGAACGGCGAGTTCTGGCTGGACGGCCAGGGCGAGCTGTGGGTCGGCCGCCGGCACTCCCTCACCGAGGCGGAGCGGCTGTACGGCATCCCCGCCTCCGACGTGCGCGAGCTGGCCGGGGCGCTGCGCGAGGCCACCGGCCCGGTGCGGGTCGTGCGCGGGTACGACGCGGGTATCGAGGCTGCGCTGACCGACAAGGTCACCGCCGAGCGCGACGAGGAGCTGCGGGTCTTCCTCTCCGAGGCGCGGCTGGTCAAGGACGAGTTCGAGATCGGTGAGCTCCAGAAGGCCGTCGACTCGACCGTGCGCGGCTTCGAGGACGTGGTGAAGGTCCTCGACAAGGCCGAGGCGACCTCCGAGCGGTACATCGAGGGCACGTTCTTCCTCCGCGCGCGGGTGGAGGGCAACGACGTCGGCTACGGCACGATCGCCGCGGCCGGGCCGCACGCCTGCACGCTGCACTGGGTGCGCAACGACGGGCCCGTACGGTCGGGCGATCTGCTGCTGCTCGACGCGGGTGTCGAGACGCACACGTACTACACCGCCGACGTCACGCGGACGCTGCCGATCAACGGCCGGTACAGCGAGATCCAGCGGAAGATCTACGACGCCGTGTACGAGGCCCAGGAGGCCGGGATCGCCGCTGTGCAGCCCGGCGCGAAGTACCGGGACTTCCACGACGCCGCGCAGCGGGTGCTGGCCGAGAAGCTGGTCGAGTGGGGACTGGTCGAGGGGCCGGTGGAGCGGGTGCTGGAGCTGGGGCTTCAGCGGCGGTGGACGCTGCACGGGACAGGGCACATGCTCGGGATGGACGTGCACGACTGCGCTGCCGCGCGGACCGAGACGTACGTCGACGGTGTGCTGGAGCCGGGGATGTGCCTGACCGTCGAGCCGGGGCTGTACTTCCAGGCCGATGATCTGACGGTGCCGGAGGAGTACCGGGGTATCGGTGTGCGGATCGAGGACGACATCCTCGTGACGGAGGACGGCAACCGGAATCTGAGTGCGGCGTTGCCTCGTCGGGCGGACGAGGTCGAGGCGTGGATGGCGTCCGTCAAGGGCTGAGTTCCAGGTGCGGGGGCGTGGGGGCTGGTCGCGCCCCGCGGCGGAGCCGCACATCGACGCTGTCCCGCGCCCCCGACCCTTCCAAGAACAGCGTCCCCGCAAACAGAGGGGAGCTGCCACGGGGGCTCCAGGCACGGCTGACGAGGCAGGTGTCCAGGGCACGCAGAGCCGACGCACCCTGTTCCGTCGCCGTGCCGCCCGCCTCCAGCACACCGCGCGCCCTCGCTTGGACTTCGCGCAGGCCCATCGGGCCCGCCGTGTACAGCACCTCCGTGCCCTGGAGCGTCGACATCACTGTGAGCAGGGCGTCCAGGCGGGCCTGGGGCTCTGTGGCCCTGGGTCCGGGTCGCGGTGAGGGTGTTCGGGGCGCGGCGGACATGGGGGAAGCCGGCCCTGGCCTCGCCTCGGGCGCCGACCGCGCCGTAGCGGGCCGACACCGTGGAGCCGCGGGACGGCGGCGCGGGGCGCGGCGGTCGGGGTGGGCGGCGATGTGTCGGGCCAGGCGCGTCGTCTCGGCCGGGCCGGCGCCCGGTAGCAGCGCCGCCGCAACCAGCGGGCCGAGCGTCCGCAGACCCGGTGGCCGCCGCCCGCGAGTCCCACCGTGTGTTCCACCGTCGGCTGTGAATCGACCGGCGGCATCCGGACAGTGGTCGGAAAAC
Source organism: Streptomyces sp. NPDC045955 (assembly GCF_056430805.1). Taxonomy (NCBI): domain Bacteria; kingdom Bacillati; phylum Actinomycetota; class Actinomycetes; order Kitasatosporales; family Streptomycetaceae; genus Streptomyces; species Streptomyces sp. NPDC045955. The sequence goes on from NZ_JBWKKY010000002.1 coordinate 39,809, forward strand.
CGCAGGTCAACGGTAGTGGGCATGTGAGATCATGGCCGACCTTGCCGGTCCGACTCGGGGAACAGGCGCGATCATCATGAAGAACGTCCAGACGGCGCTGACCATGCAGGACGCCATCCTCACCCTGCAGAAGTACTGGAGCGACAACGGCTGCATGATCACGCAGCCGTTGAACACCGAGGTCGGAGCCGGTACGGCCAACCCGGCCACGGCGCTGCGGGTGCTCGGCCCCGAGCCGTGGAGCGTCGCCTACGTGGAGCCGAGCGTGCGGCCGGACGACTCGCGCTATGGCGAGAACCCCAACCGGCTGCAGACCCACACCCAGTTCCAGGTCATCCTCAAGCCCGACCCGGGCAACCCGCAGGAGCTGTACCTGGGCAGCCTGAAGGCGCTCGGTGTCGACCTGGGCGCGCACGACGTGCGGTTCGTCGAGGACAACTGGGCCTCGCCCGCGCTCGGTGCCTGGGGGCTGGGCTGGGAGGTCTGGCTGGACGGCATGGAGATCACCCAGTTCACCTACTTCCAGCAGGTCGGCGGTGTCGCCCTGGACCCGGTGTCGGTGGAGATCACGTACGGCCTCGAACGCATCCTGATGAACCTCCAGGGCGTGGCCCACTTCAAGGACATCGTCTACGCGCCGGGCATCACGTACGGCGAGGTGTTCGGGCAGAACGAGTACGAGATGAGCCGCTACTACCTCGACGACGCCGACCTCGACACCAACCACCGGCTCTTCGAGGCGTACGCGGCCGAGGCCCGGCGCCTGCTCGATCTGGAGCTGCCGGTCCCGGCGTACACGTACGTGCTCAAGTGCAGCCACACCTTCAACGTGCTCGACGCGCGCGGCGCGATCAGCACCACCGAGCGGGCCAAGGCGTTCGCGCTGATGCGCGGCCTGACGCACGAGTCGGCCAAGCTGTGGGAGCGGCGGCGGGCGGCCCTGGAGCATCCGCTCGGGGTGGCGGCCGCTCCGGCCCCGGCCCAGCGGGCCGCGCTGCCCAAGGTGCCCGACGCCGAGACACTGCTGTTCGAGATCGGCGTGGAGGAACTGCCGTACGCCGACGTCCCCGCCACCACCGAGGCGGTGCGCGAGTCGGTCACCGCCAAGCTGGCCGCGACCCGGCTGGGGCACGGCGCGATCACCGTGATGGCCACGCCGCGCCGGATCGTCATCACCGTCGAGGGTGTGCAGCCGCGCGAGCGCGACACCATGCGGACCGTGCGCGGCCCCAAGGTCGCTGCCGCCTTCAAGGACGGCGCTCCGACACCTGCCCTGCTGGGCTTCGCCCGCAGTCAGGGGGCCGAGCCGACCGACGTGCGGATCGTCAACGTCAAGGGTGTCGAGTACGTGGCCGTCACCCGCCACGAAGAGGGCCGTCCGGCCGTCGAGGTGCTCAGCGATCTGCTGGCCGAGGTCGTGTCGGGGCTGCGCGCCGGCCGCAACATGCGGTGGAGCGACCCGGGTCTGTCGTTCTCACGGCCCGTGCGCTGGCTGCTCGCCCTGCTGGGCCGTACTCCCCTGCCCGTGGTGGTCTCCTCGCTCGCCGCGAGCGACACGACGCGGGTGCAGCGCCAGGCCCCCTACCCGGAGGTACGGGTGACCTCCGCCGAGGGCTACCCGCACTTCCTGCACATGCACGGCATCCTGCTCGACCGGGACGCCCGGCGCGGCGCGGTGGTCCGTGGTGCCCTGGAGGCGGCGGCCGAGGTGGGCGGGCGGATCGACGTGGAGGGGCAGGCCGATCTGATCGACGAGATCACCGACATCCTGGAGTTCCCGTACGCCGTGCGGGGGTCGTTCGACGAGCGCTACCTCGAACTGCCCGCGAGCGTCCTGACCACCGTGATGCGCAAGCACCAGCGCTATCTGCCGGTGCTGGACGGCGAGCGGCTGATGCCGCACTTCGTCACCTTCGCCAACGCCCTGTGCGACGACGATGTGGTGCGAGCGGGCAACGAGGCGGTGCTGCGGGCCCGTTACGAGGACGCCGCGTTCTTCTGGCGGGCGGATCTGAAGGTGCCGCCGGCGGAGTTCCGGCGCCGGCTGGACAAGCTGACCTTCGAGGACCGGCTCGGTACGGTCGCCGACCGCGCCGACCGGCTCGCCTCCCTCGCCGTGGACCTGGCCGGGCGGGCCGGGCTTCCGCAGGAGGCGGTGGACGTCGTCCGGCGTGCCGGTGCGCTGGCCAAGTTCGACCTGGCGTCGCAGATGGTGATCGAGTTCTCCGGACTCGCCGGGGTGATGGCCGAGGAGTACGCGCGCCGGGCCGGTGAGTCCGCCGAGGTCGCGCGGGCCCTGGCCGAGATGGAGCTGCCGCGCTCCGCCGGCGGCGCCCTGCCGGCCGGGGACGCGGGTGCCGTGCTGTCGCTCGCCGACCGGTTCGACCTGGTGACCGGCATGTTCGTGATCGGGGCCGCGCCGACCGGGAGCTCCGATCCGTACGGGGTGCGCCGGGCCGCGATCGGCCTGCTGAACGTGCTGCGGAGTCTTCCCGCCGTGGCCGGGGTGCGAGTGAGCGAAGGGCTGCGCGCGGCGGCCGTACGGTACGCCGCGCAGGGCGTCGAGGTGCCGGCCGAGCGGGTCGCCGAGGCCGCCGAGCTGATCACCCGGCGCTACGAGCAGCAGCTCACGGACGCCGGGCACGAGCACCGGCTCGTGCAGGCCGTCCTGGTGTGGGCCGACCGGCCCTCCCACGCCGACCGCACCCTGGCCACGCTGGAGCGGCACATCGGCACGGAGGAGTTCGAGGCACTCGCTGCCGCGTTCCAGCGGGTGGTGCGCATCCTCCCCGAGGGCGGCGTCGAGGCGGCGGATCCGTCCCTGCTGACGGCGCCCGCCGAGCTGCGTCTCGCCGAGCACGCCGAGGCCGTACGCCAGGCCCTGCACGGCCGTGAGGACGATCTCGGCGCACTGATCGAGGTCTCCGCCCCGCTGGTCGAAGCGATCAGCGCCTTCTTCGACGAGGTGCTGGTGATGGACCCGGATCCGGCGGTCCGCGCGGCGCGGCTGGCGCTGCTCACGCAGGTGGCGGAGCTGGCACGCACGACGCTGGACTGGGGTGCGCTCTAGGGAGACGGACGGTCAGGGGGCGAGCCGTCAGGGGGCGGACGGTCAGGGGGCAAGCCGTCAGGGGGCGGACGGTCAGGGGGCGGACGTTTCACGTGAAACACCGCCTCCGAGCCGATCGGGCGTCGGCGGAGGTCAGACCGCCATCAGCGGCGCGGCGTCCTTGCGCCACTTGAGGACCTTGTCGAAGCTCACCACGGCCCCGCCCCGGCCCGGCTTGTTGCCGATGTGGACATGGTCGGCGAGCTGCTCGATGAGGCACAGCCCTCTGCCGTTCTCCGCGTCGGTGTGCGCGGGCAGGACCGGCGGGCGGGACCGGCCGGCGGAAGCCGCGGGAAATCCAGGGCCCGCGTCGGCGACCTCGATCCGGCACTTCTCGCCGTCGAGGTACGCCGTGACCCGGTACGCCTCCGAACCGGGACCGCCACGTGCCGTGTCCCCACCGTGCTCCACGGCGTTCGCGCAGGCCTCACTGAGGGCGACGGAAAGGTCGTAGGAGATATCGGGATCGACGCCCGCGGTCTCCATCGTGCCGATCAGAAGGCGCCTGGCGAGCGGCACGCTCGCAGCTTCGCGCCGCAGATGGAGTGACCACCAGATGCTCATGCTCCAGCCTCCTGGCCGCGGCTCGACATACCGTTACGTATTGCCCTGAGTCCCCGTATGTAAGCGTGAAGTTGACGTGACGCCGCCCATACGGCGGATGCGCCCTAGCCCTGATCGGTGTATGTGGAGGGACAGGCGGGGCCAGAGGGTGACGTTCCGGTCGTACGGCATCTTGCGGACCTGCCGCACGAGGCCTGGGTGGCCAGTGCGATGATGAGCCCGCCATGACTGCCCCCCACGCGTGCGCGACGCGCTCCGGACTCACGCTCCGGATCCTGCGGGCCGCGGTGTTCGCCGCGGTCTGTGTCGTGCTGGCCGGGGCAGGTCACGCGCTCGCCTCCTGCGACGGCATTCCGCTGTGGACGCTGGGCGCGGGGTTCCTCGGGGTGCTCGCCGTGGCGGCGCCGTTCGCCGGGCGTGTGCGCTCGCTGCCGGGGATCGCGGCGCTGCTCGCGGCCGGTCAGACGGTGTTGCACACGCTGTTCGGACTCGGTCAGCACGGCACGGCCGCCGTCACATCGTCGGCGCCCGCGGGCACGGGTGACGCCGCGCTGGTCCAGCAGGCCGCGCGGTTGGTGTGCGGCACGACGGCCGCGGCGATCAGCCCGGCGCAGGCACACAAGATCCTCACCGACGCCCGGATCCAGCCGTCCACGGGTGCGCACACGCAGCTGGCCTCGGACGCCGGGGCGTCGGCCTCGCTGTGGCCGTCCCTGCCGATGCTGCTCGGCCATGTCCTCGCGGCGATCGCCGCCGGCTGGCTGCTGCGCCATGGTGACCTGGCCCTGCTGCGGCTCACCGAACTGTCGGCGCAGGGGGTCACGGAAGGGGCGCTCGTGCGCTCCCTGTGGGCCGCCCTCGCGCTGGTGCGCGCCCTGCGCGCCGGGCTGCCGGGAGCGCCGGAAGCAGGTCCGCGCCCCGCTCACGCCGTGCGGCCCGCGCCTGCGATGCCGCGCATGACCGCGCTTCAGCACACGGTGATCCGGCGCGGTCCGCCGACCGCCACGGCTCGCGCCTCCGCACTCGCCCTCGCCGCCTGACGCGACGCGACCATCACTCCGCCTTTCCGTACGATCCGGATGATTCGGATGACTCGGACGGCTTGGAGGGGCCGCCGTCGTGCGGCACGCGCGCGTGCGCGCATCCCTCTTGACCCTCCCGACTCGACTCACAGCGGAGTGTTCCCTTCCAATGAAGGCTTCCCGTATCGCCGCGGCCGGTGCCGCCGCCGGTGTCACCGTTCTCGCCCTGTCCGTCCCCGCCTTCGCGCACGTCAGCGTGCAGCCCGAGGGCGCCGCCGCCAAGGGCGGCTACGCGGTCGTCGACTTCAAGGTCCCCAACGAGCGGGACGACGCCTCGACCACCAAGCTCGAGGTCATCTTCCCCACCGACCACCCGCTGGCCTCGGTGATGCCGGAGCCGATGCCCGGCTGGAAGATCGACGTCACCAAGTCCAAGCTGGACAAGCCGCTGGAGCTGCACGGCGAGAAGATCTCCGAGGCCGTCACCAAGGTCACCTGGACCGCCGACGGCAAGGGCGTCGAGCCCGGCTACTTCGAGAAGTTCCCGGTCTCGATCGGCCAACTGCCCGAGGACGCCGACCAGCTGGTCTTCAAGGCCCTCCAGACGTACTCCAACAAGGAAGTCGTCCGCTGGATCGAGGTGCCGCAGGAGGGCCAGGAGGAGCCCGACAACCCGGCCCCGGTGCTGGAGCTGTCGGCCGCCTCCGAGGACGGGCACCACGCCTCCTCGGGCGACGAGGCCTCCGACGCCAAGTCGGCCGAGAAGGCCTCCGCCGACACCGCCGCCGACACCGCCTCCTCCAGCGGCACCGACACCACCGCCCGCGTCCTGGGCATCGTCGGCATCGTGGTCGGCGCGGCGGGCGTCGCCTACGGCGTACTGGCCGGGCGTCGGCGCACCAACGCCTGACGCCGTTTCCGTTGCACGGCGCGCGCCGGGTTCCCGCCCCGGGCGGGGCACCCCGGTGCGCGCCGGGTCACCGATATCTGGGACATTTTTCTATGCGCACCAAGACCTTCGCCGCGGCCGCTCTGCTCGCCGCGGCCTCCCTGACCCTCACCGCCTGCGGCAGCGGCAACGACAGCGACAAGCCCGTCGCCGTCGTGTCGGAGCAGGCCGGCAGCGAGAAGGCCGCCACCGTCCTCGACAAGCCGTTCGAGAAGCCGGACCTGGTCCTCACCGACACCCAGGGCAAGAAGTACGACCTCCGCAAGGAGACCGAGGGCAAGCCCACGCTGATCTACTTCGGCTACACCCACTGCCCCGACGTGTGCCCGTCGACGATGAGCAACATCGCCGTTGCCAAGAAGCAGCTGCCCAAGGCCGAACAGGACGACCTGCGCGTCGTGTTCGTCACCACCGACCCGGACCGCGACAAGCCGGCCGAGCTCGGCAAGTGGCTCAAGGGCATCGACCCCCAGTTCATCGGCCTCACCGGCGACTTCCCGACCATCCAGGCCGGCGCCCGCACCCTCGGCATCTCCATCGACCCGCCGCACAAGGACAAGAACGGCAAGACCGTCTCCGAGCACGGCACCCAGGTCATCGCCTTCTCGCCGAAGACCGACGGCGGCTATGTGCTCTACGGCGAGGACGCCACCGTCGACGACTACACCAAGGACCTCCCCAAGATCGCCAAGGGGGAGAACCCGTGAGGCGGCGACTCGGCCCGGCCGCCCTCGTCATAGCCGGGTCACTGGCCCTGGCGGGCTGCGGCGGCTCGGACTCGGACTCCGGGGACTCCGGTGCCGGCAGCGGTAAGGCGGAACTCTCCGTGGGCTCCGCGTACATGCCGCAGCCCGTCTCCGACGAGATGGCGGCCGGTTTCTTCACCGTCACCAACAAGGGCGGGGCCGCCGACGAGCTGACCTCGGTCACCAGCGACGTGGCCGGGCAGGTCACCGTGCACGAGACCGTCGGCTCGGCCATGCAGGAGGTCAAGAGCCTGAAGGTCCCCGCGCACGGCGAACTCGTGCTGAAGAGCGGCGGCAACCATCTGATGTTCGAACAGCTGAAGCGCAAGCCGAAGGAAGGCCAGACGGTCTCCGTCGAGCTCCACTTCGCCCACTCCGGCCCGGTGGAGGTCGAGATGCCGGTGAAGTCGGCGACCTACACCCCGAAGACCGGACACTGAGGGAGGGACCACTGTGACGCAGACCATCGCCCCCCGCGTCCGGACCGTGGTGCTGCTGCTCCTGGTCGCGGCCTGCGCACTCCTCGCCGGCGCCGGACCGGCCTTCGCGCACGCCGCGGTGACCGGCAGCGACCCCGCGCAGGGGGCGGTGGTCGACAAGGCCCCGGCCCGGATCTCGCTCACCTTCTCCGAGCAGGTCGCGATGTCCGGCGACTCGCTGCGCGTGCTCGACCCCGAGGGCAAGCGCGTCGACGCGGGCGAGCCGTCCAACGTCAGCGGCACCACGTACGCCGTGCGGCTCCATTCCGGCCTGCCCGACGGCACCTACACGGTCGCCTACCAGGTGGTGTCCGCGGACAGCCACCCCGTCGCCGGCGCCTACACCTTCTCCATCGGCGCCCCCTCCAAGACCTCCGTGTCGGTCTCCGGGCAGAACGCCGACGACGGCCTCGTCGGCTGGCTGTACGGCTTCGGGCGGTATGTGTCCTACGCCGGGTTCATCGTGCTGGCCGGCGGCGCCGCCTTCGTCCTCGCCTGCTGGCCACGCGGCTCGGGGGTACGGCCCGTGCAGCGGTTCGTCGTCTCCGGGTGGCTCGCGCTCACCGCCGCCACCCTCGCCCTGCTGCTCCTGCGTGGCTCCTTCACGGGCTCCGGGAAGGTCGCCGACGTCTTCGACCTGTCCCTGCTCGGGCAGGTGCTCGAGACCAAGACCGGCGCCGCCCTGGTGTCCCGGCTGCTGCTGCTCGCCGCGGCGGCACTGTTCATCGCCGTGCTGTTCGGGGCCTACGACAAGCGTGAGGACCCCCAGGAGAAGCGGGACCTGACCTTCGGGCTCGCCATCGGCGGCGTCGTCGTGGCGGCCGGGCTCGCCGCCAGCTGGGCGATGTCCGAGCACGCCTCGGTCGGACTCCAGGCGGGCATCGCCATGCCGGTCGACGTCCTCCATCTGCTCGCCGTCGCCGCGTGGCTCGGGGGGCTGGGCGCGCTGCTGGTCGCCCTGTACCGGGCACCGGCCGACGCGCCCGTCGACGCGTCGGCCGTACGCCGCTTCTCCCGCGTCGCCTTCGGCAGCGTCCTTGCGCTGATCGCGACCGGGACGTACCAGTCCTGGCGCCAGCTCGGCTCCTGGTCGGCCTTCACCGACACCCGCTACGGACAGCTGCTCCTCGCCAAGATCGCCCTCGTGGCCGTCCTGGTCGGCGTCGCGTGGATCTCGCGACGGTGGACCGGGCGGCTGGCGGAAGCGGTGCCGGCAGCGGCGGAGCGGGAGAAGGCGCGGGTCGGAGCCATGGCCGATGCCTCCACCGGAGCGGGAGCCCATGCCTCCGCCGGATCAGGGGGCGATACCTCCGGTGACAGTGCCGGCGACGCCGAGTCCGCCGTGACCGGCGATGACCGGCCCGGCACGGGCACAGAGGCCGGCTCCGACGCCGGTGAACAGCCCGGCTCCGAGCCCGCCGACACCGAGCGGGCCGCGCAGCTCGCCCGGCAGCGGGCCGCCCGGGACGCCGCCCGGCAGAAGCGACTGCGGGACGCCGACCCCGACCGCTTCGGGCTGCGCCGCTCCGTGCTGGCCGAGGCCGGCATCGCCGTCGTCCTGCTCGCCGTCACCACCGTCCTCACCCAGACCGAGCCCGGACGCACGGAGGAGGAGGCCAAGGCCGCCACGTCATCCTCCGCGTCCACCGCGCCCGACACGGGCGCGTCCGGGGCGCTGACCCTGAACATGCCCTTCGACACCGGCGGCAAGGACGGCAAGGGCATCGTCACGGTCGACCTCGACCCCGCACGCGTGGGCGACAACGAGATGCACGTCTACGTGGAGCGGCCCAATGGCCGGGCCTTCGACATCCCCGAGGTGAAGGTCGACTTCACCCTCAAGGCCAAGAACCTCGGGCCGCTGCCCGTCGTCCCCGACCACCTCGCAACCGGACACTGGTCGGCGAACGGAGTGCAGATCCCCATGGCCGGCGACTGGAAGGTCGACGTGACCGTGCGGACCTCCGACATCGACGAGGTGACCGTCTCCAAGAACGCGCAGATCGGCTGAACCACCATGGCTGACCAGTCCATTCCGGAAACCCGCACTCCCCGCACCACCCCGGCGGGCACCGAAGCGGCCCCGGCCGGCGATGGCATCTCACGGCGCCGCCTGCTCGGCACCGCCGGTGCCACCGGGCTCGTGCTCGGCACGGCGGGGGCGGCCGTCGGATACGCCGCCGCCCCCTCCGATGCCGCCGCTCCGCTCACCTCACTCGGCACCGACCGGGCGATGTTTCACGGGAAACATCAGCCCGGCATCACCGACGGCCTCCAGGCCCGCGGCCATCTCATCGCCTTCGACCTGGCGGCGGGTGCCGGCCGCAAGGAAGCCGCCGCCCTGCTGCGTCGCTGGTCGCAGACGGCCCGGCGGCTGATGGCGGGCGAGCCGAGCCCGCACGACGACACCGACGTGGCCCGCGACGCCGGCCCCTCGTCGCTGACCATCACCTTCGGCTTCGGCCACAGCTTCTTCGGCAGGACCGGCCTGGAGAAGCAGCGCCCGACCGCCCTGGACCCGCTGCCCGAGTTCTCCTCGGACCACCTCGACAAGAACCGCAGCAACGGCGACCTGTGGGTGCAGATCGGCGCCAATGACGCCCTCGTGGCCTTCCACGCCCTGCGCGCCATCCAGAAGGACGCGGGCTCGGCGGCCCGGGTCCGCTGGCAGATGAACGGCTTCAACCGCTCGCCGGGCGCCACCGCCCACCCCATGACGGCCCGCAACCTGATGGGCCAGATCGACGGCACCCGCAATCCGAAGCCGTCCGAGCCCGACTTCGACCAGCGGATCTTCGTGCCCGAGAAGGGCGAACCGGCCTGGATGGCGAACGGCTCCTACGCCGTCGTACGCCGGATCCGCATGCTCCTGGACGACTGGGAGAAGCTCTCCGTCAAGGCGCAGGAAGACGTGATCGGCCGCCGTAAGTCCGACGGGGCGGCCTTGTCCGGCGGCACCGAGACGACCGCGATGGATCTGGAGAAGACGGACGCCAAGGGCAACCTCGTCGTCCCGATCAACGCCCACGCCCGGATCACCCGGCCCGACCAGAACGGCGGCGCGGCGATGCTCCGCCGCCCGTTCTCCTTCCACGACGGCATCGACCAGGACGGCGTCCCGGACGCGGGCCTGCTCTTCATCTGCTGGCAGGCCGACCCGCTGCGCGGCTTCGTGCCGGTGCAGCGCAAGCTCGACCGCGGCGACGCCCTGTCGCGGTTCATCCGGCACGAGTCGAGCGGGCTGTTCGCGGTGCCCGGTGGGGCCCCGGAGGGCGAGTACGTGGGGCAGAAGTTGCTCGAGGGGTGAGGGTCGAGCGATGTGCGGGTTGTGGGGGATAGCGCTTCCGCAAGCCCATTAGGGTGAGGTCATGCCAGCGAGCTATGCGTATCTCGGCCCCGAGGGCACCTTCACCGAAGTCGCCCTGCGCACGCTTCCCGAGGCCGCCACCCGGGAGCTCATCCCGTACGTGTCCGTCCAGTCCGCGCTCGACGCGGTACGCGCCGGCGAGGCCGAGGCCGCGTTCGTGCCGATCGAGAACTCCGTCGAGGGTGGCATCACCACCACTCTCGACGAGCTGGTCGCCGGCGCGCCGCTGATGATCTACCGCGAGGTGCTGCTGTCGATCACCTTCGCGCTGTTGGTCCGCCCCGGCACCAGCCTGTCCGACATCAAGACGGTCTCCGCCCACCCGGCCGCCCAGCCGCAGGTGCGCAACTGGCTGAAGAAGCACCTGCCGGACGTCCACTGGGAGTCGGCCGCCTCCAACGCGGACGCCGCCCGGCTGGTCCAGGAGGGCCAGTACGACGCCGCCTTCGCCGGCGAGTTCGCCGCCGCCCGCTACGGCCTGGAGGCCCTGGAGACCGGGATCCACGACGCGGAGAACGCCCAGACGCGATTCGTGCTGGTCGGCCGGCCCGCCCGGCCCGCGGCACCCACCGGCGCGGACAAGACCTCCGTCGTGCTCTGGCAGCGCGACGACCACCCCGGCGGCCTGCGCGATCTGCTGGGCGAGTTCGCCACCCGCGGCATCAACCTGATGCTGCTCCAGTCGCGGCCCACCGGCGCGGGCATCGGCAACTACTGCTTCTGCATCGACGCCGAGGGCCACATTTCCGACCGCCGGGTGGCGGAGGCCCTGATGGGCCTGAAGCGGATCTGCCTCCAGGTGCGCTACCTCGGCTCGTATCCGCGCGCGGACATGGAGCCCGGGGATGTCCAGCCGCCGCGGCTGGGGACGTCGGACGACGAGTTCGTGGCGGCGGCGGACTGGGTCGCACGATGCCAGGACGGCCGGTTCTAGCCCGGTTCCCAGCGGGTCTCAGGTCGGTCGTACCTGCTGATTGTCGTTGTCCACAGAAGTTATCCACAGGCCAGGTTCTCGACCTGGGGACAAGTCGACAACGAAGCGTGAGTCAGTCGACAAATCGCCCTACAGGCCTCCGATGCATCCATCGACGGGTAGGTCACCCTTCGTCCACCGTTTTCCCTTGCGTAACTCTTCGGGGTGACCCATTTCCACTCGAAAGTGAGGGTAGAGCAGGTTTGCATCGGGAATTCTTCGACCTGACGGGACCTTCCGGAGTGATCAATTCCGAAGTCCACAGATCTTCCACACAGCCTGTGGATAACTTTTCGGCGAGTGTGGACCCCTGTGGACAACCGGAGTCCAAGTCCCGTTCCCCACAAGGGATTCGAGTCAATGCCGCGCCCTGCCGATGCCCCGTTCCGGGGAGAGGTGGTCGTTTTATTGACACAGTGCGCAATTCCCTCATAGCGGTACGTAAGCCACACCTGAATAGTGAGTCGTGGACGGTCACCCCGCACCGGTAGCCTTGAGCACGTGATTGACCTTCGCCTGCTCCGTGAGGACCCCGACCGTGTGCGCGCGTCCCAGCGCGCCCGTGGAGAGGACGTCGCGCTCGTCGACTCCCTCCTGTCTGCCGACGAGCGGCGCAGGTCGTCCGGCGTCCGCTTCGACGAGCTGCGCGCCGAGCAGAAGGCGCTCGGCAAGCTCATCCCCAAGGCGTCCGGGGACGAGAAGGCCGAGCTGCTGAAGAAGGCGAGCCAGCTCGCCGCCGACGTCAAGGCCGCCGACGCGGAACGCGACGCCGCGGCCGCCGAGACCCAGGAACTGCTCCAGAAGCTCGGCAACCTCGTCCACCCGGACGTGCCCGTGGGCGGCGAGGAGGACTTCGTCACGCTGGAGACGCACGGCACCATCCGCGACTTCGCCGCCGATGGCTTCGAGCCCAGGGACCACCTGGAGCTCGGCCAGATCCTCGGCGCGATCGACGTGGAGCGGGGCGCCAAGGTCTCCGGCTCGCGCTTCTACTTCCTGACGGGCGTGGGCGCCCTGCTGGAACTCGCTCTGGTGAACGCGGCGATGGCCCAGGCCACCGCGGCCGGCTTCACACCGATGCTGACCCCGGCCCTGGTGCGCCCCCAGTCCATGGCGGGCACGGGCTTCCTCGGCCAGGCCGCCCAGGACGTCTACCACCTCGCCGACGACGACCTCTACCTCGTCGGCACCTCCGAGGTCGCGCTCGCGGCGTACCACATGGACGAGATCCTCGACGCCGACCGCCTCCCGCTGCGCTACGCGGGCTTCTCGCCCTGCTTCCGCCGTGAGGCCGGGTCGCACGGCAAGGACACCCGGGGCATCTTCCGCGTGCACCAGTTCGACAAGGTCGAGATGTTCTCCTACGTCACCCCGGAGGACTCGCAGGCCGAGCACCAGCGGCTGCTGGAGTGGGAGAAGCAGTGGCTGACCTCGCTGGAGCTGCCGTTCCGGGTCATCGACGTCGCCTCCGCCGACCTCGGCTCCTCGGCCGCCCGCAAGTTCGACTGCGAGGCGTGGATCCCGACCCAGGGCAAGTACCGCGAGCTGACGTCGACCTCGGACTGCACCGAGTTCCAGTCCCGCCGCCTGTCGATCCGCGTCCGTGAGGGCAAGCAGGTCCGCCCGCTGGCCACGCTCAACGGCACGCTGTGCGCCGTGCCGCGCACGATCGTGGCGATCCTGGAGAACCACCAGCAGGCCGACGGCTCGGTGCGAGTACCCGAGGTGCTGCGCCCGTACCTGGGCGGCCGGGAGGTCCTGGAACCGGTGGCCAAGTGACCACCGCCGGTTTCCCGTACCAGCTGATCGCCACCGACCTCGACGGGACGCTGCTGCGTTCCGACGAGTCGGTGTCGCCCCGCACCCGTGAGGCGCTCGCCGCGGCCACCGCGGCGGGCGCCGCGCACATCGTCGTCACCGGCCGCGCGGCCCCGTGGACCCGGCACGTCCTCGACGACCTCGGCTACCAGGGACTCGCCGTCTGCGGCCAGGGCGCGCAGGTGTACGACGCCGGCGCCCACCGGCTGCTGACATCGGTGACGCTGGACCGGCAGCTGGCCGGGGTGGCGCTGGCCAAGATCGAGGCGGAGGTCGGCCCGCTGTATCTGGCGGCGAGCCGCGACGGCCTGGACGGCGAGGTGCTGGTGGGTCCCGGGTACGCGGTCCACGGCAACCTGCCCGCGACGCCGTTCACGGACGCGTCGGACCTGTGGGCCGCCCCTCTGAACAAGCTGTACATCCAGCACCCGACGCTCTCGGACGACGAGCTGTGCGAGGTGGCCACGCGCACCGCCGGCGGTTTCGTCACCGTCGTCATGGCGGGCAAGGGCATCGTCGAACTCCTGCCCCTGGGCCTGTCGAAGGCGACCGGCCTGTCCCTGGCGGCCCGCCGGCTCAAGGTGAAGGCGGCCGACACGATCGCCTTCGGCGACATGCCCAACGACATACCGATGTTCGCCTGGGCCTCCTACGGTGTCGCGATGGCGGACGCCCATGAGGAACTGAAGGCGGTGGCCGACGAGGTGACGTCCTCGAACGAGGAGGACGGCATCGCGGTGGTGCTGGAGCGGTTGCTGGGCTGAGCCTTCGTGTCGCGGGTGCGGCGGAGGATGCACGGATCGAACGTGCGCGGGCCTTTCGACCCGACCATGACTCGCTTCTGATCAGCACAGCGCAAGCCAGTGCCTTACCACTCGGCCAATCCTCCGGGTGGGCGGCCTCACGCGATGTGCGATTCGCGTGCTCGAAGCGGCCGCCCCGGGCAGCTCCCCGTGTGGGGCGGGCTCTACGGAGGGGTAGCGAATTACTCCGGAACCCGCCGCGGGCTGCCCTGACGGGAGCTGGACGTACTGCCGTGCATGGACATCGTCCGGCTCCTCTCCCAGAACGTGACGCCGGACTCGTCGTCCGGCAGGGACACGACTACTCTGCCTGCCGGGCGAAAAGGACGCCACCGATTAAATCGGCGGTCGGTCGGGGGTCGGTCAGCGCTTGCGCCACCTGCGCCGCCGGGCCTTGCTGAAGAACCAGCCCGCAGGCGGCTCGTCGGAGCGCCACGGCTGCGGCTCCGGTTCCTCGCGCCGCCAGCGCGCGGCGAGCATCCGGGCGCGGGCGGACGGCTCGGCGGTCCCGGCGGAGCGTATGAAGTCGTCGTCCAGGACGAGGTCGTCCCAGGCGTCGTTTCCGGACCCGGATCCCGACTGCCCGCGGTCGTCGTACTGAGCCCTCTCGCCCGCCATCCCCGTCCCCTCCCAGCCGTCCGACTTCCGTGCGATATCCCTACATACCGTTCGCCCAGTGTGCCCTGACGGGGGTGAAGCCCCCGTCAGGGCCGGGGCACGTCACTCCTCGCCGGCGAGGGTCAGCGAGCGCAGCTTCTGACCGGCGTACCAGGTGGCCAGCACCGTGACGGCCACCAGCAGCACCGTCGCCGTGGTGAGGCCCACGTCCGAGGTCACCAGGTCGCCGCCGGAGACCTTCTGGGCCACGGCCAGCGCCCACTGCTGGACGCTCAGTGTGCGGGCGCCCGGCACCAGGGAGCCGAACAGCGCCTCCCAGACCAGCGCGTAGACGAGGCCGAACACCACCGCGTGCCGGGAGACCGTGCCGAGCAGCAGGAACAGGGCCGCGTACGCGATGGAGGCGACCAGTGCGGCCACCGTGTAGGCGACGGCGATCTGCTGGCCGTTGCCGTTCAGGATGAAGCCGGCGATGAGCGTCGGCACCGCGGAGAACACCATCGTCACCGCGATCGCGACGATCAGCTTGGTGAAGATGATCGCCGGGCGTTTGATCGGCTTGGACAGCAGGTACACCACCGAGCCGTCGTCGATCTCCGGCCCGATCGCGCCGGTTCCGGCGATGACGCCGATGATCGGCACCATCGTGGCGAGGGCGAGTCCGCCCAGCAGGTCCGCCGCCGTCTGGTCGTCCGCCCCCGCGAGAAAGCGCACCACCACCGAGATGGCGATGAGCAGCAGCGGCAGGGCTCCGAGGATGAGGGCCCGGCGCCGGCCGAGCAGGGCCCGGTACGTGAGCCGGGCGACTGTGGGGTCGTACATCAGGGCCTCCTACGCCGCGACGAGATACGAGAAGACGGACTCGAGGGACTCGTCGGACGGCGAGACCGTGAGCAGCCGGATGCCGTGGTCCCTGGCCACCCGCGGCAGCAGGGCCGTGAAGCGGCCGAAGTCGACGGCCTGGATGCGCAGCGCGCCCTCGGCGAGGTCGACCTCGATTCCGGACGTCGACGGGTCGGCGATCAGCGCGGCCGCGAGGGCACGGTCGTCGCTGGAGCGCACCAGGTAGCGGTGCGGCCGGTCGGTCATCAGGCGGCGGATCTTGCGGAAGTCGCCGCTGGCGGCGTGCCGGCCGGCGACGACGACCTCGATGTGCCAGGCGAGTTGCTCGACCTCTTCGAGGATGTGGGACGAGAACAGCACCGTGCGCCCCTCGTCGCCCATGCGCCGCAGCAGGTCCATGAGCTGCATGCGCTGGCGCGGGTCCATGCCGTTGAAGGGCTCGTCCAGCAGGAGCAGGGACGGGTCGTGAACCAGGGCGGAGGCCATCTTCACGCGCTGGCGCATGCCCTTGGAGTACGTCTGGATCTTGCGGTCCTGCGCGTACTCCATCTCGACGGTGGCGAGCGCCTTCTGGGCCGCCTTGGCGCCCAGCCCGTGCAGTTCGGCGTTGGCGAGGACGAACTCCTTCCCCGTGAGGAAGTCGTACATCGCCTCCCGCTCGGGCACGACGCCGATCTGCTTGTAGATCTGCTCGTTGCGCCACACGGCCTGGCCGTCGAGGGTGACCGTGCCGGTGGAGGGGGCCAGGAAGCCGCCCATCATGTTGATGAGGGTGGACTTTCCGGCGCCGTTGGGGCCGAGCAGGCCCGTGACGCCGGGGCCGATGGTCATGGTGATGTCGTTGACGGCGACCACGTTGCCGAACCAGCGGGAGACGTGGTCGATGGAGAGCGTGGTCACAGTCCCACCTTCTTGTAGCGGCGCATCAGGAGGCCGTAGCTCGCCGCGATGAGGCCCAGGGCGACAAGGACGTAGACGACGCCCTCGGCGGTGCTCGGCCCCACCCCGCTGGGGGAGGCGGAGGTCGCGCCCAGGAACGCGGACTGCACCCCGTCGACGATCGTGATCGGCGAGAACAGTCCGATCCACGGCACGGCGTCGCCGCTGCCCTGTGCGTCGGCGATGGCCTGGAGGGTGGAGACCGCGCCGTAGGTGATGGTCAGCACGGCGATCACGGCCGCGATGCCGAAGCCGCGGCGCGGGGTGAAGGACGCGATGACCAGGCCGATGCCGGCGAAGAGCAGTGAGAGCAGTGCCACGGAGACGAGTCCCTGTGCGAATCCCTTGGTCTGGTCGGCGAAGTCGAGCTTGGCCAGCAGCGCGCCCACGTAGAGCACGATCAGGGGAGCGGCCGTGAGGATGAACAGCGCCGAGGCGAGCGCCGCGAACTTGGCGCGGACGTAGTCGGCGGTCTCGATGGGCCGCGAGAAGTACAGCGGCACGGTCTTGAAGCGCAGGTCGCGCGAGACGGACTGGGGTGCCTGCGAGGCGACGTACAGGCTGATGACCGCCTGCATGATGATCGCGTAGCGCGTGTAGTCGACGGGCAGGGCGTTGGCCTTGGTGAAGACCGCGACGGCGACCATGATGGCCGCGGGCACGCACATCACCACGAAGAGCAGCATCGGCAGCACCTTGGACTTCACCGAGCGGCCGAGGCCGTAGGAGCCGCGCAGGGACTGCGAGTACAGGGAGCGGCGGGCGTAGGCGCGGCCCAGGCGGGGGCCGTCGTAGCTGCGGTAGCCGATGTTGTGGATGCGGGTCTGGTCACCCGGTGCCGGGGCGGGTGTGCCCGTGGAGTGCTCAACCGCCATGGCCGACCGCCTCCTTCCGCTGCTCGTGCTGGTCACTGGTCGTGAACACCTCGGAGATGTGGTGCCGGCGCTGCTCCATGCGCACCAGGCCGAGCCCGAGGTCCGCGATCACGTCCCTGACCAGGTCGTACGTCTCCTCGCCCTGGGCGGTGAGCAGCAGGATGTGGCCGGCGCCCGGCAGGCCGCTGCCGTCCTCGACGCTCACCCCGCGCGCGTGCAGCGCGTCGCGCATCGCGCGGGTGCCGTCCGGATGCTCGTCGGTGTCGGTGACCTCGATCGCGAGGGTCGTCGTGGTCTGGGTGAAGTCCGTGGTGGAGCTGGAGCGCAGAAGCTTGCCGCCGTCGACCACGACGACGTGGTCGCAGGTGCGCTCCAGTTCGCCCAGCAGGTGCGAGGTGACCAGGACCGAGATGCCGAAGTCGGTGTGGATCCGGCGGATCAGGCCGAGCATCTCGTCGCGGCCGACCGGGTCGAGGCCGTTGGTCGGCTCGTCGAGGAAGACCAGCTGCGGGTCGTGGACGAGGGCCTGCGCGAGCTTCACGCGCTGCTTCATGCCGGTCGAGTAGCCGCCGATGGGGCGGTAGCGCTCCTCGTACAGGCCGACGTGCCGCAGCGTGTCGGCGGTGCGCTCGCGTGCGGCGGTGGGTGGCAGGCCGGACATGCGCGCCATGTGGACGACGAACTCGGTGGCCGAGACGTCCGGCGGCAGGCAGTCGTGCTCGGGCATGTAGCCGACCCGCTCACGGATGTCGGCGCCCTTGGTGGCGACGTCGAGGCCGAGCACTTCGGCGCGGCCCTCGGTGGCGGGGGACAGACCCAGCAGGATCTTGATCAGTGTGGACTTGCCGGCTCCGTTGGCTCCGACGAGTCCGGTCACACCGGGCCCGACGTCCACGGAGAGCCGGTCAAGAGCGGTCACCCTGGGGAACCGCTTGCTCAGGCTTTCGGTCGCGATCACAGTCACGCTTCGAAGGTAGGGGCCGCGCTCGTGGCGGTCGTCACTCCGCAGAGCTGTATTCAGGTCAACCTGGAGTAGTACGGGCCCCTAGGGGACCTGGTTCTTGAGAGTTACCACGACCGGGATGACACCGGTGACCCGCCCGGGGGCCCTATTGACGATGTCTCTAACAACTGCCAGATTCGCCGGATGACGTTGCTCACGGGAGCGCGGGAGCGCTGGGTGCGGACCGGTGAAGTCGAGCTGTGCGTGGCCGAACTGGGCGATCCGCGACGGCCGACGATCGTCCTCGTCCACGGCTATCCCGACAGCAAGGAGGTGTGGTCCGAGGTCGCCGCGCGTCTCGCCGGGCGCTTCCACGTGGTGGCGTACGACGTCCGCGGCCACGGTCGGTCGACGGCACCGCGCCCGCTGCGGGGCGGGTTCACGCTGGAGAAGCTGACGGACGACTTCCTGGCCGTCGCGGACGCGATCAGCCCGGACCGGCCGGTGCATCTGGTCGGGCACGACTGGGGCTCGGTACAGGGCTGGGAGTTCACCACCGTCAAGCGGACCGAGGGCCGCATCGCCTCCTTCACCTCGATGTCCGGGCCGTCCCTCGACCACTTCGGCCACTGGATCAGCAAGCGCGTCAAGCGCCCCACCCCGCGCCGGATCGGCCAGCTCCTCGGGCAGGGCGCCAGGTCCTGGTACGTGTACCTGCTGCAGACGCCGGCGCTGCCCGAGCTGGCCTGGCGCGGCCCGCTCGGCAAGCGCTGGCCCGGGGTTCTGGAGCGCGTCGAGAAGGTGCCCCGGGATGGTTACCCGACCTCGTCCCTGCCGTCGGACGCGGCACACGGGGCCTGGCTGTACCGGGACAACGTACGGCCCCGGCTGCGCAGGCCCCGCACGGACGCGTACGCGCACGCGCCTGTGCAGATCGTGACGCCCCTGGAAGACCGGTTCCTGTCGGAGCGGCTCACGGACGGGCTGGAGCAGTGGGTTCCGCAGTTGACCCGCAGGACGGTTCAGGCGGGGCACTGGATCCCCCGCACCCGTCCCGATCAGCTGGCTTCGTGGATCGAGGAGTTCGTGACGTCCGTGGAGAGCGGGCGGTCCCCGGGGGTGGCGCGCGGCAGGTACGCCCAGCGGTTCGGCGGACAGCTCGTGCTGGTCACCGGGGCGGGCAGCGGCATCGGGCGGGCGGCGGCGCTGGCGTTCGCCGGGAACGGCGCGCGCGTGGTGGCCGTCGACCGGAACGCCGAGGCGGCGGCCCGCACCGCCGAGTCGTCCCGCCTGGCCGGCGCTCCCGAGGCCTGGGCGGAGACGGTCGACGTCTCCGACGAGCAGGCCATGGAGAAGCTCGCCGAGAAAGTCACCGCCGAGTATGGGGTGGTGGACGTCCTCGTGAACAACGCCGGGATCGGGCTGTCCGGTTCCTTCTTCGACACCACACCGGAGGACTGGAAGAGGGTCCTCGACGTCAACCTGTGGGGTGTGATCCACGGCTGCCGGTTCTTCGGCCGGCAGATGGCCGGGCGCGGGCAGGGCGGCCACATCGTGAACGTGGCGTCGGCTGCGGCATACCAGCCGTCCCGGGCACTGCCCGCCTACAGCACCTCCAAGGCGGCCGTGCTGATGCTCAGCGAGTGCCTGCGGGCGGAACTCGCTGGTCGGGGGATCGGCGTGACGGCGATCTGCCCGGGCTTCGTCAACACCGCGATCACGTCCACGGCGCACTTCGCCGGGGTCGACGCAGGTGAGGAGAAGCGGCTGCGGCAGCGTGCCGCCCGCCTGTACGGGCTGCGGAACTACCCGCCGGAGAAGGTCGCCGCCGCGATCCTGCGGGCGGTGGCGCGCAACGAGGCGGTGGTCCCGGTCACGCCGGAGGCGCGGGGCGCGCGCTGGCTGTCGCGGTTCGCGCCGGGGGCACTGCGGGGGATCGCACGGCTGAAGCCGCCGATGTGATGCCAAGTAGCTTGAGAGGGGGGCCAGTTGTCCACAGAATTCTCGAACTCGCCTGTGGATAACCCCCCTTGGCTGTGGATCAAACCCCCAGGGGAAACCCAATCGCGTGATTCAGGTCTCTCCCGCACCCTGAGGGGATGGACGAAAGTCGCACCATCAAGGTGTCGAAGTACCTCTCGAAGCATCTGCGCCACCAGCCGGAGCGGATCGGGCTGGCACTGGACGAGGGCGGCTGGGTCGAGATCGACGCCCTGATCGCCGCAGCCGCCGCCCATGGCTTCCGATTCACCCGTTCCGAGCTGGACCATGTCGTCGCCACCAACGACAAGCGGCGTTTCGCCGTCGAGGGCACTCGGATCCGCGCCAGCCAGGGGCACAGCGTCGAGGTCGACCTCGGGCTTCCGACGGCGACTCCGCCCGCGTACCTCTACCACGGCACCGTCGCCCGCACCCTGGACGCGATCCGGGCCGAGGGACTCAGGCCCATGAACCGGCATGCCGTGCACCTCTCGCCGGACCGCGAGACGGCGACCCGCGTCGGCGCCCGCCGTGGCCGGCCGGTCGTGCTGGCCGTGGACGCGGCCGCCATGCACCGTGACGGCCATGTCTTCCATGTGAGTGCGAACGGCGTGTGGCTCACCCAGGCCGTACCGCCGCGGTATCTGCGCTTTCCCGGGCCTCACTGACACGCCGTGCGGGACGCGCCGCTCACGGTGACTGTTTCACGTGAAACACGGGCCACGCGCAGCGCTCCTTTAGGCTCGATGCCATGAGTCTGCGTCTGAGCACCGTGATCCTCCCGTATCGCCGCTGGCAGGAAGGTGGTCGTGCGGCCTGGACGCGTGCCGAGCAGCTCGGCTTCCACACCGCGTACACCTACGACCACCTGTCGTGGCGCAGCTTTCGGGACGGCCCCTGGTTCGGTGCCGTACCGACCCTCACCGCCGCCGCGACCAGCACCGACCGGCTGCGGCTGGGCACCCTGGTGACCTCGCCGAACTTCCGGCACCCGGTGACCCTCGCCAAGGAGCTGATCTCCCTCGACGACATCTCCGGCGGGCGGGTCACGCTGGGCATCGGCGCGGGCGGCTCGGGCTTCGATGCCACCGCGCTCGGCCATGAGCCGTGGACTCCGCGCGAGCGGGCCGACCGCTTCGCCGAGTTCGTCCCGCTGCTCGACCGGCTGCTCAGCGAGGACGCGGTGTCGTACGAGGGCGACTTCTACTCGGCGCACGAGGCACGGAACATCCCCGGGTGTGTGCAGCGCCCCAGGCTGCCGTTCGCGGTGGCCGCGACCGGGCCGCGCGGCATGCGGCTGGCCGCACGGTACGGGCAGGCGTGGGTGACCACCGGCGACCCCAAGCTGTACGAGAACGGCACTCCTGAACAGTCGGTTCAGGCCATCCGCGGGCAGGTGGAGAAGCTCGCCGACATCTGCGCCGAGATCGGCCGGGACATGGCCGACCTCGACAAGGTCCTGCTCACCGGATTCACCCCGGACCGTGGCCGGCCGCTCCAGTCCCTGGACGCCTTCGTCGACTTCGCCGGCCGGCACATGGAACTGGGCTTCACGGAGATCGTGATCCACTGGCCCATCCCCGACTCGCCCTTCGCGGCGGAGGAGAAGGCCTTCGAGCAGATCGCCATGGAGGCACCGGCGCAGTTGCGCTGAGGGCCTTGCGGGAAACCCCTCGGGAAGTCCTGGTGAGGGCGGTATTCACTCACTTGTGCGGGCTCCCGCACGCCCGTGCAGGCATATGCGGGACAATGGCGGGGTGACCTCAGCGACCCGACAGCCCGATACCGCGGCCGACACCCTTCCTCCGCGGCTGATCGCCACCGACCTCGACGGCACCCTGCTGCGCGACGACAAGTCGGTGTCCCCGCGCACGGTGGCGGCGCTGGCCGCCGCCGAAGAGGCGGGCATCGAGGTCTTCTTCGTCACCGGCCGCCCGGCCCGCTGGATGGACGTCGTGAGCGACCACGTGCACGGCCACGGCCTGGCGATCTGCGGCAACGGCGCCGCCGTGGTCGACCTGCACGGAGGCCCCGGCTCCCACCGGTTCGTGAAGGTACGGGAGCTGGAGCGGGCGAACGCGCTGGACGCCGTACGGCTGTTGCGCGACGCGGCTCCGGGCACGGTGTACGCGGTGGAGCAGACGTACGGCTTCTACCAGGAACCGGCCTACCCCAAGCTGCACATGGAGATCCCCGACAGCCTCGCCCCGGCGGAGGAACTGCTGTCGGCGGACCACCGCGCGGCGGCGGAGCCGGTTTTGAAGATCCTGGCGTACCACCCCGACATGGACCCCGACGCCTTCCTGACGCTGGCCCGGCTCGCCATCGGAGACCGGGCCAACGTCACCCGCTCCAGCCCCAGTGCCCTGCTCGAGATCAGCGGCCCCGGTGTGTCCAAGGCCAGCACGCTCGCCCTGTGCTGCGCCGAGCGCGGCATCTCGCACGAGCAGGTCGTCGCCTTCGGCGACATGCCGAACGACGTCGAGATGCTGACCTGGGCCGGCCGGTCCTACGCGATGGGCAACGCCCACCCGGACGTGATCGCCGCGGCTTCGGGACGGACGGTGGCGAACAACGAGGACGGCGTGGCGGTCGTGATCGAGCAGCTGCTCACGGAACTGCCGTGGCCGTCGCGGCCGTAGGTGGGACTGCTGGAGAGGGGACTGCGGTGCGGCTGGATGCGCCGGGTGGTAGTGCTCGCTGATGCGCTCACCGGGCTGCATAGGTGGCTCTCGGCGGAGTCAGAGCGACACCCCGCGAGCCGCCAGCCATGACACCGGATTCACGGACGATCCCATCTCCGGCGTGATCCTGGTCTCGAAGTGCAGGTGCGGACCGGTGGAGTTGCCCGTGGTGCCCGACTGGCCGATCCACTGGCCGGGTTCGACGTGCTCCCCCTCGTCGACCGCGACGGACGCGAGATGGGCGTACTGCGTGTAGTAGCCGCCCGCGTGTCTGAGCACGATCTCGATGCCGAAGGCACCCCCGCAGGACACCTTCACGACCCGGCCCGTGCCCACGGCCCGCACCGGCGTGCCGATCGGCACCGCGAAGTCCTGCCCGGTGTGCCGGCTCGACCACCGTGCACCCCCGCTGCCGTAGGACGCGGACAGCTCGTACGCCTCCACGGGCGCGACCCACGCGCTCGTGAACCCCGTCTCCGGCTGGTCCAGCCGCGCGGCCCCGCGGCACGACCCGGCGGCGGCCGAGGCGTCCGCCTGCCCCTGGAGCTGCGAGCGTGCCGTTTCCAGCTTCTGCTCGATGGCCGCCTTGAGAGCGGCGAGTTGGGTGTTCCGCTTCTCCAGCGCCTGCCAGTGGGCCGCGGCCTTGGCCTCGTCCGCGGCGAGCCGTGCCTCGGCCCGGCGGCTCTTGGAGATCGCGTTGTTCACGGCGAGATTAGTCTGTGAGAAGGCGTGCTGGCCCCGCATCAGATCGTCGGGGCCCTCGGCGAGGATCAGCTGCGCGGCCACCGGCAGGCCGCCGCTGGAGCGGTACTGGGCACGGGCGATCCGGCCCAGGTCCTCGTGCAGGGCCGCGATGTGCCGCCGCTGACCGTCCAGGAGTTCCTCGGCCCGCTGGGCTCTGGCCCGTTGCTCCTCGGCCTTCTGGCGCCCCGCCTCGTACTGCTGGGTCGCCACGGCGGCCTCCTCGTACAGCCGCGCCACCTCGGCGCTGAGCCCCGAGTCCCCGCCGGTGCCGCTGCCCGGTTCCTTGTGCGCCGCCGTCGGCCGGGCCGCGAGCACCGCCAGTGCGCACAGCAGAACCGGAACGACCAACCGATGGCGGCGATATGAGCGCATGTCAGTGATCGTCACCCAGCCGGGCCGCGCTGGCCTGTTCGTCTCGTACGGACGGGGGACCGGCGGCCCCGAACGGCTCAGTGCGAGTCCGGTCGTGCCCTGCCAGAGACGCGGTCGGTACGGCGCCGTCGGACCAGCCAGTGCGCGGCTCGGTGCGACGCCGGTAGGGCCCTGCTAGGGCGTGGCCATCAGCGATTCCGAGGCCGCCTCGCGCTGCGCCATCTCCCGCAGCGGCCCGTCCACGGCCACCAGCGCCGCGTACGCCCCGCGCTGCACGACACGTCCCTGGTCCAGCACGATCACCTCGTCCACCGCCTCCAGACCCGCCAGCCGGTGTGTGATGAGCAGGGTCGTACGGCCCTCGGTGGCGGCCAGCAGGTCGGCCGTGAGCGCGTCGGCGGTCGGCAGGTCCAGGTGTTCGGCGGGCTCGTCCAGCACCAGGACGGGGAAGTCGGCGAGGAGTGCCCGGGCCAGCGCCAGCCGCTGCCGCTGGCCCCCCGACAGCCGCGCCCCGTGCTCGCCGACGAGCGTGTCGAGCCCGTCGGGCAGGCCGCCGACCCAGGCCAGCAGCCGGGCCCGGCCGAGTGCGGCACGCAGGTCGTCCTCGGTGGCGTCCTTCCGGGCGAGCAGCAGGTTCTCGCGCAGCGAGCTGTCGAAGAGGTGCGCGTCCTGCGCGCACAGCCCGACGAGCCTGCGTACGTCGTCCCCGCGGAGCCCGTACGCGTCCACGCCCGCCAGCGTGTACGAGCCCGCGTCCGCGTCGAGGAACCGCAGCAGCACCTGCGCCAGGGTCGTCTTGCCGGAGCCGGAGGGTCCGACCACGGCGACCCGGCGGCCCTCGTGGAGGGTCAGGTCCAGCCCGGTGAGCGCGTCCCGGTCCTGCCCCGCGTGCCGTGCGGCCAGTGCCTTGACGACGACCGGGAACGGCGACGCGGGCGCCTGCCGGGGCTGCTCGGGCTCCCCCACGGGCTCCGGGGCGTCCAGCACCTCGTACACCCGCTCGGCGCTCCGGCGCACCCGCTGCCGGTACTGCACGGCGAGCGGCAGCCCGAGCACGGCCTCGAAGGCGGCCAGCGGGGTGAGGACGACGACGGCCATGGTCACGCCGTCCAGCCGCCCGGCCGCGACCGCCTGCGCGCCGACCAGGGCGGCGGCCGTGACGGTCAGGCCGGAGATCAGGGCGGTGAGCCCGTCGCCGAGGGCCGTGGCGGTGGCGGCGCGGGACACGATCCGGGTGAGGACCCCGTCGGCCTCGCGTGTCTGGGCGGTCCGGGCGGACAGGGCACCGGCGACGGTCAGCTCCGCGGTCCCGGTGAGCAGATCGGCCACGCGCGTCGCGAGCACCCCGCGGGCGGGCGCCAGCCGGTGCTCGGCCCGCCGCGCCACGGCACCCGTGACGAGGGGCACGCCGGCCCCCGCCGCCAGCAGCCCGGCCGCGAGCACGGCCCCGGCCTCCGGCAGCAGCCATGCCGTGAAACCGACGGACGCGGCCGACACGACGACGGCCGCCCCGGCCGGCAGGAACCACCGCAGCCAGTAGTCCTGCAACGCGTCCACGTCCGCGACCAGCCGGGACAGCAGATCGCCCCGGCGCGTCCGGTGCAGCCCGGCAGGAGCCAGCCGCTCCAGCCTGCGGAACACCGCGACCCTGGTGTCCGCCAGCATCCGCAGCACAGCGTCGTGCGAGACCAGCCGCTCGGCGTACCGGAACACGGCCCGCCCGACCCCGAAGGCCCGCGTCGCCGTCACGGCCACCATCAGATACAGCACGGGCGGCTGCTGCGAGGCCCGCGAGATCAGCCACCCGGAAGTGGCCATGAGCCCCACGGCACTCCCCAGCGCGAGGCTCCCGAGGAGCAAGGCGAGTCCGAGCCGTCCGCGCCGGGCACCGGACATGGCGCGGACGCGCGCGAGGACGCCGCCGCCCGAGGCGGGCCGGCCGCCGGGTTCCGCAGGAGAGGCCGCGGCGGTCACCTCGGCCTCGACGGAAACCGCCCCTGCACGCGGGACCGCTGCGGACCCGGCAGGCACCGCGGCGGTCTCGGGCTCCGTCAGCCGCACCACCCGGTCCGCTACCTCCAGCAGCGCCGGCCTGTGCACCACGAGCAGCACCGTCCGCCCGGCCGCGAGCCGCCGTACAGCCACCACGACCTCGGCCTCGGTGGCCCCGTCCAGCGCGGCCGTCGGCTCGTCGAGCAGCAGCACGGGCCGGTCCGCGAGGAACGCCCGAGCCAGCGCGAGCCGCTGCCGCTGCCCGGCGGACAGCCCGGCCCCGTCCTCACCGAGCACGGTGTCCGCGCCCTCGGGCAGCGCCTCCACGAACTCCAGCGCCCCGGCGTCCCGCAGCGCCCGCCGTACGGCGTCGTCGTCGGCGTCGGGCCGCGCCAGCCGTACGTTCTCGGCGATCGTCCCGGCGTACAGATGCGGGCGCTGCGGCACCCAGGCGATCCGGGACCGCCACTGCTCCAGGTCCACGTCGGCGAGGTCGGCTCCCCCGACCCGCACCCGGCCCTCGGCCGGCGGCACGAATCCGAGCAGGACGTTCACCAGCGTCGACTTGCCCGCACCGCTCGGCCCGACCAGCGCGACCGTCTCCCCGGGCTCGACGGTGAAGGAGACGTCCGACACGGCGTCCGAAGACCGCCCCGGGTAGCGGACCGCCACACCCTCGAAGGCCAGCGCACCCGCCGGCACGGCCCCGGAACCGGAGGCCGGCACGGGCGTCTGAAGAACGTCGAAGATCTCCTCGGCCGCGGCGAGCCCCTCCGCCGCCGCGTGGTACTGCGCCCCGACCTGCCGCAACGGCAGATATGCCTCCGGCGCCAGGATCAGGATGACCAGGCCGATGTACAGGTCCATCTCGCCGTGCACCAGCCGCATGCCGATCGTCACGGCGACCAGCGCCACCGAGATCGTCGCGAGCAGCTCCAGCGCGAAGGAGGAGATGAAGGCGATCCGCAGCGTCCGCATGGTGGCCTGCCGGTACTCACCCGTGATCCGCCGGATCGACTCGGCCTGCGCCTTGGCCCGCCCGAAGACCTTCAGCGTCGGCAGCCCCGCGACGACGTCCAGGAAGTGCCCGGACAGCCGCGACAGCAGCCGCCACTGACGGTCCATCCGGGACTGGGTGGCCCAGCCGATCAGCACCATGAAGACCGGGATGAGCGGCAGGGTGCCCACGATGATGGCCGCGGAGACCCAGTCCTCGGTGACGATCCGCGCCAGCACCGCCACCGGCACGACCACCGCGAGACCCAGCTGCGGCAGATACCGCGAGAAGTAGTCGTCGAGGGCGTCGACGCCCCGGGTGGCCAGGGCGACCAGCGAACCGGTCCGCTGCCCGCTCAGCCAGCCCGGCCCCAGCTGGGCGGAACGCTCCAGCAACCGCCCCCGCAGCTCGGACTTCACCGCCGCGCTCGCCCGGTGCGCGGCGAGCTCCGTGAGCCAGCCGACCAGCGCCCGGCCGACCGCGACAGCGGCCAACAGCAGCAGGGGAGTGCCGAGTTCGGACACCGCCATGCGGTGCTGGAACGCGCCGACCACCACCTCGGCGATGAGCATCGCCTGCGCGATGACCAGCCCTGCCCCGACGGCACCCAGGGCGACGACCGCCACCAGGAAGCCCCGGGTGGCACGGGCGTACCGGAGCAGACGCGGATCGATTGGTTTCACGTGAAACACACCTCAGTGCACGGGGTCGGCGATGTGCTGCGTACCGATCCGCTTGCGGAACACCCAGTACGTCCAGCCCTGGTAGAGCATCACGACGGGAGTGGCGACCGCCGCGCACCAGGTCATGATCTTCAGGGTGTAGGGGCTGGACGAGGCGTTGGTGACCGTCAGGCTCCAGTCCGGGTTCAGCGTCGACGGCATGACGTTCGGGAACAGCGTCAGGAAGAGCATCGCCACCGTGGCCACGATGGTGAGCCCCGACAGGGCGAACGCCCAGCCCTCACGCCCCGCCCGCGCCGCGACCAGGGCCAGGACGAGCGACGCCACCGCTACGGCCACCGCGACGAGCGATGCTCCGTCACCCCGATCGGCCTGCGTCCACAGCAGGAAGGCGACAGCCAGCAGGGCGGTCACCAGCCCGACCCGAAGCGCCAGCTTCCGCGCCCGCTCCCGGATCTCCCCGACCGTCTTGAGCCCGACGAACACCGTCCCGTGGAAGGTGAACAGCGCCAGCGTGACCAGACCGCCGAGCAGCGCGTAAGGGTTGAGCAGGTCCAGGACGCCGCCGGCGTAGTTGAACTCCTGGTCGATCTTCACGCCGTGCACGATGTTGCCGAAGGCCACACCCCACAGGAACGCGGGGATCAGCGAGGTCCAGAAGATCGCCGTCTCCCAGTTGCGCTGCCAGTGCTCCTCAGGGCGCTTGGCGCGGTACTCGAAGGCGACACCCCGGACGATGAGGCAGACCAGGATGAGCAGCAGCGGCAGGTAGAGGCCGGAGAAGAGCGTGGCGTACCACTCGGGGAAGGCGGCGAAGGTGGCACCGCCCGCCGACAGCAGCCACACCTCGTTGCCGTCCCAGACGGGGCCGATGGTGTTGATCAGCACCCGCTTCTCGGGCCGGTTGCGGGCGAGCAGCTTCGTGAGCACACCGACCCCGAAGTCGAAGCCCTCCAGGAAGAAGTAGCCGGTCCACAGGACGGCGATCAGGACGAACCAGACGTCGTGCAGTTCCATGACTGTGCAGCTCCCTCGGCCTAGTACGAGAAGGCCATCGGCTTGTCGGCGTCACGGGACTCGCCGCCGATCTTCGTGGGCGGGTTGAGGTCGGCCTCGGTGAGATCCGGCGGACCCGCCTTGACGTACTTGACCAGCAGCTTGACCTCGACGACGGCGAGGATCGCGTACAGCGTGGTGAAGACGACCATCGAGGTGATGACCTCGGCCTGGGAGACACCGGGGGAGACCGCGTCACGCGTCTGGAACAGGCCGTAGACGACCCACGGCTGGCGGCCCATCTCGGTGAAGATCCATCCCCAGGAGCTGGCGATCAGCGGGAAGCCCAGGGTGAGGATCGCGATGCGCCAGTACCACTTGGTGAGCGTCGGGCTGAGGGCCTTCTTCGGCAGCAGCACGAGGTGCGGCACCTCGTCCTCACCCACCCGCAGATGCTGCGGCAGCATGAACTTCTTGCGGGTCAGCCACAGCCCGGCCAGGCCGATGGCGAACGACGTCATACCGAAGCCGATCATCCAGCGGAAGCCCCAGTAGGCCACGGGGATGTTGGGCCGGTAGTCGCCGGGCCCGTACTTCTCCTGCTCGGCCTTGTTGACGTCGTTGATGCCGGGCACGTACGAGGTGAAGTCGTCCTTGGCGAGGAAGGACAGCAGGCCGGGGATCTCGATGGCGACCTTGTTGTGCCCCTTGTCGACGTCACCGACGGCGAAGACCGAGAAGGGCGCCGGCTTCTCGCCGTCCCACAGCGCCTCGGCCGCGGCCATCTTCATCGGCTGCTGCTGGTACATGATCTTGCCGAGGGTGTCACCGCTGACCGCGGTGAGCAGACCGCCGACGACGACGGTGACGAGGCCCAGCCGCAGCGAGGTCTTCATCACGGGGACGTGCTTCTTGCGGACCAGGTGGAAGGCGGCGATGCCGACCATGAAGGCGCCGCCGGTCAGGAAGGCCGCGGTGAGCGTGTGGAAGACCTGGGCGAGCGCGGTGTTCTGGGTCAGCACCAGCCAGAAGTCCGTGAGCTCGGCCCGCCCCTTCGCCTCGTTGATCCGGTAGCCGACCGGGTGTTGCATCCAGGAGTTGGCCGCGAGGATGAAGTAGGCCGACAGGATCGTGCCGATCGAGACCATCCATATGCAGGCCAGGTGGATCTTCTTGGGCAGCTTGTCCCAGCCGAAGATCCACAGGCCGATGAAGGTGGACTCGAAGAAGAAGGCGATCAGGGCCTCGAAGGCGAGCGGCGCGCCGAAGACGTCACCGACAAATCGCGAGTAGTCGGACCAGTTCATGCCGAACTGGAACTCCTGCACGATGCCGGTGACCACACCCATCGCGATGTTGATCAGGAAGAGCTTGCCCCAGAACTTCGTCGCCTGGAGGTACTTCTCCTTCTCCGTTCGCACCCAGGCGGTCTGCAGTCCGGCCGTCAGGGCGGCCAGCGAGATCGTCAGGGGGACGAACAGAAAGTGGTAGACGGTGGTGATGCCGAACTGCCATCGCGCCAGGGTCTCCGGCGCCAAAGCGAGGTCCACGTCGCCGCTCCTTACATACGCTTGTGAAAGCGTTCACATTCACAAGCCATTATGCAGCACGGACTTTCGAGCCCCGGAGGGGGTCCCCTGTCTCCCCCGTCACAGTCAACTCCTGGCCGGGACTTCAACATATTGTTGAATCAACGGCAGGCATCGTCCGATACAGGAGCGTCGGTTTCACGTGAAACAGGCGCAATGTCCGGAGCCGCATCGACGACGACCCCGGTCTGCTCGCAACCGTGCGGGACGGCGACCCGAAACGCGTGGAACCGGTCGACGGTTGGCGCCGACCGGCTCATCCAACGGTTCTCAGTTCCTAGATCTCCCTGCGAAACCCTTCCGCCACCTTCAGGAAGATGTCGTTCGCCTCGGTCTCCCCGACCGTCACCCGCACACCCTCACCGGGGAACGGCCGAATCACCACACCTGCCTGCTCACACGCCTCCGCGAACGGGACCGTGCGCTCCCCCAGCCGCAGCCACACGAAGTTGGCCTGGGTCTCGGGCACCGTCCAGCCCTGGGCGCGCAGCCCGTCGACCACGCGCGTGCGCTCACACACCAGCGAGCCGACCCGGCCGAGCAGTTCGTCCTCGGCGCGCAGCGAGGCGATCGCCGCTTCCTGCGCGAGCTGGCTCACCCCGAACGGGACCGCCGTCTTGCGCAGCGCCGCGGCCACCGGCTCGTGGGCGATGGCGAACCCGACGCGCAGGCCGGCGAGGCCGTAGGCCTTGGAAAAGGTCCGCAGAACGCAGACGTTGGGCCGGTCCCGGTACAGCTCGACACCGTCCGGCACCTCGGGGTCGCGGATGAACTCGCGGTAGGCCTCGTCGAGCACCACCAGCACATCACCGGGCACCCGGTCGAGGAAGCGCTCCAGCTCCGCCCGCCGCACGACCGTGCCCGTCGGGTTGTTCGGGTTGCAGACGAAGATCAGCCGGGTCCGGTCGGTGATCGCGTCGGCCATCGCGTCGAGGTCGTGCACATCACCGGAGGTCAGCGGCACCTGCACCGAGGTCGCGCCGCTGATCTGCGTGATGATCGGATACGCCTCGAAGGACCGCCAGGCGTAGATGACCTCGCCGCCGGGGCCGGAGGTGGCCTGGATCAGCTGCTGGGCGACACCGACCGACCCGGTGCCCGTGGCCAGGTGGGAGAGGGGCACGCCGAACCGCTCGGACAGCTCGTTCATCAGCCCGGTACAGGCCATGTCCGGGTAGCGGTTGAAGGCGCAGGCCGCCGTCGTCACCGTTTCCATCACGCCCGGCAGCGGCGGGTAGGGGTTCTCGTTGGAGGACAGCTTGTAGGCCACCGGCCCACCCGCCGCGGCCGGCTTGCCCGGCTTGTAGGTGGGGATCCCCTCCAGCTCGGCGCGCAGCTTGGGGCTCGTCTCGCTCACCGCAGTCCTCCTCGCGAAGACCGGCGGCCCATGACCGCCGCCGACATCCAATACTCCTCACCTTATGAGGATTCGGCGCCGCTGCGTATAGCCACGACGGAGCGACGAAGGCCGGCCTGGTGCGTCCCACAGGCATCACGTGTGCGTCCCACCGGCATCAGAGGCATCACCGTACGAAGGCGTACGAAAGCAGGGGCGCGCCGCACATATATCTACGCGCCGGTGGTGCGCTCCGTGGCGCGCATCCCCCGTACAGGTGAGTTGAGACCTCTTCGCAACATCGGCCACTTGGCAGGCCCGTGCGGGCCGACAAGCCAGGTACTGGCATGGGAGACGCCAACGCCCTTGTTTTCCAAAGCAATTGGGGCCGAATGATCATGCAGAAACGTGCCTGTCAACGCGTGCATATGCGTCCGCACTACCCCACCGCATGAGCCCTACTATCGGCTCGCCATGACAGCAGCAGGGAAGCACCAGGTGAGCCGCGCGGAAACCTCACGTCGAGGCAGTCGGCCGGGTCGGGCGGGTATCAGAGACGTGGCCGCCGCCGCCGGAGTGTCCATCACGACCGTCTCCGACGCCCTCAACGGCAAGGGCCGGCTCCCGGACGCCACCCGGCGCCATGTCCGTGAGGTCGCCGACCGGCTGGGCTACCGGCCCTCGGCCGCCGCCCGGACCCTCCGTACCGGCAAGTCGGGACTCATCGGCCTGACCGTGACGACCTACGGGGATGAACCTTTCACCTTCACCGAGTTCGCGTACTTCGCCGAGATGGCGCGGGCCGCCACCTCCGCGGCGCTCGCCCGCGGCTACGCCCTCGTCATCCTCCCCGCGACCTCCCGCCACGACGTGTGGTCGAACGTAGCCCTGGACGGCACGGTCGTCATCGACCCCTCCGACCAGGACCCGGTCGTCAGCGAACTCGTCCGCCAGGGCCTGCCGGTCGTCTCCGACGGCCGCCCGGCCGGCTCTCTGCCGGTCACGGCCTGGGTCGACAACGACCACGAGGCCGCCGTCCTCGGCATCCTCGACCACCTGGCCGACGCCGGCGCCCGCCGCATCGGCCTGCTGACCGGTACGACCACGGACACGTACACCCACCTGTCGACCACCGCCTACCTGCGCTGGTGCGAACGCGTCGGCCAGGATCCGGTGTACGAGGCCTACCCGGCGCACGATCCGTGCGCGGGCGCCGTCGCCGCCGACCGGCTGCTCGCCCGGCCCGACCGGCCCGACGCGGTCTACGGCCTGTTCGACCCGAACGGCACCGACCTGCTCGCCGCCGCCCGCCGCTACGGCCTGCGCGTACCCGACGACCTGCTGCTGGTCTGCTGCAGCGAGTCCACCGTGTACGCCAACACCGACCCGCCCATCACCACGCTCTCCCTGAAACCGCGCCGCATCGGCACGGCGGTCGTGCAGCTCCTCATCGACGCCATCGAGGGAGTGGACTCCGACCGCCCGGTGGAGCAGGTGATACCGACGGAGCTGATCGTGCGCACGTCGTCCCAGCGGCGCCCGCCGCGCACGACGGTCAGCCCGCCGCGGTCACCCGAGGGGGCCTAAACCCGCCCGATCGGGTCAACGAAAGTGCGCACTCCTGGGGAGAAACAGGGCCGGTCCCCCGGAGAGAAGGGATCGTTCTCGCGAAGACAAGGAAAGCGAGGACGGTCACACGGTGGTCGAAGCCCGGCTCAATCGGGGCGAAAGCCGCGGTGAACTGGACTCTTGCTCTGATTCACCACCCCTGGGTCATCACATGGCGCGATCCGCATTCCTATGATGGGCCCACGACACCCACGGGCCGCTACGACCAGGCAGTCCGATGCGGTGCAGCTGCGGCGCGATGGTGGAGGGGTCGATGACTCAGGGGGCCGGTCAGGGACCCGAGGTGGAGCGGACGGCGACGCTGCGCGACTTCCGGGTGCCCGCGTACGTCCACGAGGCCGGTCCGTACGTCCACAGCGCGCACCCCGGCGAGGTCGCCCCGCCGACCGAGGAGACCTACCCCGAGGGGTACACGCCGACCGAGCGCGATCTGCCCGTGATCAACCGGGGCGACACCGTCCAGGTGGCCATCGACCCCGAGACCGTCGCCGCCCCGCAGGCCGACACCGGGCAGGGCCCGCTGTACGTCGTGGGTGATGTGCACGGTTACCTCGACCAGCTGGTGGCGGCCCTCCAGGAGAAGGGCCTCCTCGACGCCGACGGCCACTGGTGCGCGGGCACCGCCCGGCTGTGGTTCCTCGGCGACTTCACCGACCGCGGCCCCGACGGCATCGGCGTGATCGACCTGGTGATGCGGCTGTCCGCCGAGGCCGCCGCGGCCGGCGGCTACTGCAAGGCACTCATGGGCAACCACGAGCTGCTGCTGCTCGGCGCCAAGCGGTTCGGCGACACCCCCGTCAACTCCGGCGCCGGCACCGCCACTTTCCAGGCGGCCTGGCTGCTCAACGGCGGCCAGAAGACCGACATGGACCGCCTCCAGGACCACCACCTGCAGTGGATGGCCCGTCTGGACGCCGTCGAGGAGGTCGACGGCCACCTGCTCGTCCACTCCGACACCACCGCCTATCTCGACTACGGCCGCTCCATCGAAGAGGTCAACGACACCGTCCGCGAGACGCTCACGCGCAACGACGCGGACGAGGTCTGGGACCTGTTCCGCAAGTTCACCAAGCGGTTCTCCTTCCGTGACGAGGGCGGCGCGGACGCCGTACGCTCCCTGCTCGATACGTACGGAGGCAGCCGTATCGTTCACGGTCACAGCCCGATTCCGTATCTCCTGGGCGAGGTCGGCTCCGAGGAAG
Organism: Streptomyces sp. NPDC045955; assembly: GCF_056430805.1. Taxonomy (NCBI): domain Bacteria; kingdom Bacillati; phylum Actinomycetota; class Actinomycetes; order Kitasatosporales; family Streptomycetaceae; genus Streptomyces; species Streptomyces sp. NPDC045955. The sequence goes on from NZ_JBWKKY010000002.1 coordinate 74,061, forward strand.
ACGAGGAGAGGACCGACCCCGTGGTCGAGGGGCCGCACGTCTACGCCGACGGACTGGCCATCGCCATGGACGGCGGTGTGACCATGGCCGGAAAGCTGCTGGTCCAGCAACTGCCGCTGGGTACGTGAACGTTCACCGGGCAGGCGTTTCCCGTCACAGGACCGGACCGGTGAGGGGCCAATTTCGGTAAACCCCCTGTCACCGCCCACCTTCACGGCTCTACCATCGGTTTATCCGTAGCAGGCTCCCCTCCGTTTCTGCCCGACGGCTCGTCAGCATGCCGAGCCCCAAGCCCTACGGAGCATCGGGGGATGCACATGAACAGCGTTCCGCAGCACCTGCTGAGCGAGGACCGCCAGGAATACGAGCGGATCCTCGATGAGGCGCTGCGCTCCGCACCACACCGTCCGGAACTGGCCGCTGTCGGACAGCGGCTCAACTCCGAGCAACTGCGCACCATGGCGCTGAACGCCACCGCGCTCATCACGGCGGCCGCGTCGACCGAATACCAGCACTACGTCAAGGTCCGCGAGGCACAGCGCCGGCCGGCGCCGGCCGACCGGCCGGCCGTGCGCGCATCCGGCTCGGAGGAGCCGGACACGGGCGCGGCGGGCCTCACCGCCACCATGGGCGAGGTCGCCGAGACCGCCGGCGCGGGCGCCGTCGCCGTCGTCGCCGTCCTCGCTCCCGTCCTGGCCGGAACCGCCGCGGCGATCTTCCTGCTCGTCGGCTACATCCTTCAGATGCTCAACCCCGAGCAGACGTTCGCCCGGACCATGCTCACCACGGGCTGGGTGTTCGGCGCCGTGACCGCGGTCGCGATCCTCGTCGCCGCGGTGGGACTGCTGATCACCGCCCTGCGCAACAAGCCGACGGCCGAAAGCGACCCGCACGGCGAGCTGCACGGGGAGGTGGACCGGGCCAGGGAGGCCTGGCGCGAAGCCCTGCTGGAACGCGGCATCGTGCCCTTCCTCCGGGAGGCCCTCGTCGACCCGAGCGCGGCCGCCGCGGTGCACCACACCTCCCCGTCCACGCCGGTCAGCCGCATCCCGCACCTCGGCTACGACCGCCCGGGTTTCTCCAGCCCGGACGACGGCGACCGCGGCTCTCGGCCGAGCTTCAGCAGTCCGGACTACACCAGCCCGGACTTCGGAGGCCCGGAACACCAGCCGGAGTAGCCGTCGGGTCCCGGGTCAGTGCCCCGGGACCGGATCCCTCCCGGTGGGGCGGCGCCACCGTGCCCCAGGACGGACTCCTTCAGGTGCGCGCGCCGACCGCGGCCGGCTCGGGAACCGCGGCTCCCTCGGAAGTCGATCGGCGTTCGATGACTCCAAGCGCCACACCGGCGATGATGATCGCGCCACCCAAGGCCTGCCCGAGCCGGACTGTCTCTCCGTTGATCACCACGGCACCGAGCACACCGAACACCGGTACGAGGTTGAGGATGTTGACCGCGACACTCGAGGTCATTCGGCGCAGGCCGTAGTTGTAGAGAAGGAAGCCGCCGACGGAACATGCCACGGCCAGATAGGCGAGAAGTGCCGAGGCCGCCCCGTTCGGTACCTGCCAGTCCCCGGCCTCCAGGAGCGAAGCGAGCAGAAAGCCGGCGGCGCCCGCCACGGTCTGGTGGTAGGTGAGCGTCATCGCGTCCTGACCGCGGCCCGCGTACTTGCCCAGCACGTTGTACCCGGCCCACACCAGTCCGCCGAGCAGCAGCAGGACATCACCGAACCAGCGCTCGCTGCCGCCGACTTCCGCTCCGTTGCGTACGACCAGGAAGGCGCCCACGGTGGCGAGCAGCACACCGCCGACCCGGAGCAGCGGCATTCGGGTCCGGAAGACCACAAGCTCCAGCAGCATGGTCATCAGCGGGTAGGTGGCCACGATCAGAGAGGCATCCGAGGCGGTCGACAGCTCGACGCCTACGTTCTCCAGCACGAAGTAGACCGTGATGCCGAGCAGGCCGCTCAGATGGATCATTCGCCGCTGGCGGGCATTCGGCCGCGCGACCGGCTTGCGTCGCATGCGCACCATGATTCCGAGCAGGGCGGCGGCGAGCGTGAAGCGGATGGCCCCAATGCTCAGCGGACCGACGTCCGCCAGGACCTGTTTGGTCACCGCGTACGAGCTGCTCCAGAACAGCGCGGCCGCCACCACGGCACAGATCGCCCAGCCCCTGGCTTTCCCCTCGTCCACCCCTGTTCTCCCTTTCGGTCCGCACTCCCCGACTCCGCCCAGACCGCGCAGGAAGGCGAATCATGGACGGAATGATGGCCCACACGCTAGCAATCCAACGGGTGTATGGCACACTTGCCGAATATAATTCGGGAAGACGGGAGATTGACGGAACATGGACGAACTTGATTCGGCGTTGCTGCGGCTTCTGCAGCAGGACGGTCGGCGTACCAACCGGGATTTGGCACAGGAGTTGGGGATCGCCCCCTCCACCTGTCTGGAGCGGGTGCGCTCCCTGCGCGAGCGCGGCGTGCTGCTCGGCTTCCACGCAGAGGTGGACCTCGCCTCGATGGGCCGGGGTCTGCAGGCGATGATCGCCGTGCGGGTGCGGCCGCCGACTCGTGCGGTCATCGAACAGTTCCAGGCCTTCGTGGCGCGGATGCCTGAGGTGATCTCGGTCTTCGTGCTGACGGGCACCGACGACTTCCTCATCCATGTGGCGGTCCGCGACACCGACCATCTGCACTCGGTGGTCCTCGACAAGCTGACTGAGCGACAGGAACTCGCGGACGTGCGCACCTCGGTGATCTACGGGCACCTGCGGCAGAACGTCATCGAGCCGATGTGAGGCCCTCCAGGGTCGTGATCAGCAGGTCGCGCAGCCGCTGCCGCGACCCGCGGGCCGGATAGGCCGTATGCCTTCCAGGGCACCCGGCTTCAGGACGACCCGGACTCGGGCACCGTGCAGTGAGAAGGAAGGCACCTGATGGAAGAGCGGCGGATACGCGACAGCGCCCAGGGCGAGGGAATGTGCAAGGCATGCGGGAGCAGGCCGGCCGACCCGGCCGCAAGCGGGACGATGGTGTGCGAGCACTGCGCCACCGCGCTGGAACTGCCGGATGCCGCCGGACTGGTCGAAGACGAGGGCGTCGCGGTCCGGCGTGCGTTCGAGAACCGAGACCTGCGCCCTGAACGCTGACGGTCATGGAAGGCGCGCGCTGTCAGAAGGGTGCTTCCGGGCCTATCACCGGATCAGAACGAAGACCCTGCCGGCCATCACCGGCCGCCCACCCGCGTGACCGCCGCCGAAACCGACGAGACGGAGGTGACGCAGCCGGGCGTCGGTCACGATCACCGCCAGGCTCAGCTCCAGCCGAACCGGCGGTTCACCACCGCGGCGAACTCCTCCAGCGTCAGTACGGCGTCCCCGTTCTGGTCGGCGGAGTCGAACAGCGCGGACGAAGCGTCGGCGTCCTGCACTCCCCAGAGCGGCAGAACGCCCGAGGCGGCCAGGGACGGTCCCTTCGTCCGCAGGGCGACGATCACCTCTTCCCGGGTGAGCATCCCGTCCTGGTCCAGATCGAGCGCCTCGAACAGCCTGAGGGCCTTGTCACTCATCCTCGTCCCCGTCGCATGCTGGGCAGGCGGACAGATCCATCCCGCCCACCGGGAAGGACGCCTTGCGCGCCGACCGGGTTGCCCCGCGCGGGCGGTGGGAGCGGGAGTCACTGGGGTGGCAGAAAGCGGCCATCTCTCTGTTCTGCAGGGACAACGGTTGAGGAGGCAGGACCGGCGCGGCCTGCCTCCTCGCCACATCAATCCGCCAGGGGCAAGTAGACCCGGTTGCCGCTCTCCGCGAACTCCTTGGACTTCTGGAGCATTCCTTCTGCGATCTCGTCGGCAGACGCTCCGGCCGCGGCACCACCGAACCGCTCCGTGATGCTTTGGCTGATCTTCATGCTGCAGAACTTGGGACCACACATCGAGCAGAAGTGAGCCGTCTTGGCGGGCTCCGCCGGCAGGGTCTCGTCGTGGAACTCCCGTGCCGTGTCCGGGTCGAGGGCGAGGTTGAACTGGTCCTCCCACCGGAACTCGAAACGGGCGTCGGACAGCGCGTCGTCCCACTCCTGGGCACCCGGATGTCCCTTGGCCAGATCCGCCGCGTGGGCGGCGATCTTGTAGGTGATGACACCGGTCTTGACGTCGTCGCGGTTCGGCAGGCCCAAGTGCTCCTTGGGCGTGACGTAACACAGCATCGCCGTGCCCCACCAGGCGATCATCGCCGCCCCGATGCCGGAGGTGATGTGGTCGTACGCCGGCGCGACGTCCGTGGTCAGCGGGCCGAGCGTATAGAACGGAGCTTCATCGCAGATCTCCTGCTGAAGGTCGATGTTCTCCTTGATCTTGTGCATCGGGACATGGCCCGGGCCTTCGATCATGGTCTGTACGTTGAAACGCTTCGCGATCCGGTTGAGTTCCCCGAGAGTCCGCAGTTCCGCGAACTGCGCCTCGTCGTTGGCGTCCGCGATCGAGCCCGGCCGCAGGCCGTCTCCGAGGGAGTACGTGACGTCGTACGCGGCGAGGATCTCGCAGAGCTCCTCGAAGTTCTCGTACAGGAAGCTCTCCTTGTGGTGCGCGAGGCACCAGGCCGCCATGATCGAGCCGCCGCGCGAGACGATGCCGGTCTTCCGGTTCGCCGTCAGCGGCACGTACGGCAGGCGCACGCCCGCGTGGACCGTCATGTAGTCCACGCCCTGCTCGGCCTGTTCGATGACCGTGTCCTTGTAGATCTCCCAGGTCAGCTCCTCGGCCCGGCCGTCGACCTTCTCCAGGGCCTGGTAGAGCGGCACGGTGCCGATGGGCACGGGGGAGTTGCGCAGCACCCACTCGCGTGTGGTGTGGATGTTGCGGCCGGTGGACAGGTCCATGACCGTGTCGGCGCCCCAGCGGGTCGCCCAGGTCATCTTCTCGACCTCCTCCTCGATGGAGGACGTCACCGCCGAGTTGCCGATGTTGGCGTTGACCTTCACCAGGAACCGCTTGCCGATGATCATCGGCTCGATCTCCGGGTGGTTGACGTTGGCCGGAAGCACGGCCCGGCCCGCCGCGATCTCGTCACGGACCACCTCGGGTGAGACGTTCTCCCGGATGGCCACGTACTCCATCTCGGGCGTGATCTCGCCGCGGCGGGCGTACGCGAGCTGCGTGACCGCCTTGCCGTCCCTGCTGCGGCGCGGCTGGCGCGGTCGGCCGGGGAAGACGGCGTCGAGGTTGCGCAGGCCCCCGCGCGGCGAGGTGTGCTTGACGCCGTCGTCCTCCGGACGGACGGGCCGCCCCGCGTACTCCTCGGTGTCGCCACGGGCGATGATCCAGTTCTCGCGCAGCGGCGACAGGCCCCTGCGGACGTCGGTGTCGACGAGCGGATCGGTGTACGGGCCCGACGTGTCGTACAGGGTGACCGACTGCCCGTTGGTGAGATGCACCTGACGGACCGGCACCCGCAGGTCGGGGCGGCTGCCCTCGACGTACGCCTTGTGCCAGCCGATGGACTTCCCGGCCTCCTCGGACTGTGCGTCCTGAACGGAGGCAGGCGTGCGTGCGTCCTTGTTGGTCATGAGACCTACTCCCTACGCCGGCATTACCCGGTAACAGGTTCGGCGGTCGACGCAGCGGCTTCCGTCTGCCGACGTTCCGTGTGAAACATCACTCGACTTCGGTGATGTTTCATGTGAAACATCGCTGGGACGGAGGTCAGCGCCCTCTCAGCCCGGTGCTCCGAGCTCCCGCGTGTACAAAAGGTGCCTCCACGCTAGCGGCAATTCTGGCGCGGTGAACAGAGGGCCCCCCTCGTTCTTGCGATGATCGGTCGGTGACCACGACGCAGCGTCCTCCTTACCCACCGCCCGAACCGCCCCGCGGGTCCGGCGCCGGCAACGGCAACGACCGTGGGCACGACCGCGATTTCGCCGCCGGGGGCGGGCTCGGTCCCGCCCGGGGGCAGACGCACACGCACCGGCCCGGTCCCGGGAACGGACAGGGCGGCGGTACGGCCGGTCCGGCCGGTTCGTACGGTGCCGGCTCCGAAGGCTGGCAACCTGCCGGCTCCGGGCAGGGTGACGGGCGCGGCGACGGGTACGGGCACGGCGGAGGTGACAGGCCCGGCGGACGCGACGGGTACGGCGGACGCGACGGGTACGGCGAAGGACACGGTCCCGGCGGGGGCCACGGCCACGGTGGTGGCGACGGGCACGGTGGCGACAGGCACGGCGGAGGCGGCGACGGGCACGGCGGAGGCGGCGACGGGCACGGAAACGGGCCCGGCTCCGAGCCGGGCGGCGCGCACGGGCACAGTCACAACCACGGTCCTGCCACGCCCGTCTCCATGCACCTGCGCAAGGTCATCGCGGCGATCCTGATCCCGTTCGCCGCCGCCGTGCTGGTCGGTCTCGCCGTGCTGTGGCCGGGCGGCGCCCCGCCGCACGAGCGCACCGGCGTCGGCTTCGACCGGCAGACGCAGGAGGGCTCGGTCACCAAGGTCGTGGCGGTGAGCTGCAAGGAGGCCGGCGCCTCGGGTGTCCCGCCGACCGGCGACACCTCCACCGCTGAGGGTTCCTCCGCGGTGCAGCAGGAGAACGGCACCTGCAAGCGGGCGACGATCCGGGTCGACAGCGGCAAGGACAAGGGCCGTACCTTCACCGAGATCGTCCAGCCGGACCAGTCCCGTCAGTTGCACGAGGGCCAGGAGGTCGTGGTCGCCTACGAGCCCTCCGCGCCGAAGGATCTCCAGTACTCGGTCACCGACATCAACCGCCGACTGCCCCTGGCGCTGCTCGCCGGCATCTTCGCCCTCGCCGTCGTGGTCGTCGGGCGACTGCGGGGTGTCATGGCGCTGGTCGCCCTCGCCATCAGCTTCCTGGTGCTGAACTTCTTCATCCTGCCCGCGATCCTTCAGGGCTCGAACCCGCTGCTCGTGGCGGTGGTGGGCGCGAGCGCCATCATGCTCATCGCCCTGTATCTGTGTCACGGCCTGTCCGCCCGGACCTCCGTGGCGGTGCTCGGCACCCTCGTCTCGCTGCTGCTGATCGGCGTTCTGGGCTCGCTGTTCATCGACTGGGCCGCGCTCACCGGCAACACCGACGACAACACCGGTCTGATCCACGGCCTCTACCCGACGATCGACATGAGCGGTCTGCTGCTCGCCGGCGTCATCATCGGATCGCTCGGTGTGCTCGACGACGTGACGGTCACGCAGACGTCGGCGGTCTGGGAACTGCACGACGCCAACCCGACCATGGGCTGGCGTGGCCTCTACCGCGCGGGGATCCGGATCGGCCGCGACCACATCGCCTCGGTCGTCAACACCCTGGTCCTCGCCTACGCGGGTGCCGCGCTGCCGCTGCTCCTGCTGTTCTCCATCGCGCAGAGCGGTGTCGGGACCGTCGCCAACAGCGAACTGGTGGCGGAGGAGATCGTGCGCACGCTGGTCGGTTCGATCGGCCTGGTCGCCTCGGTGCCGGTCACCACGGCCCTGGCCGCACTGGTGGTCTCGGCCGACCGCCCGGGGACGCAGCCCGCCGCGGAGGCCGCCGCGGTCCCGGCACGCGGGGGGAAGGGCCGGCGCCGCAAGCGCTGACGGCTCGCGAACGGTGAAGTCGGCTGTCCCGCCGTACGGAGAAGCGTTCCTGCACAGTTCGACGGCATCCGGTGAAGCGTTACTCCACCGTGCCGCCCGACGGATGTCTCAGCCGGCGCCCTGTTCCGCCAGGATGCGGTCCAGGGCCTCGTCGAGATGGGCGTCGAAGTCGGCGAGCGAGCCCTCCTGGCCCAGCGGCACCAGCTTGTCGGTGCGGTCGAGGAAGGCGACCAGCGGTGCCGTCGAGGACCGGAACAGCGCCTGGTCGCTGCCCACCTGAAGCCGGATCAGCACCTCGCCCAGCGAATCCGGTTCGACGGGCGTGACCCGCACATCGCCCTCCCCGCACGGCCGGCCGACGCCGTCGATCAGCAACTCCCGGCCGAAAGCCCAGGTCACCGGGGCATCACCGGGCAAGTGGAAGGTCAGCCTGACGGCATAGGGATCACTGGTCTCATAGCGCAACTCCACCGGAATGCGGAAGGAGAGCTCCTCGGACACGAGAAAGCTCATCATGACCTCTGCCTGTACGGACTCGCGCATCGCTAACCCCGTCATTCGCCGTGGATGGCCGGCAACGAACCTCTGACACTTGATGGAATCTTGCTGAACGTACACAGCAGATCACAAGGAGTGAGTTTTCACATACTGATAGAGAGCGCGAGCGAGCCCAGCAGACTCCCGATCTCGCTCTGCAACTGCCGGGCCGCCGGGAGCAGCCGGTGCTCCTGGTGAGCGGGCAGGGAGATGGCCACCGTCGCGGCCCTCGTACCGAGGGTGAGCGGGATCGCCGCGCAGACGGCGCCCAGGGCGTACTCCTGACGCTCGGTCACGGGTTCCAACCGCCGCACCCGCTCCAGACGGCGCAGCAGGCTGTGGTTGTCCCGCACGGTGTACGGCGTGAGGGCCTGCACCGGATAGCGGTCGAGGTGGTCCCGGCGGGCCTCCTCGTCCAGCTGGGACAGCAGGCACTGCCCGATGGCGTGCGCGTGCCCGGTCTCCCGGAAGTCGGCCCACTCCTCGACCGCGGGATTGCCCGGGGTGTCGGAGACGCACATGACCTCGATCTCGCCCTCGCGGTACACCGCGAAGTACACGGGAACGCCGAGCACGTCCCGCCAGTGCGCGAGCGCGTCGACGACCGTGCTGCGACGTTTCTGCCGGGCCCCGCTGCTGCTCAGCCGCTCGGCGGCCTCACCGAGGAAGAACAGGCCCTTGTCACGGTGCAGATAGCCCTCATGTACCAGGGTGCGCAGCAGGTGGTAGGCCGTGGGCAGCGCCAGCCCGGTCTCCCGGGCCAGTTGCTTGGCGGGGGCGCCGTATTCGTGCGCGGCGACGGTCTCCAGCAGGCGCATCGCGCGCTGCACGGATCCGATGAGGGTCGCCGGAGGGGGCGGCGGGGCGGGAGGCGGTTGCTCGGAGAGGGGCGCCGAGCGGGGTTGCGCGGGGACGGTGCGCAGGTGGACAGGTGCGGTGTCAGCCGGGGCCAAGGGTCACTCCCGAAGCGCGAGGGGGCAGACCGTGCCGATGGACACGGGTGGGGTGTGCCGCTCACGGGGATGTCCCCGCGTCGAGTTCCGGACTCTATTCGTCTGCCACCGCACGCAGACGGCCCGGAACGGAAACTTCCCCCGGCCGAGGGAACCGGTGACTCCGGGTGTTTCCCCCTACCCCCACCGGTTTCCCACCGGTCTCACCAGTCGCTGCGCGACGAGGAGCTCGACGTGAACTTCCGTACGACGTAGATCAGTCCGCCGACCAGTGCCACGAAGACCAGCACCTTGAAGAGCAGTCCGATGACGAAGCCGACCACGCTGGCGATCAGCCCGCCGAACACGACCAGGGCGATGACCGGCACCGCGATCCACTTCACCCACCACGGCAGTCCCGTGAAGATCTCTCGCATCGCCCTCGTCCTTACCTCTCCACCCGTTCGAGTGCCGGGCCCTGTCGGTCTCTTCTGGATCTCTTGACGTCCTGCACTCGATGCTAGGTCCGGGAGGGGGCCCTGCGGGGGCCTCGCACCCCTTGTCCTCCCCTGACCGATCCCCTAGGGAACCCCGAGAGGGCTCGTCAGCTCTCGGGGGGAGAGAAGACCACGAGCACCCTCAGGTCCTCGGTGATGTGGTGGAACTTGTGCGCGACACCGGCAGGTACGTAGATCACGCTGCCGCGCGCCACCTGCGTCGTCTCCAGGCCGACCGTGATCGCGGCACGGCCGCTCACTACGAAGTAGACCTCGTCCTGATTGTGCGGCTTCTGTGGATCCTGGTCGCCCGCGTCGAGGGCGTACAGGCCGACCGACATGTTCTGCTCCCGCAGAAACTGCAGGTAGGCGCCCTCGTTGGCGGCGCGCTCCGCCTCCAGTTCGTCCAGCCGGAATGCCTTCATCGCTTCGTCCGCCCCTGCCTCGTGTCCCCATGTCCGATCAGGTCTGCCACGATCAGACACATGATGAATTTTGTAGTCAAGACGATCGCCAACGCGGGTGCCCTGGCGGTCGCCGTATGGCTGCTCGACAAGATCACCCTGACCGGTGACAGCACGGGCAAGAAGGCCGGCACCCTGATTATCGTCGCGCTGATCTTCGGCCTGGTGAACTTCCTGGTCAAGCCGGTCGTCAAGCTCCTCAGCCTCCCGCTGCTGATCCTGACGCTGGGCCTGTTCACCCTGGTCGTCAACGCGTTGATGCTGCTGCTCACCTCGTGGCTGGCCGACAAGCTCGACCTCAGCTTCCACGTCGAGGGCTTCTGGACGGCAGTCCTGGGCGGCCTGATCATCTCGGTCGTCTCCTGGGCGCTGCACGTCGTCCTGCCCGACAAGGACTGAACGCGCATGACCTACCGCGTCTGCTTCGTCTGCACGGGCAACATCTGCCGTTCCCCGATGGCCGAGATCGTCTTCCGCGCGCGCGTGGCGGAGGCCGGTCTCGACGGCCTGGTCGAGGTCGACAGCGCCGGCACGGGCGGCTGGCACGAGGGCGACGGCGCCGACCCCCGCACGGTGGCCGTCCTCGCGGAGAACGGCTACGCCACCGGCCACACGGCCCGGCAGTTCCAGCCGTCATGGTTCTCCCACCTCGATCTCGTCGTCGCCCTCGACTCCGGCCACCTCAGGGCGCTGCGCCGTCTCGCGCCCACGGAGCAGGACGCGCAGAAGGTGCGTCTGCTGCGTTCGTACGACCCCGCGGCCGGCGACGACCTCGACGTACCGGACCCGTACTACGGGGGCGCCGAGGGCTTCGAGGAGTGCCTTGAGATGGTGGAGACGGCGAGCGCCGGTCTGCTCGCCGCGGTGCGTGAGGACGTGGAGGGACGGGCGGCATGAGCGAATCCGCGACGGGTGACGGCACGCGCGCGGTGCGGGCCGGGCTGCCCGAGCCGGCCAAGTACGAGCCGACCCTGCCCGGACCTGTCTTCGCCGCCCACTACCACCTGCCGGGCGAGCCCACCGGCCCCTACACCTACGGCCGCGACGAGAACCCGACCTGGACGCTGCTGGAGGGCGCCGTCGGGGAGCTGGAGGCGCCCGGTCAGGACGACGTCGAGACGCTCGTGTTCGCCTCCGGCATGGCCGCTACGTCGGCGGTGCTCTTCTCCCAGCTGCGCGCCGGGGACGTGTGCGTCCTGCCCGACGACGGCTATCAGGCGCTGCCCCTGGTCCGCGCCCAGCTGGAGGCGTACGGCATCGAGGTGCGCACCGCGCCCACCCGTGATGACGCCCAGCTCGACGTCCTCGACGGTGCGAAGCTGCTGTGGATCGAGACGCCGTCGAACCCCGGCCTCGACGTGTGCGACATCAGGCGGCTCGCGGAGGCGGCACACGCGCATGGCGCCCTGGTGGCCGTGGACAACACCCTGGCGACACCGCTCGGCCAGCGCCCCCTGGAGCTCGGCGCCGACTTCGCGGTGGCCAGCGGCACCAAGCAGCTCAGCGGGCACGGCGACATCCTCCTGGGCTACGTCGTCGGCCGGAACGCCGAGGCGATGACCGCCGTACGCCGCTGGCGCAAGATCGTCGGTGCGATTCCCGGGCCTATGGAGGCCTGGCTCGCGCACCGCTCCATCGCGACGCTCCAGCTGCGCGTCGACCGGCAGAGCGCGACGGCGCTGGCGGTCGCCGAGGCACTGCGCGAGCGGCCCGAGGTGACCGGCCTGCGCTACCCCGGACTTCCCTGCGATCCCGCCCACAAGATCGCCGCGCAGCAGATGCGGCGCTACGGCTGCGTGGTGTCGTTCGCGCTGCCCACGCGCGCCCGTGCCGACCGTTTTCTCGACGCCCTGCGGCTCGTGGACGACGCGACGAGCTTCGGCGGAGTGCGGTCCACGGCCGAACGGCGCGGACGCTGGGGCGGCGACGCGGTGCCGGAGGGCTTCATCCGCCTCTCGGTCGGCGCTGAGGATCCGCAGGACCTGGTGGCCGATGTGCTGCGCGCGCTGGACGCGTCGGCAGCCTGACATTCCCCACGGACGGTCCGAGCCTCCCCCCTCGTGGCTCGGACCGTCCCCCGGTTCCGCGCGCAAGAACCGCGCGACCAAGGCTAGTTGACTCTCTGTCAGTGTCCAATCACAGTAGCGACAGAGACCTATCGACTTATTTATAGTTGGGCGCGGCCGGGGGGCTGGGAGCGGGGCCGAAGAGGGGAGACTGCGCGGTGGATCTGGCCTTGCTGCGGACCTTCGTGACCGTGCACCGGGCCGGCTCCTTCACCCGCGCCGCCGCCCTGCTCGGCCTCTCCCAGCCGGCCGTCACCTCGCAGATCCGCACGCTGGAACGGCAACTGGGCCGCCCCCTGTTCCTGCGGCAGGCCCGCGGTGTGACCCCGACCAGCATCGGTGACGAACTCGCCCACAAGGCGGCCCCGCATCTCGACGCCTTGGTGGAGATAGCCGAGACCGGCCTCGACGACGACTCCTCCTTACGGACGCTGCATCTGGCCGGCCCCCCGGAGTTCACCGCCGAACGAGCCCTGCCCGCCCTCACGGAGCTGACCGGAGAGGACGGCCAGGGCTTCGCTCTGCGCGCCTCCTTCGGGAACGCCGAGGAAACGCTGGAAGGGCTTTCCGCCGGGCACCATGATCTGGCCATCAGCACGGCCCGTCCGCGCGGCGCCCTGCTCACGGCGACCGCGCTCTGCGACGAGGAGCACGTCCTGGTCGCCGCCCCGCGCTGGGCCGAGCAGATCGGCGCCGGGCAGCCGGACCGCAAGCCGGAACCGGCCCTGGAGCAGGTGCCCGTGGTGGAGGTGCACGAGTCGCTGCCCTTCGTCTCCCGCTACTGGGCCTCCGTCTTCGACTCGCGCCCGGCCGCCCCGGGCACCGTCGTCGTCCCGGACCTGCGTGCGGTTCTGGCGTGCGCGGTCGCGGGCGCGGGTCTGGCGGTGCTGCCGCGCTATCTGTGCGCGGCCGCGTTGGAGCGGGGTGACGTCGTCGCCCTGCACGAGCCGGCGGTGCCGCCGCTGCGTACGTACTTCCTGGTGGTGCGCACCGGGACGCTCGCCATGCCTCATATCGCGCGGGCCCACGAGTGGTTGCAGCGGGCGGCGGCCGACTGGTGCTGAGGAGGCGCCCGAGGGCGGGTGCCGGGTAGCGCGGGCGCGCAGGTCGGCTGCCGGGCAGGTGCCTCACTCTGAGAGCTCGACCGGTGACTTTTCGCGATGTTTCACGTGGAACCAGCCGGGCCACATTTCACCCATGACCGTCCGACCCGTGGTCAAGCGCACCGCCCGTGCCGTTCTGCTGGACGGGGACGACCTGATCCTGATCAAGCGCACCAAACCGGGCATGGATCCCTACTGGCTCACGCCCGGCGGCGGGGTCGAGCCCGACGACTCGACCGTCGTCGACGCCCTGCACCGCGAGGTGTACGAGGAACTGGGCGCGAAGATCACCGACGTGGTGCCCTGCTTCGTGGACACCGTGGAGCACATCGGGGAGGACGGCGGCGCGACCGGTGTGAAGGTGCAGCACTTCTTCGTCTGCCGCCTGGAGTCCATGGATCCCTCCCTCCGCCACGGCCCCGAGGTGGACGAGCCGGTCGGCGAGTACGAGATCGTGCGCGTGCCCTTCACCCGGGTCGGCATCGCCTCGGTTCATCTGGTTCCGTTGTCGCTGCGGCACTACCTGGACGGCAACATCGAGGGCGTACGTGCCATGCACGCTCCCGACCTGGGCTGACACCGGCGGCGGGTCAGGGCCCGGCCGCGGCCAGCTCCTCGACGGAGTCGTGCCGTATGCGCTCCGACGGGATTCCGATGTCCCGCAGGGCGTCCACACCATTGCGGATCATCCCCGGCGGGCCCGAGAGATAGGCGTCGAACTCGTTCCACGGCCCGTAGGCGCGTACTGCGTCCGGAAGCTGCTGGTGTGCCAGCTGGTCGATGATCGCGTGGACCGAGAGCCAGGGGTGACTCTGCTGGAGGCGGAGCATGGTGTCGATGTCGTACAGGTCATGGTCGGTGCGGGCCCCGTAGAAGACCTCGACCGGCCGGCGTTCGCCGTGCTCGGCGACGTCCTCGACCAGCGCCTTGATGGGCGCGATGCCGGTGCCGCCGCCCAGACAGAGCAACCCGCTGTCGGTGGTGTGGTCCACGGTCATGGAACCCGCGGGCGGGCCGAGCCGGACGATGTCACCGGGGCGGGCGCGGTGCACCAGGGCGTTGGAGACCCAGCCCGCCGGGACGGCCTTCACGTGGAACGACAGCAGACCGTCGGAGCGGGGTGCCGAGGCGAAGGAGTAGTGCCGCCATATCCGGGGCCACCAGGGTGTCTCCAGGCTCGTGTACTGCCCGGCGAGGAAGGGGTAGGGCTGGTCCGGGCGGACGGTGACGACGGCGACGTCCGGGGTCCTGAGGTCGTGCGTGACGATCTCGGCGTACCACCAGGCCGGGGCACGCAGTTCGTCGGCGGCCGCCGCGTCGATCATGATCTGGGAGATCGTCGTGTACGTCCGGACCCAGGCCGCCTCCATCTCCGCGTCCCAGACCCCGGTGGCGTACTTGCTCAGCGCGCCGATCAGGCATTCGCCGACGGCCGGGTAGTGCTCGGGCCGCGTCCCGTACTTGCGGTGGCCCCGGCCGAGGTTGCGTAGGTAGTCGACCAGGACATCGGTGTTGTCGATGTGCTCGGCGGCCGTGAGCAGTGCCCTGAGCAGCCGGTCCCGCTGGGTGTCCATCGCGGCCGGGAAGAGCGGGCGCAGGTCGGGGTAGCGGACGAAGAGCAGGGCGTAGAAGTACGAGGTGACCTTGTCGGCCACCGGCGTGACCTCTGCCATGGCGCGGCGAACGAGGATGGCGTCCGGGGAGGCCTGGCCGGCCGGGGCGGAAGCGTCCGGCCCTGGGGACGACATCGGTGCGGGCCGCTGGGCGGGGACGCGCGGCTCGGCAGGAGGAGCCGTGGCGGAGGCGAAGGGCGCCGGAGGCGGTGTTCCCGTCGCGGGCGCGGGTCGTGGCGAGGAGGCCTCGGGAGAGGGGACGGAGTGCGGTGCCGTGGGGGCGGGCCCGGGTATCGCGTCCGGGGATTCGCGGGATTCGCGCTCCTGGTCCGGCACACCGGTGCTCGCGCCGTCCGTCGCCGAGGCGGGCGGGGCCGCCGTGCCGTCCGCCGGCGCTCCCGGGGCGGCCGTCTGCCGGCCCACCGGGCGTATCACCGCGGGGCGACGGCCGTCCGGCATCCCGGAGTCGCTGTCTGGCATCCCGGTCCCGTTGTTCGGCGTCCCGGACTCGTTGTCCGGCGTCCCGGACTCGTTGTCCGGCGTCGTCGTCGGCTTGTTGCGGGGCGTGAACCAGTCGCCCCCGCCGCCAGAAGTGCCGTTGTCGGCCGACGTGGTGGTCGGAGCGTCCATGGTGTGCCTCGCCTCGAACATCTTTCGGTCGGTCTGCGCACTTCCCCAGTCGGAAGGTGCCTGCTTTCCCCCGTGGACGGACGGCGTGCCCATCCGGTGTCGCGGCCAATGCGGCCACATTCAACCTGTGTTCCGGCTCTGTACGGACAAGTAAGGCAAGAGTGTGACATTGGCCGCAGTACTCCCTGAGCCTCCTACCCCGCCTGGGCAGCTCAGTCGCATAACCGGAAACGCGGGTTTTCGATCTCTCCGTCCCGTTAGGCTGCATTGCCCTGTACGCGGCCCACGCAGAACGGGTCAGCCGCCCCGGACGTGAACCGGAGTCGACCCTACCGGCCACCGCTGTGCACACAAGTCCCCCCTTGCCTCGTCACGAATGAGGGCACGGCGCGAATCATGAGCGTGGTCAACCGCCGGGCGACGCGCCTGTGTTTCACGTGAAACGTCCGGCGTCTGTCCGCGCTCTGTGCAGGGGGCTACAACTGGCCAAAAGCTCGTGTGTGTCTACGGAAAGAGGTGGACGTCAGGGGCTCCCGTCGGACAGCCTGACCTGCGTGCCGACTCCTTCCCTTGCCTCTTTGCCCATCCGCCGTCTGACGCTCCGCGATCTCGCCGCTTGCGCCGACTTGTCCGAGGACCGGGGGTGGCCACGGGAGGAGCACAAGTGGGGCTTCCTCCTCACGGCCGGGAGGGGCTATGGCATCGACGCCCCCGACGGCGGCCTCGTGAGTGCCTGCGTCGTCACCGAGTACGGACCGCAGGAGCGCCCCGCCCTCGCGGCGATCGGCATGGTCCTCGTCGCCGAACGGCATGCCCGACAGGGCGTGGGGCGCCGGCTGATGCACCACGTCGTCTCCGCGATGGGCACCACGCCCCTCACCCTGCATGCGACGCCGTACGGCCGGCCCCTCTACGAGGAACTCGGCTTCAAGGTCACCGGGCGGGCGGAGATGGTGAGCGGGCGTTTCACTCCTGGCGGGCCGCAGCCGGTGGTCACCACCCGTGCCGCGACCGCCGAAGACCTCTGCGCCATCCTCCGGCTCGACGAGCAGGCGTTCGGGACCGACCGCACCCACATCGTCACCCGACTGCCGGCCTTCGCCGACCAGTTGCGCGTGGCGGAGGAGAACGGGCGGATCATCGGATACGCGGCCGCCTGGCCGAACATGGACACTCATGTCGTCGGTCCGGTCATCGCGCGTGACACGTCGGTGGCCCAGGCCCTCATCACCTCCCTCGCCGCCCACACGGACCGTCCCCTGCGCACCGACATCGACGTACGGCACACGGAGCTGCTCGCGTGGGCCAAGGAGCGCGGTCTGGCGTCCGTGGCCTTCAACTCGGTGATGACCTACGGGATCACCGAGCTGCCCGGGGACTGGAGCCGTCGGTTCGCCCCGGTCACGGTCGCGGCGGGCTGAACCACCCCGATACGACAGCGCCGGCTCCCCAGGCATCGGGAGCCGGCGTCGTCTCACTAAAAGGGGCCCGGTCAGGCGAGGGCCTCCACGGCGGCCGGCCGCGGCGAAGGCGTGGTCCTGCTCCGGCGCACCGCCGTCAGCGGGGCGACTGCGGTGGTGGTGCTCATGAGGGGGTTCTCCTGGAAGACGTGTACCAGGTGCTGGTCCGGGGTGAGGGAAGGCGATGAGCCTGGCCAGGTGGCTCAGTGGTGGACGGCGGTCCGCTGCTCGGCCGGCGCTGATCCCGTGACGACGGTGCTGGGGGCACCCGTGCGGCGCTCCAGGCCGGCCGAGAGGAAGGCCAGGAGCAGGGCTCCCGCGGCCAGGGCGGCGCCGACCCAGTTGGGGGCGGTGTAACCGAAGCCCGCCGCGATCACGAGGCCGCCGAGCCAGGCGGACAGCGCGTTGCCGAGGTTGAAGGCGCCGATGTTCACGGCGGAGGCGAGCGTGGGGGCTCCGTGCGCCTGGTCGAGGACCCGCTTCTGGAGCGGCGGGACGGTGGCGAAGCCCAAGGCGCCGATCAGGGCGACCGTGACGGCCGACAGCAGCTTGTCGTGCGCGGTCAGGGTGAACAGAGCCAGGACGACGGCCAGGGCGCCCAGGGACACGTAGAGCATCGGCATCAGGGCGCGGTCGGCGAACCTGCCGCCCACGAGGTTGCCGCCGACCATGCCGAGGCCGAAGAGGACCAGCAGCCAGGTGACGGAGCCGTCGGCGAAGCCCGCGGTGTGGGTCATCATCGGCGCGATGTAGGTGATGGCCGCGAAGACACCGCCGAAGCCGAGGACGGTCATCGCCATCGCGAGCAGCACCTGCACGTTCTTGAACGCGGCGAGCTCGTGCCCCAAGCGCACTCCCTCCGGCTTGGGCATGTCGGGGACGAGCCGGGCGATGCCGGCCAGGCCGACGACGCCGAGGGCGGCGACGATGCCGAAGGTCACCCGCCAGCCGACGGACTGCCCGACGAGTGTGCCCACCGGCACGCCGACGACGTTGGCCACGGTCAGGCCGGTGAACATCATCGCGATGGCTCCGGCCTTCTTGTCCGGGGCGACGAGGTCGGCCGCGACGACCGAGCCGATACCGAAGAAGGCACCGTGGGCCAGGGAGGCGACGATCCGGCCGATCAGCATGACCGCGAAGGCGGGAGCGACTGCCGAGAGCAAGTTCCCGACGATGAACAGGCCCATGAGCAGCATCAGCATGCGCTTGCGGGAGACCTTGGTGCCCAGCACCGTCATCAGCGGGGCGCCGAACACGACACCGAGCGCATAGCCGGTCACCAGGTACCCGGCGGTGGGAATGGAGACCCCGTAGTCGCCCGCGACCTCGGGCAGCAAGCCCATGATCACGAACTCGGTCGTTCCGATTCCGAAGGCCCCGATCGCGAGGGCCAGAAGCGCGAGAGGCATGGAGAGGTACACCTTCCCAGACGATTGCAGGAGCGCTTTGCATGCGCCCACAATAGTTGCACACGCGGGCTATAGGCAAACGCCGTCAATTGCGGTCCTGCTCTATCCTGGGTGTCAGCCGCTCCGGGACGGAGGAAACGCCAATGACAGCGACGGATCCCGCGCTCACCGCTCTCGCCCAGAGCTGGTGCGCCCTCTCCCTGCTGCACGGGAGGATCGAGGCCCACATCGAGCGGGCCCTGCAGACCAAGCACGACCTGAGCGCACGCGAGTACTCCCTGCTCGACGTCCTCAGCCGGCAGCACGACGGGGACGGAGGGCATCTGCAGATGAAGCAGGTCGCCGACGCGGTCGTTCTCAGCCAGAGCGCCACCACGCGTCTGGTCACCCGGCTCGAGGACCGCGGGCTCCTGGAGCGCTACCTCTGCCCCACCGATCGCCGGGGCATCTACACGAACGTCACCGAGGCGGGCCTCAAGCTCCTCGAAGAGGCCCGGCCGACCAACGACGCCGCCCTGCGTGAGGCCCTCGACGAGGCGGCGAAGAATCCCGAGCTTGCCCCGCTGGTCCGGGTCGTGGAGACGCTGAAGGCCCCGGTGCCCGCATAAGTCGGCCTCCGCACCGGGCGTCCGTGCGTAGGGTGCGGTCATGGGAGATCTTGAGATACGCCCCGCGGCCTCCGGCGACGTCCCGGCGATCGTCGCCATGCTCGCGGACGACCCCCTGGGCGCCCAGCGTGAGTCGCCTGACGACCTGACTCCGTACCTGACCGCGCTGGAACGGCTCAGGGCCGACCCCAACCAGCGCCTGGTCGTGGCGGTCCGGGAAGGCCGCGTCATCGGAACGCTCCAGCTCACGGTCATTCCCGGGTTGTCCCGACGCGGCGCGACCAGGTCGATCATCGAAGGCGTGCGCGTCCATGCCGATGAGCGCGGCAGCGGCCTGGGAACACAGCTCATCGAGTGGGCGATCGACGAATCCCGGCGCCAGGGATGCCAGTTGGTCCAGCTGACCTCCGACAAGACCCGCACCGACGCCCACCGCTTCTACGAGCGGCTCGGCTTCACGGCCTCCCACACGGGCTTCAAGCTCCCGCTGTGACCGCATGCGGGTGGGCGCGCTGTTTCACGTGAAACAGCGCGCCCACCCGTGTCACCGCCTAACCGATGCCGCGCCACCCCTCGGGATCGACCCCACCCGGCACAGGGGCCGCCTCGTCGTATGGCTGCCGCGTGAACACGAACGAGCCGAGGTCCAGGTGGCTCACGGACCCGTCCGGCCGCCGTACAGCCTTCAGCAGCTCTCCCGCGTAGTAGCCCTCCAGCCCGGTCCAGGTGCCGTCGCCGTTCGGGTGGAACCGCGAGCGGCGCCCGTTGCCGGACAGCGGCTCCAGCGAGGCGAGCCCGTCGGCCGTGAGCCGCAGGGCGAAGGCGTACGTCCCCCAGTACCACTGGCCCGTCAGCTCCAACACCGACGGGTCGACCTCCGGCAGTGGCCTCCACGGAGCGGGAATGCGCGGTTCCGCCTCAGCGACGATACGGACGAGATCGGCGCAGACGCCGGACACCAGAAGGCCCGAGGTGCAGTTGGCCAGCACGACCGCCGCTACGTCGTCCTCCACGCTGATGCTCACGCTCGCCAGGAATCCCGGCAGGGACCCGCTGTGCCCCACGAGCAGTCGGCCGTGGCGGCTCTGCACCTGCATGCCGAGGCCGTAGGCGTCACCGGACATCACGTCCGCGGCTTCCGGCGGAGCCGCCGGAGTCCGCATTTCCCGCAGGGACTCGGCGTTCAGCACCCTCTCGTCGCCCCTCAGCAGGAAAGCCGCGAACCGGGCCAGATCTGCCGTGGTCGACCATAGTTGACCGGCGGGTGCCATACGGCCGAGGTCCTCGGCGGGCTCGGGCAGCAGCACGTCGGCCCAGGGGTGCACGGCCCAGCCACCCGCGTGCGGGGCCTCGGGTCGCACGCCGGTTCGATCGAGCCCCAGTGGTTCGAGCACTTCACGCCGTAGTGCCTCCTCCCAGGAGACCCCCCGCAGCTCCTCGACGAGCGCGCCCAGCAGTGTGTAGCCGGGGTTCGAGTAGTGATGCCGCCGGCCGACGGGGTGCAGAAGAGGCTGCTCGCCGAGCACGTCGGACAGTTCCGGTCGCAGGGACCCGGGCGTGCGCTCCCACCACGGCCCGGGCGACTCGGCCGCCAACCCGCCCGTGTGGGCGAGCAGTTCGGCGATGGTGGCCTCCCCCGCGCCGGTACCCGGCACGTATTTCTCCAGCGGATCCCCGAGCCCGAGCAGCCCCTCGTCCCGCAGACGCATCACGAGAACGGCGGTGAAGGTCTTGGTGATCGAGCCGATGCGGTACTGGACGTGCTCGTCGGGCTCTTGACCGGCCACCGATGTCCGGGCGCCGTGCCACACAGCGCGCCCGTCCCGGACGACGGCCGCGACCAGCGACGGCGCCCGTCCCTCGGCCTGTGCCACGGCGATCCGGTGCAGCAGCGCACGGCTCGTGGCGGGAAGCAGCTCTTCCTGAGGTGTCGTCATGGCCCCAGTCCACCTGGCCCGGCCCGGTGAGTCGACCTTATTTCGCCGTCGGCACCGGATCAGGTCTGCGCTGGTACTGGATCAGGTCTGCGCCATGTCCACGAACCGCGAGTAGTGGCCCTGGAAGGCGACCGTGATCGTCGCCGTCGGGCCGTTTCGGTGCTTGGCCACGATCAGGTCGGCCTCGCCCGCGCGGGGCGACTCCTTCTCGTAGGCGTCCTCGCGGTGCAGCAGGATGACCATGTCGGCGTCCTGCTCGATGGAACCGGACTCACGCAGGTCGGAGACCATCGGCTTCTTGTCCGTGCGCTGCTCGGGACCACGGTTCAGCTGGGAGAGCGCGATGACCGGGATCTCCAGCTCCTTGGCCAGCAGCTTGAGATTACGGGACATGTCCGAGACTTCCTGCTGACGGCTCTCGGCCCGCTTGGACCCCCCGGACTGCATCAGCTGGAGGTAGTCGATGACCACAAGCCGGAGGTCGTTGCGCTGCTTGAGGCGGCGGCACTTGGCGCGGATCTCCATCATCGACAGGTTGGGGGAGTCGTCGATGTAGAGCGGGGCCGCCGAGACATCCGGCATCCGCCGTGCCAACCGCGTCCAGTCCTCGTCCGTCATCGTGCCGGACCGCATGTGGTGCAGGGCGACCCGCGCCTCGGCGGACAGCAGACGCATCGCGATCTCGTTGCGCCCCATTTCGAGCGAGAAGATCACGCTCGGCAGGTTGTTCTTGATCGAGGCGGCCCGCGCGAAGTCCAGGGCGAGCGTCGACTTACCCATGGCCGGACGCGCGGCGATGACGATCATCTGGCCCGGGTGCAGCCCGTTGGTGAGCGAGTCGAAGTCCGTGAACCCCGTGGGCACACCCGTCATCTCACCGCTGCGCGAGCCGATCGCCTCGATCTCGTCGAGCGCGCCCTCCATGATGTCGCCGAGCGGCAGATAGTCCTCGCTGGTCCGCTGCTCGGTGACCGCGTAGACCTCCGCCTGGGCGCGGTTGACGATCTCGTCGACGTCGTCGTCGGCCGCGTATCCCATCTGCGTGATGCGCGTACCCGCCTCGACCAGGCGGCGCAGCACGGCCCGCTCGTGGACGATCTCCGCGTAGTAGGCGGCGTTGGCGGCGGTGGGCACCGTCTGGACGAGGGTGTGCAGATACGAGGCCCCGCCGATCTTGTTGATCTCGCCGCGCTTGGTGAGCTCGGCCGCGATCGTGATGGGGTCGGCCGGCTCGCCCTTGGCGTAGACATCGAGGACGGCCTGGTAGATCGTCTCGTGGGCCGGCTTGTAGAAGTCGTGGCCCTTGAGGATCTCGACGACATCGGCGATGGCGTCCTTGGAGAGCAGCATGCCGCCGAGGACGGACTGCTCGGCCTCGATGTCCTGCGGCGGTACCCGCTCGAACGCCGGGGCGGCACCGCCGTCCCATGCCCGGCTGTCCCTGCCGCGCTCGTGTTGCTCGTCCCGGCCTCGGGCTCCCTCGCCACGTCGGCGGGAGGCGGGCAGACGATCACTGGGACCGCTGTCGGCCCACGGGTCGTCCAAGGGCTCGGAAATGCTCACCGAGCCACCTCCTCCCGTCCGCCGCAGCAGACCTCGCCGTGCCCCTCTTTTCTACGGCACGGCACTGACAAATGAGACGCCCAACTCCGGTTGGCCAACGCCGGTTTTGTGACGTTTTGAAAACCGGCAGACGGAGTGGGCGCCGGACCACGTTAGGCCTCTCGGCACCGTCAGCCAATCTGGTTATCCACAGGCCATGTGGACGACGGCCCAGATGCTGTGGAGAACTCCTCAAAACCTGTGCACGACCCGGTGGACAGGCCTGTGAACAAGCTTCGACCTGCCTTGAAGGGAGGGCCCTGACCTGCGACTTTGCCGTCCACCGGCTGTGCAGAAGAAAAACTTCCCCAACCGGCGCGAGATCACTTCGAACAGTGCACGGCAGTGCGCACCTCTGGACGGAAAGTAAGGGACACAACGCCGTTGCATCTCTTACCTGTGGACGATTAGATTGGTGCACATGACACAGGCCCCCACGCGCCGCAGAACCGGCCGAAGACAGCACGACCGAGAGATCGTCGCTCTGGCCGTGCCGGCCTTCGGCTCCCTCGTCGCCGAGCCCCTCTTCCTCATGGCCGACACCGCCATCGTGGGCCATCTGGGTACGGCCCAACTCGCCGGCCTCGGCGTCGCATCGGCCCTGTTGATGACCGCCGTCAGTGTCTTCGTCTTCCTCGCCTACGCCACGACAGCGGCGGTCGCCCGGCGCGTCGGCGCGGGCGATCTTCAGGCCGCCATCCGCCAAGGCATGGACGGCATCTGGCTGGCCCTGCTCCTCGGTGCTGCCGTCGTCGCCGTCGTCCTGTCGACGGCGTCCGGCGTCGTCGATCTCTTCGGCGCTTCGGACGCGGCGGCTCCCTACGCGACCACCTACCTGCGCATCTCCGCGCTCGGCATACCGGCCATGCTCGTCGTCCTCGCCGCGACCGGCGTCCTGCGCGGTCTCCAGGACACCAAAACCCCTCTTTACGTGGCCGTCGCCGGCTTCGTCGCCAACGGCGCCCTCAATGCGGGGCTCGTCTACGGCGCCGACCTGGGGATCGCCGGCTCCGCCTGGGGCACCGTCATCGCCCAGTGGGGCATGGCCGTGGTCTACCTCGCCATGGTCCTGCGCGGGGCACGCAAGCACGGTGCCTCGCTGCGCCCGGATGCCGCCGGGATCAGGGCCTCGGCACAGGCCGGTGTGCCCCTGCTGGTTCGTACGCTCTCCCTGCGGGCGATCCTGATGATTGCCACGGCGGTCGCTGCCCGTCTCGGGGATGCCGACATCGCCGCACACCAGATCATCCTGTCCCTGTGGAGCCTGCTCGCCTTCGCCCTCGACGCCATCGCCATCGCTGGGCAGGCCATCATCGGCCGCTATCTCGGAGCCGGTGACGCACAAGGGGCCCGCGATGCCTGCCGTCGCATGGTCGAGTGGGGTATCGCCGTCGGGGTCGTCCTCGGCATCCTGGTCGTCATCACTCGACCGGCGTTCCTGCCCCTGTTCACCAGTGACTCGGCGGTCAAGGACGCGGCGCTGCCAGCCCTGCTCATCGTCGCCCTCTCGCAGCCGATCTCGGGGATCGTCTTCGTCCTGGACGGGGTCCTGATGGGCGCCGGTGACGGCCCCTACCTGGCCTGGGCGATGCTGATCACTCTGGCGGTGTTCACCCCGGTCGCCCTGCTGGTGCCGGTACTCGGAGGTGAGCTCACCGCTCTCTGGGCCACCATGACGCTGATGATGACGGTGCGGATGCTGACGCTCTGGCTCCGCACCCGCTCGGGCCGTTGGATCGTGACGGGCGCGACCCGCTGACCGCCGGGCTGGGCCCACGCTCACTGTTTCACGTGAAACACCGCGTTTCACGTGAAACGACGATGGGGCCGCACCCCGAAGGGTGCGGCCCCATCGCTCACTGCTTCAGCGAGCGCGGCACTCAGGCCGCGACGACCTCGATGTTGACCTTGGCGGCAACCTCGGGGTGCAGACGCACGGACGTCTCGTGAGCGCCCAGCGTCTTGATCGGCGAGCCCAGCTCGATGCGGCGCTTGTCGACCTCGGGGCCACCGGAAGCCTTGATCGCGGAAGCGATGTCGGCCGGGGTGACGGAACCGAAGAGACGACCGGCGTCGCCGGAGCGGACAGCCAGGCGGACCTTGACGCCTTCGAGCTGGGCCTTCACCTGGTTGGCCTGCTCGATGGTCTGGATCTCGTGGATCTTGCGAGCACGACGGATCTGCTCGACGTCCTTCTCGCCGCCCTTGGTCCAGCGGATAGCGAACTTCCGCGGGATCAGGTAGTTGCGAGCGTAACCGTCCTTGACGTCGACGACGTCGCCCGCGGCACCGAGGCCGGAGACCTCGTGGGTGAGGATGATCTTCATGTGTCGGTCACCCTTCCCTTATCGCGCGGTGGAGGTGTAGGGCAGCAGCGCCATCTCACGGCTGTTCTTGACGGCCGTGGCGACGTCACGCTGGTGCTGCGTGCAGTTGCCGGTCACGCGGCGGGCACGGATCTTGCCGCGGTCGGAAATGAACTTCCGCAGCATGTTCGTGTCCTTGTAGTCCACGTACGTGACCTTGTCCTTGCAGAATGCGCAGACCTTCTTCTTCGGCTTGCGCACAGGCGGCTTCGCCATGGTGTATCTCCTGTGTGATCAAGAAGTTGGGGTGCGAGCCCGCCCTAGAAGGGGGGCTCGTCCGAGTAGCCGCCGCCACCGCCACCGGTGCCGCCGGAGCCACCGCCCCAGCCGCCACCGGCGCCCTGGTTGCCACCGGCGGGAGCGCCGGTCGCCCACGGGTCGTCAGCGGGAGCGCCGCCGCCCTGCTGGCCGCCACCGGGGCCGCCGCCCCAGCCGCCGCCACCCTGGCCGCCACCGCCACCGCCGCCGTAGCCGCCCTGGCCACCGCGGCCGGTGGTCTTGGTGACCTTGGCCGTGGCGTTGCGCAGGCTGGCGCCGACTTCCTCGACGTCCAGCTCGTAGACCGTGCGCTTGACACCCTCACGGTCCTCGTAGGACCGCTGCTTCAGCCGGCCCTGCACGATGACGCGCATGCCTCGCTGGAGCGACTCGGCGACGTTCTCCGCCGCCTGACGCCAGACCGAGCAGGTCAGGAACAGGCTCTCGCCGTCCTTCCACTCGTTCGTCTGGCGGTCGAAGGTGCGGGGAGTGGACGCGACACGGAACTTCGCGACGGCCGCACCGGAGGGGGTGAAGCGCAGCTCGGGGTCGTCGACAAGATTGCCGACCACCGTGATGACGGTCTCGCCTGCCATGGGGGAACCTCTCGGCGGGTTTGCTCTGGCTGCTTGCTACTCGAATCCCGGAATCAGCTGAGCGGAAGAGCTCAGTGGGTCTCGGGACGGAGGACCTTGGTCCGGAGGACCGACTCGTTCAGGTTCATCTGGCGGTCGAGCTCCTTGACGACCGCAGGCTCAGCCTGAAGGTCGATGACCGAGTAGATGCCCTCGGGCTTCTTCTTGATCTCGTACGCGAGACGACGACGACCCCAGGTGTCGACCTTCTCGACCTTTCCGCCGCCGTCACGGACGACGGAGAGGAAGTTCTCGATCAGCGGGGAGACAGCGCGCTCCTCGACGTCGGGGTCGAGGATGACCATCACCTCGTAGTGACGCATGTGGAACCCACCTCCTTTGGACTCAGCGGCCACGGTCGTTCCGTGGCAGGAGGGTTGTGATGCGTAGCAACGGTATCGGCCACCACTGACAGTCGGGGGTTCTGTCGAGAAACCCCCGTCGTGACATGGGCAGACACCGGTGCGGACGGTACAGACTACCCGCATAGTGGCTTGCGGTTGAAATCCGGCCGCGAGGGCAGCCAATCTGTACACATCGGGTGTGTATGGCGCTACGAAGCGCCGACTCTCGCAGGAGGTGCCCTATGGCACAGGCATTGCGACCCAACACCGCCGGCGGCCTCTTCGCCACGGACGGCAAGCCCCACCCCCTCCAGGACACCCTGCTCGCGGTGACCCTGGTGCTGGGCATCACGTCGTTCATCACGGCCCTCGTCGACGAGGACCTGCATCTGCTGAGCTCCTGGACCGGCCTGGTGGGCATCATCACCGGCGCGTACGGCCAGTGGGTCTCGGAGACGACCAGGGAGCGCTTCGGCCTGATCCTCGGCCTCGGTGCCGCGGGCGTCGGCTTCTTCCTGGGAATGGCGCACGGCGGTCTCTTCGGCGGTCTCATCGACTGACGCCAGGGACATCCCCTTCTGAACACCGGGTGCCGCCCCGGCCGCTCACGGGCCGGGGCGAGGTTCCGTACGCCCAACCGGCGCGCATCCAAGGCGCAGTAGGCTTCGCGCGAGAGCCGGAGCCCCTGACCCCATGGGGACACACCAGCCCGAGGAGCGCCCCGAAATGAGCCTGACCCTGAGGACCATCAGTCGAGAGCAGCATCTGGCCTACATCCAGAGCCTGCCGTCGGCGAGCCACATGCAGGTCCCGGCCTGGGCTGACGTCAAGGCGGAGTGGCGCTCCGAGAACCTCGGGTGGTTCGACGACAGGACGGGCGAGCTGGTCGGTGCCGGTCTGGTCCTCTACCGGCAGCTTCCCAAGATCAAGCGCTACCTCGCCTACCTGCCCGAGGGCCCGGTCATCAACTGGTTCGCGCCGAATCTGCAGGACTGGATCGAGCCGATGCTGGCGCACCTGAAGCAGCAGGGCGCCTTCTCGGTGAAGATGGGCCCGCCGGTGGTCATCCGGCGCTGGGAGGCCACCTCCATCAAGCAGGGCATCCAGAACCCCGACGTGAAGCGGCTGCGCGACATCGAGGCCGACCACATCGAGCCGCGCGCCTTCGAGGTCGCCGACAAACTGCGCCGCATGGGCTGGCAGCAGGGCGAGGACGGCGGCGCCGGCTTCGGCGACGTCCAGCCCCGCTACGTCTTCCAGGTGCCGCTGGCCAACCGTTCCCTGGAAGAGGTCCACAAGAACTTCAACCAGCTGTGGCGCCGCAACATCAAGAAGGCCGAGAAGGCCGGCGTCGAGGTCGTCCAGGGCGGCTACCAGGACCTCGAGGAATGGCAGCGGCTGTACGAGATCACGGCCGTGCGCGACCACTTCCGGCCGCGCCCGCTGTCGTACTTCCAGCGCATGTGGACGGCCCTCAACACCGAGGACCCCAACCGCATGCGGCTGTACTTCGCCCGGCACAACGGCGTGAACCTGTCGGCGGCGACGATGCTGATCGTCGGCGGGCACGTCTGGTACTCCTACGGCGCCTCCGACAACATCGGCCGTGAGGTCCGGCCCTCGAACGCGATGCAGTGGCGGATGCTGCGCGACGCCTACGCGCTCGGCGCCACCGTCTACGACCTGCGCGGCATCTCCGACTCGCTGGACGAGACCGACCACCTCTTCGGTCTGATCCAGTTCAAGGTGGGCACGGGCGGCCAGGCCGCCGAGTACCTCGGCGAGTGGGACTTCCCGCTGAACAAGCTGCTGCACAAGGCGCTCGACATCTACATGTCGCGCCGCTGATGTCACGTTCAGTGCTTCCATACCTCTGACACACGGCACCCTCTGACACACGGCAACCACTGCTTAACGGCAACCACGAGAAAGGTTCCAGGTCCGGCCATGGCGCTCACGCTCTACGTCGACACCGCGCGCTGGCGGGCGCACCACAAGCACGTGCAGGAGCAGTTCCCCGGCCTCGTGCCGGTCTGCAAGGGCAACGGCTACGGCTTCGGGCACGAGCGGCTGGCGGAGGAGGCCACCCGGCTGGGCTCGGACGTCCTCGCCGTCGGCACGACGTACGAGGCCGCCCGGATCAAGGACTGGTTCGGCGGTGACCTGCTGGTGCTGACGCCGTACCGGCGCGGCGAGGAGCCCGTGCCCCTGCCGGACCGGGTCATCCGCTCGGTCTCGTCGATAGACGGCGTGTACGGCCTGGTCGGTGCCCGTGTGGTGATCGAGGTGATGTCCTCGATGAAGCGGCACGGCATCGGCGAGCAGGATCTGGCCCAGCTGCATGCCGCCATCGAGAACGTCCGCCTGGAAGGCTTCGCGCTCCACCTGCCGCTGGACCGCACCGACGGCTCGGACGCGGTCGAGGAAGTCATCGGCTGGATGGACCGGCTGCGCGCCGCCCGGCTGCCGCTGCACACCATGTTCGTCAGCCACCTCAAGGCCGAGGAACTCATCCGGCTCCAGCAGCAGTTCCCGCAGACCCGGTTCCGTGCCCGCATCGGCACGCGGCTGTGGCTGGGGGACCACGAGGCCACCGAGTACCGCGGCGCGGTCCTGGACGTCACGCGTGTGGCCAAGGGCGAGCGCTTCGGCTACCGGCAGCAGAAGGCGGCCTCCGACGGCTTCCTGGTGGTCGTGGCGGGCGGTACGTCACACGGGGTGGGCCTGGAGGCCCCCAAGGCTCTGCACGGCGTCATGCCGCGTGCCAAGGGCGTCGCCCGGGCCGGCCTCGCGACGGTCAACCGGAACCTTTCTCCGTTCGTCTGGGGCGGCAAGCAGCGCTGGTTCGCCGAACCGCCGCACATGCAGGTCTCGATCCTGTTCGTGCCCGCGGACGCGCCGGAGCCGAAGGTCGGCGAGGAGCTCGTGGCCCATCTGCGGCACACCACCACGCAGTTCGACCGGATCGTGGACCGCTGACCGGCACCCGCACCGACGGGCCCAGCACAGCAAGAAGGCCGTACACGGGAACCGTGTACGGCCTTCGCATCGTCTGTACGGCCTTCCCAGGGTTCGCTCAGAGCGAACCGCCCGTTGCGCCGTGCCTTCCCCACTCGACCTGCGGCCCGTCGAACTGAGCGGCCGCGTGCCGGGCGGGACGCGCCGCAGGACCAAGGACGAAGACGTCCTTCGCGCCGTCGAGCACTCCGCCCGAGGGATCGTCGTCCCCGGACCGGCGGACGGGATCCCGCTCCGGCAGGAAGATGTCGCGCACGATCATGACGCACAGATACAGCGTGCCCAGCAGGTGCAGGCCGATGGCCCAGTGGTAGCCGTCGGTGGGGAGCCCCTTGTGGGCGTCTCCGCTGGTCGTGTACGCGAGGTACAGCCAGATCCCCAGGAAGTACGCCACCTCGCAGGCCTGCCAGATCAGGAAGTCCCGCCACTTGGGCCGGGCCAGGGCGGCCAGGGGCACCAGCCACAGGACGTACTGCGGGGAGTAGACCTTGTTGGTGAGGATGAACGCCGCGACGATCAGGAAGGCCAGCTGGGCGAGCCGCGGGCGGCGCGGTGCGGTCAGCGCGAGCACGGCGACTCCCGCGCAGCACACCAGCATCAACAGCGTGGCGAGCGTGTTGACGGTGTCGGTGCTCAGCGGGTCGTCCGAGTTCTGGGCCATGATCAGCCAGAAGGAGCCGAAGTCGACGCCCCGTTCCTGGCTGAACGTGTAGAACTTCGACCAGCCCTCGAACGCGAAGAGCATCACCGGCCCGTTCACGACGACCCAGGCGACGACCGCCCCGCCCAGAGCCGTCCCGAACTCACGCCACTTGCCCGCGCGCCAGCAGAGCACCAGCAGCGGCCCGAGAATCAGGAAGGGATAGAGCTTGGCGGCCGTGGCGAGTCCCAGGAGGACGCCGAAGGCGAGGGAGCGGCCTCGCGACCACATCAGCATCGCCGCGGCCGTCAGGGCGACCGCCAGCAGGTCCCAGTTGATGGTCGCCGTCAGGGCGAAGGCGGGTGCCAGGGCGATCAGCAGGCCGTCCCAGGGACGCCGGGCGTGGGTACGCGTCACGCAGACGGCGATGACCGACGCGCAGATCATCAGCATCCCGGCGTTGACCATCCAGTACCACTGCTCCTGGGCCTGGATGGTGCCGCTGCCGGGCGTGAGCCAGGAGGCGACCTGCATGAAGACCCCGGTGAGCACCGGGTACTCCAGGTACTGCATGTCGCCGGGGAGCTTGTCGAAGTACGGCACGAGCCCGTCGGCGAAGCCGCGCCCCTGGTAGAGGTGCGGGATGTCCGAGTAGCACGCGTGCGTGTACTGGGAGCTGGCACCGACGAACCAGGCACCGTTGTAGCAGGGCGCCTTCTGGACCAGACCGAGGGCGAACATGCCGATCGCCACCAGTGCGATCACCCGCACGGGAGTCCACCAGGACGTCCCGAGCACAGCACGCCGCCCGAGCGGGCCGCCGATCAGCTCGCTGCCGGCCGCGGCGACCTTGTCCTCCTGGGTCGGCCGCACCGGGTCCGGCTCGTGGACGCTCGCTTGCGTCGATTCTGCACTGGCCATGCCGCACATCCTGCCGTACGCGTCCATCAATACGCCGAGGGCCGCCGCACCGGGTAGGTGCGACGGCCCGTGTTTCACGTGAAACGTCTTCGCGTTTCACGTGAAACACCCATGCCGGGCGATCAGGGGCTATCCCTCGGGGCCTCCGAAGATGCCTCCGTTGCCATTGCCTCTGGTGTTGCCGCCGTCCAGATTCGTATCGGTTGGCGTGGGCTCGGGGGAAACCCCCCCGTCTGTGCCCCCGTTACCGGTGCCGCCGTTCTGCGCACCACCGTCCTCCTCGCATCCGAAGAATCCACAGGTGTCGCTCGGCGAAGGTGACGGAAGCGTCGGGCTCTCGCTGGGCGTCGCGCTCGGCGACTCGGTCACGGTTTCGCTGGGCGTGACGCTCGGCGTCGGGGTCGGCGACGGAGCGCCCACCTCGTGCTGGATCTCACCGATCTTCTCGGCTTCCGGGAAGCCGAGGTCGGGCTCGCCCTTCAGCGCGGCCTTCATGTACTCGGTCCACACCTGGGTGGGAGTGTCACCACCGTGGATGGACTCCTCACCCGCCGTGCCGTTCATGGAGAGCAGCTTGGCGCTCTTGGGGTCCTCACGGAACATCGCGACCGAGGTCGACAGCTGCTGGGTGTAGCCGACGAACCAGGCCGACTTGTTCTCGTCCGTGGTACCGGTCTTACCGGCCGCCGTACGGCCCAGGGCCAGGGCGTTCTTACCCGTACCGTTCTGGATGACGTTCTCCAGAGTGTCCGTAACGTTGTTGGCCACGTTCTCGGGCATCGCCTGCGTGATGCGCGGCTTGTCGAAGCCTTCGACTTCCTTCCCGTTGAACTTGACGCTGGTCACGGAGTACGGGGAGGCCTGCTTGCCGGCGGCGGCGAACGTCGCGTAGGCGTCGGCCATGCGGATCGCACTGGGAGTCGACGTACCGAGCGCGAACGACGGGTTGAGGGTGGCGAAACTGGAGTCCAGGATGCCGGACTTCTCGGCCACGTCCCGCACGTTCCTCATTCCGACGTCCATGCCGAGCTGGACGAACGGGGTGTTGACGGACTGCTCCATCGCCTTGCGCAAGGTGATGTAGCCCCAGGGGCGGGCGCTCTCGTTCTCCTGGAAGAACGGTGTGTTGTCCTTCTTCAGGACGTAGGAGCCGTCGTTGTTCCTGACCTTGAGGTGGTCGTTGCCGTTGTACTTGCTCAGCGGCGAGAGGGGACCGTCGCTCCTGTAGGTGCCGTGTTCCATGGCGGCGGCGAGCACGAACGGCTTCCACGTCGAACCGACGGGGACACCCGAGGTGTCCGCGTTGTTGTTGAAGTGGCCCTTCTCGTACCCCGCACCACCGTAGAGCGCGACGATCGCGCCGTCCTTGGGCTTCACCGACGCCGCGCCGAACTGGACATGCTTGTCCAGCTCACGCTTCTCCGGGTCCAGTTTCTCCTTCTCGACCTTCTTCACGGCCTTGGCCAGAGCCTCGACCTTGTCCTTGTCGAAAGTCGTCTTGATCTGGTAGCCGCCCTGGTCGAACTGCTTCTCCGTGATGTTGGAGTGGTTCAGGACGTACTTCTTGGCGGTGTCCGCCAGGTAGCCGATCTGGCCGGTCATGCCCTTGGTCGCCTTGCGGCCCTGGGGCTCGGGGTACTCCTTGATCGCGTCCTGGTACTCGGTGTCCGTGATCCTCTTGTCGTTGTGCATCTGCTCGAGGATCCAGCGCCAGCGCAGCTCCGAGCGCTTGCGGTTGGCGTCGGCCGTCGCCGTCTCGTCGATGCCCTCGTTACCCGCGGGGTCGTAGTACGTCGGACCCTTCAGAAGAGCGGCGAGGAAGGCGCACTCACTCGGCTTGAGGTCCCTCGCCTCCTTGCCGTAGTAGGCCTGGGCGGCGGCCTGGATGCCGTAGGCGCCACGGCCGTAGTACGAGGTGTTCAGGTAGCCCTGGAGGATCACCCGCTTGGGGACGCTCGTGCCCACCTTGATCGAGATGAACATCTCCTTGAACTTACGGGTGACCGTCTGTTCCTGGCTCAGGTAGGTGTTCTTGACGAACTGCTGGGTGATCGTCGAACCGCCCTGCGTGTCACCACCCCGGGCCATGTTCGCCAGGGCCCGGGCGATACCCATCGGGTCGACGCCGGAGTCCTGATAGAAGGTCTTGTTCTCGGCCGAGATCACCGCCCACTGCATGGCTTTGGGGATCCGGTCGATCGTGACGTTCTGCCGGTTCTGGCCACTGCCCGCCGCGACCATCTGGCTGCCGTCGGCCCAGTAGTAGACGTTGTTCTGCGACAGCGCCGCCGCGTTCTCCTCGTTGGGGACGCCGACCATGGCGTACCCGATGCCCGCCACGGCCACCAGGCTCCCGAAGAAGCCGATGCACAGGCCGGAGACGAGCTTCCAGGACGGCATCCAGCGGCGCCAGCCGTACTTTCCGGCCCGCGGATAGTCGATCAGCCGCTTCTTGTCGGAATAGGCAGCCGCGCGCCCCCTGCCACGCCCGGGCGGACCGCCGGGAGCGGCACGCCGGCCGCCACGGGCCGGTTCGGCCGCTCTGCGTCGGCCGCCTCCGGTACTTCTCTGCGCCGCACGCCGGGCCTCGGCACGACCGCCGTACGGACGCTCCTCACCCCCCGAGCCGTAGGAGTCCGACCCATAGGAGTCGGACGGAGACCCGGTGGCGCCTCGCGGGGCCGCGCGGCGACCGGGGGACGAGCCGGACTGGCCGCGTCGGGCCGCGGCACGTCCGCCTCCCTGCGGCTGCGGCGGTTTGCGACGGTGCTCGCTCATCGAACGACTACTCCTCGGGCAGGCGCACCGCTGCGCGCCTGGAAACGGCGGCTGGTTTCCGGTCCCCCCGAAGTACGGATGCGGTCG
The DNA here is from genome assembly GCF_056430805.1 of Streptomyces sp. NPDC045955. Lineage (NCBI taxonomy): Bacteria > Bacillati > Actinomycetota > Actinomycetes > Kitasatosporales > Streptomycetaceae > Streptomyces > Streptomyces sp. NPDC045955. The sequence goes on from NZ_JBWKKY010000002.1 coordinate 107,557, forward strand.
GCTCCGCATTCATTGGTCCCGCATGCACCCGTACTACACCGAAGACGACGACGCCCTCAGGCGTCACTTGGTTCCCGGTGATGTGCATGGCGCACAGACTACGCACCGCCAAAACCTGCCGAGGTCTGAAGTTCATCTCAAATCAGGCAACTCGCGCCCGATGAATCGGTGGTGTGATCCCGTTCACCACACCCCCTCTTGTCGCATCCGGAAGGCCGTTCTATCGTCATGATGTATCGAGTCGATACATCAGCGCGACACATCGGGCCGACACATCGGGCCGAGACATCAGCCCACCGAGACATCGGGTACCGCGGCAGAGAGGAGGCGACGATGAGCCGGCGTTCCGGGATCCTCGAGTTCGCCGTACTCGGCCTGCTCCGCGAATCCCCGATGCATGGCTATGAGCTGCGCAAACGACTCAACACATCACTGGGTGTGTTCCGTGCGTTCAGCTACGGGACGCTGTACCCCTGCCTCAAGACGCTGGTCGCCAATGGCTGGCTGATCGAGGAGCCGGGGAACGACTCCGAGGCCGCTCCCCTCACCGGCCGCCGCGCCAAGATCGTCTACCGGTTGACGGCGGAGGGTAAGGAGCACTTCGAGCAGCTGCTCTCCCAGACCGGGCCCGAGGCGTACGAGGACGAGACATTCGCCGCCCGTTTCGCCTTCTTCGGGCAAACCTCACGCGATGTACGCATGCGCGTGCTGGAGGGCCGCCGCAGCCGACTGGAGGAGCGCCTGGAGAAGATGCGCCTCTCCCTGGCCCGGACCCGGGAGCGCCTCGACGACTACACGCTTGAGCTCCAGCGCCACGGGATGGAGTCCGTGGAGCGCGAAGTGCGCTGGCTGAACGAGCTCATCGAGAGCGAGCGGGCGGGACGGGACCTGAAAGGTTCCGCCTCGGGGGAGCCCGGTTCGCGTGACACCACATCTGGAGCGTCGGGCGGCCTGCCCCGGACCGGGGACGACCCCCGTCCGGATACGCCCGACGACACCGCCACGTGAGAGCCCGTTGAAGGGCCTCACTCGTACACACAGGGAGCAACCGGAATGGGTTCGGTTCGCGTAGCCATCGTCGGTGTGGGCAACTGCGCCGCATCGCTGGTGCAGGGAGTCGAGTACTACAAGGACGCCGACCCGGCGTCCAAGGTGCCGGGCCTGATGCACGTCCAGTTCGGTGACTACCACGTCCGCGACGTCGAGTTCGTCGCCGCGTTCGACGTGGACGCCAAGAAGGTCGGCCTCGACCTGGCGGACGCCATCGGCGCCTCCGAGAACAACACCATCAAGATCTGCGACGTACCCAGCACCGGTGTGACGGTCCAGCGCGGCCACACGCTCGACGGCCTCGGAAAGTACTACCGCGAGACCATCGAGGAGTCCGCCGAGGAGCCGGTCGACGTCGTCCAGGTCCTCAAGGACAAGCAGGTCGACGTCCTCGTCTGCTACCTGCCCGTCGGCTCCGAGGACGCGGCGAAGTTCTACGCCCAGTGCGCCATCGACGCCAAGGTCGCCTTCGTCAACGCCCTTCCGGTCTTCATCGCCGGCACCAAGGAGTGGGCCGACAAGTTCACCGAGGCGGGCGTCCCGATCGTCGGCGACGACATCAAGTCCCAGGTCGGCGCCACCATCACGCACCGCGTCATGGCGAAGCTGTTCGAGGACCGGGGCGTCGTCCTGGACCGCACGATGCAGCTGAACGTCGGCGGCAACATGGACTTCAAGAACATGCTGGAGCGCGACCGCCTGGAGTCGAAGAAGATCTCCAAGACGCAGGCCGTCACCTCTCAGATCCGCGACCGCGACATGGGCGCGGACAACGTCCACATCGGCCCGTCCGACTACGTGGCCTGGCTCGATGACCGCAAGTGGGCGTACGTCCGCCTGGAGGGCCGCGCGTTCGGTGACGTCCCCCTGAACCTGGAGTACAAGCTGGAGGTCTGGGACTCCCCGAACTCCGCCGGCGTCATCATCGACGCCCTGCGCGCCGCGAAGATCGCCAAGGACCGCGGCATCGGCGGCCCCGTGCTCTCCGCGTCGAGCTACTTCATGAAGTCCCCGCCCGTCCAGTACTACGACGACGAGGCCCGCGAGAACGTCGAGAAGTTCATCAAGGGTGAGGTCGAGCGCTGAGGCGCCGCAACCAGTCGCTCCTGCCAGGGCTGTGAGGGTCCCCGGGTCGCACGACCCGGGGACCTTCTCCTTATGTGAGGCTGTGCCCCATGGCCGTCGTCCGTGACCTGCGTGTCCTGTTGCGTTTCCAGGGTTTCAGGCGCCTGCTCGGCGTGCGCCTGCTCTCCCAGGGTGCCGACGGCGTGTACCAGGTCGCGCTCGCCTCGTACGTGGTCTTCTCGCCGGAGAAGCAGACGTCGGCGGCCGCGGTCGCCTCTGCCATGGCGGTGCTGCTGCTCCCCTACTCGCTCGTCGGCCCTTTCGCCGGTGTCCTGCTGGACCGCTGGCGGCGCCGTCAGGTCCTGCTGTACGGCAGCCTGCTGCGCGCACTGCTGGCTTCCGCCACGGCCCTGCTGATACTCAGTCCCGCTCCGGACTGGCTCTTCTACGTATCCGCCCTGTGTGTCACCGCCGTCAACCGTTTCGTCCTCGCCGGCCTGTCCGCCGCCCTGCCCCGCGTTGTCGACGCCGAGCGCCTGGTCATCGCCAACTCCCTTTCCCCGACCGCGGGAACACTGGCGGCGACCGCGGGCGGCGGTCTCGCCTTCGCCGTCCGCCTGGTGGTGGCGGACTCCGATGCCGTCGTGGTGCTCGTGGGAGCCGTGCTGTATCTGTGCGCCGCCCTGGCGTCGCTCAGCATGGCGCGGGAACTCCTCGGCCCCGAACGGAACTTGGCACGCGTGCGGATCGGGACGGCTCTCACGGGCACCGCTCGCGATCTGGCGGCGGGCGTACGTCACCTGGCCGCACCGCAGCGCCGGGAAGCGGCCTGGGCGCTCGCGGCCATGTCGCTGATGCGCTTCTGCTACGGCGCTCTGCTGGTGATGCTGCTGATGCTCTGCCGGTACGCGCTCACCACGACCACGGACGACGGCCTCGCCCTGCTGGGGCTGGCGTTGGGCATCTCCGGCGCCGGCTTCTTCGCGGCGGCCGTGGTGACGCCCTGGACCGCGGGGCGGCTCGGTCCGGGCCGCTGGATCGTCGTGTGCGCGGGGGCCGCCGCGCTGCTGGAGCCCGCTCTCGGGCTGCCGTTCGCCGCTGCCCCTCTGCTGGCCGCGGCCTTCCTCCTGGGCCTGACCACCCAGGGGGCGAAGATCGCCACGGACACGATCGTCCAGTCCTCCGTCGAGGACGGCTTCCGTGGCCGGATCTTCTCGGTCTACGACGTCCTCTTCAACGTCGCTTTCGTCGGCGCCGCTGCCCTCGCCGCCCTGATGCTGCCGCCGGATGGCCGATCCGTGCCGCTGGTGATCACGATCGCCGTTATCTACGCGGCAGTAGCTGTGACTATGGGCCGGTTTGCCCGCCAGTAAGTGTCACATCAATGACACAGAGCCACGTTCGGCTACTGCGCTGTCAGGGGGGACCGCTACCTTACGTGGGTCTTATCTCGCGACATGTTCGCGTCACTCAACCATGTTCCAGGGGGACCCCAAGTGACTACTCCGCCGCCCCAGGGCAACCCGTTCGCGCAGGGCCAGCCCGCGGGTCAGCCTCAGCAGGCCCCGTACCCGCCGCAGGGCGGCTACCCCCAGCAGCCCGGCCAGCCCGGCTTCCCGCCCCAGGGGGCGGCTCCGTACGCTCCGGGTCCGCCGCAGCCGACCGGCCGCAAGCTCAGCTTCAAGACCATCAAGAACATCGCCATCGTCATCGCGGTGGCGGGCATTGCCATCGGCGGATACATAACGAGCCGGGACGACGCCAAGACGGCGGCCGTCGGCGACTGCATGCACCGCGGCAGCACCAACGACAACAACCCCGACCTCGAAGTCGTCGAGTGCAGCGATGCGAAGGCTCAGTACGTCGTGCTGGCCAAGATCGAGGGCGCCTACCTCACCCAGACCCTGGCGTCGAGCAAGTGCGAGGCCGAGGCCAAGGACTTCCAGTACACGTACACCGAGAGCGGCGACGGCAAGGACTTCCTGCTCTGCCTGAAGGACAAGAAGTAAGGCAGACACAGCGAGGGGCGGTGTTTCACGTGAAACACCGCCCCTGCTCGTCTCCCGGGATCATGTTTCACGTGAAACATGACCCCGTTTCACAGCCTCAGCCCTCCTGCCCGGCCCACCATTCCTTGAGCGCGGCCACCGCTGAGTCGTGCTCCATCGGCCCGTTCTCCAGGCGCAGTTCCAGCAGGTGCTGGTACGCGCGGCCGATGACCGGGCCGGGTCCGACGCCGAGGATCTCCATGATCTGGTTGCCGTCGAGGTCGGGCCGGATCGAGTCCAGCTCCTCCTGCTCCTGAAGCTTGGCGATCCGCTCCTCCAGACCGTCGTACGCGCGTGACAGGGCAGCTGCCTTGCGCTTGTTGCGCGTGGTGCAGTCCGAGCGGGTCAGCTTGTGGAGGCGATCGAGAAGCGGACCGGCGTCACGGACGTAGCGGCGGACCGCCGAGTCCGTCCACTCGCCGGTGCCATAGCCGTGGAACCGCAGGTGGAGTTCGACCAGACGTGAGACGTCCTTCACCAGCTCGTTGGAGTACTTCAACGCCGTCATGCGCTTCTTGGTCATCTTCGCCCCGACCACCTCGTGGTGGTGGAACGAGACCCGGCCGTCCTTCTCGAAGCGACGCGTACGGGGCTTGCCGATGTCGTGCAGCAGGGCGGCCAGGCGGAGCGTCAGGTCGGGACCGTCATCCTCCAGCGCCATCGCCTGCTCCAGGACGATCAGCGAGTGGTCGTAGACGTCCTTGTGCCGGTGGTGCTCGTCACGCTCCAGGCGCAGGGCCGGCAGCTCGGGCAGCACGCGGTCGGCGAGGCCCGTCTCGACAAGCAGTGTCAGGCCCTTGCGCGGGTGCGGCGAAAGGACCAGCTTGTTCAGCTCGTCCCGCACCCGCTCGGCCGAGACGATCTCGATACGCCCGGCCATCTCCTTCATCGCCGCGACGACCTCGGGGGCGACCTCGAAGTCGAGCTGAGCCGCAAAGCGCGCGGCCCGCATCATCCGCAGGGGATCGTCGGAGAAGGACTCCTCCGGCGTGCCAGGGGTACGCAGCACACGGGACGCGAGGTCCTCGAGCCCGCCGTGCGGATCGATGAACTCCTTCTCCGGCAGCGCGACGGCCATCGCGTTCACCGTGAAGTCACGGCGGACGAGATCCTCCTCGATGGAGTCGCCGTACGACACCTCGGGCTTGCGCGAGGTCCGGTCGTACGCCTCCGACCGGTAGGTGGTCACCTCGATCTGGAAGCGTCGATCAGCGCCTTCGACGCGGGCATCCTTCTGCACTCCGACGGTGCCGAAGGCGATCCCGACCTCCCAGACGGCGTCCGCCCACGGGCGCACGATCTTGAGCACGTCCTGGGGGCGGGCATCGGTCGTGAAGTCCAGATCGTTGCCGAGCCGGCCCAGCAGCGCGTCCCGGACCGAGCCGCCGACCAGGGCAAGTGAGAACCCGGCCTCCTGGAAGCGGCGGGCGAGGTCGTCGGCGACAGGAGCGACCCGCAGCAGTTCACTCACCGCGCGGTGCTGCACCTGGCTCAGGGCACTGGGCATTTCTTCGTTGGCGTTCGGCACAACAGAAGAGGGTACGTGGCCCGGGCGCCCCCAAGCTCCCCCTATTACGCATGCAGACACGTCCCTCCATACGCGCACAAGGGATGCTCTTGAGAAGGAGACAACCGCTCTCCGTCATACGGCGACATAACGGACAGCTCGGGGCCGGGCCGCGATCTTGTGGAACGGACCGCGGCACTTCCCCTCAGCGCGCATCGTTACCATGCGTGGACGCACATTCCGACGACCACTGACGACGACGAGGGACGGGCGAGCGCGTGGCCGAGGCGGCAGACTTCCAGGGGACCAGTGCCTCACCTGCCCGCCGGTGGCTGCGGCGCACCGGGGCACTGCTCGCCGGTGCGCCCCTGCTGGCCGGACTCCTCCAGTTGCCCGCCGCGACGCCGGCGGACGCAGCCGGGCAGGAGTCCCCCCAGGCCGCCTCCGGCACGAGCGGTTCGGTATCCGTCGCTGTCGACTCACTCAGCCCCAGCGCCCCCACCGAGGGGGACACGGTGAACGTGACGGGCACGGTGACCAACAACGGCAAGCAGCCGGTCACGGACGCCCACGTCGACCTGCGGGTCGGGCCCTCGCTCGACACCCGGTCCGCCATCGACCGCCTGGCCAAGAAGAGCGACGACGTCCAGGGCCCCGCCGGCGAGCCACTCGGCGGCAAGTACACCGAGAAGTTCCCCAAGCTCACCCCCGGCGTGGCGGAGCCCTTCAACATCTCCGTGCCGGTCGACGAGCTGGACCTCGGCCAGGACGGCGTCTACCAGCTGGCCGTCGCGCTCTCCGGTGAGACCGCCGCACAGCCCTGGGACCAGGTTCTCGGCGTCCAGCGCACGTTCCTGCCGTGGCATCCGGAGGAGGCCGGCACCAAGACGAAGACCACGTTCCTGTGGCCGCTCGTCTCCGACGTCCACATGACGGCCGAGACGGGGTCGAACGAGCAGCAGACGCCGGTCTTCAGCAACGACGACCTCGCCGCGGAGATCGCCCCGGGCGGGCGCCTCGACCAGATGGTGTCGCTGGGCAAGGGCCTCGACATCACGTGGGTGGTCGACCCGGACCTGCTGGCGTCCGTCGACGCGATGACGAGGAGCTACGAGGTCAGGGGCGCGGACGGCGCCACGACCCCCGGCAGGAACCAGGCGGCCGCCAAGCAGTGGCTCTCCGAGCTCCAGCAGGCCGTGGCGGGCAAGGAGGTCGTCGCCCTGCCGTTCGGCGATCCGGACCTGGCCGCCCTCGCCCACAACGGCACAGCCGTCACGGGCTCGCTGAGTCACCTCAAGGAAGCCACCGACGCCGTCGACAACACGGTGCAGACGATCCTCCACGTGAAACCGTCCAAGGACTTCGCGTGGCCCGTCGACGGCGCCGTCGACCCGTCGATCATGAAGGTCGCGACCTCGGCGGGCGCCGACAAGGTGATCGCCCGCAGCGACAGCCTCCAGGACGACCTGTCGTACACCCCCTCCGCGGCCCGGCCCATCGGCGGCGGCACCACGGCGGTCGTCGCGGACTCCAGGATGTCCACGGCGTTCCAGGGCAACCTCACGAAGGCCTCCGCGTCCACGCTCGCCGTGCAGCGCTTCCTGGCCCAGAGCCTGACGCTCGGCCTCCAGACCGGCAAGCAGCGCAGCGTCGTCGTCGCCCCGCAGCGCATGCCCTCCGGGAGCCAGGCGCAGGCGATGGCCGGGGCGCTGGGAGCCCTCCAGGGCGGGAACTGGTCCGAGTCGCAGGACCTCACGGCCGCCGCCAGGGCCAAGCCGGACCCGTCGGCCAACAGGAAGGTGCCGCCCGCCTCGGCGTACCCCTCCTCACTGCGCAGGCAGGAGCTGCCGCGGGCCGCCTTCGAGCAGATCGCGAGGACGCAGGGAAAGCTCGACAGCTTCAAGGTGATCCTCACCGACGAGTCCCGGGTGGTCACCCCCTTCGGGCGGGCCATGAACCGCGAGATGTCCACGTCATGGCGGGGCCGGGGGGTCGCCGCGGTGGGGTACCGCGACAACGTCGAGTCCTACCTCGACGGGCTGATCGACGGGGTCAAGCTGATCGAGAAGTCGGAGACCAAGCTCTCCGGCCGCAGCGCCATGATCCCGGTCACGGTCCAGAACAACCTGGTCCAGGGCGTCGATCACCTGGAGCTGCGGCTCACGTCGAAGAACCCGACCCGCCTCAAGATCGGCGGCGACGCCTACGAGGAACAGCCGGTCACCGTGAACGGCGGACACAGCCAGTCGGTGAAGTTCACCACGTCTGCCAACGCCAACGGCCGGGCGGAGGTGGTCGCCCAGCTGTACACGGAGGACGGCCAGAAGTACGGCGAGCCCGTCACCTTCGAGGTGAAGGTCACCGAGGTCACGCCCACCGTGATGCTGGTCATCGGTGGCGGCGTCCTGCTCCTGGTCCTCGCCGGCTTCCGTATGTACACGCAGCGGAAGCGCGCCGCCGCCCGCGAGGCCGCCGAGGGCGCCGCGGAGGAGGCAGACGACGATGGTGGCAGCCCGGTCGTCGCTCCGCAGAACCCGGAAGCCCCCGGCGACCCTCTCAACGAGGAGTCCGAGGGCGGCTTCCGGGCAGACGCCCCGCAGCAGCCGAGTGACCCGGCCACGGACACCGCAGCGGAAAGCGCCGACCCGTCCGGCACGGGTGAGAGAGTGGACCGTTGAGATGTCGTGGCCGGTGGGCCCGGGACGATGAGGTGGGTAACCATGAACGCGCCGTACGACGGTGACCACGGCCGTGGCGTGGGCAGCTCGGGCCACCCCGAGTCGGACGGGCCCGAGGGCGCGCCGCCCGAGCAGGGCCAGGTGCCACCGCAGCCGCCCGCGGACATGTACCTCCAGGACGCCTACGGCCAGGACCCCTACCGGGCACAGGACCTCTCCGCCCAGGACCCGGTCGCCGAAGCGCACTACGACCGCGCCGCGCACCCCCCGCCCCCTCCGGGGACGTACCAGCCGCAGCAGCAGTTGTACGCCCAGCCGCCGCAGTCGCCGTACGCGCCCGACCCCCGGGTGTGGGCCCAGACGCCCGCGCCGGAGCCGGAGGGCCCGACCAGGCACCTGCCGTACGGCGACGACGCCCGGACCACCCAATTCGTGGGCGTGGACGACCTCGTCTCCCAGGCGGGCGAGCCGCGCCAGGAGCCGGACGCGTTCGCGCATCTCTTCCGGGACCAGCAGCAGGGCAGCGGCCACCCGTCCTACGAGTCGCCGTCGGTCCCCGGCCCGTCACCGGCCCCGGGCCAGATGGCGCAGGGGCAGTACGCGGCACAGGGGCAGTACGCTGCGGGCCAGTACACGGCACCCGGCGAGACCGCGGCGACGCCGGCCGTGAACGACACCCCCGCCCCGGAGGCCGCTGCCTCGCCCGCTCCGAAGAAGGGCGGCCGCGCCGCAGGCCTGATGAAGTCCAGCGCCGTGATGGCGGCGGGCACGATGGTCTCCCGCCTCACCGGCTTCATCCGCTCCGCGCTGATCGTGTCGGCCCTCGGCGTCGGTCTCCTCGGTGACACCTTCCAGGTCGCCTACCAGCTGCCGACGATGATCTACATCCTCACGGTCGGCGGCGGTCTCAACTCCGTCTTCGTGCCGCAGCTCGTGCGCGCCATGAAGGAGGACGACGACGGCGGCGAGGCGTACGCCAACCGCCTGCTGACCCTCGTCATGGTGTCGCTCGGCACGCTCACCGCGCTCTCGATCTTCGGCGCGCCATTCCTGATCCGCATGCTGTCCGACCCGGTCGCCAGCGACCCGGCGGCGAACCAGGTCGGCATCACCTTCGTCCAGTACTTCCTGCCCTCGATCTTCTTCATGGGCGTCCACGTGGTGATGGGACAGATCCTCAACGCCCGCGGGAAGTTCGGCGCGATGATGTGGACCCCGGTCCTGAACAACATCGTCATCATCGTGACGCTGGGCATGTTCATCTACGTCTACGGCACCGCCGCCGAGTCCGGGATGAAGGTCACGAACATCCCGCCGGAGGGCCAGCGCCTCCTCGGCATCGGCGTCCTGCTCGGCCTCGTGGTCCAGGCGCTGGCGATGATCCCCTACCTGCGCGAGACCGGCTTCCGGCTGCGGCTGCGCTTCGACTGGAAGGGGCAGGGCCTCGGCAAGGCCATCACGCTCGCCAAGTGGACGGTCCTGTTCGTCCTCGCCAACCAGGCGGGCGCCATGATCGTCATCCAGCTGTCCACCGCGGCGGGCAAGGCCTCACCGGTCGACGGCACCGGTTTCGCCGCCTACGCCAACGCACAGCTGATCTGGGGCCTGCCGCAGGCCATCATCACGGTCTCCCTCATGGCCGCCCTGCTGCCGCGCCTGTCGCGCTCGGCGGCCGAGGGCGACGGCGGTGCCGTCCGCGACGACATCTCCCAGGGCCTGCGCAACACGGCGGTCGCCATCGTGCCGATCGCGTTCGGTTTCCTCTCCCTCGGCATCCCCATGTGCACGCTGATGTTCGGCTCTTCCGGCACCAGCGAGGCCACCAACATGGGCTTCATGCTGATGGCGTTCGGTCTCGGCCTGATCCCGTACTCCGTGCAGTACGTCGTCCTGCGCGCCTTCTACGCCTACGAGGACACCCGAACTCCCTTCTACAACACGGTCATCGTGGCCGCGGTCAACGCCGGCGCCTCGGCGGTCTGCTACTTCGTCATCCCGTCGCGCTGGGCCGTCGTCGGTATGGCCGCCTCGTACGGCCTGGCCTACGCGATCGGCGTCGGTGTGGCCTGGCGCCGGCTGCGCAAGCGGCTGGGTGGGGACCTCGACGGCGCCCGTGTCCTGCGGACTTACGCCCGGCTGTGCATCGCGTCGGTCCCAGCCGCCCTGCTCAGCGGCGCGGCCTGCTACGGCATCGGCCGCACGCTCGGCCAGGGCGTCATGGGCTCGCTCGCCGCGGTGCTCGCCGGAGGCGCCGTACTACTCGTGATCTTCTTCGTCGCCGCCCGCCGCATGCGCATCGAGGAACTCAACTCGCTGGTCGGCATGGTCCGCGGACGCCTGGGACGCTGAGTCGGGGGGTGGGCGCACAACCATCGTCAGCCACCGCGTGTCGTGCATAGCGGCGGACTGTGGGCACAATTGGTTTCGGCGTCGAACGGCGCGCAACGGATGCCGGGCGGCGCGCAATGGATGGGGAGGCAGGAACGACGGTGGCGGAACGGAGTACGGCTGCCGTCGACGTGGCAGACAACAGCGACGAGTCGTCGCTGACCGCACAGGCGGACCAGTCCACGGCCGACGGGGTGGCCAAGAACCGGGAGCGGGACACGGACAGCGACGAGGTACAGGAGAGCACCCGGACCGACGGTCCAGGGAAGACCTCGCCGCCTGAACTGCACAGTGGTCACAAACTCGCCAGACGCTACCGCCTCGAGGAGTGCGTCACCCGTCTGGACGGTTTCAGCAGTTGGCGTGCCGTGGACGAGAAGCTCCGCCGTGCCGTCGGCGTGCACATTCTGCCCGCGGACCACTCACGGGCCCGGTCCGTCCTGGCCGCCGCCCGCTCCTCCGCCCTGCTGGGCGACCCGCGCTTCGTCCAGGTGCTGGACGCGGTGGAGGAGAACGACCTCGTCTACGTCGTCCACGAGTGGCTGCCGGACGCCACGGAACTGACCACGCTCCTCGCCGCCGGGCCGCTGGAGCCGTACGACGCCTACCAGATGGTCAGCCAGGTCTCCTCCGCCATGGCCGCCGCCCACCGTGAGGGCCTCGCCCATCTGCGGCTGAACCCCAACGCCGTCCTGCGTGCCTCGACCGGCCAGTGGCGCATCCGGGGGCTCGCGGTGAACGCCGCGCTGCGGGGCGTCGCGTCCGACACCCCACAGCGCACCGACACCGAGGCCATCGGCGCGCTGCTGTACGCGGCGCTCACCCAGCGCTGGCCGTACGAGAGCGATGCCTACGGGCTGTCCGGCCTGCCGAAGGACATCGGCCTGATCGCGCCCGACCAAGTGCGTGCCGGTGTGCACCGCGGCCTCTCCGAACTCTCCATGCGCGCTCTCGCCAACGACGGCGCCACCGCCTCCCGCCACGAGTCGCCGTGCACCACCCCGGAGGAGCTGGTGAAGGCGATCGGCGAGATGCCCCGCATCCGCCCGCCGGAGCCGGCGTTCACCGCCCCGCCCGAGTACCAGCGCACCGCGTATCAGCAGGGCACGTACGGCCGCCAGGCCCCGCGCCCCGGTGCCACGCAGCCCGTCCCGACCCCGCCGCCCCCGCTGCAGAGCCGCACGGGCAAGGCCCTGAAGTGGGCCGTGTCCGCGCTCCTCATCGCCGCGCTGGGCCTCGGCAGCTGGCAGCTGGCGGACGCGCTCATGGACCAGGGCGGCAAGAACGACGCCCCGGGCCAGACGCAGAACAACGACGGCGGCGACAAGAACAAGAACCGCCCGGCACCGAAGCCGATCGCCATCAAGGGCGCCGAGGAGTACGTCGCCGAGGGCGACGCCCAGCACCCCGCCGACGTCACCAAGACCTATGACGGCAACCCGTCCACGGCCTGGCGCACCAGCAGCTACCTGGACGGTCCGAAGTTGGTGATAAAGCCCGGTGTCGGCATCGTCTACGACCTCGGGTCCGAGAAGGAAGTCTCGGCCGCGACGCTCTCGCTGCGGTACGGCAGCGACCACACCACGGTGGAGCTGTACGCGACCGACACCCTCGGTTCCTCCACGCCACTGAGTGCCATGAAGAAGCTGGGCACGGCCACGACGAGCAGCACCTCCGCGAAGGTGACCGTCGACAAGCCGGTGAAGAGCCGGTACCTGCTGGTGTGGCTGACGGCCCTGCCGTACTCCGGTGACGACCCCGCCAACTACAGCAACCCGGGCTACAAGCAGGCCATCACCGAAGTGAAGTTCACGGGCTGAGAGCCGAGCGAGGGGAAGGGGGTTCGATGGCGGACCGCGCCGAGCACAGCGGTGCAAGTGATCAGGACCTCCTCGCCCGGCATGTCGACGGCGACCCCGACGCCTTCGGTGAGATCGTGCGGCGGCACCGCGATCGGCTCTGGGCCGTCGCCCTGCGGACGCTGGGAGACCGCGAGGAGGCCGCTGACGCGGTGCAGGACGCCCTCGTGTCCGCCTACCGGGCCGCCCACACCTTCCGGGGCCAGTCGGCCGTCACGACGTGGCTGCACAGGATCACGGTGAACGCCTGCCTGGACCGCGCCCGCAAGGCCGCCTCCCGGAAGACCTCTCCCGTCGACGACACCGAGCGCCTGGAACAGCTGCTGGAGCCTCACGAGTCGGCTTCGGCGCCCGCCGAGCGCAACGATCTGCACCGGCAGCTCATCGAAGCCCTGGGAACCCTGCCGGCCGACCAGCGAGCGGCGCTCGTCCTGGTGGACATGCAGGGCTACCCGGTCGCCGAGGCGGCCCGCGTCCTCGACGTGCCGACCGGCACGGTGAAGAGCCGATGTGCGCGCGGCAGAGCCAGACTCCTGCCGCTGCTCACCCACCTACGGCCCGACAGCACCGGTGGGAGCGAGAAGCCTGGCGGGGAACGGAACCGGACGCAGGGGCCAGCCGTCCCACCCGCAGCGGGACCGCGCCGAGCGGAACCACCGGACACAGGACCGAGCGACCCAGCGGCAGTGAAGGGCGGAGGTGGACGAGCGTGACGTCGACGACAGACATGGCCGGGCACCCGGACGTCGCGGAGATCTCCGACCTCACCGAGGGCCTCCTCCCACCGTCCCGGAGCACCGACGTACGCCGGCATCTGGACGGGTGCGAGCTCTGCGCGGATGTCTACGCCTCCCTGGAGGAGATCCGCGGGCTGCTCGGCACACTGCCGGGGCCACCGCGCATGCCCGCCGATGTCGCAGGCCGCATCGATGCCGCCCTCGCCGCCGAGGCCCTGCTGAACGCCACAGGGCCGGAGACAGAGCACCAGACGCCGGTGAGCACGCCCCATGCCACGCCCGAGACCGACAGCGATGCTCATGTTTCACGTGAAACATCGACACCCGCCGACCGGCCCGCCGGGCGCCCCCGCTCTGCCACCACCGGCCCGGGCCGCAAGGACCGCACACGGAGCGGGCGCCGGAGGATCGCTGTTCTGGGGACCGTCTTCACCGTCGCCGTCCTGGGGCTGGGCTCCGTCCTGCTGTCGTCACTCGATGACGGCACGTCCTCGCGTGACACGGCGGGCGGACCGCAGACCGCCCCTGCGGACACCTTCTCCGAGGGGAAGCTCGAGAAGCAGGTCACCGATCTTCTGGCGGACAAGCAGAGCAAGGAGGGAGGCGGCTCCCGCACTCCCTTCGGCGCGAAGACCGCCGACCCCAACCATCCTCGGGTCTTCAGGGAGCCCACCGTGCCCGGCTGCGTCCGCGACGGCATCGGGCGCAAGGACACGGCCCTCGCCGTCGAGAACGGCAGGTATCAGGGGAAGAAGGCCATGCTGGTGCTGCTCCCCGACGCATCCGACGCCACTCGGGTCACCGCCTACATCGTCGACGCGACCTGTGTGGATCATGCCGCGGCCAACGCCAAGGGCAAGGTCCTTCTTCAGCGCTCGTACCCGTCCGCCTGAGGCACGCCTTCGTCTTCACCCTGCGCGGTACCCGGCACAGGGCCGCATCTCCGTGTGCCCGGACACAGCGGGAATGCTCGCCCCTTAGGATCCGTTGGGTGGGGTGAGAGTTCCGAGAGGAAGCTCCCACAGGTCGAACGACGCAGTCCAGAGACGAGGAATCAAGCCGTGAGCGACGTCCGTAACGTGATCATCATCGGCTCCGGGCCCGCCGGCTATACGGCGGCGCTCTACACCGCGCGCGCGTCGCTGAAGCCACTGGTGTTCGAGGGCGCCGTCACCGCCGGCGGTGCGCTCATGAACACCACCGACGTCGAGAACTTCCCGGGCTTCCAGGACGGCATCATGGGCCCCGAGCTCATGGACAACATGCGCGCCCAGGCGGAGCGCTTCGGCGCCGAGCTCGTCCCGGACGACATCGTCGCCGTCGACCTGACCGGTGAGGTCAAGACCGTCACGGACACGGCCGGTACCGTCCACCGGGCCAAGGCCGTCATCGTCGCCACCGGCTCGCAGCACCGTAAGCTCGGTCTGCCGAACGAAGACGCCCTTTCCGGCCGTGGAGTGTCCTGGTGCGCCACCTGTGACGGGTTCTTCTTCAAGGACCAGGACATCGCCGTGATCGGTGGTGGCGACACCGCCATGGAGGAGGCCACCTTCCTCTCGCGGTTCGCCAAGTCCGTGACCGTCGTCCACCGCCGCGACACCCTGCGCGCCTCCAAGGCGATGCAGGAGCGTGCCTTCGCCGACCCGAAGATCACGTTCGTGTGGGACAGCGAGGTCGCCGAGATCCAGGGCGACGCGAAGCTCTCGGGCTTGAAGCTGCGCAACCTCAAGACCGGCGAGCTCTCGGACCTGCCGGTGACCGGTCTGTTCATCGCCATCGGCCACGACCCTCGGACCGAGCTCTTCAAGGGTCAGCTCGACCTGGACGACGAGGGCTACCTGAAGGTGACCGCACCATCGACGCGCACGAACCTGACCGGGGTCTTCGCCGCCGGCGATGTGGTCGACCACACCTACCGTCAGGCGATCACCGCGGCGGGGACCGGCTGCTCCGCCGCTCTCGACGCCGAGCGCTACCTCGCCGCCCTCGCGGACGAGGAGCAGCCCGAGCCCGAGAAGACCTCTGTCTGACCCCTCCCTACCCGCCCCACGCACCAACCAGTTAAGGAGCCCGCCGTGGCCGGCACCCTGAAGAATGTGACCGACGACTCCTTCGAGCAGGACGTCCTCAAGAGCGACAAGCCCGTTCTGGTGGACTTCTGGGCCGCCTGGTGCGGTCCGTGCCGTCAGATCGCGCCGTCCCTCGAGGCGATCGCCTCCGAGTACGGCGACAAGATCGAGGTCGTCAAGCTGAACATCGACGAGAACCCGGGTACGGCCGCCAAGTACGGCGTCATGTCCATCCCGACCCTGAACGTCTACCAGGGTGGCGAGGTCGCCAAGACCATCGTGGGCGCCAAGCCGAAGGCCGCGATCGTTCGCGACCTCGAGGAGTTCATCGCCGAGTGAACCGGCGGAGCCGTCGGAGCGACGGTGCACGTTTCACGTGAAACACGAATGGGCCAACCCGGACGGGTTGGCCCATTCGTTTGAGTACCGGCCCCAGCGACCGCCGAATGCCGCCTTACAGCGGCCGCAGCGCCGGCTCCTTCTGCACGGCTCCCAGAAGCCGGTCGAGGGCCATCTCGACGTCTTCCTTCCAGGAGAGCGTCGACCGCAGTTCCAGTCTCAGCCGGGGATGGGTGGGGTGCTGCCGGACCGTCTTGAAGCCCACCGCCAGGAGGTGATCTGCGGGCAGCACGCAGGCCGGTTCCTTCCAGCGCACATCCCCGAACGCCTCGATCGCTTTGAACCCGCGCCGCAGGAGGTCCTTGGCGACCGTCTGGACCATCACCCGACCGAGCCCCTGCCCCTGGTACCCCGGCACGATGAACGCGGTCATCAGCTGCACCGCGTCGGGGGAGACGGGACTCGTGGGGAACGCCGTAGAGCGCGGGACATAGGCGGGGGGTGCGTAGAGCACGAAACCCACGGGCACGTCGTCGACGTACACGACCCGGCCGCAGGACCCCCAGTCCAGCAGAACGGCCGAGATCCAGGCTTCCTTCTCCAGAGCGGACTCGCCCGCCTTTACCGCGGCCTCACCGCTGACCGGGTCGAGCTCCCAGAAGACACACGACCGACAGCGTTGGGGAAGGTCCTGAAGGTTGTCCAACGTGAGCGGTACGAGCCGGCGACCCATGAAGGCTGATCCTCGCTTCCTTCGCCTGCCGCGTCGCGGGCGGCTGTGAGAGCGCTCCGTTCCCTGAGGAGACTGCCGATGAACCCACCGACCGCTCCCAGCCCCAAACCGGCGCTCACCAGTCCAGTGCGGCTCATCGTTCGCATGGCCCCTGCCTTCCTCTCAGAGGTGCTGCCGGGTGGTTGCGCCGTATCCGAACGCATCGTATCCACGATGTGATTCCATCGATACCGCCAGAAAGGAAAGAGCGAGCCACGTTCCGGCACACACCGGACATGGCCCGCTCTGTCACCCACAACAGCGGCTCCCGCCGGAGGCTCAGGACTCGCTCTCCTCGGAGTCGCCCTCCAGCAGGCTCTTCTGCAGAACCGGTCCCTCGCCGGGAGCGAGTGAACCGAGGATCCGCTCAAGGTCCTCCATGGAGGCGAACTCGACGGTGATCTTGCCCTTCTTCTGGCCCAGGTCGACCTTCACCCGCGTCTCGAAGCGGTCCGAGAGCCGCGTGGCGAGCTCGGACAGCGCGGGAGAGACACGAGCACCGGCACGCGGGCCCTTGGGCCGCTGGGCCTTCTGGGGACGCGACCCCATCAGGGTCACGATCTCCTCGACGGCCCGCACCGACAGCCCCTCGGCCACGATGCGGTGAGCGAGCCGGTCCTGCTCCTCCGAGTCCTCGACGGACAGCAGGGCCCGAGCGTGACCCGCGGAGAGCACTCCGGCGGCGACCCGACGCTGCACCGCCGGAGAGAGCTTCAGCAGGCGCAGGGTGTTGGAGACCTGTGGGCGGGATCGGCCGATGCGGTCCGCCAGCTGGTCGTGCGTGCAGTTGAAGTCCCGCAGCAACTGGTCGTAGGCGGCTGCCTCTTCCAGCGGGTTCAGCTGGGCGCGGTGCAGGTTCTCCAGCAGAGCGTCCAGGAGGAGCTTCTCGTCCTCCGTGGCGCGCACGATCGCCGGGATCGCCTCCAGCCCCGCCTCGCGGCAAGCCCTCCAGCGGCGCTCGCCCATGATGAGCTCGTAGTGGGCAGGACCCACCTGCCGTACGACGACCGGCTGGAGGAGCCCCACCTCCTTGATGGAGGTGATGAGCTCGGCCAGCGCGTCCTCGTCGAACACCTCACGCGGCTGCCGCGGGTTCGGCGTGATGGAGTCGAGGGGAATCTCGGCGAAGTGCGCACCGACGGGTGCCGCAGGCGTGGCGGGAGCACTGGGCTGCGCCGGTTCCTCTGTTTCACGTGAAACATTCGGCAGGGTCGCCACCTTGGCCGCGGCCACCCCACGGTCGTTCGGCAGCACGGGCACTGCCGCGGGGGACGTAGAAGCGGCACCCCCTGTCGCAGCCTGGGCCACCGACTTCTCGGTCGGCGCAGCAGGGATCAGTGCGCCGAGACCACGGCCCAGCCCCCTCCGTCGCTCGCTCACTGAATGCCCTCCACCATGCTCGGGTCGTTTTGCTGTGCGCCAATATGGGCGTGCGTCGCGTCATAGCTGATGCCGACTCCCTTCAGCGCGATCTCTCGTGCCGCCTCAAGATAAGAGAGGGCACCACTCGATCCAGGATCGTAAGTCAGGACCGTCTGCCCATAACTCGGCGCCTCGGAGATACGGACGGACCTTGGAATGCTCGTCCGCAGCACCTCGTCGCCGAAGTGGGTGCGTACCTCTTCCGCGACCTGGGACGCGAGTCGCGTCCGGCCGTCGTACATGGTGAGGAGGATGGTCGACACATGAAGGGCGGGGTTGAGGTGCCCCCGCACCAGGTCGACGTTCCGCAACAACTGACCCAGGCCTTCCAGCGCGTAGTACTCGCACTGGATCGGGATCAGAACCTCCTGGCCCGCCACCAACGCATTGACCGTCAGGAGGCCGAGCGAGGGCGGACAGTCGATGAGGATGTAGTCCAGCGGCTGTTCGTACGCCTGGATGGCACGCTGCAGCCGGCTCTCTCGTGCCACCAGGGACACCAGCTCGATCTCCGCACCGGCGAGATCGATCGTGGCAGGGGCACAGAAGAGACCCTCGACATCTGGCACCGGCTGGACGACCTCTGAGAGCGGTTTACTCTCCACCAACACGTCGTAGATGGACGGGACTTCGGCGTGATGGTCGATGCCCAGCGCGGTGGACGCATTGCCCTGTGGGTCGAGGTCGACCACCAGCACTCGGCCACCATGCAGGGCCAGCGACGCGGCAAGGTTGACGGTCGTCGTCGTCTTGCCCACACCGCCCTTCTGGTTGGCGACCACCATGATTCGGGTCTGCTCGGGCCGTGGCAGGCCCTCGCCGGCGCGGCCTAGAGCCTCCACCGCCAGTTGGGCAGCACGACCGATGGGAGTGTCGTCCATCGGAGGCGGTGTTTCACGTGAAACATCCGCCCCCATCGACTCGGTACGGGGACCGGGGACCGGATCGGTCATCGGTCCCGCGATGTTGGCGTCGGACCGCAAGGATTCACTCTCCTCGACTTCAGGCTCGCAATGAACAGAGCCTCCCATGCCTTCGGGGTCGTGAACCAGTGAGGCCTTCCGTTCTGTGGAGAAATCCACCTCTGTGGACAACTCAGTTCCCTCATCGAGTGACCCGAGAGGCTTACGGTCGCGGGGTTCGGCCGCAGCGCGGCCACGACTGATGATGCCGTGCAGCAGTGAGCGACGTTTCACGTGAAACACGATGCACAGCCGCCGTGGCCGAACTGCCGCGACACTCCGGCTTGCGTACGTTTGGCAGCTTGTGTGGAGTACGTCTCGCCCTCAAGACGGATCAGCGTCGTCGGACGGGTTCATCGTCTCCCGCAGGGTCAGCGGCGTCGGCGGGCCCGCCCCGTGCGAGCCGCCTTGGCGCGCTTCGCCGCGAAGCGCACCCCACCGGGGCTCTCCCCGACCTCCACCCGGACGACCGTGGACATCGGATCCACCACGCCCTCACCAACATGCAGGATGGACGTCTCCACCGCACCCAGCTTGCTCAGGGCCGCCGACGCGCTCTTCAGCTCCTCCTCGGCGGCGTCGCCCTTGAGAGCGAGCATCTCCCCGTACGGCCGCAGCAGAGGGATACCCCATGTGGCGAGGCGGTCGAGGGGCGCGACGGCTCGGGCTGTCACGACGTGAACGGGCTGGATCTTGCCCATGACCTCCTCGGCCCGGCCGCGCACGACGGTCACATGATCCAGGCCGAGCAGTTCCACGACTTCGGAGAGGAAATTGGTACGCCGCAGCAGCGGCTCCAGCAGCGTGATCTTCAGGTCCTCCCGGACCAGTGCCAGCGGGATCCCGGGGAGGCCGGCGCCCGAGCCGACATCGCACACCGTCACGCCCTCGGGCACGACCTCCGAGAGCACCGCGCAGTTCAGCAGGTGCCGCTCCCACAGGCGGGGCACTTCACGCGGGCCGATGAGACCGCGCTGCACGCCTGCCTCAGCGAGCAGCTCGGCGTACCGCACCGCATCCGCGAAGCGATCACCGAACACCTCGCGCGCCTGCTCGGGCGCGGGGGGAAGCTCCGCTGCCTCCGTCACGGGGGACCGTCCTTCCGTACCGCGTCAGCGCGCACCCGCGCCGACACCAGAACCACCAGAACTATCAGGCTGACAAAGTTCGGCCCCGCCTGCGCAACAGACGGGGCCGGAAAACGTAGGGGCCGATCAGGCGGGAAGCACGACGACGAAGCGCTCCGGCTCCTCGCCCTCGGACTCGCTGCGCAGGCCGGCGGCCTTGACAGCGTCGTGCACGACCTTGCGCTCGAACGGCGTCATCGGGTCCAGCTTCACGGCCTCACCGCTGCTCTTGGCCTCGGCCGCGGCCTTGGCGCCCAGCTCCGACAGCTCGGAGCGCTTCTGGGCGCGGTATCCCGCGATGTCGAGCATCAGCCGGCTGCGGTCACCGGTTTCACGGTGCACGGCCAGACGGGTGAGCTCCTGGAGCGCCTCCAGCACCTCACCGTCCCGGCCGACCAGCTTCTGCAGGTCGCGGCTGCCCGTGTCGCTGATGATCGAGACAGAGGCACGGTCGGCCTCGACGTCCATGTCGATGTCGCCGTCGAGGTCGGCGATGTCGAGCAGACCCTCCAGGTAGTCCGCCGCGATCTCGCCTTCCTGCTCCAGGCGGGTCAGGGTGTCTGCACCCTCGGCAGCGGCGGAGGTGGTGCCTTCCGTCACGGGATGGACTCCTTCTTACTTCTTGGACGGGGACTTGGGCCGCTGCGGACCCTTGCGCTGTCCGGACTGGGCCTTGCTGCGGGTACCGCTGCCGGACTTCGCGCCGCCCTTCTTGGCAGCGGTGGCGGGCTTGGCGTCCTCGGGCGCGTCGGACTTGGTGAGCGACGTCTTCTGCTCGGACTCCTCGGCCGCCTTGGCGGCAGCGGACTGGCGCTGTGCCTTGGTCTGCCGCTTGGGCTGCTGGCGCTTCGGCGTGCCGGTGGTCGGCGTACCATCCTCGGCCTCGACAGCGGCTGCGGTGTCGCTCTTGATCACGGTGCCGTCGGTCTGAGCGGCGAGGCCGGCCTTGCTGAGGCCGTTGATGAACTTGCGCTCGAACTCGTTACGGTCGCGCCCCTTGGCGACGATCGCCTTCACGATGACCTTGTCACGCCGCCGGCTGACCTTGCCGTGCGTGGTGACGTGCTTGTGCAGGCGCTCCAGGTACGCGGCCTGGGCCTTGGAACCCGGGGTCGGGTTGTTGTGGATGACGTACATCTGCTGGCCCATGGTCCACACGTTGGTGGTCAGCCAGTAGACGAGGACACCGACCGGGAAGTTGATGCCGAAGACGGCGAACATGACGGGGAAGACGTACATCAGCATCTTCTGCTGCTGCATGAACGGGGTCTTCACCGTGGTGTCGACGTTCTTCGTCATCAGCTGGCGCTGGGTGAAGAACTGCGACGCCGACATCAGGACGATCATGATGGCGGTGACCACGCGGACGTCGGTGAGGGAGGCACCGAGTGCTTCCACCTTCGACGCGCTGTCGGTGAACTTCACCGCCAGCGGCGCACCGACGATGTGCGCCTTCTGCGCGCTCTCCAGAAGGCTGGTGTTGATCACGCCGATGGTGTCGTTCGACGCGATGCTGTTGAGCACGTGGTACAGGGCGAAGAAGAACGGGGACTGCGCCAGGATGGGAAGGCACGAGGAGAGCGGGTTGGTGCCCGTCTCCTTGTACAGCTTCATCATCTCTTCGGACTGACGCTGCTTGTCGTTCTTGTAGCGCTCCTGGATCTTCTTCATCTCGGGCTGGAGCGTCTGCATGGCCCGGGTCGCCTTGATCTGCTTCACGAAGAGCGGGATCAGGCAGATACGGATCAGGATCACCAGGGACACGATCGACAGGCCCCAGGCCCAGCCGGTGTCGGGGCCGAAGAGGGCGCCGTACACCGAGTGGAACTGGACGATGACCCAGGAGACGGGTGTGGTGATGAAGCTGAAGAGGCTGGCAATCGTGTCCACTAATCATGCTCCTTGGGCATGGGACGGTGTCTCTGCGGCCGGGCTCGAAGGGCTCGGGGGACTTGTGGGAGAAGTCTGTCCTTCGATGGCCGGGTCGGCGGCGGAGGGCCCGCCCTTGCGTGCACGCCACGCGTTACGCAGCATTTCGTGCCACCGCGGGCGCTTGCGCGGCGGGACATGGTCCACACCACCCAGCGACCACGGGTTGCACCGCAGGATGCGCCAGGCCGTGAGTGCCGTTCCCTTGATGGCACCGTGCCGGTCGATGGCCGTGAAGCCGTAGTGGGAGCACGACGGGTAGTACTTGCAGACCGGCCCGAGCAGCGGACTGATCGTCCACTGGTAGAGCTTGATCAGAGCAAGCAGCGGGTACTTCATCGCGCGCCCCCTCCCAGCAGCCGCTGGAGGGCGGCGTCCAGGTCTCGGGCCAGCTGTGCATGGTCGGCGTCGCCCGCACCGGGCAGCGCTCGTACCACTACCAGGCTACCGGGGGGCAGCTGGGCGATTCGGTCGCGCATCAGGTGGCGAAGCCTGCGCTTGACTTTGTTGCGTACGACCGCACCACCCACGGCTTTGCTCACGACGAAACCCGCACGCGTCGGGGGAGCGCTCTCCCCAGGCGCATGCGGGTCCGTGGCACCGCTACGAAGGTGGACGACGAGGTGCGGGCGTCCAGCCCGGCGTCCTCGCCGTACCGCGGTCGCGAAGTCCTCGCGCCGCCTCAGCCGGTTCTCGGTGGGCAGCACGACGTCATGACCTGACCGGGATCAGGCGGACAGACGGGCGCGACCCTTGCTACGGCGGGACGCGAGAATCGCGCGGCCGGCACGGGTGCGCATACGCAGCCGGAAGCCGTGGGTCTTCGCGCGACGACGGTTGTTCGGCTGGAAGGTGCGCTTGCTCACTCGGGGGCTCCAGAAGATTTTGGTAGTTGCGGGGTGCCGTCCTGGCTGTCACCGTGCGCCCACGAGTAGCTCGCAGTTACGCCCGAGTGCACCGCTTACCGATCACCCAAATGATCTGTGCCCATCGGAGGCAGGCGGCAGCAGCCATCGACAACTCGACCTGGTTACGGTACGCGCGGCTACGCCATCCGGTCAAACCAGCAGCTGCCCGCAGACACTTGTCCACAGGCTGGGGACAACAACTTGAACCGCAGTGGCCGCCCTGACTACCGTGACGGAACTCCGATTCGTTCCCTTATCCCTGCCCCACCCGATTTACATCCCGAGCCGTCCCAGAACCACACGTTCGTGGGACCTGTGAGAGAGCGTGCCCTGTGGCTGACGTACCTGCCGATCTTGCCGCAGTGTGGCCACGCGTATTGGAGCAGCTCCTCGGGGAGGGCCGCGGCCAGGGTGTCGAGTCCAAGGACGAGCACTGGATCCGGCGCTGCCAGCCGCTCGCGCTGGTCGCGGACACGGCCCTGCTCGCCGTACCGAACGAATTCGCGAAGGGCGTACTCGAGGGCCGCCTGGCGCCCGTCGTCAGCGAGACCCTGAGCCGCGAGTGCGGCCGGCCGATCCGGATCGCGATCACCGTCGACGACTCAGCGGGCGAGCCCCCGGCCGCGACGGCGCCCCCGGCCCGCCCCCCGTCGCGGTACGAGGAGCCCGAGCTTCCGGCCGCGCGCCAGGACCGCGACGGTTACGAGGGGTACGGGCGCCACCGCGCCGACCAGCTGCCGGGAACGTCAGGCGACCAGCTCCCGCCTACGCGCGGAGATCAGCTCCCCTCCGCCCGTCCCGCGTACCCGTCCGAGTACCAGCGCCCCGAACCCGGCTCCTGGCCGCGGCCGCCGCAGGACGACTACGGCTGGCAGCAGCAACGCCTCGGCTTCCCCGAACGTGACCCGTACGCGTCACCCAACCAGGACACCTACGGCACCCAGGACTCGTACGGATCCCATGGTCCGCCTGGTTCGTCGCAGGATTCGTATGGGTCCCACGGACCGTCGCAGGATTCCTACGGATCACAGCGATCACATGGCTCGCAGGGATCCCATGGCTCACAGGGATCCCATGGGTCACAGGATTCCTATGGATCGCATGGTTCACAGGACTCGTACGGCTCGTCCCCGCAGGACGCCTACGGCTCCCCGCCCCAGGACTACCGCCCGCAGTCCATGGAGCGCCCCTCCTACGAGGCACCGCGCTCCGACTACGACACGTCACGCCCCGACTACGACCAGCGCGACCCGGTCCGCCGGGAGCTGCCGGACCCGCCCGCCGGCTCCGGCCACGTGCACCGCGGCGGCCCCGTGGGCCCGAACCTGCCCACGACCGGTGCGCCCGGCCCGCTGGCCGCGCAGCCCGCTCCGGCGACCGGCCCCGGAGAGCCCACCGCGCGCCTGAACCCGAAGTACCTCTTCGACACGTTCGTCATCGGCGCGTCCAACCGCTTCGCGCACGCCGCCGCTGTCGCCGTCGCCGAGGCACCGGCGAAGGCGTACAACCCCCTGTTCATCTACGGGGAGTCCGGGCTCGGCAAGACGCACCTGCTGCACGCGATCGGGCACTACGCGCGCAGCCTCTACCCGGGCACGCGGGTGCGGTACGTGAGCTCGGAGGAGTTCACCAACGAGTTCATCAACTCCATCCGCGACGGCAAGGGCGACAGCTTCCGCAAGCGCTACCGCGAGATGGACATCCTGCTCGTCGACGACATCCAGTTCCTGGCGGACAAGGAGTCGACGCAGGAGGAGTTCTTCCACACCTTCAACACGCTCCACAACGCCAACAAGCAGATCGTGCTGTCCTCCGACCGGCCGCCCAAGCAGCTGGTGACGCTGGAGGACCGGCTGCGGAACCGTTTCGAGTGGGGTCTGATCACCGACGTGCAGCCGCCCGAGCTGGAGACGCGGATCGCGATCCTCCGCAAGAAGGCGGTGCAGGAGCAGCTGAACGCGCCACCGGAGGTGCTGGAGTTCATCGCGTCCCGGATCTCGCGCAACATCCGCGAGCTGGAGGGCGCGCTGATCCGGGTCACGGCGTTCGCCTCGCTCAACCGGCAGCCGGTCGACCTCGGCCTGACGGAGATCGTCCTCAAGGACCTGATCCCCGGCGGCGAGGACTCCGCGCCCGAGATCACGTCCACGGCGATCATGGGCGCGACGGCGGACTACTTCGGGCTGACCGTCGAGGACCTGTGCGGCACCTCGCGCGGCCGCGCCCTCGTCACCGCCCGGCAGATCGCCATGTACCTGTGCCGTGAGCTCACGGACCTGTCGCTGCCGAAGATCGGCGCGCTGTTCGGCGGCCGCGACCACACGACGGTCATGCACGCCGACCGCAAGATCCGCAATCTGATGGCCGAGCGCCGCTCGATCTACAACCAGGTCACCGAGCTGACCAACCGCATCAAGAACGGCTGACACGGCCGGTCGTACGACGCCGAAGGGCGCCCCCGGAAGACCTGTCCGGGGGCGCCCTTCGGCATGAGGGCGGCCGGCCGTCGTCCAGCCGCGGCCGGCCGTCGTCCAGCCGCGGCCGACCGTCGTCACGCCGAAGCCAACCGTCGTCCTGCTGTCGGCTGCCGGTTGTTCGAATACCTGCCGAGTTACGGCCGCTCTCCACAGATTCGGTGACTTTTTCCCGTCCACACCCTGGGGACTGGGAAGTTGTCCAGACTGTGTCCACAGAGGCCCCGAGTGAAGGACCATCAGACCAGCTCAGTGGCATGTGGATTCGTGGACGAACGATCTCCACAGGCTGTGGACAACGCGGGGATCCACAGGCTGTGCATCGAGTTGTCCACCGGCAACCCACAGGTTGAGGCCGGTTGTCCCCAGCGATCCCCAGCTTCTCCACATCGCTGTCCACTGTTCGGCAACGCGACGCGCCTCCTCACCGGGTCGAGTGAAAGGCGTCACACGAAGGTGCCGGGTTGGGCTGTGGGAAAGCTGGGTAAAACTGGGGACGGCGCTGGGGAGAACTCGCCTCCCCCTGTGCACGAGGTGTGCAGAACTTTCCGTTCTCCACAGAGACCCCTGGTTGTCCACCGCCGTCACCCACAGGACCGGTGGACAAAATTTCCGCTCTGAGCTGGGCAAACGTGGTTATCCACGGTATCCACAGGCCCTACTACTACTCCCGACTAGAGAGAGCTGGGAATTCGTTTCGAAGCGGGTCCTGTGCACAACTCGCTCTCCGGCGCCCGACCGCCCCTCGTCACGACTTGACCCCGAGAGGCAACTACTGTCAGTGCGGTGCGTCAGACTGGTCCCCGGTGTCCTCCCCATCCCAGGGACCGTCGACACCGACACAGACGACGAGGGCCAGGCAGAGCGAGAAGCGCCGGCAACAGCAGGAGGCGGCAACAGTGAAGATCCGGGTGGAACGCGACGTACTCGCGGAGGCAGTGGCCTGGGCGGCACGCAGCCTCCCGGCCCGTCCGCCGGCGCCTGTCCTCGCCGGCCTGCTGCTGAAGGCCGAGGACGGTCAGCTGAGCCTGTCCAGCTTCGACTACGAGGTCTCGGCGCGCGTGTCCGTGGAGGCCGAGGTCGAGGATGAGGGCACGGTGCTCGTCTCCGGCCGCCTCCTCGCGGACATCTGCCGCGCCCTCCCCAACCGGCCGGTGGAGATCTCCACAGACGGTGTACGGGCGACCGTGGTCTGCGGCTCCTCCCGGTTCACCCTCCACACACTGCCTGTGGAGGAGTACCCGGCGCTGCCGCAGATGCCGAACGCGACGGGCACGGTCCCCGGCGAGGTCTTCGCCTCCGCCGCCGCCCAGGTGGCGATCGCCGCCGGCCGCGACGACACGCTGCCCGTCCTCACGGGCGTCCGCATCGAGATCGAGGGCGACACGGTCACGCTGGCGTCCACCGACCGCTACCGCTTCGCGGTGCGTGAGTTCCTGTGGAAGCCGGAGAACCCGGAGGCCTCCGCGGTCGCCCTGGTGCCCGCCAAGACGCTGCTGGACACCGCCAAGGCCCTGACGAGCGGCGACCAGGTCACCCTGGCGCTGTCCGGGTCGGGCTCGGGCGAGGGCCTGATCGGCTTCGAGGGCGCCGGCCGCCGTACGACGACCCGCCTGCTGGAGGGCGACCTCCCGAAGTACCGCACGCTGTTCCCGACGGAGTTCAACAGCGTCGCCGTGATCGAGACCGCCCCCTTCGTGGAGGCCGTCAAGCGTGTGGCTCTCGTCGCCGAGCGGAACACCCCGGTGCGCCTCAGCTTCGAGCAGGGCGTGCTCATCCTGGAGGCCGGCTCCAGCGACGACGCACAGGCTGTGGAAAGGGTCGACGCCCAGCTGGAGGGCGACGACATCTCGATCGCCTTCAATCCGACGTTCCTGCTGGACGGCCTGAGCGCCATCGACTCCCCGGTCGCCCAGCTGTCCTTCACGACGTCCACGAAGCCCGCGCTGCTCAGCGGCAAGCCGGCACTGGACGCCGAGGCGGACGAGGCCTACAAGTACCTGATCATGCCGGTGCGGCTCAGCGGCTGAGTTCCGACCGGTTGTCCACAGGCTGGGGGCAAACCCGCAGGTGAGGGCTACGACTGAGCGCGTATGCCCACAGATGTGCGCGAGCGTCCGGGTTTAGGCTCGGCACGGTACGAAAGTGCCGCAACGCCACATCGGACACCTGCAAACCTAAGGAACACAACTGATGGAGCTCGGTCTCGTCGGCCTCGGCAAGATGGGCGGCAACATGCGCGAGCGGATCCGCCGCGCGGGCCACACCGTCTTCGGATACGACCGCAACCCGGACCTCGCCGATGTCCACAGCCTGCCGGAGCTTGTGGGCAAGCTCAGCGGCCCGCGTGTGGTGTGGGTGATGGTCCCGGCCGGCGAGCCCACGCAGTCCACCATCGACGAGCTCGCCGAACTGCTGGAGCCCGGTGACGTCGTCGTGGACGGCGGCAATTCCCGCTGGACCGACGACGAGAAGCACGCCGAGGAGCTGGCGGCCAAGGGCATCGGCTTCGTCGACTGCGGTGTCTCCGGCGGCGTCTGGGGCCTGGAGAACGGCTACGCGCTGATGTACGGCGGCGACGCGGAGAACGTCGCCAAGGTGCAGCCGGTCTTCGACGCCCTGAAGCCGGAGGGCGACTTCGGCGCGGTGCACGCGGGCAAGGTCGGCGCGGGCCACTTCGCGAAGATGGTCCACAACGGCATCGAGTACGCGATGATGCAGGCTTATGCCGAGGGCTGGGAGCTGCTGGAGAAGGTCGACTCCGTGACCGACGTCCGGGAGGTCTTCCGCTCCTGGCAGGAGGGCACGGTCATACGCTCCTGGCTGCTGGACCTCGCGGTCAACGCGCTCGACGAGGACGAGCACCTGGACAAGCTCCGGGGTTATGCACAGGACTCCGGTGAGGGACGCTGGACTGTGGAAGCCGCCATCGACCACGCGGTGCCGCTGCCGGCGATCACCGCGTCGCTGTTCGCGCGGTTCGCCTCCCGTCAGGAGGACTCGCCCCAGATGAAGATGATCGCGGCGCTGCGGAACCAGTTCGGCGGCCACGCGGTCGAGAAGAAGTAACCGAGCACCGAGGGAGATCGGCGAAACGACCATGCACGTCACGCATCTGTCGCTGGCCGACTTCCGCTCGTATCCCCGGGTCGAGGTCCCGCTCGACCCGGGGGTGACGGCCTTCGTCGGCCCGAACGGGCAGGGCAAGACCAACCTCGTCGAGGCCGTCGGCTATCTCGCCACACTCGGCAGCCACCGCGTCTCCTCCGACGCCCCCCTGGTCCGCATGGGCGCCGAGCGCGCGATCATCCGGGCCCAGGTGCGGCAGGGCGAGCGGCAGCAGCTGGTCGAGCTGGAGCTGAACCCGGGGCGCGCCAACCGAGCCCGTATCAACCGGTCCTCGCAGGTCAAGCCGCGTGACGTGCTGGGGATCGTACGGACCGTGCTGTTCGCCCCCGAGGATCTCGCCCTGGTCAAGGGCGACCCGGGTGAGCGGCGCCGCTTCCTCGACGAGCTGATCACCGCTCGGTCCCCGCGCATGGCCGGAGTCCGCTCCGACTACGACCGGGTCCTCAGGCAGCGCAACACCCTCCTGAAGTCGGCCGCGCTCGCCCGTCGGCACGGCGGCCGCAGCATGGACATGTCGACGCTCGACATCTGGGACCAGCATCTCGCGCGTGCGGGCGCCGAGTTGCTCGCCCAGCGTCTGGATCTGATCGCCGCCGTGCAGCCGCTCGCCGACAAGGCGTACGAGCAGCTCGCCCCCGGCGGCGGCCCGGTCGCCCTGGAGTACAAGCCGTCCGCGCCCGGCGAGGCGCACACCCGCGAGGACCTGTTCGAGCAGCTGATGGCCGCGCTCGCCGAGGCCCGCAGGCAGGAGATCGAGCGGGGCGTCACCCTGGTCGGCCCGCACCGGGACGACCTGCTGCTCAAGCTCGGCCAGCTGCCCGCCAAGGGCTACGCCTCCCACGGCGAGTCCTGGTCCTACGCGCTGGCGCTGCGCCTGGCCTCGTACGACCTGCTCAGAGCCGAGGGCAACGAGCCGGTGCTGGTGCTCGACGACGTCTTCGCCGAGTTGGACACCCGCCGCCGTGAGCGCCTCGCCGAGCTCGTGGCGCCCGGCGAGCAGGTCCTGGTGACCGCCGCGGTCGACGACGACGTTCCGCATGTGCTGTCGGGAGTGCGGTTCGCCGTGTCCGAGGGAACGGTGGAGCGCGTATGACGGAGAACACACCGGAGAACGCACCCGACGGCACACCGGGGCACACACCGGAGAGCCCGTCCGGGAAAACGCCCGGGCCCCGGTCTCCCGAGCCGTCCGGCGTGGACCTCGCGAGGGTGGCGCTCCGTGCCGCCAAGGAAGCCGCACGCGCGCGTGGGGACGCGGCGCAGCAGAAGAAGCAGGCGCGCCGCGGCGGTCTGCGTTCCGGCGCGCGCGCCGACGGCCGCGACCCCATGGCGCTCGGCTCGGCGATCAACCGGCTGATCACCGAGCGCGGCTGGGAGGCCCCGGCCGCGGTGGGCGGGGTGATGGGCCGCTGGCCGCAGATCGTCGGCGAGGACGTGGCCAAGCACTGCGTGCCCGAGAGATACGACGAGGACGAGCACGTCCTGTCCGTGCGCTGCGACTCCACGGCCTGGGCGACGAACCTCCGGCTGCTCGCTCCGACCCTGGTGGCGCGTCTCAACGAGGACCTGGGCCATGGCACGGTGAAGATGATCAAGGTGCAGGGCCCCGGCGGGCCAGGCCGCCGCTACGGCCCGTTGCGCGCCCCCGGGAGCACCGGCCCGGGCGACACATACGGCTGATGGTGCGGCTGACGGGACCCCCTCACCGAGGCTGCCCGAGGCCCCGCGAAGGCCCGATCGACGCCTGTTTCCCCCCGATCAACAGCAAGTGACTGACATCACAAAAATGGGCGCCGACGGCCCGTCCGGAGCCCAGGTGCCCCTCTCTTCGCACCACCGCACACGGTTGCGAATCGCGACCTGACTCCGAAGTAGCCAAGGGTTGACGGCCGGAAGCGCTGAGTGCCTCCGTGAGCCTCTTGGAGCCCCCATCCGTATATCGGGAGTCGGACAAGACCCGTCGAGGGCGGCACATGCGGACTCAGGTACCGGCAAACCCCCATCAGTGTCAGTGCTACCGGTAGACTGGAAGCAATCCCGCCCCAATCGTGGGGACCGTCCGGGAAAAGCTGAGCAACGCTGATCAAGGCTTACCAACGCAACATGCCGCAGCCGCTCCGGCAACCCGCCGACGAGCCCGGCTCGTGCTGTGCCAGAAAGGGCGCTTCGTGGCCGATTCCGGCAACCCCAACGAGAACATCCCGTCCACCGAGGCCCCGGCCGGAGTCGCCGAGGCCTCCGTAACGGCGTCGTACGACGCCAGTGCCATCACCGTCCTCGAGGGTCTGGACGCAGTCCGCAAGCGACCCGGCATGTACATCGGCTCGACCGGTGAGCGAGGACTGCACCACCTCGTGTACGAGGTCGTCGACAACTCGGTCGACGAGGCGCTGGCCGGCCACGCGGACACCATCGACGTGACGATCCTCGCCGACGGCGGTGTCCGGGTCGTCGACAACGGCCGTGGCATCCCGGTGGGCATCGTCGCCTCCGAGGGCAAGCCGGCCCTCGAGGTCGTGCTGACCGTGCTGCACGCGGGCGGCAAGTTCGGCGGTGGCGGCTACGCGGTCTCCGGCGGTCTGCACGGCGTGGGTGTCTCCGTCGTGAACGCGCTGTCCTCGAAGGTCGCCGTCGAGGTCAAGACCGATGGCCACCGCTGGACGCAGGACTACAAGATGGGCGTCCCCACGGCGCCGCTCGCCAAGCACGAGGCCACCGAGGAGACCGGCACCTCGGTCACCTTCTGGGCCGATCCGGACATCTTCGAGACCACGGACTACTCCTTCGAGACCCTCTCGCGGCGCTTCCAGGAGATGGCGTTCCTCAACAAGGGCCTGCGCATCAACCTGACCGACGAGCGTGAGTCCGCGAAGGCCACCTCCGGGGCGGACGAGGCGGGTGCGGACGAGACCGCCGATGTCAAGGCGGTCAAGTACCACTACGAGGGCGGCATCGTCGACTTCGTGAAGTACCTCAACTCCCGCAAGGGTGAAGCGGTTCACCCCACCGTCATCGACCTGGACGCCGAGGACAAGGACAGGCAGCTGTCCCTCGAGGTCGCCATGCAGTGGAACAGCGGCTACACGGAGGGCGTGTACTCCTTCGCCAACATCATCCACACCCACGAGGGCGGTACGCACGAAGAGGGCTTCCGGGCCGCGCTGACCTCGCTGATCAACAAGTACGCGCGCGACAAGCGGCTGCTGCGCGAGAAGGACGACAACCTCACCGGTGACGACATCCGCGAGGGTCTGACCGCGATCATCTCGGTCAAGCTGGGCGAGCCCCAGTTCGAGGGCCAGACGAAGACGAAGCTGGGCAACACCGAGGTCAAGACCTTCGTCCAGAGGGTCGTCTACGAGCACCTGAACGACTGGCTGGACCGCAACCCGAACGAGGCCGCGGACATCATCCGCAAGGGCATCGCGGCGGCCACCGCGCGCGTGGCGGCCCGCAAGGCCCGCGACCTGACCCGTCGTAAGGGCCTGCTGGAGACGGCGTCCCTGCCGGGCAAGCTCTCCGACTGCCAGTCGAACGACCCGACCAAGTGCGAGATCTTCATCGTCGAGGGTGACTCCGCCGGCGGCTCGGCCAAGTCCGGCCGCAACCCGCAGTACCAGGCGATCCTCCCGATCCGCGGCAAGATCCTCAACGTCGAGAAGGCGCGCATCGACCGGATCCTGCAGAACCAGGAGATCCAGGCGATGATCTCCGCGTTCGGCACCGGTGTGCACGAGGACTTCGACATCGAGAGGCTCCGCTACCACAAGATCATCCTGATGGCGGACGCCGACGTCGACGGCCAGCACATCAACACCCTGCTGCTGACCTTCCTGTTCCGCTTCATGCGGCCCCTGGTCGAGGCCGGGCACGTGTACCTCTCCCGTCCGCCGCTCTACAAGATCAAGTGGGGCAAGGACGACTTCGAGTACGCGTACTCCGACCGCGAGCGCGACGCCCTGATCGAGATGGGCCGCCAGGCCGGCAAGCGCATCCGTGACGACTCGGTGCAGCGCTTCAAGGGTCTCGGCGAGATGAACGCCGAGGAGCTGCGCATCACGACCATGGACCAGGAGCACCGCGTCCTCGGCCAGGTCACCCTCGACGACGCCGCCCAGGCCGACGACCTGTTCTCGGTCCTCATGGGTGAGGACGTCGAGGCTCGCCGCGCGTTCATCCAGCGCAACGCCAAGGACGTCCGCTTCCTCGACATCTGAGTCGGTCTCAGCTGACCGCACCAGGAAGGACCTTCACCAGCAATGACCGACGAGAACACTCCCGTGACGACGCCCGAGGGTGACGCCCTGGCCATGCGCGTCGAGCCCGTCGGGCTCGAGACGGAGATGCAGCGCTCGTATCTCGACTACGCGATGTCCGTCATCGTCTCGCGTGCGCTGCCGGACGTCCGCGACGGCCTCAAGCCCGTCCATCGCCGCGTGCTGTACGCCATGTACGACGGCGGTTACCGCCCCGAGCGCGGCTTCTACAAGTGCGCCCGCGTCGTCGGCGACGTCATGGGCAACTACCACCCGCACGGCGACTCCTCCATCTACGACGCGCTGGTGCGTCTCGCCCAGTCGTGGTCGATGCGCATGCCGCTCGTCGACTCCAACGGCAACTTCGGCTCCCCGGGCAACGACCCGGCGGCGGCGATGCGGTACACCGAGTGCAAGATGGCGCCGCTGTCGATGGAGATGGTCCGTGACATCGACGAGGAGACCGTCGACTTCACGGACAACTACGACGGCCGCTCCCAGGAACCGACCGTCCTGCCGGCCCGCTTCCCGAACCTGCTGATCAACGGCTCGGCCGGCATCGCGGTCGGCATGGCGACCAACATCCCGCCGCACAACTTGCGCGAGGTCGCCGCCGGCGCCCAGTGGTACCTGGAGAACCCCGAGGCGTCCCACGAGGAGCTCCTGGACGCGCTCATCGAGCGCATCAAGGGCCCGGACTTCCCGACCGGCGCGCTCGTCGTCGGCCGCCGGGGCATCGAGGAGGCGTACCGCACCGGTCGCGGCTCCATCACCATGCGGGCGGTCGTCGAGGTCGAGGAGATCCAGAACCGCCAGTGCCTGGTGGTCACGGAACTGCCGTACCAGGTCAACCCGGACAACCTCGCCCAGAAGATTGCCGACCTGGTCAAGGACGGCAAGATCGGCGGCATCGCTGACGTCCGCGACGAGACGTCGTCCCGCACGGGCCAGCGGCTCGTCATCGTGCTCAAGAGGGACGCGGTCGCCAAGGTCGTCCTCAACAACCTCTACAAGCACACGGATCTGCAGACGAACTTCGGCGCCAACATGCTGGCGCTGGTGGACGGCGTGCCGCGCACGCTCTCGCTCGACGCGTTCATCCGCCACTGGGTGGCGCACCAGATCGAGGTCATCGTCCGCCGTACGAAGTTCCGCCTGCGCAAGGCCGAGGAGCGGGCGCACATCCTGCGCGGCCTGCTGAAGGCCCTGGACGCCATCGACGAGGTCATCGCGCTGATCCGGCGCAGTGACACCGTCGAGATCGCGCGCGGGGGCCTGATGAGCCTCCTGGAGATCGACGAGATCCAGGCCAACGCCATCCTCGAGATGCAGCTGCGCCGACTGGCCGCCCTGGAGCGCCAGAAGATCGTCCAGGAGCACGACGAGCTCCAGGCGAAGATCACCGAGTACAACGAGATCCTGGCCTCTCCGGTCCGTCAGCGGGGCATCGTCAGCGCCGAACTGGCCGCGATCGTCGAGAAGTACGGCGACGACCGCAAGACCAAGCTGATCCCGTACGAGGGCGACATGTCCATCGAGGACCTGATCGCCGAGGAGGACATCGTCGTCACGGTCACCCGGGGCGGCTACATCAAGCGCACGAAGACCGACGACTACCGCGCCCAGAAGCGCGGTGGCAAGGGCGTGCGCGGCACGAAGCTCAAGGAAGACGACATCGTCGACCACTTCTTCGTGTCCACGACGCACCACTGGCTGCTGTTCTTCACGAACAAGGGCCGTGTCTACCGCGTCAAGGGCTATGAGCTGCCCGACGCCGGCCGGGACGCGCGCGGTCAGCACGTCGCGAACCTGCTCGCCTTCCAGCCCGACGAGGCGATCGCCGAGATCCTGGCTATCCGCGACTACGAGGCGGTTCCGTACCTCGTTCTCGCCACCAAGGCCGGACTTGTGAAGAAGACGCCTCTGAAGGATTACGATTCGCCGCGTTCCGGCGGTGTGATCGCGATCAACCTCCGGTCGATGGAGGACGGTTCGGACGACGAACTGATCGGAGCCGAACTCGTCTCGTCCGACGACGATCTGCTTCTGATCAGCAAGAAGGCACAGTCGATCAGGTTCACCGCCTCGGACGAAACCCTGCGCCCCATGGGCCGTGCCACCTCGGGTGTCAAGGGCATGAGCTTCCGCGAGGGCGACGAGCTGCTCTCGATGAATGTTGTTCGACCCGGTACGTTCGTGTTCACTGCCACCGACGGCGGGTACGCGAAGCGGACCAACGTCGACGAGTACCGCGTCCAGGGTCGCGGCGGCCTCGGCATCAAGGCCGCCAAGATCGTGGAGGACCGTGGATCTCTCGTCGGCGCGCTGGTGGTCGAGGAGACCGACGAGATCCTCGCCATCACGCTGGGCGGCGGTGTGATTCGTACGCGAGTCAACGAGATCAGGGAAACCGGCCGTGACACCATGGGCGTCCAACTGATCAATCTGGGCAAGCGCGATGCCGTCGTCGGCATCGCACGCAACGCCGAGGCGGGGCGCGAGGCGGAGGAAGTCGACGGCGACGTGGTCGTCGACGAGACCGCCGAAGGTGCCGCGACCACCGGCACGGACGAGGGTGAGGCGCCCTCGGCCGAGTAGCACGAGGAGTGAGTCAGCGTGAGCGGAGCCACGGGCGCCGGACCGACCGGTACCCCGAAGGGTACGGATACGGACGACGGCGGCCGTGGCTCCGCCGCGCGTGCGGCGGATCCGCACACGACCAACCTGAAGGCGATCAGGTCCCCGACCAAGGACTCGCCTGACAGGCATGAATCACAGGGGGGAACTGTGACGGACGCCAGAGGTCCGCAGACCCAGCAGCACACCGCTGGAGCGGGCCCGTCCGCATCCGGCGCCCAGCGGCAGCCCGAGCCGGCCGCGCAGGACAAGGGCGCCGCGCAGACGGCCTCCCCCTTGCCCGGGGAACGGCCGGCACAGCAGCAGGCGGGGCCGTACCACCCGCCGCAGGCCTACCCGGCGCAGCCGGCGGCGGCCGGTGCCGGAGCCGGTGCCACCGCCGCTGCCGTACGGCGTCCGCGCACCGGTGCGCGCACCACGCCGCGTGTCCGCAAGGCCCGCCTGCGGGTGGCCAAGGCAGACCCGTGGTCGGTGATGAAGGTCAGCTTCCTGCTCTCCATCGCTCTCGGAATCTGCACGATCGTGGCGGCCGCCGTGCTGTGGATGGTGATGGACGCGATGGGCGTCTTCTCCACGGTCGGCGGCACGATCTCGGAGGCGACCGGCTCCAACGAGTCGAACGGCTTCGACCTCCAGGCCTTCCTGTCGCTGCCCAACGTCCTGTTGTTCACGTCGGTCATCGCGGTCATCGACGTCGTCCTGGCGACGGCCCTCGCGACGCTCGGCGCGTTCATCTACAACCTGTCCGCGGGCTTCGTGGGCGGTGTGGAGCTGACGCTCGCCGAGGACGAGTAGCTCCCCCCGGCGGCGGATGTCGGTGTCCCGACAACCGATTTTGGGACTGCCCATGTCGTGCGCTAATCTTCAGGAGTCAGCGCGCGGGGCACACCCCCGCAGAGCGCGGCGGGGCTATAGCTCAGTTGGTTAGAGCGCATCCCTGATAAGGATGAGGCCACAGGTTCAAATCCTGTTAGCCCCACCAGCGAAAAGAACCCCCAGTCTCAACGGCTGGGGGTTCTTGACATCTACGGCTGACATCAGCCGATGAGTGGATCTTCCAGAAGCTCGGCGAGCATGCCCACCGCTTTGCGCTCACTGTCGCCGACGACGTGCGTGTAGACATCCATGGTCATGCTGATCTGGCTGTGCCGGAGGATCGCCTGAGCGACCTTGGGGTGCACCTTCAGGAAGGCGAGCAGGGTCCCGCAGGTGTGCCGGGCGAGGCGGACCGTGATGCGGCGGACGCCAGCCCGCTTGACGAGCCGATCAAAGGTGCGGGAGAAGCCCACCGGGTCGATCATGCCGCCGTGCTCGGAGGAGAAGATCAGGTCATGGTCCGGCTCCTGGGACCAGTGCTCACCGGCGATCTTCCGTTCCAGGGCTTGCAGCTCGCGCCGCTCCTCCAGGGCCCGGGCGCAGAACTCGGGAAGCGGGAGCACGGCCTGTGAGGACTCCGTCTTGAGGTCCTTGAGGACCAGGCCCACGCCCTTGACCCGCTGCACCTGCTTGACCGGGGTGAAGTGGCCGGCCTCGAAGTCGATGTCCTGCCAGCGCAGCCCGAGCACCTCGCTGCGGCGGAGCCCGAGGACCAGGACGAGGACGCAGGCCGCGTAGAGGCGGTGAGCGCGGACCGACCGCAGGAAGGCGATGGCCTCCCGGGCGTTCCATGCGGTCCCCCTGTCCTTGGTGACCTTGGGCATGTCGACCAGGAGGGCGACGTTGCGCGTGACTAGCTCCTCGCGCATGGCCCGGTTGAGGGCGTTGCGGAGGACGCGGAGGACCTCGAAGCGGGCCGAAGCGCCGACCTTCTCCCGGGCCAGGACCGCCATGAAGGCCCGGATCTGTGCCGGGGTGAGCTTGACCAGCGGCTTCTTGCCGAGGTGAGGCAGCAGGTACAGCCTGACCTTGGACTCGTACTTCACGTACGTGTTGTGCTCGCGTTCCGGCTCAACGATGTGCTTCAGCCAGTAGGCCAACCACTCGCCGAGCGTCCAGGACCGAGAAGGCACCGGGATGCCGTTGCGCTCCTGGTCCTGGAGCTTGCCGAGCTTCTCGTTGGCTTCGTCCCAAGTCCGACCGTAGACGTACTTGCGGACACGGTTGCCGTCGGTGTCCGTCACATACGCGGCGCCCTGGTGACGGCCATCAGACCGCTTGGTGATCGTGCCGCCACCATTGGGCCGACGCTTGGCCATCAGGCAGCCTCCCCGATCTGGCTTGCGATGAAGTCGCCGAGCGCATGAGCCGGGATACGCCGGCACCCGTCGACCTTGATGGACACGAGGCGGTGCGTACGGATCAGGTCGTAGACCTTGGTCCGGCCCACCTTGAGCCGTGCCATGACCTCGGGCACGGTGAGCAGCTCGGGGGCGGCGGTGGTCATGCTTCAGCTCCTTCCAGGTCGAGCAGGGCGGGTAGCTCCTCGCGTGCGATCTCGCGGTTGTGTTGGATGTCGCGGCGGATGTTGGCGGCGAGCCAGGATTCGCCGGGGGTGTGGCCGTGGCCGGCGTAGGACCAGTGGGCGAGGGTCAGGGTGGTTGCCTCCTCGTCGTTGGGGTCGGGCAGGCCGAGGGCTTCGCGTTGTTGGGCTGCGCGGTAGTCGGCGCGGGTCTGGCGCAGGGCGCCGAGGGTGGTGGAGTAGCGGCGGGACTTGGTGGAGAAGTGGCCGCGGAAGCCGAGCATGTGCGCCCAGTCGCGCAGCTTGCGGTCCGGGTAGAGCGGGTGCAGGTCGAGGCAGGCTTCGATCAGCCGGCGGGGGTGGTCGGGCACGTCGAGCAGGATCAGGGCTTCCTTGTTGCCGATGCGGCGGTCGACGGTGCCGGTGGTCTCGGCTGCCTTGGTGGCGTACTTGGCGACGTAGGAGGCGACGGCCTGTTCGGTGATCTCCTCGCCGTCGCCGAAGGCCCGGATGGGGCGTACGTCGACCTGTTTGCCCCAGTGCAGGGCGCGGGCGGGCTGGTCTCCGGCGGCGGGTACGTCGACCGTGACGCGGGCAGCGGCGGCATGAATGGAGTCGGTGAGCAGGTCGAGGGTGGCCCAGGCCGGCGGCGGGTCGTCTGGCCCGTCGGGGCCGTCGAAGCGGATCACGGCGTGGAAGTGCACGGCCCCGCGCTTCTGGTACTCGGCGACCTTGCCGAAGGAGACCCGTGACTGTTCCTTGGCGTCCTTCTGTGTGAGCCCGGCCCGCTTGGCGATCTCGCGGCGCAGGTAGATCGTGAAGTAGCGCCACAGGTCGGAGGCGTGGTTGTTCCACAGCACGGCGCCGGCGTAGTCGTACGTCGCGGCGTCGAGGGGGGTGCCCAGCTCGGGTGCGTCCTCGCCGTGGCGGGTACCGCAGCGGCAGGGCCGGTTCCCGAGACGGTTGTGGACCGGCCCAAACGAGGGCGGGGTCAGGGTGGCGAAGACCCGCGGGTGGTGGCGGATGGTGTGCGGCGTGCCCTTGTCGGGATCGCCGACGAGTCCGGCGCGGATGAGGTGGTAGGTGTCGCCGGCGTAGGTCCAGGCGCAGGCCGGGCAGCGGGAGGCTCGGCGGTTGCCGCAGGCGACGCGGAGCCGGCCTCCGGGTTCGGTGTCCGTCGAGTACGAGTGCAGCACCTGCCCCGTGGTGGCGTCGCGGGTGACGGTGGAGCCTTGCAGGTGGATGGGGTCGGAGCAGCCCCCGGTGCGGTGGATCTGTTCTTGGATGCGGTCGAAGCCGGGGGACCCGGCCACCCTCAGCACGTCGGCGAGGGTGGTCGGGTCCAGGCCCG
The DNA here is from genome assembly GCF_056430805.1 of Streptomyces sp. NPDC045955. Lineage (NCBI taxonomy): Bacteria > Bacillati > Actinomycetota > Actinomycetes > Kitasatosporales > Streptomycetaceae > Streptomyces > Streptomyces sp. NPDC045955. The sequence continues at coordinate 146,662 of NZ_JBWKKY010000002.1, forward strand.
CCATGGTGGCGGTGTCGGTCACGCGAACACCTCCTGCCGGGCGGTCAGGAAGGCGGTGCCGATCCACTTGGTGAAGGCGGGCGGGATGGCTTCGGTGAGTTCCTCGCGGACGTCGGTCCAGGTGATGCCCATGGCCTGCTGCATCTCGGGCACGGTGGCCTTGCCTCCGCCGTTGCCGTAGGCGGCGACGTAGGGGCCGTCGCGGTGGACGCCGTGGCGGTGGCCGCGCACGTAGCCCCGGTGCTTGGGGTGGGCCGGCTGCGCGGTGTCCCAGCGGCCGAGTTCGAAGTTGCGGTGGCGCAGCACTCCCAGGCCGAACATCTCGCCGCAGAGCGAGAGGTCTTTGCGGATCTCCGCACGGCCGTTCGGCTGTTCCATGACGTACGGCAGGCCGGTGGCGTCGAGCAGTTCGCGGGTGGGTGCGACGAGGTCGGTGTGCGTGCCGCCCCAGCCCTGGGACTGGTTGGTGCCCACGGTGAGGGCGCATCCGGCCTGGCAGGGCGGGGAGGCGTGCACGAGGGTGTAGCGCTCGATGTCGCCGGTGGTGATCAGGTGGGCGAGGTACTCCAGTGCGTCCCCTCGGTGGCAGGGGAAGGGGTAGCGGGGGCGGTCGGCGATGTCGCAGCCGTCGACCGCGAACCCGGCAAGGTGGTATCCCATGGCGGCCCCGCCGGCGCAGGAGAACAGGTCGAGGACGCGTGGCCGTGTGGCGGTCACTGGTCTTCCTCCGTGCGGGTGTGGGCGTCGATCCACTCCTCTGCGCACACCTTGTGGACGGGCTTGCCACGGTCGGAGCGCAGCGGGGTGGGCTTGGTGCAGATCACGCAGGGCTTGTCGCCGCTGTGGTCGAAGTGCTCGGGCGAGCGCCAGTCGAGGAGAGCCACGGCGGTCACCTCCCAACCCGCGCGAGAGCGGCGGGGAGAATGCGGCCGGTGCCCTGGCAGGTCGGGCAGTCGACACGGAGGGTGGCGCGGGTGCCGTCGGCGTGGCGGGTGCCGGTGGTGATGGCGGCGGTGGCGAAGCCGTCGCAGTCGCGGCAGACGGGCGTGTTCTGGGCGTGCTGGGGCATGATGGGGCTTCCCTTTCGGGTCCGTTGGGTCTGGAAGGGGTGCAGGCGCCCGGAGCGGCGGAAGTTTGGCGACCGAGGCCGCTCCGGGGGCCGTTCAGCGGTGGTTGTTGAAGTCCCTGACGATCGAGCGGAGGACGACCGCGACCACGGCGATGGAGACGCCGGTGATGGCGACCGCGAGGAGCATGGAGACCAGGACCGCGCCGACGACGAGGACCACGGCTCCGCCGCCGGCGGCGAGAGCGAGGGCGCTGCCCGGGGTGAGCTGGACCGTCGGGCGGTTCGAGGCCGGGGCGACCGGGACCGGGGCTGGCGTCGACTGGACGGGCGCCGGGGTGTGGACGGTCGGGGCGGCGGCCGTGGCGGGCGGTGCGGTGTCTTGGGGCGGGTACTTCGGTGTGAACACGACGGCGGTTCCCTTCTACTTGAGGACGGTGCCGAGGGCGGGGGCGAGGAAGCTGCCGGCGACGAGGTAGCCGCCCACCAGGAGCACGGCGACCAGCCACCACGGCGGGCGGGCGAGCTTGACGCCGAGCCATCCGACGACGAGCAGGGCGAGCCAGAGCGGTACGTCCATGGCGAGATCTCCTCTCAGGCCTTGCAGCGGTGGGTGCGGGCGGCGAGTTCGGCGCCGGCGCGAGTGTCGTAGTCGGCGGCGAAGCCGCAGCCCGGGGCGGTGCAGGCGGCGGTGTGCTTGTCACGGCCACGGCCGTCGTAAGACGTGGCGACCTGCACCGGGCCGATGCGGATCACGTTGCGGAAGCGGCGGTAGGCGGGCACGGTCGGTTTCTCCTTCCTGGTCAGGTGAGTTGGAGTTCAGCGGCGATGGCATCGGTCGTCGGTGCGGGCAGTTGGAGCCGGGCGGACAGGGCCTCAGCGGGCATCGGTGAGCCGGTGGAGGCCCTGTGGGCGTCGGCGATCTTCCGGGCATGGTCGAGCAGCGCAGCCGGTACAGCAGGGGCGCTGGGCGCGGGCTGTGGCGGGGCGGGGGTCAGCTCCGGCAGGTTCGCGGCGGGGTCCGGGTCGGGGGCGGGTTCGTCGGTGCGGTGCATCTCGACTTCCGGCGCCGTCGGTTCGTCCACAGCCTGTGCAGCAGGAGCGGGCGGGTCGGTCGGTGTGTGGACCAGGAGGGTTCCGCCGAGGAAGGCCAGGGCGGGCCAGCCGGCGACGAGGATGCGCAGCCAGGCGGGCACGTGGTCCAGGTCGAGGAGTCCGGCGGTGGCGATGTTCGCGCCGAGTGAGGCGGTCAGGGCGATGACGAACCAGGTCCAGGCGGAGCGGTCGCGGCGGGCCGTGCGCAGTCGGCGCCAGGCGGCGACAAGGAGCAGGTCGACGCTGACCGGGTAGGCCCAGGCCTTCCAGCCGGTCTGGCCGACGGCTTCGGCCAGGTCGTGCAGGTGGGCGAAGGACAGTGCGCCGGCGATGACGGCCTGGACGAGTACGGCATCCGGGCGGATCGAGCGGGACATGGGGCACCTCCCTTCGCGTCAGTCGGGGGCCTGGCCGGTGCCGAGGCAGGTCAGGCACAGGGCGGCTTGCTGGTCGTCGGTGGGGCGGCCCTTGCGGGCGCCGACGCGGACGGTTTCGCCGATCTCGCCCTTGCCGTCGCAGTCGGGGCACTTCGTGGGTTCGGGCGCCAGGCGGCGGATGTGCTTCCCGGTGGTGGCCACGGCGATCACGCCTCCAGCCGGGGGTAGCTGTGCCCGGCGGGCGGGTAGACACCGGCCGCGCGATCGGCGAACTCGGCGTGCAACGCGCCGGCCAAAGTGATGACGAAGTCGTCCCGCTCGGGGTGGTTGCGCAGGTGGTTGATCAGAGTCTCGAACAGGGCGCCGAGTCGTTTGGCGTCGTCCCGTTCGGTCGGGTCGTAGTCGTCCCAGTGCTTGCGAGGCATCGGGTCCTCCCGGTTTCAGGCATGGCGGGGGTAGGGACCTGGCGCGATGCGGTCGCGCCGACCGTGGTGGAGCGGGGTGTTACTCGGTGACCGGGCGGGGCTTGACCAGCGACGGACCAGCCGCGGGAGCCTCAGCGGGCACCCGGGGGCGGAAGGGTTCGAGGAACGGCAGGTCCGGGACCAGGTGGGCGAACTCCCGGCAGACGGCGACCACTTCGTCCCGCGAGGTTTCCGGGGTGCGGATCTTCGACCAGCCCCCGGAGGGGTCTGCCGCGACCGCGGTTCCGGGGCGGTTCATGGGGATCAGACTCGCGGCCGGAACAGCGTCCGGAGCCACGTCCGCAAGGCCCATCTCGGCGGTCTGCTTGTCGTTGACGCGGTGCACCACACGGCCGGTGAGCTGAGCACGGAGCATGGTGGCACCCTTGCCCAGGTCGGAGCCGAAGCGCTGCCCGCAGATCTCCAGATGGACACCGATGGCACGAGCCATCTGCGCGAGCCGGATCAACGCGGTGACGATCCGCTCCCGACGCTCCTCATCCTTCTTGGAGGAGATCAGGAACAGTTCCGCCACCTCGTCGACCAGGACGACCACCGGCACCGGCCGCACCTCGTCGGGCAGTTCCCACAGGTCCGAGACGCCGTGACGGCTCAGCAGGTCGAACCGGTCTTCCATCTCCGCGACCAGCACGCCGAGCAGTGAGGCGGCATCGTCAGGGGTAGTGACCAGCGCCGACAGCCGGGGCGCGAAGGCGGACTGTTCCACACCGCGCTTGCAGTCGATGCCGACCAGGGCCACCGGCAGTTGCGCCAGCCCCTTGATCAGGTTGCGCTGATACATGGACTTCCCCGAGTGGTTCGCGCCGAGCGTGAGCGCCATCGGGGCCTTGCGGTAGTCCCGCTCGAACGCGGTCCCGTCCTCCCGCACCGCGACCGGCACGGCCATGTCATGCGGGCGGGCCTTGCGCGGCATCCGCACCCGGCGCAGCACGTCATAGCCCGTCATCCGCAGTTCCACGAAGCCGGGCTTCGTCTCGACCACGGTCACCGAGTGGACGCCCCAGGCATGCCGAAGCCGCTCCGAGGAAGCCATCACGTCGGCGGGCTCCAAGCCGGCGGGAAGCCGCAGGGTCACCCGCAGCCCGGTCGACGTGGCGCGCACCCGGCGGATCTTCGGCGGGACCGGCTGCACCTCACGGCGGGCGACACTGCGGGTCATGAACGCCCGCAGACCCGACGGATGCACCGTCAGCCCACACACGTCCATCGTCGAGCGGTACGAGAGGGCGAAGCGACCCCAGGTGACCGGCATCCCGACCAGCGACCAGTACACACGCGGGGCGCGTACCTTCGCGTAGCTGAGACCGCCGGCACCCGCTAAGGCTCCCGTGGCCTCCAGCCACATCGTCAGGTCGGTCATGGTCAGGCCGCCGGGGTGATCGCGACCGCGCGGAACGAGATCCCGTGGCGCTTCTGACCGTTGAACTCGTTCTCCCAGTCACGGGCCTTGAGCCCGATGACCTTGACCGGCATACCCGGCTGGAGACCCTCCGGGTAGCCGGTCTCGGGGATGGTCACCTGGTACAGGTTCCCCTCTCCCTCATCCGAGACCAGCAGACCCACCGTGGACAGACCCGCACCGGTGTCCCGGTCCACGGCCCGCTCACCGGTCTTCTTGTTGGCCATCTTCGGCTCCGGCGCGGTCGCCACGAACACGATGGCGGTCGAGGTGTCGATCTTGAACGACGGCATTTCAGCCTCTCTTCCACTAGGCGAAGCGTGCTAGCTCGCAGGCCCCGTTTGCGTACTAGCTTGCGTCCAGCATGCGCGTACTAGTACGCGCCTGTCAAGTGTCCATCGCTCCAGGTCGTCCGAGATCCCCCGGGACTAGTTGGGGTGGTCGACATAACATGAGGATGCGAGCTAGAACGCGATGAGATCGGGAACTAGCACGCAGGAGAGGAGGAGAGAAGACATGACGCCGAAGGTGCAACGCGCGGCGCCCCCGTTCGTGCAGATCGCGGATCACTTCCGCTTGAAGATCAAGGAGGGGGAGCTTCCGCAGGAATCCAAGCTGCCGTCCATCGCCGACATCGCACGTGAATGGGGGGTGGCCACGGCTACGGCGGCGAAAGCGGTGAAGCAGCTTCAGGAAGAGGGCTACGTGCGGTCGTCCTCGCAAGGCACGTTCGTCGACCTAGGTAGGAAGTTGACGAGCGGCCCGGATCGCCTTCAGATGCTGCGGGCGACAGGCAGTGGGTTTCGCCCCGGCGAACACGTCGAGATCCTGAGTGCCGAATTGGTTGTGGCGCCTGCACATGTCGCAGAGGCGCTGAAGCTCGACGAGGGGGCGCAGGTCGTTCAGCGACGGCGGGTCTACCGGGACGAGGATGGGGTGGTGGCAGTATCCACCTCGTGGCTCGCTGGCGAGATGGCCGAAGCCGCCCCAGAACTTATCGAGTTGGGTCCCCTTCCCAAGATGACATTCGGCTTGATCGAGGAGCGGACAGGTCGACGCGCGGTCCGACGGCGCGACGTGGTGGCCATGTGCCCGGTGCCTGAAGACATCGCCGAGGTGCTCGGCGCCGAGACGGGGGCGCAAGCCCTCACGATGACCAACCATTACTGGGACCAGCATGGCGAGCCCACGGAGTACGCCCAGGACTTCCTTGGTGCTGGGCGAGAACTTTCCGCTGAGTACGCACTCGACTGAGCTGAACGACGGCGGCGGAGCTGTTACAGGTTTCTCTACCTCATCAAGCCCCGGCTGCGCTCCGCTCCGCCGGGCGCGCTTCCCGGCTCCGCTGCGCGCTGCGCTCCTGCCTTCGGCCCGCTCCGCGCACGCTGCGCCGACGCGCACCCACATGTGGATAGGGCCGGTGGCCATGAGTCGATCACCGCATAGAGCGGCCCAAGGTCAAGGCAATGCCTCCGGCGGGGGATCGGCCGGCACCGGGATGGAGGGGGCGCCGTTTCCGCCCGCGGGTCCGTAGTGGCGTGCGCGGGGAGCTCCCATCCCGCCCACCGTCGACCCAGGCGAAGCCGAGCAGACGCGGCCCATGGCGTCCAGGTCGTTCGTACAGTGGCGCGCTCCACCTGGACGCCATGAACCACGCCCGCTCCACATGCGTGTGGGTCGACGGCGGACGGGATGGGAGCTAGGAAGGTCTGTGGTTGATGGAGGTGGGGAAAGTACGGTGTGTCTGGCTGCCCGACAAGGTAGGAGCTGCCCTTGATCCCCACCGTCGACATCGACGTCGACCCCACGTTTCCCGCGAACTTGGCCATGGGCTTGCCCGATGAAGAGGACGTAGACGAAGAGGGCTACGGCTTCTTCCGCGGAGTCTGGACCATCGGGGAGGTGAGCCTTGAGGAAGCGGTTGGCATGATCGAAGAGGAGAAAGGCCTTGTCAACCTCGTAGATCAGGCAAGCCGAACTGAGGCTGAGTTTGAAGCCCTTGCCAAGGCAGTGGAGGTAGGGGAACTCGATTACCTGCCAGCCGGCTACGCTGCACAACACCCGGATAGCGAGCTTGTTCGAGTCGTTGGTGAAAATGCCGAAGATGGGTCGCCCCTTGACGCTCTCGAACTCGGCGTGGCAGGGCTGTCATACGCCCTGACGTCTGTCGGATGCTTCACCGCAGCGAGCTGCCGTAGCCACTACTCCGATCATTCGTGGTCAGACCGACCAGTGGTCTTCTTCGCTGCCGAGCGCCCCACTGTCCATTGGATCACTCCCCTGGTACGCGAAAGCGGGTGCGGCTTCGCAAACGGCAGCAGCCGAGCGGACAGACTGCTGATCGTTGAAGCGCCCTCAATCACGAACTTCATGGACCTGGCCAGCCGCATTGTTCAGAAGGCCGAGCGGCAGCAACCTGTCAAGCCCCCCGCTGGTGTCTGACACCAACGGCTGACACCAACAGCGACGAACGGAGCTGAACGAGAGCGGTCCGGGGCGACCATCACATGGCCGTCAGACTGGGACTCCTCCAGCTACCAGGGACACCGTGATCGACCTGATAAGGATGAGGCCACAGGTTCAAATCCTGTTAGCCCCACCAGCGAAAAGACCCCCGGCCCACTTGGGCCGGGGGTCTTTGACGTCTACGGCTGACTACCAGCCAGCAGCCAGCTCAGGGGCTTCTGAGGCCGCTGTGACGCCTGTTGACGCTCCGGCGCTTCTTCAGTGAGGCCGGTCGGCCTCCCGGAGTCATTCCCTTGGGGGGAACCTTGACAAGAAGCACCATGCCCAGACGCGTCCTGGCCCGGACGGTGGGTGTCGTCGCGGCGTTGGCCGTCGCGCTCGCGGTCGCGCCGCTGGCGGGCACCGCGCAGGCCTACGGCGCGGCGTCGGGAACGCTGAGCTTCAGCGGTGACGCGGGTGAGCCCATATCCGGCGGTCAGTCCTACGCGTACGCGGCCGGAGCCGTCCAGATGTTCGACGTCCAGGGCAGCACGGACGGGAACAGCCTCACCGTCGCCGTCGACGCGGAGCAGGGCACGCTGTGGCGTCTCATCGTCGCCGCCCCTGATGGCCAGAGGCTGACCGAGGGCACGACGTACACCGGGGCGAAGCAGTGGCCCGACGCACAGCCGGAGGATCCGGAACTGGTGTTCAGCGGGATCGACAACGGGACCGAGAAGGGGTGCAACACCAACTCCGGTTCCTTCACCATCGAGCACATCGCCTTCGGCCCCTACGGCTACGTCAGCGAGCTCGATGTCACCTTCGAGCAGTACTGCAACGGCTCGACGGTGCCTCTGCGCGGTGCGGTGCACGCGGTCATGCCCGAACCCCCGGCCGAACTCGCCATGGGGATGACCCTCGATCCCGAGGGCACGGTGCAGGTCCCCGGGGGGCGGATCACCGTAGGCGGCACCGTGACGTGCAACAAGCCCGCGAGCGTCTCGCTCGCCGGCCAGGTCTTCCAGATCCAGAAGAAGGGGACACCGGGCGCTTCCTACCAGACGACCGTGGCCTGCACCCCGGGTGCGCCCGTCCCGTGGTCGGTCAGCCTGACCAGCCAGGAGCCCGGCACCTCGTTCCAGCCCGGTACCGCGACGATGCGCAGCAGGGCCCGGGCGGATGACCGGGACTACCCGGTGACGGTCGACACCGGACAGCAGGAGTCACAGATCACGCTCTCCAAGGGCTGATCGCCGTTGAAGAAGGCCCGGTGGCTCCTCGGAGCCACCGGGCCTGTACGCGCGTCGCCGGAGGTTCCGGTGATCTCAGCGCTGCAGCGGAGTGAGATGGTCCGCCGGGTCGCCGTCACCGTCGGCGTCGGTGTCGTCGTCGCTGCAGTCGGAGGTGGGTGCCGCCGTCGTGTCCGCGAGCGGGCGGTGGCGGCAGCTGGGGGACTTTCCGTGGGCCTCTGCGTGGATGCGCTGCTTCATCGTGGGGGGCAGGGCCTTGGCGTAGGACAAGGACCAGGGGGCGGCCGCCGCCGGTGCCGTCCGCTGCTGCGGGATGAGCGCGCTGTTGCGCTTCTGCTCGGCCTGCGGTACCGCCGCCGCGGCGGTCGTGGTGACGAATCCGAGCGCCGTGCACAGCGCGAGGAAGGCGGTGACGATGGCGGTCCACAGCTTCATGACCTTGTTCCGGGCCATAACCCCTCACTTTCGGGTTGGGCGATTTGCGTACTTTCCTCATGATGTGTATGGGGGGCGAGAAGTGGTGGACCGACGCCCGTGGCGCGTCGATGTTCAGATGAACACCACCCGGATGGACGCAAGAGGGGAGAAAAGCTGAGGAAGGAGGAGAAAAGCGGTCGAAGTAACCGAACCGTCGGCGTGTGATCACTCTCCGGCCGGATCGGTGGACTCCGCTTCTATGGCGGTTCCCCCGGCGGGAGTTGAGGGCCGACTCAGGTCACCGATCGGTATCGGTCGGTGTGTATAGTCGGGCGCCAGAGGTCCCCTACGTCAAGGAAAGACGAGGTCGCGCGGTGAAGAAGCTTCTCCTGGTCGCACTGGCCGCCATCGGCGGGCTCCTCGTGTACCGCCAGATCCAGGCGGATCGCGCCGAGCAGGATCTGTGGACGGAGGCGACTGACTCCGTGCCCACGGGTTCGTGAGTCACGACATCCCAAAGCGAGCACACCCCGGCCGCCTCGCGGTCGGGGTTTCGTGTGTTTGGGCGGACGGCGGGGCGGTGGACGCGGCGGCGGGGCAGGATGGGCCACGGTTCCTCGATGCGGGGAATCACGGCGGTTCTGCGGTCCGGTGACGTGAGGGGTGGCGTGTGAGGGGACGGTGTCGTACGGCTTGGGGGCGTGCGGCGTGGGGGCGAGCGGGTGTGCGGCGTGGTAGTCGCGGTCGGCGTCCGCCGGTGGTCGTGCGCCTGGGCGCCGTGGCGGTGGTGCTGGGCACGACGGCTGCCGTGGTGCCCGGCCAGGCCGCCCTGGCCGCCGCCGGGGAGTCCGCTACGGCGCAGTCGCCGAGCCCGTACGCCTTCGCCGATGGCGCCCGGAGCATCAAGGGGGCGAGGAGCACCGCCGACGCCGTGTCGCTGACACCCGGCACGACCTACAAGAGCTCCCTCCCGAGCAGCGGCAAGGTCAGCTACCGCCTCCAGCTGGACGCCACGTCGAACGCGTACGTCTCCGTCACCGCCGTCCCCTCCCCCGGCAGCACCGTCTCCGTCATCGACGGGCTCAAGGTGTCCGTGCAGGACGACGACGGCACCCCCTGCTCCAGCGACACCGCGAATTTCGGCGCCGCCCGCAGCCCGCACCCGATCGCGGCGTGGGGCCGGCGCGAGATCTCGCCCACGAAGCCGCTGTGCCGGGAGGCCGGGAACTACTACGTGTCCGTCGAGCGCGCCGACCCGAAGGGCGAGGGCTCCTCGCCCGACGCCTGGGACCTGGAACTCGTCGCCATGACGGAGCCCCGGACGGAGAAGACCGGGCCGACCAGCGCACCCGAGGTGTGGAATTCCGCCTCGCCCCAGCCGCTCCAGGAGGAAGCCGAGGACCGCCGGGGCGGTGCGGGGTTCGCCGGGGCGACCCCGCTGGACCAGGGAGTCTGGCGGGATGACATCCGGCCCGGCCAGACGCTCTTCTACGAGGTGCCGGTCGACTGGGGCCAGCAGCTCCACGTCACCGCCGAGCTGGGCAGCACGGCCTCCGACGGCACCGGCTACACGTCCGACGCGCTGGACCTGGCCCTGTACAACCCGGCGCGCGGCCCCGTAGCCGACGTGGGCGTCGGCTACAACGGCGGCCAGAAGTCCGGCAGCCTTCCTCCCCTGCCGCCGGTCGACCACGCCAACCGCTACGCCGTCATCAACAAGGTCGGTGCGATGCGCTTCGCCGGCTCCTACTACCTTGTCGCGCACCTCGCGGAGAGCGTCGCCGACAGCTTCGGGGACGGGCCGTTCCCGATGACCCTGCGGGTCCGGGTGAGCGGTCAGCCGGGCGGCGGGCCCGACTACGTGGGGGAGTCCGAGCCGCAGGGCGTCTTCGAGGTCTCTGACGAGGACCGGGAGGCTGCGGCCGAGGGCGTGGCCGGGGGCGATGACACCACGCTACGGGTCGTCGCCGTCGGCGGCATCGGCACCGGGAGCGCGCTCCTGGTGGGGCTCGGGGTGTGGGCCGCGGTGGCTCGGCGGAGGAGCGCCGGGTGAGCGCCTGATGTCCGCGAGGGTTCAGATGCGGGTCAGGGCCCAGAACCCTACGGCGTAGCAGGCAAGGGCGAGGAGCAGGAGGGGGACCGCCACCTTGGCCGGCGGGCCGGGGCGGCGGGGGCGGTGTGCCCGGTGCCGTGAAGTGCCCTGGCCGGGTGGAGTCCCTGGTCCCGACGGTGGGGCTTGCGGAGTCGGGGTCTGCGCGGTGTACGGGGCTGTGGAGGTGTGGGTGGGTTGCTGTGTCGCCGGGGGCAGCGGCTGGCTGGGATAGGCCGCGTGGTGCGGGTACGCAGGAGGCACCGGCTGCGACGGGGACAAGGGGTGTGTGGGGTCATAGGGGGAGTAGAGGGCCTGCTGGTGTGAGGCCTGTGCCTGTGCTTCTGTTCGCGCCTGTGCCTGTGCGTCATGACCCGGCGTGGGGGAGCTGGTGCCCGTGGCCTGCGGCGGCGGCAGGTGGAAGCTGCCGGTGTCCGACATGGAGGGCGGCTGAGAGGGAGTGGCCGGCGGGGCGGTGTCCTGGCCGGGGCCGGGCTGTACGGCCGGTGCGGCCGGGCCTTGCCGCGACGCCGACGCGCCCGTTCCCGAGGGGGCCGGGGTCTCCTGACGGGAGTGTTGCTCGTGAGCCGGACGGTACCGTTCCTCGTTCGTGGCCGGGCCGGCCGGTTCGCCCTCTCTCGGAGGCAGACCCCGCGCTCTCTCCAGCGGGCCGTCCGGCGCGAAACCCGGGGGCAGCGGGCCGAGTTGGTCGAAGATCTCGATCAGTTCGTCGTCCGGGCCGGGCTCGGGGAGGAGCTCCGCGGCGGCGGCGAGCGCCTTGCGCGCTCCCGTGGCCGTACGGAACCGGGCCTGCGGGTCCGGCTGGAGCAGCATGGCCACCACCTGCCACAGCGGCTCCGGGATGCCCTTGGGCGCACCGGGAGTCCCGTGCTCGGCGAAGTACTGGATGAGCGCCTTGCTGTCCGGCTTGGCGCCCTCCAGCAGATACAGCGCGACCAGGCCTACGGCGAACAGGTCGGCGGGGAAGTCCGGCTCCGCGCCCATCATCTGCTCGGGTGCGAGATAACCGGGCGTCCCCACCACGAGGTTGGTCTCGGTCAGGCGGGGCTCGCCCAGCCGCATCGCGATGCCGAAGTCGGACAGCCGCAGCCGCGGCCGGCCCGTGCCGGTGGCTTCCAGCAGGATGTTGGCGGGTTTGACGTCGCGGTGCACGACGTCCTCCGCGTGGACCGCGGCCAGGCCCGCCAGCAGCTGGTCGAGCAGCGTGCAGACGAAGGCCGGCGGCAGAGGCCCGTAGTCCCCGACGAGGTGGACCAGTGAGCCGCCCGCGACCAGGTCCATGGTGAACAGGACCTTGTCGTCGTCGGCGGCCCAGCTGGTCGGGGCGAGCACATGGGGGTGGTCGATCCGCAGTGCCTGTTCTCGGACGAAGCGCAGCAGCGAGTGCGCGTCGCTCTGGAGCAGGACCTTGGCGGCCACATAGCGGCGGCGGCGGTGGTCCCAGGCACGCCAGACGGCGCCGACCCCTCCGCGCCCGATCGGATCGACCAGTTCGTACCGGCCGGCGAACACCTCACCCATGGCTGTACGTCGCTCCTCCCCCTGTGGTCTCCCCCCTTGCTTCCCCCTCGACGAGCATGACGACTCCCCGACGGGCGAAACGGCTCCCTGCGCCCCCCCAATGAATCCCCCGATGAGCGATACACATCCCCCTCGCGTCGAACGGTCCCCCGTACGAAACACGCCCCCTCGTGTCCGCCCGTACCGTGACGCAGCCCCCGTCACCTCACCCGAAGCCCGGTGCCGAACCCCCTTCGGCGGCCGGGTGACGGGATCAGTTCTGGTGGGACTGGTAGTGCGCGACCGCGTCCGACGTGCGGCCGGCGCCGTACACCCGGAGGAACTCGGCCAGCTCCGGGTGGGTCGGGGCGAGCGTCTCCGCGGCGTCGATGATGTCACCCGCCGCCGCGACCGAGCGCAGCAGCGACTGGATCTCCCGGACGACCCGCTTGACCGTGGGCGCCCCTGAACTGCTCGTCGTCTGCGTGGTGTTGCTGAGCACCGAACCCCCCTGTGACTTCTTGATCTCCTCCATGCGCTCCGTGGCCTCGGCCGCGCTCACGCTGCCGTCCGCGACCTGCCCCGCCAGGTCCTGGAGCAGCTGCACCCGCTGCACCACGGCGGGGTTGCCGATCTTCGCCCGCTGGCCGCTCATGAGCTGCGACAACATAGGTGCGGACAGTCCCAGAACCCCCGCGAGACGAGCCTGGTTGAGACCAAGATCGTCGATGAGCCTACGGAAGAGCGCCCCCAGCGGCTCCCCGTACCAGTTCCGCTGCAGTTCCCGCGCTCTTGCGGTGGCTTCCTGCTGTGCGGCGTCCATTGCGTCTCCCCATCGCTTCCCCAAGTACGGCGGTTCGCGGTAGCGAACCACGCCGAGCATCTTACGGAGAGTGGTCGGCGACGGGGACCCCCAATCCTTTTGCGGAATCATGGGGGTGACCCGGTACTCTGGTCTCCGACGCCCGCCGGGACAAGATTTTCTCCGGACGGACGTTCCTCTTCCGGGGCCTTAGCTCAGTTGGTAGAGCGCTGTCTTTGCATGGCAGATGTCAGGGGTTCGACTCCCCTAGGCTCCACTCTCAGAGCCCTCCGAACTGCGAAAACGTGGTTTGGGGGGCTTTTGTTTCACGTGAAACAGCACGGCGGGGCGGGAGACTCCCGGGCTCTGATGTCCGAGCCTCAAGTCTCCCGCCCCGCCGTGCTGTTGGATCCGGCGGCCGTCAGGGACGGTCGTCGGGCTTGGAGGCCTCGTCCTCGGCCTGCTTCGCCTCGACCTCCGGGTCCAGAACGGACTCGCCACTGCCGTCCACGGAGGACAGACGGCCCGACTCGGGAACCTCCGTCGCGGCGGGCGGCTCCACCAGCCAGTCCGGGTTGGCCTGCTTGTCCCACCATTTCCAGGCCGCGAAGGCACCGCCCGCGAGGGCGCCCAGAACGACCAGCGTCTTCATGGCCCGGCCGGCCTTCGCCCGCCGTTCCTGCCTGCGGATCAGCTTCTGGACCTCCTTCGACGAGACCTGCCCGCGCAACGCGGCCATCGCGGCCACGCTCCGGGCAGCGGCCTCGCTCGTGACGGGCACGGCCGCGGCCATCGCCTGCTCGAGCCTCGGCCTGGAGTACTCCGCCGCCTGCCGGGCGGCCTTGCGCGTGCGGACGGCGGCCTCGTGGGCGGCCTGGTCGACCTTCGGCGGCACATGCGTGCGGGCCTGCTCCAGATACGGCTGCACATAGGCGCCGTACTGGACGCGCGCCTGCCCGGCGGCCTGCGTCACCTTGGGCGCTAGCCGTACGCGTGCCTCGTGTGCGTAGTGCGCGGCCCTGTCCTTGGCCGTGTCGGCGTAGGGCGCCACCACTTCCGCGGCGTGCAGCACGCTGTCCTTCGCCGAACCTGTCGCGGCGCGCACGCTGTCGATGCGGGTCACGGGTTCCTCCTCCTCGGTGGCGTACGGTATTTCGACTTTCCACCCTTTTACGGATCATGCCTCCCGGCGCACCGCCAGGCATGCGCGGGCGGGCATCCGGGTCACGGGAGCCGGCTCCGGGCCACCTCCGGTCGAGAACCGATCAAGAGCGGACCGAACACTGATCGGGAGCCGATCACCTGCAATAGCGGATGAATAGGGTTCAACAGGAGCTTGTCGTCGACAATGCCACGGATCGCCGCCGCGCGCCCCCGCCCCGGGACTACTCGACTGGTTTTCCGCGAGCGGCCGACCCGGTTCGCCTCCCATGAACCGAGGCCGGGCGACGCGGAGCCCCGTTCATGCGAGGATCAGGGAGTCACAGAAAGACAACGGAAGGCAGATCGTGGCTGAGCAGCTCTACGCCACCCTGAAGACCAACCACGGCGATATCGAAGTCCGGCTTCTGCCGAACCACGCCCCCAAGACGGTCAAGAACTTCGTCGAGCTCGCCCAGGGCGAGCGGGAGTGGACCCACCCGCAGACGGGGCAGAAGACCACGGACAGGCTCTACGACGGCACGGTCTTCCACCGGGTGATCAGTGGCTTCATGATCCAGGGCGGTGACCCGCTGGGCAACGGCACCGGCGGCCCCGGCTACCAGTTCGAGGACGAGTTCCACCCGGACCTGCGCTTCGACAAGCCCTACCTGCTGGCGATGGCCAACGCCGGCCCGGGCACCAACGGCTCTCAGTTCTTCATCACCGTCTCCCCGACGGCGTGGCTGAACCGCAAGCACACCATCTTCGGCGAGGTCACCGACGCGGCCAGCCAGAAGGTCGTGGACACCATCGCCACGACCCAGACGAACCCGCGCACCGACCGCCCGGTCAACGACGTGGTCATCGAGTCGGTCGTCATCGAGAACCGCTGAGACCCGCCGAGTGCCGAAGCCCTCGCAGGGAACCAATCGCCCCGCTCGTCCGTAAAGATGAGCGGGGCGGGCTTTTCTCATCACGACCAAGGGGATCCCATGGACGACCAGGCTGCGGGCAGCCCGCAGGACGCCCACAGCGTCCCCATGTGCTACCGCCACCCGGATCGCGAGACGGGCATCCGCTGCACCCGCTGTGAGCGCCCGATCTGCCCCGAGTGCATGGTCAACGCCTCCGTCGGCTTCCAGTGCCCCGAGTGCGTCCGCAGCGGCTCCGGCACCGGTCACGCGCCCACGGCCGCCATGCCCCGGACGATCGCCGGCGGCACCCTCCACGCCGACCCCCGCCTGTTGACCAAGATCCTCATCGGGATCAACCTGGCCGTCTTCATCGCCATCCAGGCCCAGGAGTCTCTCGCGACCGACCTCGCCCTGGTCGGCGCCTGGCCGCCCGCGCCCTTCACGCCCACACAAGGCGTGGCGGGAGGCGAGTGGTACCGCATGGTGACGTCGATGTTCACGCACCAGGAGATCTGGCACATCGCGTTCAACATGCTCAGCCTCTGGTGGCTCGGCGGCCCACTCGAAGCGGCTCTCGGCCGTGTGCGCTATCTCGCGCTCTACTTCATCTCCGGACTCGCGGGCAGCACCCTGGCCTATCTGCTGGCCTCGCCGAACACGGCGACGCTGGGCGCCTCCGGCGCGATCTTCGGCCTGTTCGGCGCCACGGCCGTGCTGATGCGCCGGCGTAATTACGACATGCGGCCCATCATCGCGCTGCTCGTGATCAACCTGATCTTCACCTTCAGCCCGGGCTTCAACATCTCCTGGCAGGCCCACATCGGCGGCCTCGTCGCCGGTGTCGTCGTCGGATACGCCATGGTCCACGCCCCGCGCGAGCGACGTGCCCTGATCCAGTACGGCACGTGTGCGCTGGTCCTCGCCGTGGTCATCCTGTTGACCCTGTTGAGGACGGCCCAGCTCAGCTGAGCGCCAGCGTTGTCCACAGCGGGTGGCGGATCTTGTGCATAGGGTGCGGGAACACCTGTGCCCCCTGACACTGACCCGCGTTTCCGCAGGTCAGGCAGGGGGCGAACAAGTTTTCGAGTTGCGGTACTTCCGTCATACTGGCGTCAACACTCAACGAGTTATCCACAGATCGTCGTTTCTTTTCCACCTGTGGAAAACCGCTGTGGATAACTCAGTGAACAACCCTGGGCAGAGCTGCGTTCACCTGCCGGTGACCGCTACTTCCACTGGGTCGAGACACCGAATCCGGCAGCGATGAAGCCGAAGCCGACCACGATGTTCCAGTTGCCCAGCGAGTCGATGGGCAGCGACCCGTCGGTGACGTAGAAGACGACGATCCAGGCCAGGCCGATGAGGAACATGGCCAACATGACGGGCGCGACCCAGGCACGGCTGTTCAGCTTGATCGCGGTCGCCTGCTTCGCGGGCGGCGGCGTGTAGTCGGCCTTCTTGCGGATACGTGACTTCGGCACGAGGGTCTCTCCTGTCGATGCGCTGCGTGGCCGCGCAGGTAACTGGGTCGGTCTCGGGGCAGCGTGAGGGGACTCTGAGTGCTCCCCCGGGCGTCCGTTAGCGTAGTGCTTCCGTGGCGCCGAAGGAGATAAGGGTACGTTGAGCAATTCTGCCGACTCCCCCGGGACGGGATCCACCCCTGAGCGCGCGCGCCGTTTCCGGCCCGTGCGGATCCTCACGGCGGCCGTCTTCGCTCTCGCGGGACTCATTTTCTTCACCAGCTTCGACACCGCCAAGGGCACCAACATCCGCACGGACACCTCGCTGCTGAAGCTGTCCGACCTCATCCAGGAGCGCAGCCGGGAGAACGGCGAACTGGACGAGACCAACGGGACCCTGCGCCAGGAGATAGAGGCGCTCGCCGAGCGCGACGACGGCAGCACCAAGGCGGAGGACGACAAGCTCACCGCCCTGGAGAGGCGCGCGGGCACGCAGAAGCTCACGGGCGAGTCGCTCACGGTCACGCTCAACGACGCCCCGCCGGACGCCACCGCCAAGCTGCCCGGCTACCCCGAGCCGCAGCCCGACTACCTGGTCATCCACCAGCAGGACCTCCAGGCCGTGGTGAACGCGCTGTGGCAGGGCGGGGCCAAGGGCATCAAGGTCATGGACCAACGGCTGATCTCCACCAGCGCGGTGCGCTGCGTGGGCAACACCCTGATCCTCCAGGGCCGCGTCTACTCACCGCCGTACAAGATCACGGCGGTCGGCGACCCGGACAAGCTCCAGAAGGCGCTCGCGGCGTCCCCGGCGATCCAGAACTACATGGTCTACGTCAACGTCTACGGGCTCGGCTGGAAAGTGGAGGAGAACGGGCCGGTGACTCTTCCCGGCTACTCGGGCACAGTGGATCTGCACTACGCGAAGCCCATGGAGGAGTAGAGCCTGGCCGGGGGAGCCGCCGGTGCGTGTGATCGTCAGGACCGTCAGCGAACTGTGCATCACCGTCGGCAGCCTGATCGTGCTTTTCGTGGTCTACGTGCTGTTCTGGACCGGCGTGCGGGCCGACGATGTCATGGACGACCAGATCGAACTGCTCCAGGAGCAGTGGGCGAAGTCGAGCGCGCCTCCCGCGGCGGCCGGCTCCTCCACCGCGAACACCGCGGGCCCGCCGAAACCCGCGCCCTACGCCGAGGGCAGGCCTTTCGCGATCATGTACATCCCGCGTCTTGGTTTCACGTGGAACAAGCCGGTGCTCGAAGGCACGGCCACCGGCACCCTGAAGAAGGGCCTGGGCCACTACGCGCAGACCGCTGGGCTCGGTCAGAAGGGGAACTTCGCGGTCGCCGGCCATCGGCGCACCCACGGTGACCCCTTCAAGGACTTTCCCCAGCTGAGGCGGGGTGACGCCGTGGTGCTGACCGACGGCGCGACCTGGTTCACGTATCGGATCGACAAAGGCCCGTACAAAACAGTGCCCTCCGACATCGAGGTGATCGACCCTGTCCCACGTACATCCGGGTACACGCGTTCAGGCCGCTATCTGACGCTGACCACGTGCGAACCGGAGTGGGGACACAGTCATCGGCTGATCGTCTGGGCGCACCTGGACTCCACACAGCCTGTGGAGGCAGGGAAACCTGAGGCGTTGCGCCGTTAGTCTGGTGGTTGTACGGCGTGGGTCTGGTGCCGTGGTACGACGGAAGGGACGGCATGTACGGCTGGATCTGGCGGCATCTGCCGGGGAACACGTGGGTGAAGGCGCTGATCTCACTCGTCCTGGTCGTGGCCGTGGTCTACGTCCTCTTCCAGTACGTCTTCCCGTGGGCGGAACCGCTGCTGCCCTTCAACGATGTGACGGTGGACAACCAGTGAGCGCGCGCATTCTCGTCGTCGACAACTACGACAGCTTTGTCTTCAACCTGGTCCAGTACCTGTACCAGCTGGGCGCCGAGTGCGAGGTCCTGCGCAACGACGAGGTGTCGACGGCGCACGCCCAGGACGGCTTCGACGGTGTTCTGCTCTCCCCGGGTCCCGGCACGCCGGAGGAGGCGGGCGTCTGTGTCGACATGGTCCGGCACTGTGCCGCCACGGGCGTCCCGGTCTTCGGTGTCTGCCTCGGCATGCAGTCGATGCAGGTGGCGTACGGCGGGGTCGTGGACCGCGCGCCCGAGCTGCTGCACGGCAAGACCTCGCTGGTCGAGCACACCAGCCGGGGTGTCTTCGCCGGCCTGCCCTCGCCCTTCACGGCGACGCGCTACCACTCGCTGGCCGCCGAGCCCGCGACGGTCCCGGCCGAGCTGGAGGTCACGGCCCGGACGCACGACGGGATCGTCATGGGTCTGAGGCACCGCGAACTGCCGGTCGAGGGCGTGCAGTTCCACCCCGAGTCGGTGCTGACCGAGCACGGGCACCGGATGCTCGCCAACTGGCTGGTGGAGTGCGGCGACCAGGGCGCGGTGGCGAGGTCGGCCGGGCTCGCCCCGGTGGTGGGCAGGGCCACGGCGTGACGGCGCTGCGCCCCGAGCGCGAGTCCGACACCTCGTACGGGCAGCAGTCGTACGGGGTGGCGGGTGCGTTCGAGGACTGGTCGGGTGGAGGGGCGTACGGGGCTTCTCCGCGGCCGGAACCGCAGGCGCAGCCGTCCTCGCCTGAGCCGTACCCGGCGTCGTACGAGCCCGTCCCGGACGAGCCGTATCTGCCTCCGGCCGACGAGGAGACGGTGGCGCTGCGGATACCGGATCCGCCACCGGCCGCGGCCGGTGACCCCGTATCCGCCGCTGTGGGCTCTTCCGTGACACGGCACGGCGGACCCGCCCACGGCGGCCGTGCGGCCCGCAGGAAGGCCGCCAAGCGCCGTCACGGGCGCCATGGCGGCGCTGCGGAGGGCCGCGCGGCGCAGGAATCGGTCCAGGGCTCGGCGCGAGAGGAGCGGCGGGCGCCGCTGTCGCGGGTCGAGGCGCGGCGGCAGGCGCGGGCGCGCAAGCCGGGCCCGGCGGTGGTGGCCAGCCGGGCGATAGGTGAGGTGTTCATCACCACCGGTGTGCTGATGCTGCTGTTCGTCACGTACCAGCTGTGGTGGACGAACGTGCGGGCGCACGCGCAGGCCGGCAAGGAGGCCAGCAGCCTCCAGGACGACTGGGCGAACGGCAAGCGCAACCCGGGAGTCTTCGAGCCCGGGCAGGGCTTCGCCATCCTGCACATCCCGAAGCTGGACGTGGTGGTGCCGATCGCCGAGGGCACGAGCAGCAAGGGCGTGCTCGACCGGGGCATGGTCGGCCACTACGCCGAGGGCGCGCTGAAGACGGCGATGCCCGGTGACAAGACCGGGAACTTCGGGCTCGCGGGCCACCGCAACACCCATGGAGAACCGTTCCGGTACATCAACAGGCTCACCAAGGGCGATCCGATCGTCGTGGAGACGCAGGACAAGTACTACGTCTACAAGATGGCGTCGATCCTGCCGGTCACGGCGCCCAGCAACACGAGCGTTCTGAACCCCGTCCCCCCGGGGTCGGGGTTCACCGAGCCCGGCCGTTACATCACGCTGACCACGTGCACGCCGGAGTTCACCAGCAAGTACCGGATGATCGTCTGGGGCAAGATGGTCGAGGAACGGCCGCGCAGCAAGGGCAAGCCGGATGCGCTCGTCAGTTAAGGGCAGATGACCAGTGGCAGCGACCACCGACACGGAGCACGAAGAGCACACCGGCGCGCAGGCGTCCCGGCCGTCCGCGGCCCGGCGCCGTCCCGGCCCGATCGCCATGGCGGTGAGCGTCTTCGGGGAACTCCTCATCACCGCGGGCCTGGTGCTGGGCCTGTTCGTCGCCTACTCGCTCTGGTGGACGAACGTGGTCGCCGACCGTGCGGCCGGGAAGCAGGCGGACAAGGTCCGTGACGACTGGGCTCACGGCCGGGGCGGCCCCGGTGCGCTGGACACGAAGAACGGCATCGGGTTCCTTCACGTGCCGGCGATGGCGAACGGCGAGGTCCTGGTCGAGAAGGGCACGACGAACAAGATCCTCAACGACGGTGTCGCCGGGTACTACACCGAGCCCGTCAAGGCGGTCCTGCCGATGTCGGGCAAGAAGGGCAACTTCTCCCTCGCGGCCCACCGGGACGGGCACGGTGCCAAGTTCCACAACATCGACAAGATCAAGATGGGCGACCCGATCGTCTTCGAGACGAAGGACAAGTGGTACGTCTACAAGGTCTACGACATCCTTCCCGAGACCTCGAAGTACAACGTGAAGGTCCTCTCACAGGTCCCGAAGGAGTCCGGCAAGAAGAAGCCGGGCCACTACATCACGCTGACGACCTGCACGCCGGTATACACGAGCACGTACCGGTACATCGTGTGGGGCGAGCTGGAGCGGGTGGAGAAGGTGAACGCGGACCGGACACCGCCGAAGGAACTGCGCTCCTAGCGCACTGCGGACTGGCGACGCCACCGCACGGCAGAGCCCCGGCACCCTGTGAAGGGTGCCGGGGCTCTGGCGTCACTCGGGTGCGACCCCGGCGGTCAGTCCTCCTCGCGGCCGGTGATGCCGCCGAAGATGCCGCCGTTGCCGCCGCCGCCGCCGTTGTTGTTGCCGCCGTTGTTGCCGATGCCGACGGTCTGGAGAGTGATCGTCGTCGCCGCCGGGTCGTCGACCTCCTGGTTACCCTGCGGGTCCTGGGCGGCGACGATGGCGGTGTCGCTCTGGTCGCTGCCGCCCGCGAACTGGATGTTGGTGAAGCCGGCCGCCGCGAGGATCTGCTTGGCCTGGCCGACGTTCTGGCCGACGACCTGGGGCACGCGCGTCTTCTGCTTTTCCTTCTTCTTGCCGATCTGGATGTTGACCGACGAGTTCGGGTCGACCGACGTGCCGGCCTGCGGCGTGGTCTGGATGACCTTGCCGACCTGGTTGTCGTCGTCCGTCTCCACCTCGGTGCAGTTGCCGACCAGGTTGCTGGCCTGCATCTGCGCCTTGGCCTGGTCGCAGCTCTGGCCGAGGACGTCCGGGACGGTGGACTTCTCCGCCTCCTTGGCGACGGTGAGGGTGATCGTGGAGCCCTTCTCCTGGTCCGTGTCACCCTTGGGGTCCTGCTCGATGACCACGCCGGGGGTGCGGTCGGACTCCTCCGTCTTCTGATCGACCTGGAAGCCCTTGCCCTCGAGCATGGCCTCGGCCTTCTCGTAGGTCAGACCGGTCACGTCCGGGACCGTCACCTTCGGCGCCCCGGTCGACACCACCAGGGCGATGGTGTCGCCCTTCTGGACCTCTGCTTCGGCCTTCGGGTCCTGCGAGCAGATGTTGCCCTTGATCTGCTTTTCGCAGGGCTTCTTGGAGAAGGTCAGTTTCAGGTCGGCGTTGTCGGCCAGCTTCCGGGCGTTCTCCTGCGTCTCACCGACGAAGTTGGGCGCGGCGATGGTGTCGTCACCCACCCCTCCGTTGCCGCTGAACGCCCACCGCCCGATCAGGATCGCTCCGACCAGCACGAGGATGCCCGCCACGACCAGCAGGATCGTCGAGGTGTTGGACTTGCGCTGCTGCTGGCGGCGCCGGTCCGGGCGGTCGTCGTAGCCGTAGCCGTCGTCGTCCGGGTTCATCGGGGGCAGCATCGACGTGGCGCCCGCGCCGGAGTCCGCGCGCAGGGCCGTCGTCGGCTGGTCGTCGGGGTAGCCGCCGTAGCCCACCGAGCCCATCGCGGCCGTGGCCGCGACCGGCTGGCCGTCGAGGCAGGCCTCGATGTCGGCGCGCATCTCGTCGGCCGACTGGTAGCGGTAGTCGGGGTCCTTGACCAGTGCCTTGAGGACGATCGCGTCCATCTCGGGCGTGATCTCGGGGTCGAAGACCGACGGGGCCTGGGCCTCTTCGCGTACGTGCTGGTACGCGACGGCGACCGGGGAGTCGCCGACGAAGGGAGGCCGCACCGTCAGGAGCTCGTACAGCAGACAGCCGGTGGAGTAGAGGTCCGACCTCGCGTCGACCTGCTCGCCCTTCGCCTGCTCCGGCGAGAGGTACTGGGCGGTGCCGATGACGGCCGCCGTCTGCGTCATCGTCATGCCGGAGTCGCCCATGGCGCGGGCGATGCCGAAGTCCATCACCTTGACCTGGCCGTTGCGCGTCAGCATGACGTTCGCCGGCTTGATGTCGCGGTGGACGATGCCGTTGCGGTGGGCGTACTCCAGGCCCTGCAGGATGCCGATGGTCATTTCCATGGCACGCTCGGGCAGGAGTTTGCGGCCGCTGTGCAGCAGTTCGCGGAGTGTCGAGCCGTCTACGTACTCCATGACGATGTACGGGATCGACACGTTGTCGATGTAGTCCTCGCCCGTGTCGTAGACCGCGACGATCGCGGGATGGTTGAGCGAGGCGGCCGACTGGGCCTCCCGGCGGAACCGGGCCTGGAAGGAAGGGTCACGCGCGAGATCCGCGCGCAGCGTCTTCACCGCCACGGTGCGGCCGAGGCGGGTGTCATGCGCGAGGTAGACCTCCGCCATGCCACCACGCCCGAGCACCTGGCCCAGTTCGTACCGGCCGCCGAGGCGACGCGGCTCTTCCATAGCTACCTACCAGCCCTCTCCGTCGGTCCCGACCGGAAGCTTGTACGGTCGGAGGCTGCCGTCCGGGCCTACCGTACCCGGCTCGCATTGTGTGACCTGGCCGAGCCCGTCAGCCGATACAGGACCGGTATCGCAACGTGCACCGTTGTGAAGCAGACGTGAGCGGAGTCACTGCTTGCTCTTGATGACCGCCTCCATCACGTTCCTCGCGATCGGCGCCGCGAGGCCGCCGCCGGAGATGTCGTCACGGACGGCGTTGTCGTCCTCGATCACGACCGCCACGGCGACCGGCGAGCTGCCGTCGTCGCCCTTGGCGTACGAGATGAACCAGGCGTAGGGGTTCTCGCTGTTGTCGACACCGTGCTGGGCGGTACCGGTCTTGCCGCCCACCTTGACGCCGGGGATCTTGGCGTTCGAGCCCGTGCCCTTCTCGACCACGGTCTCCATCATCGACTGGAGGATCTGGGCGTTCTCGGCCGACATCGGCTTGCTCAGCTCCTCCGGCTCGGTCTTCTCGATGGTGTCGACGTTCGGGGCCTGGAGTTCGTCGACCATGTACGGCTTCATCAGGGTGCCGTTGTTGGCGACGGCCGAGGCGACCATGGCCATCTGCAGCGGGGTGGCCGCGGTGTTGAACTGGCCGATGGAGGACAGCGCGGTCTGCGAGGGGTTCATGTTGTCGGAGAACACCGACGCGCTGGAGCGGACCGGGGTGAACTGCTCCTCGGTGAAGCCGAACTTCTTGGCCGCAGCCAGCATCTTCTCGTTGCCGAGGTCGGCGCCGATCTTGCCGAAGACGGTGTTGCAGGAGTACTGGAGCGCCACCCGCAGCGTCGCGTTCTTGCAGGGGATGTTGCCCTCGTTCTTCAGCTCCGTCGTGGTACCCGGCATGGTCCACGGCAGCGGCGTCTTGGTCTGCTGGTCCGCTTCCGTGTACAGCCCGTCCTCCAGGGCGGCGGCCGCGGTGAGGACCTTGAAGGTGGAGCCGGGCGGGTACGTCTCACGCAGGGCCCGGTTGAGCATCGGGTCGTCCGGGTTGTTCTTCTTGTCCAGCTTCTTCCAGGCCTCGGCGTCCTTGGAACTGTTGCCGGCGATCGACGAGGGGTCGTACGACGGGAAGGACGCCAGCGCCAGGATCTTGCCGGTGGACGGCTCCAGCGCCACGACCGCGCCCTTGCCGCCCTGCTTCTCCAGGCCGTTGTATGCGGCCTTCTGCGCGGCGGCGTTGAGCGTCGTGACGACGTTGCCGCCCTCCTTCTTCTTGCCCGTCAGCATGTCGAGCGTGTTGCGGAAGAAGAGCCGGTCGTCGTTGCCGGTGAGGATGCCGTCCTCGAGGTTCTCCAGCTGGTTGGCGCCGAAGGCCTGCGAGACGAAGCCGGTGACGGGCGCCCACATGGGCCCGTCCTTGTAGGTGCGCTTGTACTTGAAGTCGCCCGACGTGGTCGTCGCGTGCCCGGTGATGGGGTCGCCGCCGACGATGATGTCGCCGCGCGGCGAGGCGTAACGCTCGATCGAGACGCGGCGGTTCTTGGTGTCGGTCCTCAGCTCGTCGGCCTTGACGTACTGGATCCAGTTGTCGCGGATCAGCAGGGCAAGGACGAGCAGGCCGCAGAAGATCGCGATTCGGCGCAGGGGCTTGTTCATGACGGGCGGACCACCTGAGTCATCTCGGCGTCGGGGTTACCGGCGGGAGCAGGAGCCGGGCGGCGGGCGGTGTCGCTGATGCGCAGCAGGATGCCGATCAAAGCCCAGTTGGCGATCACGGAGGAACCGCCGTAGGCCACGAACGGCAGCGTCATACCGGTCAGCGGGATGAGGCCCATGACACCGCCGGCCACGACGAAGACCTGGAGGCCGAAGGCGCCGGACAGGCCGATGGCCAGCAGCTTGCCGAACGGGTCGCGGGCCGCGAGCGCGGTCCGAACGCCCCTCTCGATGATCAGGCCGTAGAGCAGCAGGATCGCCATGACGCCCGCCAGGCCCAGCTCCTCGCCGAAGGTGGCGAGGATGAAGTCGGAGTTGGCGGCGAAGCCGATGAGGTCGGAGTTGCCCTGACCGAGGCCGGTGCCGAGCGTGCCGCCGGAGCCGAAGGCCCACAGGGCCTGCATGGCCTGCTCGGAGTGGACGACACCGTCCTGGACGCCGGCGCGGGAGAGTTCGAACTCGCGCATCGGGTCGAGCCAGGCCTGCACACGCGTCTGGATGTGCGGTTCGAAGCTCGCCACACCGACGGCGCCGACCGCGGACATCAGCAGACCGAAGACGATCCAGCTGGTCCGCTCGGTGGCGACGTACAGCATGATGACGAACATTCCGAAGAACAGCAGCGACGTTCCGAGGTCGGTCTCGAAGACCAGGACGAGGATCGAGATCACCCAGACGACGAGGATCGGACCGAGGTCGCGACCGCGCGGCAGGTACAGGCCCATGAAGCGGCGGCTGGCCAGGGCCAGGGCGTCTCTCTTGACCATGAGGTAGCCGGCGAAGAAGACCGCGAGGGCGATCTTCGCGAACTCGCCGGGCTGGAGCGTACCGAGGCCGGGGATCTTGATCCAGATCTTGGCGCCGTAGACGTCCGCCCCGAGTCCGGGCACGAGCGGCAGGACCAGCAGGAACAATGCGCCGGCCATGGAGATGTAGGTGTAGCGCTGCAGGACGCGGTGGTCCTTGAGGAAGATCAGCACGGCCACCAGCAGGGCGACGCCCATGGCGGAGTACAGCAGCTGACGGGGAGCCGCCTCGACGAACGTCCTACTCGCCTGGAGCTTCTTCGACTGGTCCAGCCGCCAGATGACGACCAGACCGATCCCGTTCAGCAACGTCGCCAGCGGCAGCATCAGCGGGTCCGCGTACGGCGCGAACTTCCGTACGACGAGATGGCCGACGCCCGCGAGCAGCCCGAGCCCCAGGCCGTAGCTCAACAGGCCCGGCGGTACCGAGTCGTTGATGGCCAGGCCGACGTTGGCGTAGGCGAACACCGGGATGACGACGGCGAACACCAGCAGTGCCAGCTCGGTGTTGCGTCTGCTCGGTGCGCCGATCGCGCCGATCGTGGACGTGTGGTGCTGCGGCGAGTGCGATGTGTTCGTACCGCTCATCGTGTAACAGGGCCTCTCACGGCTTGCCTACTGCTTACCGCACAGCGAGACGACCTTCTGCTCTTCCTCCGAGAGGCTGGGGCCGGGGCTGGGAGTAGGTGCGGTCGTGGACGGGTTCGGGGACTTCTCAGGCGTCGACGGCGAGCCCGACGGGTTCGACGGGTTCGGCGTCGGTGTGGCCTTGGACGTGAAGGAGGCGGGAGTGGTTCCCGTGGTGCCCCCGGCCTCGCCTTCGCCGGTCTTGGCGTTGTTCTCGCTCTCGGCTTCGCGCCGCTGCGCCTGCTTCTTGCACGCGGAGGCCTGTACCGACAGTTCCTGGATCTTCGCCTGGGCGTTCTTCAGCCCGCCCTCGGCGATGGTCGCCTTGACCAGCTTCTGCTGGTAGGGCGGCAGGTACTTGAGTTCGATCTCGGGGTGGTCCTTCGCGACCTTCGACAGCGACACCCACGCCAGGTCCTGGCTGATCCCCCGGTACAGCGCGACGTGTTCGTCCTCGGCCCCGACGTAGTACTGCGTCTGCGTCCAGCGCCAGCCGCCGTACAGGCCGCCGCCGAGGACGGCCAGCGCGAGGGCGCCGTAGAAGGATCTCTTCAGCCAGCGGCCCTTCCTGCGCGGCTTGACGAAGTCGTCGTCGCCGTAGTCCAGGCCGGCCGCCGGGATGTAGCCGGTGGTGTCGCCGGAGCCGGGCGGGCCGAACTCGCCGCCGCCCTGGCTGTGTCCCTGGCGGCCGAGCCCGGAGGCGCGGCCGGCGGGGGTCTGCATGATGCCGTTGTCGTGCAGCTGGTGCTGGTTCTCGGCGACGGCGCCGACCACGACCGGGGTGTCGGACAGCTGCCCGGCGAGGGTGTCGCCGGTGTCGAGGTCGAGGACATCGGCGACGATGACGGTGATGTTGTCCGGGCCGCCGCCGCGCAGTGCCAGCTCGATCAGGTTCTGGACGGTCTCCTGGGGGCCCTGGTAGCTGGCGAGGGTGTCCTCCAGGGTCTGGTGGGACACCACGCCGGACAGGCCGTCGGAGCAGATCAGGTAGCGGTCGCCGGCGCGGACCTCGCGGATGGACAGGTCCGGTTCGACGTGGTCGCCGCTGCCGAGCGCGCGCATCAGGAGGGAGCGCTGCGGGTGGGTCGTGGCCTCTTCCTCGGTGATGCGGCCCTCGTCGACCAGGCGCTGCACCCAGGTGTGGTCCTGCGTGATCTGCGTCAGGACGCCGTCGCGCAGGAGGTACGCGCGCGAGTCGCCGACGTGCACCAGGCCGAGGCGCTGGCCGGTCCAGAGCAGGGCGGTGAGGGTCGTCCCCATGCCCTCCAGCTGGGGGTCCTCCTCGACCATCGAGCGCAGCTGGTCGTTGGCGCGCTGTACGGCCGTGCCGAGCGAGGTGAGGATGTCGGAGCCGGGGACGTCGTCGTCGAGCGCGACGATCGTGGAGATGGCCTCGGAGGAGGCGACCTCGCCCGCGGCGGCGCCGCCCATGCCGTCGGCGATGGCGAGCAGGCGCGGGCCGGCGTATCCGGAGTCCTCGTTGCCCTCCCGGATCATCCCCTTGTGCGATCCGGCGGCGAAGCGCAGTGACAGACTCATGCGCACCTCGCCTGTCGGCTCCGGGTACAGCCGGTCGTGTCGAGCCACACTGCCCACCCTCCGGTCGGGAGCGCGCCGGGGCCCGGGGTGGGGCCCGCCGCTGCGTGCTCGCTCCGCTCGCTCATTGTCGTACTACTTCCGCAGCTCGATGACGGTCTTGCCGATGCGGATCGGCGCGCCCAGCGCAATCGGTGTGGGAGTCGTCAGCCGGTTCCGGTCCAGGTAGGTGCCGTTGGTGGAGCCGAGGTCCTCGACGATCCACTGGCCGTCGCGGTCCGGGTAGATCCTGGCATGGCGGCTGGAGGCGTAGTCGTCGTCCAGCACGATCGTCGAGTCGTGCGCCCGGCCCAGGGTGATGGTCTGGCCCTGGAGCGCGACCGTCGTGCCCGTGAGGGTGCCCTCGGTCACGACGAGCTTGGTGGGAGCGTTCCGGCCGCGCCGGCCGCCGCCGGACTGCTGGCGCTGCTGCGGCGGGGCCTGGCGGGCGGCCTGCTGCTGCCGGCCGGCCTCCCGGCGCGATCCGCGCTGGGTGACGCGCGTACCGAACAGGTCGCTCCGGATGACCTGCACGGCCACGATCACGAACAGCCACAGTACGGCCAGGAAACCCAGCCGCATGACCGTGAGGGTCAGCTCTGACATTGCCCCCGCTTCACCCTTCGGCTTGCCGGTAAATGATGGTGGTACTGCCCACGACGATCCGCGAGCCGTCGCGGAGCGTAGCGCGGGTGGTGTGCTGCCCGTCCACCACGATGCCGTTGGTGGATCCGAGATCCTGGATCGTCGAGGGCGTTCCGGTCCGGATCTCGCAGTGCCGGCGGGAGACGCCGGGGTCGTCGATCCGCACGTCGGCGTCGGTGCTGCGGCCCAGCACCAGCGTCGGGCGGGAGATCTGATGGCGTGTGCCGTTGATCTCGATCCAGTGGCGCGTGCGTCCGCCGGCGGCCGGGGCGGCCGGGGGCCGCTGGGTGCTCGCGGCCGGCGGGTAGCCGTACCCGCCGGGGCGGCCGCCGGGCGGCGGCGCGGCCGGCATGGGCGGGGCGCCCGCGGGCGCGGCGGCAGGCGGGTAGCCGTAACCACCGGGGCGGCCGGCGGGCGGGGCGGCGGGCGCGGCGGCGCCTGACGGGGCCTGGCTGCTGGAGGAGGCGAGCGTACGGCTGCGCACCCGGTACAGGCCGGTGTCCAGGTCCTCCGCCTTCTCCAGGTGCACCTTGATCGGGCCCATGAAGGTGTAGCGCTGCTGCTTGGCGTAGTCACGCACCATGCCGGCGAGCTCGTCGCCGAGCTGGCCGGAGTAGGGGCTGAGCCGCTCGAAGTCCGGCGTGCTCAGCTCCACGATGAAGTCGTTGGGCACGACCGTCCGGTCGCGGTTCCAGATGGTGGCGTTGTTGTCGCACTCGCGCTGGAGCGCGCCGGCGATCTCCACGGGCTGGACCTCGGACTTGAACACCTTGGCGAAGGTGCCGTTGACCAGACCTTCGAGACGCTGCTCGAACTTCTTCAGGACTCCCATGGGGCACCTCCTCCGTCGCTGCCGTCCTGTGTACTGCCCTGCGGGCCGCTTGCCTGGTACTGCTTACTGATCGTATCCACGCGCCGCTCGATCGGCTGGTTCCCCCTGTCAGCACGGCCGACGGATGTCGACGGATGACGAAGTTCCCTGTGGAGCTCTCCTTCGAACTCCTCCGGTGGTACGGCTGCCGCGCAACCGCTCTCGCGTACTCCTGACAAGGATCGTAGAGGCGGCTGAAGACCAGTGTCCCGCACCCGGCTGTGGACCCCGACCGCCTCCTGGGGAGACAGGGGGTACCGGTACGAGGTTGATACGTGAAGCGTCACGCGTTGATACGTGGCCAGGGCACCGAAGGTTCGGAGGCGGGTCTGCCTGCGGAAGAACGGATGTGAATCCACCCCGTCCCGCGTGCTAATGTTCTGGGTGTCGGAAGGCGCCGGGCCCCCCGGGGCAGGAGCCCACGACACACCCAATGCGCGGGTGGCGGAATAGGCAGACGCGCTGGATTCAGGTTCCAGTGCCCGCAAGGGCGTGGGGGTTCAACTCCCCCCTCGCGCACCACGGAGCACCGACGAAAGTGCTCTAGCTGCACCGACGGAAGGGGCGGCATCGCGATGGCGATGCCGCCCCTTCCTGTTTCTGCGGTGTGATGTCCGTCTCTGGGCACGGCGAAGCGGGCCGTCGGTGGCTCAGAGCCGTCGGCGGTCCGCGTTCGTGTGTGGATCTTGCTTGAGCAGCTCTCGGGGCTTGCCCTGTGTGAGGAAGGTCTCAGCGCTGATGTATCCCGGGCGGCACCTCCGCCGGCCCGCACGCGACGGCGACGATCAGCCGCGCCAGATCATCCACGTCGACCAGGGAAAGCAGCCCGCGGCCACCGTCCCAGCGGGCCGGGACGCGGTCGAGCAGTTCGGCCAGGGCCGGTACCACCCAACGATCACCTGTCCCCAGCACGAGCCCTGGCCTCAGGACGACGGCCCCGGCGGCCAGGGCGGCCTCCTCCGCCGCGAGTCTGCTGCGGCTGGCCGGGGAGACGGGGGCCGGAGTGATCTCGTCGAGTCGATGCCCCGGTGCGGTCCGGGGCCGTAGACCGCGGCGGTCGACAGATGGACGACCCGCCGGACGCCGAAGCGGCGGGCCTCGGCCATCAGCGACTGCGTGCCCCACGTGTTGACCGCCGTGCACGCCGCCTCGTCGCCGGTCACGCGCGACGCGAGGTGGATCAGGACATCCGCGCCCCGGGCGACGCCGTCGAGGGAACGGGGATCGGTGATGTCCGCGGTCTGTCAGCGGACGCCGGGACGCTCGGCCGTGTCCGGTGGCACGGCACGGACCAGGGCGTGGACGACGACTTCCCCGTCCGGCCCGTTCCGGTCCAGCAGTCTGCGCGGTACGGCCGCCCCGACGAAACCGGTCGCGCCGGTCAGTACCACGCGCACCGGGCGCACACCGCCGAAGGCCGTCGTGGTCACGCGACGGTCTCCGGCGTCCGCTGTCCGGGCGAGAGGTCGAGCCGTCGGAGCACGTCGTCCGGGGCGATGGCAGGGAGCAGGTAGCGCCACAGGGTGGTGATCCGCCGCGGGAGGTCGGTGTGGCCCGAGGAGATCTGGGACATGAGCTGGGCGCCCGTGTAGCCGGCCACCAACTGCTGGGCGAATTCCGCCTCATCGACGCCGGGCAGCAGTTCACCCAGCTCGCGGGCGCGCAACAGGCGCTGGCGGAACTGCTCGGTCCACCACTCGTAGATGGCGTAGTCCTGGAATCCGGCGCCGCTCTGCTCCACGGCGAGTCGCACTCCGGCGCGCAGCAGGGTGTTGCGCTGCATCTCGACGGCCAGGTGCTGGGTCATGTTCACAAGGCGTTGCAGACCGTCCCCTTCGTCCGGGAACCGTACGTCGGCGGCCTGTTCCAGGATCACCGCGCGGGCCAGCTCCTCCTTGGAGCCGAAGTGGAAGTACATCGCCCCCGCTGTGACCCCCGCGCGCTGGAGGATCTTGCTGATGCTGGTGCCCGCGTAACCCAGCTCGTCGAACACTTCGGCAGCGGCGCGCAGTAGCAACTCCCGGGTCCGCTGGGCTCGTTCCTGCATTGGTCTTGCCACTGGCCGGCCTCCCGCGTCACCCGTGATCCCTCGACAAACAAAAAGAACAACCTCTATCTTATTGGCGTCCAGGACGGCCGCCAGCTCCTGGACTGCCCTGCGGGGGTCGGGGTGCTGGAAGATGCGCCGTCCGACGGCGAGGCCGCTGCAACCGGCCTCGAGCGCCGCACGGGCATAGTCCGTGCTGACGCAGGCCCGTGAGGACCTGATCGAACGCACGGTGGAGTCCCTGAAGGGCGCCAGGCGGGCGACCGTGCATCTGTACAACGCCACCGCGCCGGTCTTTCGCCGGGTGGTGTTCCGCGGTTCCAAGGACGACATCAAGCAGATCGCGGTGGACGGCACGCGGCTGGTGATGGAGTACGCGGAGAAGCTGCTGGGCCCTGAGACGGAGTTCGGCTACCAGTACTCGCCGGAGATCTTCACCGACACCGAGCTGGACTTCGCGCTGGAGGTCTGCGAGGCGGTCATGGATGTCTGGTAGCCCGGCCCGGGCCGCGAGATCATCCTCAACCTGCCCGCCACGGTGGAGCGTTCGACCCCCTCGACCCACGCGGACCGCTTCGAGTGGATGGGCCGCAACCTCTCCCGCCGCGAGCACGTCTGCCTGTCGATCCACCCGCACAACGACCGCGGCACGGCCGTCGCCGCCGCCGAGCTGGCCCTGATGGCCGGCGCCGACCGTGTCGAGGGCTGCCTGTTCGGGCAGGGCGAGCGCACCGGCAACGTCGACCTGGTCACCCTGGGCATGAACCTCTTCTCCCAGGGCGTCGACCCGCAGATCGACTTCTCCAGCATCGACGAGATCCGTCGCACGTGGGAGTACTGCAACCAGATGGAGGTCCACCCGCGCCACCCGTACGTGGGCGACCTGGTCTACACGCCGTTCTCCGGCTCCCACCAGGACGCCATCAAGAAGGGCTTCGACGCGATGGAGGCCGAGGCAGCCGCCAAGGGTGTGACGGTGGACGCCATCGAGTGGGCGGTGCCGTACCTGCCGATGGACCCGAAGGACGTGGGCCGCTCCTACGAGGCGGTCATCCGGGTCAACTCGCAGTCCGGCAAGGGCGGTATCGCGTACGTCCTGAAGAACGACCACAAGCTGGACCTGCCGCGCCGGATGCAGATCGAGTTCTCGAAGATCATCCAGGCGAAGACGGACGCCGAGGGCGACGAGGTCACAGGCGTCGACATCTGGTCGGTCTTCCAGGACGAGTACCTGCCCAACCCCGACAACCCCTGGGGCCGCGTCCGGCTCAACCGGTCGGACCACGACCGGCACCGACGGCGTCGACACGCTCACCGTGCAGGCCGTCGTCGACGGCGAGGAGACGACTCTGGCCGGCACCGGCAACGGTCCGATCTCCGCCTTCTTCGACGCCCTGCAGTCCATCGGCATCGACGCGCATCTGCTGGACTACCAGGAGCACACGATGAGTGAGGGCGCCTCCGCGCAGGCCGCCTCCTACGTCGAGTGCGCCATCGATGGCGAGGTCCTGTGGGGCGTCGGCATCGACGAGGACGCCGTCCGGGCGTCCTTCGGGGCAGTCGTGTCGGCCGTCAACCGGGCCTGCCGTCGTGGCGCCACCCGCTATGTGCGGGAGGCCCCGCGCAACAGCGCCCAGACCTCCCTGGCCGCCTGAGCGGCCGACGGCCTGTCGGGCATCGACACCCAGTGCGTGAACACCCCGACGAAGGCCCCCGCCAGATAGTGCGCGCGAAGTTCGAGTGACGGGTCGGCCGCCGGGGCATCGGCGTCCGGCCCGCTCAGCTGTACGGCCACCTCGTGCGCCAGCAGCTCGCGGAGCCGGTTGATGAAGCGGGCGGCGCCGCTCGGGCCCAGCATCCGCTGGTAGAGCGTGTCGTTCGCCTCGACGTGGCGGAACAGGTCCACCAGTTCCTTAGGGGCACGTCCCGCCGCCCTGGTCAGCGGGCACTGCGCCGCCGCGCGCGCCAGTCGGCCGACCTCCTCCTCCATCGCGTCGAGGAGGAGGGCGTCACGGTCGCGATAGTGCAGATAGACCGTCGCGCGGTTCACCGTCGCCCGTTCGGCGATGTCGGCGATGGTCAGCGATTCCACGTCGCGTTCCGCGGCGAGTTCCAGCGCCGCGGAACGCAGGAGTGCACGGGTGCGCCGGACACGGGGGTCCATGCGCTCGGCGGTCGCGGTCGGCTTGTTCGGCATGGAACCAGCATAGGCGATGCACGACAGTCGATGAATAAGCAACGGAAGTCGTGCATCGCGAGGGCGGCCAGGGCGGCCGGACTTTCAGGTCCAGGTCTCGACGACGGGCGGCAGCCCATGTCCGCGCCGCTCCCCGACGGCGGGGTCGTCATCACGTACAGCGGGGAGGTCTACAACTACCGGGAACTGCGCGAACTCCTCACCGGTCGAGGGCACACCTGGACGACCCGGAGCGACATCGAGGTGGTGCTGCGCGCCTACCTGGAGTGGGGCGAGGCGTGCGTCGAGAAGCTCGACGGGATGCTCGCCTTCGCGATCTGGGACTCCCGGTCGGAACGGCTGCTCCTGGTCCGGGACCGTGCCGGGGTCAAGCCGCTGTTCTACCGGCCGGCCGCCGACGGCGTCCTGTTCGGCTCGGAGCCCAAGGCCCTGCTCGCCCACCCGGACGCCGACCGGACCGTCGACGCCGACGGTCTGCGCGAGATGTTCCTGTTCACCCGGACTCCACCAGGAGTGCCGCCCACCACCGCAGCCCGGTCAGCGAGTCCAGTCCGGAGGGGCCGCCCGCATCGGCCGTGGTGCCCCTGGGCCCCTGTTCCACCGCGGCGGTGGCGGCCGGTGCCGGGACCTCCGCCGGAGGGGACGGGACAGGGGACGCCGTACGTGTCGCACCCATGCTCATATCCCGGATCCGGACGTCGCCTGCTGGAAGGCCGCGACGGCCTTGCCCACGAAGGCGGAACGGTTCTCCTGAACCCACCGGCTGGACCGCCGCGGACCGTCCAGCCGCTCGTCGAAGTGAGGGGCCACATAGCGCGCGAGGAGCTCGAAACGGTGCCTGGTCCGCTCGCGCGATGCCCGGTCGTTCACGGCGACGAGCAGCCTGCCGAAACCGCCGGTCCGCTCCACCAGCCGCTCCACGGCCTCGACGCAGTCGTCGACCGATCCGGCGATCGCGGCGCCGGACTCGACCATCGCCGCGATCTCCTCGCCGGCGGGGACTCCGGGGAAGTCGACGGGCAGCCCCAAGGTGTCCCGGAAGTACCCGTAGGCGAAACGCTGGAAGCCCTCGCGGACGTCGGCGTACGCCTGCTTGGTGGTCTCGGCCACATGCACCGGCAGGACGATCCGCCAGTCGCTGCGGCGCATGGCGCTGCCGGCCTGCGCCGCGGACGTCTCGGCGTGCGCCCACTGGGCCGCCAGGTCGATCGGGGGCGCACCGGGCACCGGCGCGCCGAACGACAGGGGGCTGAGCCCGTACCGTCCGGCGAGGCGCATGCTGACCGGCGACGAGGCGCTGGATATGGCCACTTCCAGATCCCGCGAGTACGGCATCAGGTGCAGCCGTGCGTCGCGAAGCGTGAACCAGTCGGTGGAGCGGGTCACCGTCTCCCCGGCCAGCAGGTGCCGGATGACCTCAAGCGCCTCGGCGGTCATACGGCGGGTGTCGACCGCCTCGACTCCGATCATGTGGGCGTCCGCGGGGGACGACCCCGAACCGACACCGAACATGACCCGTCCGCGGGTCATGTGGTCGAGCTGCACGATGCGGGACGCCGCGTGGAACGGGTGGTGGTATGGCAGGCCGGCGCCGCGTGCTTGCCCGTGCCCCACGACGACGGCCGCGCACCACCCCGGTCCCCACAGCCGTATGCGACGCGTGCGTTCGGCCGCCGCAGCCAGGAAGACCTCCGGCGAACTGATGGTGCCCCACCCTCCGGAGTGGTGCTCCCCGACCCAGACCTCGTCGAGGCCGAGGTCGTCGAGCCAGGAGATCAGGTCGAGATCGCGCCACATCTGCAGGTCGGGGGCCTCGCCCGGCGGGTGCAGTGGCGAGATGAACGCGCCGAAGCCTACGGCGGCGGGGTGTGCGGGCATACGTGTCTCCCTGAAGCATGACGGAAGGTTCGGGCGGACCGGCCGGGCCGCGGGCCGCGGGTGCCGGCCGGGGCACGGGCCGTCGGCAGGAGCGGGCAGAGGGGGCCGCGGAGGTCCGGCCTGATGGTGGTGCGGTCGCTGCGTCGCTCCGACCGGGCGCACCATCACCTTCCGGGTCGGGCACGTGGGCGGGCAATGCCCATCGCGGGTAGCCGAAGCGCGGTCCCTGCCCTACTCGATCGGCCAGCCCGTACGGGTCTTGGGCGGGCGGCGGGGCTCCACGAGGGTGAACGCTGCCCGGCGAGACGGCCTCCACGCGGGCGCAGTTAAACGACAGACGTTGTATAAACAACCAGCGTCGCCTATCGTGGGGGCCATGCGAATCGAGATCTGGGCAGACGTCGTCTGCGCGTGGGCGTACATCGGCAAGCGCCGCTTGGAGCGCGCGATCGCGGATCGCGACGACGTCGAGGTGGTCTGGCGGCCGTTCCGCATCGACCCGAGCGCCCCCTCCACGGCTCTCCCGATGGACGAGGCCATGCGCGACCCGCTCATGGACGAGGCGCTGCGCGCCTGCGCGCCCGGCCTCAGCCCGGCCGAGAACCGGGTGCGGATCTCGCAGATCGCGGCCACCGAGGGGCTCGGCCCCTGGCGGGGCGCCAGTTGGCGCGCCAGCAGCCACGACGCCCACCGGCTCCTCGCGCTGGCACACGAGCACGCCGGCCCGGGGGTGCAGGACACGCTGGCCGAAGACCTGATGCACGCCTACTTCATCGAGGGGCTGGACATCAGCGACCGGGCGGTCCTGCGTGCCGTCGCCCTTCGGTCCGGGTTCCGCGAGGGGCCGGACCTGCTGGAGACCGACGCCGGTGAACTGCTCGTCCGCGAACTGCTGTTGCAGGGCAGGGCGCGCAAGGTGCGCACGTCGCCCTCCTTCGTCGTGGGCAACCAGGCGCTCGCCGGCGCACAGTCGTCCGAGGCGATCGCGGACTTCCTGGCCGGGATCGGCCCGCAGTCCGACGTACCGGCCGAGGTGAGCCGTATGCGGTGGGCGGAGTCGCTGATGGAGGAGCGGGACCCGCTCGGCGCAGTCACCCTGCTGCGGCCGTTGCTGGCCGACTTCGCCGACGACCCCGGCGTGCGGATCCTCGCGGCCCGCGCCTACTTCGGCTCCGCCCAGCTCAATCGCGCGCGGACGATGCTGGAACCGCTCGTGGAGCAGCGGCCGGACGACTCCTACGTGCGCTTGCTGTACGGGCGCACGCTCCAGCGGCTGGGGCTGGAAGCCCAGGCCCAGCCGCACCTCCGTCTCGCCGTGGCGGCGAGCGACTGAAACGGTCCGAGCCGCCTGGGATCTGGCGTCGTGTCAGGTCCCAGGCGGTCCAGGAGGAAGAACGAGAGAGCCGACAGGTGACCAAGCAGGACCGGGCGGCGGTGACTCGCGCCGCCCTCATCGAGGCGGCTGCCGAGGAGTTCGAGCGTGACGGTTACGCGGGGGTTTCGCTGGGGCGGGTCTCGCATGCCGCCGGGCTGTCGAACGGGGCGCTGACCTTTCACTTTCGCTCCAAGGCCGATCTCGCGGACGCGGTGGTGGACAGTGCGTTGGCAGCGGTGCGGGCATCGGTCGGTGAGGCCCTGTCAGCGCGGACGCCGCTCGACCAGCTCTCCGGGGTGGTCACGGGCATCACGCGCGTGCTGCACAAGAATGTGGCGGCGCGCGCGGCCGCCCGTCTGGAACTGGACCGCTCGGCCGGCCTGAAGCGCTGGTCGAGTTCCAGGCGGTCCGCCAGGTCGGGGGCGTTGAGGGCCTCGCGCTGGCGCTCGTGCATGACGACGACGAGACCGACATTCACGCCGCGCCGGCCGCTCGCCGTCTCAACCCACCAGGCCGCCACCCTCGCCGTCCCCGGCCCCGGACCCCGAGGCTCTGGACACCGGCCTCTTGTCGAAGACGCCGGTGGAATCACAACTGGCGCCGCAAGGAAGCGAAGGAAATCCCTGCAACGTCGGATTACTTGGGATCGTGCAGGACTCAACTTGGTTTTAGAAAAAGCCACTTGAGGTAGATGGCAAAGAGACAGTCGCGGTTGTCCGACTCCAGCATGATCCGCCCCGACTCCCCGTACACCCAGGGTGGGAGAAACACTGCCCCGTGGAGGGATCAATCCGCATTTCGCGCGCGGCAGGGTGGGTGCGTCCCTTACGCATCGATCCAAGGACCCAACGCCCGTGCGCAACAGTCGAATAGCCCTCTTCCTGGCGGTCGGCGCCGTCACCCCGCTGGTCCCCGCGCTGACACCCGCCACCGCATCCGCCGCCGAGAACACCCTCCGCCCCTACCTCCAGCAGAAACCGGCCTGGCACCGCTGCGACAAGGCGCTGCCCGCCTCCCTTCAGTGCGCCACGATCAAGGTGCCGCTCGACTACGGCAGACCGGGCGCCAAGAAGCTCGACCTCGCGATATCGCGGATGAAGACGAGCACCAAGAAGGAACGGCGCGGTGTGCTTCTGCTCAACCCGGGTGGTCCGGGCGGGCCGGGCGTCGACATGCCGCAGTACATGGCCGACGAGCTGCCGAAGTCCGTGAAGAACAAGTACGACCTCGTCGGCTTCGACCCGCGGGGCATCGGCCGGAGTTCCCCCGTCGGCTGTGGCCTGACGTCCGACGAGCGGAACTGGCAACGGCCTTACAAGGCCGAGACGTTCTCCAAGGACGTGAAGTGGGCCCGGACCGTCGCCGAGAAGTGCGACAAGAAGCAGGGCGGCAAGCTGCGCCACATCACCACCCGCAACACCGCCCGGGACATGGACGTCATCCGCGCCGTGCTCGGGGAGAAGAAGATCTCCTACCTCGGATACTCCTACGGCACCTACCTCGGCGCCGTCTACACGCAGATGTTCCCCAAGCGCACCGACCGCTTCGTGCTGGACAGCGCCGTCGACCCGGCCCGGGTGTGGCGCGGGATGATCCAGGTCTGGGCGGAGGGCGCCGAGCCCGCCTTCACCCGATGGACCGAGTGGACCGCCGCGCGGCATGCCACCTACAAGCTGGGCCGGACTCCCGAGGCGGTCCGCAAGACCTTCTACGGCCTGGTCGCCCAAGCCGACCGCAAGCCGATCGACCTCGACGGCACGCTGCTGACCGGTGACGACATCCGCTACAGCCTCCGGGGCATGTTCTTCGGCACGCGCGACGCCGCCGAAGCGGTCGCCGAGTTGAAGAAGGCCGCCGCCGGCGCTCGCCCCTCCGCAGACGGGGAACTCAAGACGCCCGAGCCGGTTCCGCCGTCCTTCGGCCGGACCGTGCCCGACGACAACGGCGACGCCGGCTTCTGGGCCGTCGTCTGCGCCGACACCCGCGCCTGGCCGCGCGATCCGGAGCAGTACCGCAAGGACGCGATCCGGGACAAGGCCAGGTACCCGCTGTACGGCGACTTCGCCTCCCACATCAAGCCGTGCGCCTTCTGGAAGAAGAACGGCAGCGAGCCCGCCACCAGGATCGGTAACAAGGTGCGCGCGCTGATCCTCCAGAACGAGTGGGATTCCCAGACGCCGCTGACCAGCGGCCAGGGCCTGCGCCGCGCCATGAAGGGCTCGAGGATGGTCACGGTCGCCGGAGGTGTCGGACACGGCATCTACGGCACCAAGTCGTGCGCCGACAAGACGGCCACCGCCTACCTGACCACCGGCAAGCTCCCCGCGAAGGACATGACCTGCAAGGCCGCTCCGGCCGCAGGCGAACGCAACGCCCCCAACCGGCTGCCGGTCCCGACACCTCCGGGCATCCCGGGGATGGTCAGCCGCTTCTGATCGCCGGCCGTTCTTGAGAGGCGGGTCTCCAAAGGTGACGGAAGTCACCCCGGAGGCCCGTTTCTCCTTCCCTGATCGCTGTGGGGCATCACACAGACTTGGCTGACGAGCCCGCCACCCGGTCCATCACCCAGCGGGTGATGTCCGGAGTGGGGCATCCGGGAGTGAAGATCGCGGCCACGCCCATCTCCCGGAGCAGCGGGAAGTCGGCCTCGGGGATGATGCCGCCCCCGAACACCGTGATGTCGCGCGCGTCCGCTTCGTCGAGGAGTCCGAGGACCTCCGCGAAGAGCGTCATGTGGGCGCCGGAGAGTACCGAGAGGCCGATGCCGTCGGCGTCTTCCTGGATCGCCGTGTCGACGATCTGGCGCGGGGTCTGGTGGAGCCCCGTGTAGACGACCTCGACACCCGCGTCCCGCAGGGCACGGGCGACGATCTTGGCTCCACGGTCGTGCCCGTCCAGGCCGGGCTTGGCGATCACGACACGGATCGGTGCGGTCATTGGTCCCCCTGTCGGGTGCGAATCCTCATGTGACGGGGACGTACGTGCCCCACACGTCGCGCAGCGCGTCGCAGACCTCGCCGACGGTGGCGCGGGCGCGCAGGGCGTCCTTCATCGGGTAGAGGAGGTTGTCGTCTCCTTGGGCGGCCTTCCGCAGGGCTGTGAGGGCCGCGTCGACCGCCTGCTGGTCGCGCTCGGCGCGTAGTCCGGCCAGGCGTTCGGCTTGCTCGGCTTCGATGGCGGGGTCGACGCGCAGGGGTTCGTAGGGCTCTTCCTCGTCGAGCTGGAAGCGGTTGACGCCGACCACGACCCGCTCCCCGGCGTCGGTCTGCTGGGCGATGCGGTAGGCGCTGTGCTCGATCTCGTTCTTCTGGAAGCCGCGCTCGATGGCGCCGACCGCGCCGCCCAGCTCCTCCACCTTCGCCATCAGCCCCAGCACCGCCGCCTCCACGTCGTCGGTCATCTTCTCGACGACGTACGAGCCCGCGAACGGATCCACCGTGGTGGTCACGTCCGTCTCGTGGGCCAGGACCTGCTGGGTGCGCAGTGCCAGGCGGGCGGACTTGTCCGTGGGCAGGGCGATGGCCTCGTCGAAGGAGTTCGTGTGCAGCGACTGCGTGCCGCCCAGCACCGCGGCCAGGCCCTGTACCGCGACCCGGACCAGGTTCACCTCCGGCTGCTGCGCCGTCAGCTGCACCCCGGCCGTCTGCGTGTGGAAGCGCAGCATCAGCGACTTGGGGTTCTCCGCGCCGAACTCCTCCCGCATCACCCGCGCCCAGATCCGGCGCGCGGCACGGAACTTGGCGACCTCCTCCAGCAGCGTCGTGCGCGCCACGAAGAAGAACGACAGGCGGGGTGCGAAGTCGTCGACGTCCATGCCGGCCGCGACCGCCGTGCGCACGTACTCGATGCCGTCGGCGAGGGTGAACGCGATCTCCTGCGCCGGGGAGGCGCCCGCCTCGGCCATGTGGTAGCCGGAGATCGAGATCGTGTTCCACTTGGGGATCTCGGCCCGGCAGTACTTGAAGATGTCGGCGGTCAGGCGCAGCGAGGGCTTCGGCGGGAAGATGTACGTCCCGCGGGCGATGTACTCCTTCAGCACGTCGTTCTGGACCGTGCCCGTCAACCGCTGCGCGGGCACGCCCTGTTCCTCGGCGACAAGCTGGTACATGAGCAGCAGCACAGCGGCCGGAGCGTTGATCGTCATCGACGTGGAGACCTGGTCCAGCGGGATCCCGTCGAACAGCACCCGCATGTCGTCGACGGAGTCGATGGCGACGCCCACCTTGCCGACCTCGCCGTGCGCGAGCGGGGCGTCGGAGTCGTGGCCCATCTGGGTGGGCAGGTCGAAGGCGACCGACAGGCCCGTCGTGCCGTTGGCGATCAGCTGCCGGTACCGCGCGTTGGACTCCCTGGCCGTGCCGAAACCGGCGTACTGGCGCATCGTCCACGGCCGGCCCGTGTACATCGACGGATACACACCCCGGGTGAACGGGAACTCACCCGGCTCCCCCAGCTTCTCCGCCGCATCCCAGCCCTGAAGGACCTCCGGCCCGTAGACCGGCTCGATGGGCAGTCCGGACTCCGACTCGCGCATGTCAGGACCGGACATCCAGGACGTACTTCCCCGTGGACGCCCGTGTCTCCAGCAGCTCGTGGGCGTGGGCCACGTCCTTCAGCGGCAGTACCTTCACGTCCACGCGGACGGTGCCCTTGGCGACCTCCGTCAACGCCTGTTCCAGGTGGGCGCGGAGCAGCTGCGGGGCTCGGCCCGCGACGCCGCCGAGGTTGTAGCCGACGAGTGAACTGTTGGTGTACCAGGGGTGGTTGCCCTCGAAGGTGACGTCCTCGGCCGCCGCGTTGCCGAAGATCACATGTCGTCCGAACGCCGCCAGCAGGCCGGTCACGGACGAGCGGAACGCGCCGCCCACGGAGTCCAGGACCAGGTCCGCGCCCGCTCCGCCGGTCCGCTCGGCCACTTCCCGCTCGATCCTGTCGTACGACACCACGCAGTCGTAGCCGAAACCGCCGGCGTATTCGGCCTTCTCCGGAGAACTCGTCACGCCGATCACGGTGCCCGCGCCCAGCGACCGGGCCAGCTGGGCGGCGGCCGTGCCGACTCCGCCCGCGGCGGCGAGGACGACCACCGTCTCGCCCCGCGCGAGATGCCCGGCCGAGGTGAGCACGCCGAGGGCGGTGGTGACGTTGCACA
Source organism: Streptomyces sp. NPDC045955 (assembly GCF_056430805.1). NCBI lineage: Bacteria > Bacillati > Actinomycetota > Actinomycetes > Kitasatosporales > Streptomycetaceae > Streptomyces > Streptomyces sp. NPDC045955. Next base: position 188,553 of record NZ_JBWKKY010000002.1, read on the forward strand.
GGGCGCCCGCCGCCACGGTGCCGTCCAGCCCGGCGAGGTCGCCGTCCAGCCGTACGACGTGCTCGGCGCCGACGGCGACGACCTCGGCGTTGCCGCCGCCGCCCAGGGTGAGGGCGGCCACGCGGTCGCCGGGCCCGAAGCCGGTGACGCCGTCGCCGACGGCGCGTACGGTGCCGACCGCCTCCAAGCCGGGGTAGTGCGGCAGGTCGACCGGGAACTGGCCGCGCCGGAACATCACTTCGGCGAAGTTCACGCCCGCGTACTCGACGTCGATCGTGAGCTGCCCCGGCTGGGGCTCGGGCACGGCGACCTCGGCGACGTCCAGGACGGAGGGGCCGCCGAAGGACTCGAAGCGGACGGTACGCATAACGCTCCCGGAGGTCGTGGCGGCGGTGTCGGAGGGGTTCATCGGGGTCTCGGCGGGGTTTGTCATCGGATTCCCGTCTGGCTGAGGGTGGTGGTGGGGCCGTGCCCGGTGAGCAGTCGCGTGTCGTCCGGGCAGGTGGCTGCGATCATGCCGAGGGAGGTCCGCAGGCCGGCCGGGCTGGCGCCGGGGGCGTCCGCGCGCCCCGGGCCGGCGGCGAGCAGGGTGTCCCCGGTGGCCAGCAGCGGGACGTCGTCGCCGCCGAAGCGGAACATGACGGAGCCGCCGGTATGGCCGGGCGTGTGCAGCACCGTCACCTCGGCCGCGGCGAAGGCCAGCTCCCCGCCCTGTTCCGGGAGTTCGCTCACCTCGTCGGGCTCCTGGTCGGGATGGCCGACGAGCAGTTCTCGAGGGAAGGAGTCCGGCAGGCCCTTGGCCGGGGCGCCGAACTGGTAGCGGTCGGCGGGGTGGATCCAGGCCGGGACGCCGTAGTGCCGGGCGAGCGGCACCGCGTCCCAGGTGTGGTCCATGTGGCCGTGCGTGATGAGGATGGCCTCGGGCTCCAGACGGTGGGCGCGGACGGCCTCGCGGACCGCTTCGGCGGCGTCGTGCCCGGGGTCGACGATGAGGCAGGGATGTCCCGGGCCCGCGGCGACGAGATGGACGTTCGTGCCGAACTTGCCGGTGGTGGCGGACAGTACGAGCATGACCGCGACTCTGACGGAGTCCTCGGTCATATGTCAATTACCGATTGTGTAGCAGAACTCTGCCTCTCGTCTGACCTATAGTGCGAGTGGCATTGCCCGGTCGCGCGTGCCGTCGTCGTTCCAGCAGGGGGTTTGTACGTGAAGGCCGTCGCCATTCAGCGCTACGGAGGTCCGGAGGTCCTGGAGCTGATGGACCTCCCCGAACCGCGTCTCGGACCGGACGTCGTGCTCGTGCGCGTGAAGTACGCGGGTGTGAACCCGGCGGACTGGAAGATCCGGGAGGGCTACATCGACGACTGGTTCGAGTCGCACTTCCCCATGGTGATGGGCTGCGACCTGTCCGGGATCGTCGAGCGCACCGGCCTCGGGGTCACCGAGTTCTCCCCGGGGGACGAGGTCGTCGGCTACGTCCGCGCCGACCACATGCAGCGCGGCACGTACGGCGAACTGGTGGCCGCGCCCGTGCGGACCCTGGCGCGAAGGCCGCGCGCTCTCGACTGGCGGGCCGCGGCCGGCCTTCCCGCCGCCGGTCTCACCGCCTACCAGGCGCTGCGCCGCCATCTGCGGATCGCCGCCGGTGAGGTGCTCCTCGTCCACGCGGCGGCCGGCGGGGTCGGCTCGCTCGCCGTCCAGATCGGCCGGGCCCTCGGCGCGCGCGTCATCGGCACGGCGAGCGAGCGCAACCACGAGTTCCTGCGCTCGCTCGGCGCCGAGCCGGTGGTCTACGGCCCCGGGCTCGCCGACCGGGTGCGTGCCCTGGCCCCGGAGGGCGTCGACGCCGTCTTCGACCTCATGGGCGGTGACACCCTGTTCGGCTCCCCGGCCCTGCTGCGGCCGGGCGGGCGGCTCGCGTCCATCTCCGGTGACGTGACGCGGCTGGGCGGGCGCTACGTGTTCGTACGCCCCGATCCGGCCGACCTGGCCGAGCTGGTGGAGTTGGTGGACCGGGGTGCGGTGCGGGTCCACGTCAGCGCGGAGTTCCCGCTGGGCGACGCCGCCCGCGCCCATGAACTCGTGCAGACCGGCCATGTGCGCGGCAAGGTCGTCCTGGCGGTCGCGCCGGACTGATCCGGCGCGGGGCGCATATGGAGCAGAGGTACGGGTAACAGGGCCGTCCCCGGCGGGGACGGCCCTTTCGCGTGTCCGGGGCGCCTGTGCCACGTCTCCAGCCAGTCTTGAGCGGCTCTCCACCCAGCCGCCCGCGAGTCGCCCGTCGGGCCCCTCGCCGTTCGCAGCCGAACCCACAGAGGCGGCTGTGAGGCTGATTCCGCGCCCCTCGGGGTGCCGCCGAAGCAGACCCACGGACGAACGGAACGGGGCATGACCATTGCTGAGCAGGAGCGGCCGGAAGCCGCTCCGGTCGCGGCCGAACTCGCCTACCAGCGTTCGATGGACCGCGTCCTGGTGCACCGCCGGGCCGTCATGGAGGTCTTCGTCACGGACGCGGTGCGGCTCGGCGACGACACGTTCGCCGTGGCCGTCCAGGCGCCACGTGCGCACAGCTACTACAACGACCACACGCAGCGGCCCGCGCTGCTCGACCCGCTGTTCCTGCTGGAGGCCGCCCGCCAAGCGGTCACCGTCGTGGCGCACCAGTGGCTGGACGTCGCCTACGACACGTCCTTCCTGATCAGCGACTGGACCACCGAGTTCACGGACCTGGCCGCGTTGCGGGCCCGGGGTGACGCCCCGGACGAGCTCGTGATCGAGGTGGCCGCGCGTGACCTCAAGCGGCGCGGCACCAGGCTGCTGGCCGCCACGCTGGAGTGCGTGTTCGTCGTCGGCGGCCGGCGGGCCGGGACGAGCGCCGTCGTGGCCGGATACCTCAGCCGGGACGGCTACACGGCGCACCGGGAGAAGAGCAGAGGAAACGTTCCACCGTCCTCGTCCGACATGCCGCCCACCCGCGTGGGCACACCCGTGGAGCCCGCTCTGGTCGGCCGCGAGCGGGCCGGGAACGTGGTGCTCACGGACCTGGAACGCCCGGGCGGCGGGATCGCTCTGCGGGCCACGCTCGACGTCCCGGTGCGGCACCCGGCCATGTACGACCACCCCTTGGACCATGTGCCCGCGATGGCGCTCATGGAGGCGGCCCGCCAAGCCGCGGTCCTCGCCGCCGGGGCGCCCGCCGAGCGGCGGTACGCCCGGGCCTTCGGCGCCACCTTCCACCGCTTCGTGGAACTGGACAGCCCGGTCACGGTCACCGTCACGCCCTCGGGCGACGAGCGCCGCACCGTCGACTTCCGCCAGGCCGGGGTGTCGGTCTGCACGGCCGAGATCGCGGTCGCCGACCTCGCCGGGCCACCGGCCCCGGACACGGACGGCAGGTGACGACCCGTGCGACTGGACTCACCGCTCGGGCTGACGGCGACCGCCTGGTACCCGGAGCACCGCCAGACGGCCGAGGAGGCCGTGGCCGCCGGTGACATCGACGCCCGCACCGCCCGCGAACTCGGCTACACGGCCCTGCCGGTCAGCGAGGACACGGCACCGCCCGACATGGCCGTCGAGGCCGCGACCCGGGCACTGGACGTCTCCGGCACCCAGGCCGACGACCTCTCGCTGGTGCTGCACGCGAGCGTCCACCACCAAGGCCACGACGCATGGTCGGCCCCGCACTACATCGCCCGGCGGCTCGGGGCCCACCAGGCCGTACCGATCGGGCTGCTCCAGCAGTGCAACGGCGGCGCCATCGGCATCGAGCTGGCCGCGAGCCGGCTCCAGGGCGACCCGGCCGCCGGGCCCGCGCTGGTCACGACCGCCGACCGGTTCCTGACGCCGAGCTGGCACCGCTGGCTCAGCGACTACGGCATGGCGGCCGGGGACGCGGCCACGGCGGTTCTCGTCCACCGGGTCGGCGGACCGGCCGTGGCAGGGCACTCCCGCACGCCGGACCTGCTGCTGCACTCCCTGGCCACCCGGGTCGCGGCGGAACTGGAGGTCATGCACCGCGGTGACGACGAGCTCAACGCGACGCCCATGGGACACAGTTCGATGATCGACGTGCGGCGTACCAAGCGGGCGTTCATCAAGACGTACGGCGTCGACTTCTTCCTCAAGACCGCGGCCGACCGCATCCGTGCCGTCGTCGAGGAAGCGCTGGCCGGTGCCGGACTCGCCGCCGACGACCCGCGGTTGCGCTACGCCGTGATCCCCCGGCTGGGAAGCAAGGCGATGGCGGAGGCGTACCTCCCGCCGCTGACGGACGTCACCTCCGCGGAGGTGCTCGACCTCGGCCGTGCGACCGGGCACGTGGGGGCCGGCGACCTCAACGCCTCCCTCGCCGACCTGGCCCGCACGGACCTGCTGACGCCCGGGAGTTACGCGCTCGTGCTCAACGGCGGCGGCGGATTCACGTTCACCGCCGTCGTGGTCGGCAGGCACTGACCAGTCCTCACCAGTCCCACCTCACCATCCAATCCGTACAAGGAGAAACAGCCATGTCCGCACACCAGGACCGTCTCTTCCAGCTCGTCTCCGAGAAGCTCGGCGTGCTGCCCGAGGAGCTGAACACCAGCGCCACCTTCGACACCCTCGACCTGGATTCGCTCGCGCTGATCGAGCTCAGCGTCATCGTGCAGAAGGAGTTCGGCGTCCAGATCGACGAGACGGCACTGACCCCGGAGAACACCTTCGGCGACGTGCTCGCCATGATCGACACCAAGGCCGCGGTGGCCTGATGACCGGGACAGTGACGCAGCGCCCGGACGGGCGCACGCATCGCTTCGACGTGGCGGTCACCGGCGTCGGCCTGGTCACCCCGGCCGGGCTGGGTGTCGAGGCCAACGTCGAGCGGGTCTGGGCGGGGGAGTCCACGGCGGCCACCGACCCGGACCTCGCGGGTCTGCCCGTCGACTTCGCCTGCCGCGTACCCGGCTTCGACGCGGGTGCGCTGCTCGGGCGGCGCAGCGCCGTACGCATGGACCCGGTCAGCCACTTCGGCGTGGTGGCGGCCCGGCAGGCCGTCGAGGACGCCGGGCTCGACCCGGCGACCTGGGAGGGGCCCCGGGTCGGCGTGGTCGTCGGCACGTCGCTGGGCGGCTGGTCGACGGTCGAGCGGGAGCACGGCAAGCACCTGGCCGACGGCCAGGAGTTCGTGTCGCCGCTGCTGATGGTGATGGGCCCGGTCAACATGACCGCCGGGTACATCGCCATGGACCTCAAGGCCCTCGGCCCCAACCAGGTGGTGTCGACGGCCTGCGCGTCCGGCAACACGGCGATCGGGTACGCCCGCGCCCTGCTGGAGGCCGGCGTCTGCGACATCGTCCTGGCGGGCGGTGCCGAGGCGGCCATGTCCCGGACCGCGATGGCGAGCCTGGCCCGGGCCGGTGCGCTGTCCACGCGGGGCGACGACCCGGCGTCCGCGTCCCGGCCGTTCGACGCCGACCGGGACGGGTTCGTCGCGGGCGAGGGCGCGGCCATGCTGGTACTGGAGCGTGTCGAGGACGCGCGGGCGCGGGGCGCCCGTGTCCGGGCCAGGATCTCGGGGTTCGGCGCGTCTGCCGACGGCCATCACGCCTCGGCGCCCGATCCGACGGGCGGCGGGGCCGAGCGGGCCATCCGGGCGGCCCTCGCCGACGCCCTGGTCGACCCCTCCGAGGTGGACCACGTCAACGCGCACGGCACGTCCACGCCGCTGAACGACGTCACCGAGGCCGGGGTCATCCGCCGGGTCTTCGGCGAGAAGCCGGCCGTCACCTCCACCAAGGGTGTTGTCGGGCATCTGCTGGGCGCGGCCGGGGCGGCCGAGGCGGTGTACACGGTGCTCGCCGTGGAACGCCGCCTCGTCCCGCCGACCGCCAACCTGACCAGCCTCGACCCGGGCATCGGCGTGGACGTCGTGGCGAAGGAGGCCCGGCCGCTGGACATCGGCGCCGCGGTGAACGACTCCTTCGGCTTCGGCGGCCAGAACGCGGTGATCGTGGTGACGCCGGCATGACCTCGAACGCGGAGGGAGCACCGGGCAGGGGCCCGGACACACCTGACTCCGCCGGCACGGCCGGCACGGTGGGTTCGCCGGGCGCCCCCGGCTCGTCCGCTTCGTCCGGCACCCCCGGCGCCTCTGGCTTGGCCAGCACTCCCGACACCCCCGGCTCGGCGGGCTCCGCTGGTCCGTCGGGCTTTCCCGGTTCGGCGGGCACCCCCGGCGCCCCTGGCACGGTGGGTTCGCCGGGCCGCCCGGGCTCGGCGGGCGCCCCCGGCTCGGGCGGCTTCGTCAGGGGTGCGGGTGGGCCCGGGATCGGCGGTGCGTCCGGTGTGGTCGGCGGCCCGGTGGCCGTGGGGCGTTCCGTGCTCGTCACCGGGGGCAATCGCGGTATCGGGCTGGCCGTCGCGCGGGCGCTCGCCGAGCGTGGCGACCGGGTGGCGGTCACCTACCGCACCGGTGAGCCCCCGGCGGGGCTCCTCGGGGTGCGGTGCGATGTGACGGACGAGGCGCAGGTGGAGCGGGCTTTCAAGGAGGTCGCGGCCGCGCAGGGCGACGTCGAGGTGCTGGTGGCGAACGCCGGGATCACGCGGGACGGGCTGCTGCTCACCCTCGACGACGACGCCGTCGACGCCGTGCTCGACACCAACCTGAGGTCGGTCATCCGCCTGGCCCGGCACGCCTCCCGGGGCATGCTCGGCGGGCGATGGGGCCGGATGGTGCTGGTGTCGTCCGCCGTCGCCTTCACCGGCTCGCCCGGACAGACCAACTACACCGCCGCGAAGGCCGGCCTCGTCGGGCTGGCCCGCTCGCTCGCCTGGGAGCTCGGCAGCCGCGGCATCACCGTCAACGTCGTGGCCCCCGGGCTCGTCGAGACGGACATGCTGCGCCAGGTACGCCCGGCCCGCCTCGACCAGTACCTGGCGATGACGCCGCTCGGCCGGGCCGGTACCGCCGAGGAGGTGGCCGCCGCCGTGCGGTTCCTCACCGGCGACGAGGCCTCGTACATCACCGGCGCCGTGCTGCCGGTCAGCGGTGGGCTCGGCATGGGTCACTGACGCCCCGTGCCGCACGCGACCACCACCCACGAGAAAGCACAGGAAAGGGAAACCATGCCAGTCGGTGTCCTGTCGATCGGCTCCTACACACCGGCCAAGGTCGTCGACAACCAGCAGATCAGCGCCTGGACGGGGATGCCCGAGTCCTGGGTGACCGAACGCACCGGAGTGCTCCAGCGGCGGTACGCCGAGCCGGGCACCACCACGTCCGACCTCGCCCTCCCCGCCGCCCGCGAGGCGCTCCGGGGCGTCTCCGACGAGGTGCGCGAGCGGCTCGGCGCGCTGGTGGTGGCCACCAGCACCCCGGACGTGCCGCAGCCGTCCACGGCCGCGATCCTCCAGCACAAGCTGGGTCTGTCCACCCTGCCCGCCTTCGACATCAACGCCGTGTGCAGCGGTTTCCTCTACGGTCTCGCGGTTGCCGAGGGCCTGCTGAAGGCGGGCCGGCACGGCGAGCACGTGCTGCTCGTCGGGGCCGACATGTTCTCCACGATCATGGACAGGTCCGACCGGCGCACGGTGAGCCTGTTCGGTGACGGCGCGGGCGCCGTCCTGCTCGGCGAGGTGCCCGAGGGCTACGGCCTGCGGTCGGTGCAGCTGGTCACGGACGGCGAGTTCCACCACTACGTCGGCGTGGAGGCCGGCGGCACCCGGACGCCGCTCGACGCCGAGGCCCGCGAGGCCGGGCAGCACTTCTTCCGGATGGACGGACGCGCGGTGCGTGACTACGCGCTGTCGGTGCTGGCGAAACTGACCGCCGTGACGCTCGACGACTGTGGTCTGGCCCTGGAGGACGTCGACCGGTTCGTCTTCCACCAGGCGAACACCAGGCTCCTGGAGGCCTTCGTCGCGGACGCCGGGATCGACCCGGCGCGGGTCGCGTACACCGCGCCGCACCTGGGCAACACCGTCGCCGCCTCCGTGCCGCTCACCCTGCACGCCACCCACCGCGAACGGCCGCTGCGGCGCGGCGAGCGGGTGCTGCTGGCGTCGGTGGGCGGCGGCATGACCGCGGGCGCGGCGCTGCTGACCTGGTACTGACGCCCGTCCCGAGCCGCTGCCTCCGCGTTCCGCACCGACACCGGCACCGGCACATCGACCACACACGTACACCACACGCAGCATCGGAGGAGCCATGAGGCTCGACGGACAGACGGCCGTCATCACCGGGGGCACGCGGGGACTGGGCCGGGCGATCGCCGAGGCCTACCTCGCCGAGGGCGCCTCGGTCGTCGTCGCCGCACGCAACCCCTACGACATCAAGGAACTCGCCGACGACCACGGCGACCGGCTGCTCTACCACCACACGGACGTCACCGACGAGACCTCGGTGGAGGGGCTGATGGCCACCGCCGTCGAGACGTACGGGGGCGTCGACATCCTGGTCAACAACGCGGGGGTCAGCCGTGACGGCAAGATCTCCCGGCTCTCGGTGGCCGACTGGAACACCACCCTGGCCACCAACCTGACCGGTGTCTTCCTCTGCACGCGCGCGGTGATCGGCCCGATGACCACCCGGCGCGAGGCGACGGGCGCCGGCGGCCGCATCATCAACGTGTCGTCCTGCGTGGCCGGCCGGGCCGCGATCGGCGCGTCCGCCTACAGCGCGAGCAAGGCCGCCGTGGAGATGTTCACCCGTACCTCGGCGGCCGAACTGGCCCCCAAGGGCATCACGGTCAACTGCCTGTCACCCGGCTACATCGACGAGGGCATGGGCAAGGAGCTGGCCGCCAACGAGCGCGCCTGGGAGAGTTACCGCGGCCGGCTCCTGTCCGGGCGGCTCGGCCGTCCCCAGGAGGTCGGTGCCACCGCCGTGTTCCTCGCCTCGCAGGACAGCTCGTACGTCAACGGCAGTGTGGTCGAGGTCAACGGGGGGCTGATGTGGGCGGCCTGACAGGGCGTGGGCCCGGGGCGCCCGTGCTGGTCGTCGGGGCGGGCCCGGTCGGTCTGGTCGTCGCCTGCGAGCTGCTGCAGCGGGACATCCCGGTCCGCGTCGTGGACGCCGGGCGCGGGCACTCGGCGCACTCCCGGGCGAACGTGATCTGGCCGCGCAACCTCGAACTGCTCGACCGGATCGGGGTGACCGACGACCTGCTGGGCATCGGCCACCGGCTGGCGGGCACGGCGTTCTACTCGCGCGGCCGCCGTCTGGCGACGGCCTGGATGAGCAGGCTGCCGGACTCGCCGTACCCGTTCGCGCTGACGCTCTCGCAGAACGACACCGAGCAGGTGCTGCGCCGGCGGCTCGCCGCGCTCGGCGGCACCCTGGAGGAGGGCGTCCGGCTCACCGCCCTGGACAACACCCCGGGCGGCCCGGTCGTCAAGCTGGAGCACGACGGCGGCCGGATCGAGGAGCTGGAGCCCGGCTGGCTGGTCGGCGCGGACGGAGCGCACAGCACCGTCCGCAAGGAACTGGGCATCGCCTACGACGGTCCGCCGGTCGACGTGTCGTTCGCCATCACCGACGCCCGGCTGACCACCACCCTCTCCGAGGACCTGTCGCACTACTGCTACGCGCCGAGCGGCGCCATGGTCCTCGGCCCGATGGGCGACGGCGTGCACCGCATCGCCCTGAACGTGCCGCACGACGCGTACGACGAGCACAACCCGCCGCCGCGCGAGATGTTCCAGCAGGTCGTCGACGACCGGGCGGCCGGCCGCAGCCGGGTCGAGGAACTGCTGTGGAGCGGCTCCTTCCGGGTGCGGGTCCGGATCGCCTCCAGCTTCCGCAGTGCACGCTGCTTCCTGGCCGGCGACGCCGCGCACGTGATCAGCCCGGCCGGTGGGCAGGGCATGAACACGGGGATGCAGGACGCGTTCAACTTGGCGTGGAAACTGTCGGGCGTCATCCGCGGGGAGTTCGGGGAGTCGATCCTGGACTCCTACGACACCGAGCGCCGGGCGGTCTCCCACGACGTGGCGCGCTCGACCGAGCTGCTGACCAAGGCGGGCCTGGTCAACTCCCCGGCGAAGGTCGCCCTCCGGGACGCGGCGTTCATGGCCGCCGACCGGACCGGCCTGTTCCAGCGCAAGCTGGCCCCGCAGCTCGGCCAGACGGCCGTGAGCTACGGCGGTGACCGCCATCCCCGGCTGCCGGTGATGGTCTCGGGCGGGACCGGCCCGGCCGGGGCGCCCCCGCGTCCCGGCACCGGCGGCTGGCCGGCGATCGACCGGGACCGGCACACCGTGCTGCTGTGGCCCGGCGCGCGGACCCCGCCGCCGGACTGGCAGCGCACCCGCGACGGGATGCGGCGGGCGCTGCCCGAGGGCACGCCCGTGCTCGATCTGACCCGCGCGGTCCCCAAGGGCCTGGCCGCGGCGCTCGGTCCGCGACCGGCCGTGGCCGTGGTCCGTCCGGACGGCCATCTGCTGGCCCGGCTCGACCCCCGGCGGCCCCAGGAGACCACCTATCTGCTCACCCGAGCGGCCCACCTCAGGAGTCGGCCATGACCACTGCCCTGCCCCCGCTGACCACCGGTCACTCCCGTCCCGTGGTGGCGTTCTTCGACGCCGACGAGACACTCATCGCCATGAAGACCCCGTTCTCGCTGCTGCGCCACCGGCTGCGGCGGCAGGGGGACGTGAGGGGCGCCGAGTACGAACGGCTGGTGGAGCCGCTGCGGCGGCTGGCGTCCATGGGCGTCACCCCCGTCGAGGTGGTGTCCAAGTTCTACGAGCTGCACACCGGCGTCCCCTGGGACGACGTGGTCGCCGAGGCACGCGAGTGGTACGCCGAACTGCGCGAAGGCGGGGCGCCGTTCATCGAGCCGACCGTTACCCGACTGCGCCGGCACCAGGAGGCGGGCCACCACACGGTGGTCATCTCCGGCTCCTGGCCCGCGACCCTGCACCCGATCACCGACGACCTCGGGGTCGACCTGGTCCTGTGCACCGAGCCGGAGCTGGACGCGGACCGGTGCATGACCGGAAGGATCCGGCACGCGATGTTCGGTCCGGCGAAGGCGGAGGCGGTCCGGCAGGCGCTGGAGAAGTTCGGCGCGGATCCGGCGGACTGCCATGCCTACGGGGACGACCCGGGGGACCTGACCATGCTCCGCATGGTGGGCCACCCGACCGTGGTCGGCGCCAACCCGAGGATGGCGGCCCACGCGGCGGAACACGGCTGGCCGGTCATCCCGGCGACCCTCGTGACCGGCACCCGGCGCCAGCCGGTGTGACACACGACCGCCCCGTCCCGTGCCCGGTGAGGGCGCGGGGCGGGGCGGGGCGGGGCCGGCGCTTCGAGGCGTACGCCGGATCGCAACCGGCCGGCGCACCACAACCGCGGCGGACACACCGCCGTCGCCGGGCACGGTCGGGCTGTGGGGCGCCGTTCCCGTGTGGGGCCGGGCCGTAGGGGCGCCGCTGTAGGGGCGCCGCTCCTGCGTGGGGCCGGGCTGTGGGAGCGCTGCCCCCCTTCGCGTGCGGTCGGGCCGTAGGATCCCCCGGCGTACCGTCGGCCGTAGGAGCACGTCGGTGTGGCTCGGCCGTTGGCCCGGGGTGTCGCGGTGTTCCCGCGGAGCGTCTAGCGTGCGCCGACCGCCTCCGGCAGCGCGGCCAGTTCCGCCAGGTCCTCGGGCGCCAGGGTCAGGGAACCGGCCGCCACGTTGTCCTCCAGGTAGCGGCGGGTCTTGGTGCCGGGGATGACGCCGACGTGGTCGCCCTGAGCCAGCACCCAGGCGATCGCGACCTGGGCCACCGTCGCGCCGAGCCGGTCGGCCACGGTCCGGACCCGGTCGACGATGGCCTGGTTGGCGCTGATGGCCTCGGGCTGGAACCGGGGGATCCGGTGCCGCCCGTCCACGTCCGGCAGGTCCTTCGGGCTGCTGATCAACCCGGACAGGAAGCCCCTGCCGAGCGGGGCGAACGCGATGAACGCGATGCCCTCACTCCCGCAGTACTCCACCACGCCGTTCGTCAGGGCGTCGCGGCTCCACAGGGAAAGTTCGCTCTGCACGGAGGCCACCGGGTGGACCGCCTGCGCCCGGCCGATCTCCTCCGCCGACGCCTCGGACAGGCCGAGCGCGCCGAGCTTGCCCTCCTTCACCAGCTCCGCGAGCACACCCCAGCTCTCCTCCACCGGCACCTCGGGGTCGATGCGGTGCAGCTGGTAGAGGTCCACATGGTCCACGCCGAGCCGCTTCAGGCTGGCGTCGACGGCGGCGCGCAGATACTCGGGCCGGCCGTCCCGGTGGCTGCGGTAGGTGGCGGGGTCGTCCACCACGAGCCCGCCCTTGGTGGCCAGCAGCGCCTTGTCGCGGTGTCCCCGCAGCGCCTTGCCGACCAGCAGTTCGTTGGTGAACGGGCCGTACTGGTCGGCCGTGTCGATCAGATCGGCGCCGATCTCCAGGGCATGCCGGATGACCCCGATGGACTCGCTCTCGTCCCGGCCCAGTTCGTCGTACCCCCACGACATGCCCATGCAGCCGAGGCCGACGGCCGCGAAGGTCCGCTGTGAGCCGCCCAGTTGGATCCTGCGCATCGCCGTGCGCACCGCCTTTCCCACTCGCCCGTGTGCCGTACCTGTCCGTCGATTGACAGGCCCTCATCTTTACACAGAACTCTGCCATACGACATTGACAGTAGCTGTGCCCTCTCCCCTAATCTATGCCAGGGTTCTTACACATAGCTGACTACATCCAAGTGACAACGAACAGACAGAGGTGATCCTCCGTGTCCACCGGCAACCCGCGGGCCACGCTCGCCGCGGCGTGCGTCGTCGGCCCGCTCATGACCCTGGTGGTGACCGGCCCGTCCGTGGCCGTCCCCGACATCGGCGCCGATCTGCACAGCTCACTGGCCGCCGCCCAGTGGGTGGTCGACGGCTACATGCTGACCGCGTCCAGCAGCCTCGCGGCCATGGGCTCGCTCGCCGACCGCATCGGCCACCGCAGGATGTTCACCTGGGGCATGGCCTTCTTCGCCTTCTGGATGACCGTGTCCGGCCTCGCGAACAGCATCCTGCTGCTCGACGTCTCGCGCGCGATCGCCGGCTTCGGCAGCGGCGCGGCGCTCGCCTCCATCACCGCGATCCTGGCGCAGTCCTTCGACGGCACCGCCCGCGCGAAGGCGTTCGGCCTCTTCGGCACGTTCCTGGGAGCGGGCCTGGCGTTCGGGCCGATGTTCGGCGGCGTCCTGGTCAACCTGTGGGGCTGGCGTTCGGTCTTCCTCGTGCTGGCCGCGGTCTCCGCGCTCGTCCTGCTGAGCACTCCCCTGCTGCCCCGCTCGGAGCCCAACCGCGGGCCGCGCTTCGACTGGACCGGCACCTTCGCCTTCGGTTTCGGCGTCGCCCTGTTCGTGCTCGCCCTGGTGGAGGGGCCGGGCCGGGGCTGGACCGACCCGATCGTGCTCGGCTCGGCCGTCGGCTGTTTGTTCCTGATGGTGGCCTTCGTCGCGGTGGAACGCCGCACCGAGCACCCGATGTTCGACCTGCGCCTGTTCGCCCGCCCGCAGTTCCTGGCCGTCTGCCTGGTGCCGCTGGTGCTGGCGTTCAGCTTCGTGGCACTCGTCATCGTGCTGCCGCCCTACCTGACCTCCACGAGCGGGATGTCGGCCGTCCGCATCGGCCTGGTCCTGCTGCTCCTGACGGGCCCGTCGCTGGTGATGCCCGCCGTCACGGGCGTGGTCGCACAGAAGGTCTCACAGCGCGCCCTGTTCGTCGTGCTGCTGTGCTTCTCCGCCGTCGGCGCCGCCTGGCTGACGATGATGGAGCCGGGTGCCTCGACGGCCGCACTGGCCGGTCCCCTGCTCTTCCTGGGCATCGGGTACGGCATCTCGCTCGGCATCCTGGACGGCGCGGCGGTCTCGGCCGTCGAGCCGGAGCGGATGGGCATGGCCGCGGGCATGTTCAACACGGTGCGGCTCGCCTCCGACGCCGTCTCCATGGCCGGACTGGGCACCCTCGTCACGGCGCTCACCAAGAGCGCCCTCGACAGTGGTGCGGTGTCCGCGTACCCGGGCGGCGCCGAGGCGCTGACCTCGCGGGCGCTGCAGGGCGGTCTGACCGAGGCCGCCGCGTCGCTGCCGGCCGGCGAGGTGCGGGACCGCGCGGTGACCGCGATGGCCGACGCGTACGCCACCGGTCTGCACACCACCATGTGGATCGTCGCGGCGGCGTGCGCGGTCAGCGCGGTCGTCGTCGGCAGCCTGCTCTCGGGCGGGAAGCCGTCCGGGGACGCGCCCGCCGAAGCGTCCGGCGACCCGGCCTCGGCGTCGCCCGAGCCCGCCTCCGCGCACTGAGGGGCCGGTCATGACTCAAACCGCCCTGGGGCCCGTCGAGGTCCTGCCCCCCTACGTCGACCAGCAACTGGTGGAGCGGCTCGGCATCGAGATCACCCACTGCGACCCCGATCTCGTGGTCGGCACCATGCCGGTGGCGGGCAACCGCCAGCCGATCGGCCTGCTGCACGGCGGGGCCAACGCGGTGCTCGCCGAGACGCTCGGCTCGCTCGCCGCCTGGGTGCACGCGGGAGCCGACCGGATCATCGTCGGCCAGGAGCTGTCCTGCACCCACCACGCCGCGGCACGCTCGGGCAAGGTCACCGGCTCCTGCCGACCGCTGCACCTGGGCACGCACACCGCCACCTACGAGATCGTCATCAGCGACGAGCAGGGCCGGCGCACCTGCACAGCACGGCTGACCTGCGCGATCCCGGCCGTCCGGCGACGGAAGGCCCGGTGACCGAAACAGCCCCGGGGAAGGACCGCAGGCCGGCCTGGCGAAGGCAATGCACGACTACTGCTTCGTCCTCTGCCGTATGCAAGACTATTGACATGGCGAACACGACGACGGAGACGGTCGCCGCTGGCCGACTCGGGCACACGATCAAGCGGGCGGAACAGGCCCTCATCGCACGCAAGACGGAAGTGCTGCGGGAGTTCGGCCTGACGGTGCCCCAGTACTCGGTCCTGCTGCTGCTGTCGGTCTCCGACGGCATGTCCGCGGCGCAGCTCGCACGGGAGTGCATGGTGACGCCGCAGACGATGGCCACGGTCCTGACCAACCTGGAAAAGGCCGGTCTGGTGTTTCGTGAACCCTCGGAACTCCATCAGAAGGTCGTGGTCAACCGGGCGACCCGGGCGGGCCGCGCCATTGCCAAGAAAGCCGACAAGGCGGCCTTGCGGGTCGAGGGCTCACTGAGTGCTGAATTCACGCCCGAAGAGCTGGCCCACTTCGAGGAGTACCTGGAGCGGGCGATAGCGTTGCTGGGTTCTCTGGACTGATCCGGCAGGGCGTGGGCCCGTCATAAAGTTGCATACGGCACGGCCGGGATAACCACGGTGAATGGCTCTGAGGAGCATTCACCGTGGTTCCCTTTTTTCGGGAAGTGTGAGGCAGGTAACAGGCACTGCTCCGGTGCGTAAACATTTGTGCCTGGTGCATGTTATAAGCGTATTCTGGCCAAAACCCTGCTATGGTTGGCTGGTCACTCAGGGTAGGTGGTTGATGCCGCTCCGAGGGGCAGAGGTTCGGCCATTCCGTCGCTGGACGGGATGGATGTACCAATAAGGGGGAATGGTGCAGATTCATGTCCTCGGCCCGATGACGGTCTTCGACGATGAGTCGGAGCCGATCGTTCTGGCGCCCAAGCCGCGTCGGCTTCTTGCCTTACTGGCCGTGAATGCGGATCGTGCGGTATCGGTCAACGCGCTCGTGCAGGAGTTGTGGGGGAGCAATCCGCCGCGCACCGCCACGGCCACGATCCAGACGTATATCGGCCAAGTCCGGCGGACCATCGCGGAAGCGCTCAGGAAGAGCGCCGGCGAGGTCGCCGACGAAATTCTCATAACCGAGGGCAGCAGTTATGTGCTGTCCACTTCGAGGGTCGCCCTCGACATGACGGAATACGAGCTGCTGGCCGAGGCCGGCAGTGCGGCCGTCCAGCGCGGTGAATTCGTGCGGGGGTCTGAGCTGCTGCACCAGGCGGTGGCGCTGTGGCACGGTCCGGCGCTGGTCAACGTGGAGGCCGGTGAGCTGCTCGGCGCGCGGATCGTCCACCTGGACGAGTCGCTGCTGTGCACGCAGGAGCACCGGATCTACGCCGATCTCCAGCGCGGCGCGCACCACAGGCTGGTGCCGGAGCTCACCGAGCTCACCGCCCGCCACCCGCTGCACGAGAACTTCCACCGGCACCTGATGCTGGCGCTGTACCGGTGCGGGCGTCGGGCGGAGTCGCTCGCCGTCATGCGGCGGCTGCGCGCCCGCCTGGTGGACGAACTGGGCCTTGAGCCCTCGCCGTTCCTGGTCCAGATGGAGCAGGACATCCTGCGCGGCGAGCCCTCCCTGGACCGGACGCGACCCAGGCCGGTCGAGCAGTGCTCCGGGCGTCAGCAGGACCGGGTGGCGGTACGGAGCATGGTCCATCACCTCTCCAGGCCGACCATGCAGCCGGCCGGCTGAGCCGACAGGACACACCACCCGGGGCCGCGGGGCACCCGGCCCCGCGGCCCCGGGTGGTGTGCGGTACCGGCCTCTCCTCACCTGCCGCGGCGGCGTCGTGCCGGGACGGCGGCTTGCTCGCCGGCCCCCGCCGGTGGGAGTGCGGGGCCTCGCTTGTCTCGCCGGATGGGCGGCCGTCCCGTACACCCGGGGGCGGTCGTCCCGTACATCCGCCGGGTGGGCAGCGTTCGCGCATCCGCCGGGTGGGCAGCAGGTGCCGGCGGTCGCTTGCCCGCGGGGGCGCCGGTGCCGCTGGTCCTTGCCTGTTCGTCCGGGGCGCGGGTGTTCGGGCCGGTGGGGCGGAGCCCAGCCCGGCTCGCCCGCCCGGGCAGGCGGCGTTGGCGGCATACCGGCCCGGCGGACGACGAGCGGTGGTCGGGCTCAGGCGCCGCTCACCAGGAGGCAGGACCAGGTGAAGCCCGCGCCGGCGCTCACCACCAGGGCGTAGTCATCGGGGCCCAGCAGCCGGCGGGCGTGCAGTTCGGACAGGGAGGCCGCGGTGTCGCCGGCGCCGAGGTGACCGGTGTCGGCTCCGGGGCGCAGCAGCTCCGCGCCGGTGAGCTTCGTCAGCAGGGGCGCGTAGGCGAGGTCGACGGTCTTGCGGCCGAGGCGCGGGGCCACCACGTAACGCAGCGGGACGTCGCCCGTGGCCGTGAGGCCCACGCCCGCCAGGCAGGACTCCACCGCCGATCGCAGCGCACCGCTACTCGCCTCGGTGAACGTCTCCATGCCCTCCGCCTGGAGGTAAGCCTTCTTGGTGCGGCGGATGTCGACCCGCGGGCCGAGCGAGCGGGCGGCCGGGCTGAACGGGTCGTCCCCCCGGTGCATCCGCTCCAGCCGGGGCGCGGCCACCGTCGACAGGGAGTGCAGTACCAGGTCGGCCGGCCTGCCGCCCGCGTTCCCCGGCAGATGGTGCAGGACCAGGGCGGTGGCCCCGTCGCCGTACGCGATGCCGTAGTCCCCGCTCCACCGGTCGAAGCCCGGATCGAGGAAGGCGTCCGCGGTGGTCACCAGGGCGTGGCCGAGGCCGGGCTCGACGAACAGCCGGGCGGCGGCCAGCTCCACGGCCGCCGCACCGCCGTTGCACACCTGCTGGACGCCGACCGGCACGGCGGCGTCGGCGCCCAGCTGGTCGGCGATGAAGTGCGCGGGCGACCACAGGTCGTGGCCCTGGTAGTGGATCGAGGCGTGCAGCAGGAGGCCCACGGCACGGGCGTCCACGTCCGCCGCCGCGAGCGCCCGGCGGCCCGCCTCGACCGCCATCTCGGGCGGCGCCTGGTCGGCCACCGGCAGCGCGTCACAGCCCAGTTCGTCGACGGTCTCCTGGTCGACCAGCGCCAGCCCGACGGCCTCCGGCGCGCTCTGCCGCCCGGGGGGCAGCCAGAGCGAGGGGCCCGAGATGCCCAGCGGGCGGGGCAGCCGCATCACTGGCCCCCGCGGGCCGCGGACGCGCCGCTCGTGTCGCAGCCCGGGTCCGGGGCGGGCACGGTCGGGGAGGTGGCGTCCTTGGGGATGATGTCGACGACGTACAACTCCACCGGTTCCGTGCCGTTGTTGATGCCCATGTGCACGGTGTCCGGGCCCACGGGCTCCACGAGCGACTCGCCGGGGCCGTACTCCCGCACCGAGCAGTCCGAGCCCTCGACGCGGGTGAAGGTGCCGGAGTCGATGACGGCGATCTCCTCGCCCACGTGGTAGTGCCAGCCCGTCGAGGCGCCCGGCTGCACCACCGCCTTGCGGTAGAGCACCTTGCGGTCGCCGTCGGCCTTGATCTTGAACGGCGCCGACGTGACGCCCTGGCTCAGGACGACCGCGCTCACCGGCGGCACCTCGGCCTGGGCGACGGGCTGGAGGACGAATCCGGCGCCGAGTGTCACCGCGGCGACGGCACCCACACTTGCGATCTTGCTCTTGCTGACCACGGTACGTATTCCTCCGCTCACGGGAACCGGCCTTCGCGGTCATGTGTATCAGAGCATTGTCACAGGATCGAGCCCTGTCTTGACTTCCCGTACAGGTCTCTTGTGGTTCTCCAGTGGTTCTCGTGCGGTCCTCCTCAACCGGCCTCGACCAGCGAGATCCTGTCCTTGCGGGCGTCCCGGTCCAGCAGTTGCACGACCCGCTCGCGGGTGTCCGTACCGGCCTGCGCCGTGTGCAGCATCAGCCGGACGCCCGGCCGGTCGGGGATCTGCAGCACCGAGTGCTCGAAGATCAGGCACCCCGCCCGCGGATGGTCGATGGCCTTCACGCCCCGGTTGGCCGCCGTGATCTCGTACCGCGACCACAGCTCGGCGAACTCCGCGCTCTCCTCGGTCAGCCGGTCCGAGATCCGGGTGAACTCCGGGTCGTCGGGGTAGCGGGCCGCGTCCCGGCGGAACTCGGACACCAGACCGGGGGCGATCTCCTCCCAATAACGGTGGCGGGCCCGGAAGGCGGGGTTGGTGAAGAAGGCCACCAGGCAGTTGGTGTCGCCCTCGCGGAACCCGAAGACCAGCTCCGCGGCCCTGTTGGTCCCCGCGATGTTCCAGCATCGGTCGATGACGTACGCCGGGCTCGGCATCCAGCCCTCCAGCAGGGCCGTCAGCTGCGCGGTGCCGGGGGAGTCGTCCGCCGTGCGCCGCGGTGGGTTCATGCCCACCAGCTGGTAGAGGTGGTCCCGCTCCACGGCGTCGAGGCGCAGCGTCCTGCAGATGGCGTCCAGGACCTGCTCCGACACCTTGATGTCCCGGCCCTGTTCGAGCCATGTGTACCAGGAGGCGCCGATGCCGGCGAGCATCGCGACCTCCTCCCGGCGCAGGCCCGGTGTGCGCCTGCGCGCTCCCGGCGGAAGCCCCACGTCCTCGGGCCGGAGACGCTCCCGGCGGGTGCGCAGGAACTGCCTGAGTTCCTCGCGTCGACGGGATTCCCGTACTGCGTTGAGGCTGGTGGTCATAAACCCAGGATAAGTACGGGCTCCCCGCGGCGGGTTGGGGATTGCGAGCCTCGACCCATGACTTCCGATGCCGTCAACTCGCCCGCCAAGGCGCGTTTCACCACGCGCCAGTGGCTCATCATCGCCCTGCTGTGCGGCGCGCAGTTCATGCTCGCCCTGGACTTCTCCATCCTCAGCGTCGCGCTCCCCGTCCTCGGCAAGGACCTCGGCTTCGCGCTGAGCGACCTCCAGTGGGTGGTCACCGCGTTCGCCCTGCCGTCCGGCGGCCTGTTGCTGCTCTTCGGCCGGGCCGCCGACCTCTACGGCCGCCGCAACTGGTTCATCGCCGGCATGGCCCTGTTCACGGTCGCCTCCCTGGCCGGCGGCCTGGCCCCCACGCCCGGGTTCCTGCTCGCGGCCCGCGCGGCCCAGGGCGTCGCGGCCGCCATGCTGACCCCGGCGGCGATGTCCCTGCTGACGACCAGCTTCCCGGAGGGCCCGCAGCGCGACCGCGCGCTCGGCATCAACGGCGCGCTGCTGTCGCTCGGTTTCCTGTCCGGCGTGGTGCTCGGCGGTGTCATCACCGACCTGACCAGCTGGCGCGTCACGCTCTTCATCAGCGTCCCGGTCGGCCTCGTCGCCTCGATCGCCGCCCCGGCCCTGATCAAGGAGAGCCGCAACGAGCAGACGCCGCGGCTGGACGTCCTCGGCGCGGTCACCGTCACCGGCGGCCTGCTGTCGGTCATCTATGGCATCACCTCGGCCGAGCGCAACGGCTGGGGCGCCGGCACGACCCTGTTCGCCCTCGCCGCCGGTGTGGTGCTGCTGATCGCCTTCTTCGCTGTCGAGTCGCGGGTCGCCGCACCGCTCGTCGACCTGAACGTGCTGCGCCGCCGTACCGTCAGCTGGGGCAACACCACCGGCCTGGTCACCTTCGCGATGATGACCGGCATGGTCTTCCTGCTCACGCTGTACATGCAGCAGGTGCGCGGGATGACGCCGCTGAACGCCGGGTTCACGTTCGCCGCGCTGGGCGTCGCGGCCGTCCTCGGCGGTGCCTTCGCGGCACGGATCATCGGCGCCATCGGCGTCCACCGGGCGCTGGTGTACGGCCTGCTGCTGCAGGCGGCGAGCACGGCCGTGCTCTTCTTCCTCGACACCAGCGACGCCGGCATGCCGCTGCTGCTGGTGGCCACCGCGACGGGCGGCTTCGGCCACCTCCTCGCGGTCGTCGGCTACATGATCACCGCGACCTCGGGTCTGCCGGACCACGAGCAGGGCCTGGCCACGGGTCTGGCCTACACCGGCCAGCAGCTCGGCGTCACCGTCGGCACGCCGGTCCTCGCCACGGTCGCCGCGGCCGGCATGGACGCCTCCGACGGCAGCGGCCCCGCCGCGGTTCTGGACGGGGTGCGCGACGGCCTGCTGACCGCCGCGGGCGCGCTGCTCGTCGCGGGCCTGATCGCCATCGCGTTCCTGCGGCCCCGGCAGACCGCCCCGAGTCCCGCCCAGGTGCTCGACGAGCAGGTCACGGCCGACGCCCGCTGAGACCGAGAGGACCCCGATCCCCATGCGTATGCGCTACCTGGGCCGCACCGGCCTGCAGGTCTCCGAGATCTGCCTCGGCACCATGACGTTCGGCGGCCGCCACGGCTTCCAGCACATGGGACAGCTCACGACCATCGAGGCCCGGCGGCTCGTCCACCTGAGCATGGACGCGGGCGTCAACTTCTTCGACACCGCCGACATGTACTCCGCGGGCCAGGCGGAGGAGGTCCTCGGCGCGGCCCTCGGCAACCGGCGCGACGACGTGATCATCGCGACGAAGGTGCGCTGGCAGATGCCGGACGGCAGCAGCGGTCCGAACGACCGTGGACTGTCCCGGCACCACATCGTGCGCTCGGTCGAGGCCAGTCTGCGCCGCCTGGGCACCGACCACATCGACCTGTACCAGACGCACGGCTGGGACGGCCGCACCCCGTGGGAGGAGACCCTACGGGCGCTGGACGACCTGGTGCGGTCCGGCAAGGTCCGCTACGTGGGTGCCTCGAACCTGACGTCCTGGCAGCTCACCCGGGCCCTGGCGGCCAGCGAGCGGCTGGGTCTGGAGCGGTTCGCCTCGCACCAGATCCAGTACAGCCTGGCCGCCCGCGAGGTCGAGTGGGAGCTGCTGCCCATGGCCGAGGCCGAGGGTGTGGGCGTCATGGTGTGGAGCCCGCTGGCCGGCGGTCTGCTCAGCGGCCACCAGGAGCGGGGCGCCACACCGCCGCCGGGCACACGGCGGGCGGTGGGCTGGTTCGAGCCGGTCGATCCCGAGCGCACGTTCGACACCATCGACGTGCTCCGCAAGATCGCCGAGGAGCGGCGGGTGACCCCGGCCCAGGTGGCGCTGCGCTGGGCGCTGGAGGGGCGCGGCGTCACATCGGTCGTCATCGGTGCCCGCAACGAACGCCAGCTCACCGACAATCTGGCCGCCACGGCCTGGTCGCTCACCCCCGAGGAGCGCGCCGCGCTCGACGAGGTCAGCGCCCCGCCGCTGCCGTACCCCTACTGGCACCAGGACTACTGCGACGCCGAACGCGTCAGGGAGCCCGGTGTGCGGTGACGGGTGCCGCTCCGGGCCGGCGAGGATGCCCTCAGTCCTCGTCGGCCCGGCCGTTCGACAGCGGCCGGCCGGAGGCGAAGCGCTCCCGGACGGCCGGCTCGTCGAGGAGGCGGGCCGGGTAGCCGGGGCCGGTGCGGGCGGTCATGTCCTGGTCGCGCAGGGGTTCGCCGCAGGCGGAGCAGACGACCCGGGCCTCGGTGTCGTGGCCGCAGGGCGTGTGGTGCAGGACGACCGGGGCGCCCTCGTCGCCGGCCAGCCAGCGGTCGCCCCAGGCGTTGATCGCGGCGAGGACGCCGAAGAAGTCACGGCCCTTGTCCGTCAGCAGGTACGCGTGGCGGACCGGGTCGCTCTGGTAGGCCTGCCGCCGCAGCAGGCCCTCGGCCTCCAAGCGCCGCAGCCGGTCGGTGAGGGTGTTGCGGGCGATGCCGAGCGAGCCGATGAAGCCGTCGAAGCGGGATTCGCCGTAGAAGACCTCGCGCAGCACCAGCAGGCTCCAGGCGTCGCCCAGGATGTCGGCGGTGCGGGCGATGGAGCAGGGCCAGGTGTCGAACGAGGTCCGTTTCACGGCTGCCAGGTTATCGGTTTCATCATGAGATGGACCGGGCCTCGGGGCGTCCCCGTAGCTGTCTCCTCACTCCCGTACGCCCGCCAGTTCCGCCGGGCGGCGGCGCAGGGCGAGGGCGGCCGGGGCGAGCGCGGAGGTCACGGCGAGGAGGGCGCACAGGGCCGTCGTCGTGCCGAGGGCCTGCCAGGGGAGCTCGATCGCGACCGGGGCCGACAGCAGGGCGAGGGCGCTCGCCATGCCGGCCAGGTTGACGGCGGCGACCAGGAGGCCGAGGAGGGCGCCGGCCGTCACGACCGTCAGGGCCTCGGCGCCGGTCAGCCGCAGGACCTGCCACCGGGTGGCGCCGGCCAGCCGCAGCACGGCCAGCTCGCGGGCCCGGTCCGACGTCGCCATGACCATGGTGTTGGCCACGGAGATGCCCGTGTAGAGGAGGGCGATGCCGAGGACCAGCAGGAGGCCGAGGCGGGTGGTGCGTTTGGTCTCGGGATGGGTGGCCCGGATCCATTCCGCCCGGGTGAGGACCTGGCCGTTCCCGGTGCCGAGTGCCTGGCGGAGGGCGGTGGCGACGGTTTCCGGGTCCGCGCCGGCGGTCAGGGCCACGTCGATCCGGTCGACCGTGGCGCCCGGGGCGTTGCGCGGGGTGACGTAGACGCCGTGGTCCCCGGTGCCGGTGGGCATCACCGCGGCGATCCGCAGGGTGCGCGGCGTTCCGTCACCGAGCCAGACCAGGACCCGGTCGCCCACCCGGTGACGCCGCCACTCCTCGTTGACGATGATCGAGTCGTCGTCGAGGTCGCTCACCGCTCCGGCGGCCAGAGGCAGCCGGGTGGTGGCCGCGAGGGGGCCGGGGGTGGCCGCGCGGGCCTCGGAGCGGATGAGGGCCACGCCGTCCTCCAGGACGTGGACGGACGTGGAGGACGTCGGTGACATCTCGGTGCCCGGGACGGCGCGCAGTCTGCGCAGGGCGGCGTGGTCGAAGCCGGTGCCGGCCGGCGGGGTCAGGACGAAGGCGGCGGTGGTGCGCTCACTCGTCTCGGTGGTCTTCGCCCGGTTCAGGGTCGCGGTGGCGCCGAGGAGCGAGCCCGCGAGGGCGACGGTGACCAGGACGGGGGCCGCGAGCGCGGCGGTGCGGCGCATCCCGGCGGCGGTGTTCTCGCGGACCAGCAGGGCGCAGGGGCCCGGCAGCCACGTCAGCGGCCGGATCAGGGGACGCAGCACCAGCGGGGAGAGCAGGGCGGCCGCGGTGATCAGCAGCATCGGGCGGCTGACGTAGGACTTGCGGTGCAGCAGGCCGACCGGGTCTCCGGCCAGGGACAGGCCCAGGGTCACCGCGGCCGTCAGCAGCAGGGCCGTGCCGGACAGCAGGCGGCCCCGGGTGAGAGTCCTGGTCTCCGCGGCGGCCTCGCGCAGTGCTTCGGTGGGGCCGGTGCGGCCGGCCCGCCAGGACGCAGCGGTCGCTCCGCACAGCGCGACGAGCAGGCCGGTCCAGAAGGCCGCGTGGTACGGCCAGGCGTGGTCGCCGATGGTGAACCAGGCCGGGGCGAGATCGTTGCCGACGACCCAGGCCGCGAGGCGGGGCGCCGCGTGGGAGCCGAGCGCGCAGCCGGTGGCCGACGCGAGGGTGCCGACGGCGAGGGCCTCGGTGAGGACGGTCCGGCGGATCTGGCCCGGGGTGGCCCCGGCGGTGCGCAGCAGGGCGAACTCCCGGCGCCGCTGGGCGACCGCGAAGGCGAAGGTCGACGCCACGACGAAGACCGACACGAAGGCGGTGACGCCGCCTGCGGTGCCGAACAGGGAGTTCATCGCCGTGACCGCCTCGCCGTCCCGTCCGGGGTCGGCGTCGGCGAGGCGGCGCGCGGTCCCGGTGAGGACCTGGGCGCGGTCGCCCACCGCCTGCCGTACGGCCGCCGGATCGGCTTGGACAACCAACTGGGTGACCCTGTGAGCGAGTTGGGCCGCACGGGCGTCGGTGAAGAACACGGCGTTCTCGAAGCCCCGTGAGGTGAGTGTGCCGACGACGCGTACCGGGCCCCGGTCGGTGTGCAGGCGCCGGCCGGGGCGTGCCCAGTCGCCGGTGACGGCGACCTCGCCGGCGGTGCGGGGGGCCCGCCCGGCCGCGAGGTCGTACGGGGCGAACGCGGCGGTGGACCAGGGGTGGCCGACCAGGTCCGAGGGAGCGGCCGGGGCGTGGACGGCGAAGGACCTGTCCGCCACGACCCGGCCCAGTCTCCGCAACGCCGCGACGGTCGTGGCGGGGACCGGGCGCGGGTGGGCGAGCCGGGACGCGCGGTCGCCGATCGGGGTCGGTACGCGCAGCACGTCCTGACTCTTGACGACCACCGGCGCCGTCGCGAAGCGTTCGGGGGCGCGCTGCGGGGCGGTGGCCGACGAGGCCAGGGCCAGGCCCGTCACGGTCAGCAGCGCCACGCCCAGCGACAGCGCGAGGAAGCTGCCGGTGAAGGTGGCCCAGCGGGTGCGCAGGGTGCGCAGGGCGACGCTCAGCACGGCACGGCCTCCAGACGGGTCATGCGCGCGGCGACGGTGTCGGCGCTCGGAGCGGTCAACTCCCCGTGGACGCGCCCGTCGACGAGGAAGACCACGCGGTCGGCGTACGCGGCGGCCACCGGGTCGTGCGTGACCATGACGACCGTCTGGCCCTCGCGGTCGACCATGCCGCGCAGCAGCCCGAGCACCTCGCGGCCGGTCCGCGTGTCCAGGGCGCCGGTCGGTTCGTCGGCGAACAGCACGTCGGGGCGGGTGATCAACGCCCGGGCCAGGGCGACGCGTTGCTGCTGGCCGCCGGAGAGCCGGGACGGTCTGTGCCGGGCTCGTTCGGCGAGGCCGACCTGCTGGAGCGCCTGGCGCACCCGGGCCTTCGGGACGCGCCGGCCGGCCAGCCGCAGCGGCAGGGCGACGTTCTGCTCGGCGGTCAGCGAGGGCAGCAGGTTGAACGCCTGGAAGACGAATCCGACGCGCTCGCGGCGCAGCAGGGTCAGCCGGCGCTCGCTCAGTCCGGTCAGTTCGGTGCCGGCGAGGGTGACCGAGCCCGAGGTGGGCCGGTCCAGGCCGGCGGCGCACTGGAGCAGGGTCGACTTGCCGGAGCCGGAGGGCCCCATGACGGCGGTGAAGGTCCCGGCGGGGAACGCCAGGGAGATGCCGGCGAGTGCGGTCAAGGGGCCGTATGCCCTGGTGACGGAGTCCAGCCGGATGGCGTCGTGTGTCATGGGGTCCCCCTGGTGTCGGTGTCGCTTCCACGAAACCGGGCAGGGACGGGCCGGCGCAGTGCGGCAGGGCCTAGACCTGGGGTAGGGCCAGGCATACCCCCGGGCCTCCGCCTGGGCCCATGGCCGGGGCCGTGGCGGGCTTCTACGGTGATCCCCATGCAGCCTCGGAACGTGTGGCAGGCCATGGGCCGCCCCGGCTACCTGATGTCCGCGTGGCCGTGGCGCTCGGCCGCCTACCTGTTCACCGGCGTGGTGACCGGCGTCGTCGTGCTCGTGGGGATCGTGGCCTCGGCGGTGGTCGGGGGTGTGTTCGCGCTCGTTCTGGTGGGACTGCCGCTGCTCCTGTGCACGGCCCTGGCGGGCATCCCGGTCGCCGCGGTGGAGCGGCACAGGCTGCGGCTGGTCGGCCCGGATCCGGCGCCCGGGCAGCACGGGACGCCCGGCGAGCCGGGCCTTCGGGCGTGGCTGACGACCCGGCTGCGGGAGCGGGCCACGTGGCGCGAGCTCGGCCACGCCCTGCTGTTCGCGGGGCTGTTGTGGCCGGTCGACGCCCTCGCGCTGTGCGTCGCCCTGCTCTGTCCGCTGGTCGTGGCGCTCACGCCGCTGCTGATGGCCACCGTCGGCGACGGGCAGGAGGCGAAGGTCCTCAAGCTCTGGACCGTCACCAGCTGGCCGGCGGCCTTCGCGTTCGCCGCTCTCGGGCTCGTCCTGCTGGCCCTTGGCGCCTATCTGCTGGGCGTCGCCGTCGGTGCGCGGGCCGGGCTGGCACGGCTGCTGATCGCCCCGCGCGAGGCGGAATTGGGGGCCAGGGTGGTCGAACTGGCCCGTTCCCGGGTGCGGTTGGTGGACGCCTTCGAGGCGGAACGGCGGCGGATCGAGCGCGATCTGCACGACGGGGCGCAGCAGCGGCTCGTCGCCCTGACGATGACGCTCGGCCTGGCCCGGCTGGACGCCCCGCCTGGCCCGCTGGCCGACCAGCTCGCCAAGGCCCATGAGCAGGCGGGCACGGCCCTCGCGGAACTGCGCGAACTCATCCACGGCATCCATCCCAAGGTCCTCGCCGACTACGGCCTCGAAGCCGCCGTCGCCGACGCCGCCGACCGCTCGGCCGTGCCCGTGGACGTCGACCTGGAGCTGCCCGGACGGTTCTCCCAGGCCGTCGAGGCCGCCGCGTACTTCGTGGTGTGCGAGGCGCTCGCCAACGTGGGCCGGCACAGCGGGGCGAGCCGGGCGGAGGTGAGCGGCGGGCACCGCGACGGCCGGCTGGTCCTGCAGGTCCGTGACGACGGGCGCGGCGGGGCGCGGGCCGGGGAGGGCAGCGGGCTGACCGGACTCGCCGACCGGGTGTCGGTGCTCGATGGCAGACTCTCCCTGTCCAGTCCGCCCGGCGGACCGACCCTGCTGCGTGTGGAGATCCCTTGTGGCCTTGCGAGTTGAGCGACCACTGCGGGTGGTCCTGGCCGAGGACAGCGTGCTGCTGCGGGACGGGCTCGTCGGGCTGCTCGAACGCTGCGGACACGAGGTCGTCGCGGCCGTGGGGGACGCCGAGGCCCTGATCGCGGCCGTCGGGGAGCACACCCCCGACGTGGTGGTGACGGACGTGCGGATGCCGCCCGGCTTCCAGGACGAGGGCCTGCACGCGGCCGTACGGCTGCGGGGGGAGCGGCCCACGCTGCCCGTGCTGGTCCTCAGCCAGTACGTGCAGCGCCGGTACGCCGCCGAGCTGCTGGACTCCGGTGACGGCGCGGGCGTGGGCTATCTGCTCAAGGACCGCGTCGGCCAGGTCGAGGAGTTCGTCGAGGCGCTCGGCGAGGTGGCCGACGGCGGCACGGTCGTCGACCCCGAGGTCGTACGGCAGCTGCTGCGCCGCCGCCGCGACCCGCTGGAGCGGCTCACCCCGCGTGAGCGTCAGGTGCTCGCGCTGATCGCGCAGGGCAGGTCCAACAGCGCGATCGCCCGCGAACTGGTCGTCTCCGAGGCGGCCGTCGGCAAGCACATCTCCGGCATCCTCACCAAGCTGGACCTGCCACCGGCGGGCGAGACCCATCGCCGGGTGCTGGCCGTGCTGGCGTATTTGCGGTCCTAGTGCCGCAGCAGGCAACGTTCGCCCCGTCGCGAACGCCCTCTCGCCGCACCGCCCGAAAGCCCAAGTACGTCCAGTACGAGGGCTTCCGGGCGGCACACCGAGAGCACGCACCGGACGCCGCTCCTTGTCGGGCGAACGTTGCCTGCCGCGGCACTAGGCAGTGCTCCGGGCCGCGAGGTGCTCGGCGTCGATGTCACTGCCGGGTGGGTCCGCGGCCCGGCGGAGCGGCGCAGCCGCCAAGGCCCCTGGCTCGTCGGCGCGTTGTGGAAAAACCAGCGAGTTGGTTTCATTGCGTCGCCATCAGAGCCCTCCAGGGGAGCCAGGGGTGACCAAACAGGACCGGGCCGTCCGGACCCGTCTCGCGCTGATCCGGTCGGCGGCCGAGCAGTTCGAGGCACGGGGATACGTCCGGGCCAGCCTCGCGGAGATCAGCGCGGGAGCCGGCGTCAGCTCCGGGGCGCTGCACTTCCACTTCGCGAACAAGGCCGCCGTGGCCGAAGCCGTCGAGCACACGGCCGCCCGCGGGCTGTGCCGGATCGCGGCACGGGCCCGCGACGGCGACGGGTGCGCCCTCCAGCGCCTCGTGGACGTCACGCACCACGTCGCACGGCTGTTGTGCGCCGACATCGTGGTGCGTGCGGGGTTGCGGCTCAACGCCGAGGCGGTCGCCGGGCGGGTGCGTGACCTGCGACGGGAGTGGCGGGAGTGCGTGCACGCACTGCTGGCCGAGGCCGAGCGCAGGGGTGAACTCGCCGCCGGGATGCCGCCGCACCGCTCCTGCGCCGTCGTCCTCGCCGCCACGACCGGCATCGAGGTGCTGGGCCGGGAGGACCCCGGCTGGCTCGCCCGCTCCTCGCTGACCGACCTGTGGCACCTGCTCCTGCCCTGCGTGGCCGCACCGCACCTGGCCGGTGTGGTGGACCCGGCCGGGGCCGAGCCGGATCCCGGGGCAGCGGATGAGACCGGCGTGGCGTGGGAGGAGCCGGGCAGGGCGGGGCTCGCACTGCGGTAGCGGGGCGTCGCCGCCCGCGCCTGGTCGGCGCCCGGCCGGGCTCCCCCTGGCCGACAGTGGGTGAAGTGGTGACCAAAACAAACCGGATGCCAAGTTTTTTCGTCATGTGGATCGCACGATGGTTCCCCAGCCTCTGGACCGAGGAGCGATGAGTCATGGCACAACAGGCCTGCCCCTTCCTGGCGATCGACCCGTCCGGCCAGGACCTGTACGGCGAGATATCCCGGATCCGGGCCCGGGGACCGGCCGTGGAGGTGGAACTCCCCGGCGGCGTACGGGCGTGGTGGATCAACGGCCTGGAGCTGAACAAGCGGCTCCTGGCCGGCCCCGAGACGAGCAAGGACGCCTTCCAGCACTGGCCGGCCTGGATCAACGGGGACATCTCCCGCACCTGGCCGCTCGCGATCTGGGTGTCGGTGCGCAACATGGTCACGGCCTATGGCAGCGACCACAGCCGGCTGCGCAAACCGATGGCCGCCGCCTTCACCAAGCGCCGCGTCGACGCGCTGCTGCCGCGCGTCCAGGAGATCGTCGACCGGGCCCTGGACGGCCTGGAGCGGATCCCCGAGGGCGAAGTCGTCGATCTGCGCGCGGCGTTCGCGGCGCCGATACCGCACGAGGTGGTGTGCGAACTCTTCGGCGTGCCGCCGGGTGAGGGCGGTCCGCGGGCGTCCCTCTACCGCATCATCAACCGCTTCTTCGACACGGCGATCACCCTGGAGGACGCCCAGGCCAACGGAGTGGAGCTGTACGGCACGCTGACCGCGTTCCTGCAGTACAAGCGCGAGCACCCGGCCGACGACCTGACGACGGCCCTCATGGCCGCGCACGACGACGGCAGCCTCAGCGAACAGGAGTTGATGGACAACCTGATCCTGCTGCTCACCGCAGGCTTCGAGACGACCGTCAACCTCATCGACAACACCGTGCACAGCCTGCTCGCCCACCCCGACCAGCTCGCACTCGTCCGCTCCGGACAGGTGACCTGGGAGGACGCCATCGAGGAGTCGCTGCGCTTCGAGGCGCCCGGCGCCATGTCGGGGCTGCGCTACGCCGTCGAGGACATCGAGATCGAGCCGGGTCTGACCATTCCGAAGGGCGATCCGGTCGTGGTCTCGTTCGCCGGTGCCGGACGCGACCCCGAGCGGCACGGCCCGGACGCCGATCGGTTCGACATCACCCGGTCCACCAGCCGCGACCACGTCTCCTTCGGCCACGGCGTGCACCACTGCCTGGGCCGGCCCCTGGCCATGGCCGAGGCGACGGTGGCCCTGACGTCCCTGTTCGACCGGTTCCCGCGGCTGGCCCTGGCCGATCCGTCCCGGCCTCCGCGGCGGCTGCGGTCCATCATCTCCACGGGGCACCAGGAGCTGCCCGTGCTGCTGCACGGCCGGCCCGGGAGCGCCGCACCGGACCCTGGCCCGCGTCCCGAGGAGGCGGAGGCGATCAGGAAGCTTTCCGGCCTCGGAGGAACGAGCGGTACCAGGGTGCCGCGCGACTGAATCCGGCCGCGAACCCCTCGCCGGGCGAGCAGTCGAGGTCCTTCCAGAAGGCGTCGTCCACGAACCAGTGGTCGACCGTGAGCATGCCGAGGTGATGCAGGACGAGCGGCTTACCGGCGGCCCGGTCGAAGGCGGTGGCGACGTCCACCGCCGCACCGCCGCCGGGCTCAGCCGGCAGGGTCCGCACGGCCCCGACCAGGTCCGGGACGCTCACCGGCTCGGGGTGGTTGACGTGGTGCACACCGCCGTCGTGCGCCGGGGACAGGGCCGCGGCCACCACCGCACGCCCCAGCGTGTCGACGTCGATCATCGACAGGAGCGCCTCGCAGCCGGTGAGGGTCGTCGCCGACAACTCGCCCAGCAGCCATGCCACTCCGGGGACGACCCACTGGTCGCCCTCGCCGTACACGAGGTGCGGGCGCAGCACCAGGCCGCCCGCGTCGAGGACGTGCCGTTCGGCGGCGGCCCGGGTGCGGCTGGTGGCCGACGCGGGCGCGATCGGCACCTCCCCGGGGTGGACACCGCGGAAGGGGCCCCGGCCGTACACGGCGGCCGTGCTCACGTACACGATCCGGCGCACTCCGGCGCGCACGGCCTCCTCGACCAGGGCCCGCGTGCCCAGGTCGTTGACGGCCTCGACGCTCCCGGCGTCGCCGCCGATCCGCGCGGCGCAGTGCACCAGGACGTCGGCGCCCGCGCAGACGCCCCGCAGGGAGAGCGGGTCGCCGAGGTCGCCCCGGACGAACTCGCCGGGGCCTGTTCCCGGTGGCGTACGGCGTGACAAGTGCCGCACCCGGACGCCGGGTTGCCGGTGCGCGACGGCGGCGACCCTGCTGCCGACGAAGCCGCTCGCGCCCGTGATGAGAAAGTCGACCGTCACGACAGGGACCGTACCCGGGCCGGCTGCGCGCAGGTCAGCGTGGCGCTGAAGACGGACTCGCCGTCCTGCCGCCCCGAGACCCGTACGGTCGTCTCCGCCGGATCCCGCGGGTTCTCGTCGAGCACCTCCGTCTCGATCCAGCACGGGGTGTGCAGTTCGGCGTACCGGGAGAAGGCCGCCGTCATCGAGCGGGGCAGGAAGGGCTGCCGGCCGGACGCGGCGGCCGCCGCCTGGCGGGCCGCCTCGAACAGGACCATGCCGGGCACGTGGTCGTTGGGCCGCGGGAAGAGCACCGGGTGGTCGGTGTCCACGCGCAGTCGCCAGACGCCGGGGCGGTCGGCGGGGGCGAGGACGACGTCCTGGGCGCGGGAGCGGCCGGCGAGCGCCGGTGAGATGCCCGGCAGCAGCGGCACCGGGGTGCCCAGTTCGGCCAACTGCTTCGCCCGCAGACGGCGGTAGGCGAGGGGTGAGGTGCAGGCGGTGCTGCCGGTGCCGCGGGCGACGAAGCGTCCCGCGCGGCGGAACTCCATCGTGGTCCGCATGCTGTGCAGGCCGCGACCGCGCCGGCGTATCTCGGAGCAGACGACGTCGACGTCGACCGGTTCGTCCGCGTCCGCCAGCAGGAGCGCGAAGGGGTCGGTGTGGACCGTCAGGTCCCACATGACGAAGTGGGTGTCGGCGGGAGCGCCGAACTCGGCGTGCGCGAGCACCATCGAGGCCTGCCGCAACGTTTCGCCCACGATCATCGGGTCCTGGTGGCGGTCGTCCACGGGGCCGAAGAAGGCGTGGGCGGCCGGCCAGTGAGCGGTGAAGCGGAAGCGGGTTTCGGAGATTCGGCGCCACCGGGTGGGGAAGACGTCTGCTTCGGTGGTGCGGTGGGCGAGTTCCTTGGTGACCGGGACGGCTTCGGGGACTCCGGGGAGGCCGGGGGGTTCTGTGCGGTCGGTGACTGCGGCGTATGGCGCGTTCTCGACGGCCGCGGTGGTTCTGTTTGCCGGACGGCCCTCCTGTCCGGTCTGATCGTCCACGGGTGCGCTTAAAGGTTCTGACTGCGGCATGAGAACCCCCAGGATCGGCTGCCTGGCTGAGGTCGGCGTTTGACTAAGATACGGACGAGCCGGTTTTTTTCAAAGGGTGGGCCAAACCGCTGGGCCAGGCTCTCCGCGCCCCCGCTGCACAGCGATTTCACTGGAATCGACGGAGATCTGGAGGCACCCGATGGCGCGACAGGAGCGCGCGATCCGCACCCGGCGGACCATCCTCGAAGCGGCCGCGGCCGTCTTCGACGAACGCGGCTACACCTCGGCCACCATCGGGGAGATCCTGGACCGGGCGGGCGTCACCAAGGGCGCGCTGTACTTCCACTTCGGTTCCAAGGAGGAGCTCGCGCTGGGGGTGTTCGAGGAGCAGCTCGCGATCACGCTCCCGCCGCAGTCCAGCCAGCTCCAGGAACTCGTCGACTCCGGGCTGGTGCTGGCCCGCCGGCTGCGGTCCGAACCGCTGGTCCGCGCCAGTGTGGGGCTCGCCCTCGACCAGGGGGCGATGGACCTCGACCGCACGCCGGCCTTCCGGATGTGGATCGACCAGAACGTGCAGATGCTGGCCGAGGCGAAGGCGCAGGGCGAACTGCTGCCGCATGTCGACGTGGCGGAGACGGCGGAGCTGCTGGTCGGCAGCTTCTCGGGGGTGCAGCTGCTGTCGCAGCTGCGCTGCCAGCGGCAGGATCTGGAGCGCCGCATCGTCGTGATGTTCGAACACTTCCTGCCGAGTATCGCCGTCCCCGCGGTGCTGGCCCGGCTCGACATCTCGGCGGAGCGGGCCGAGCGGGTACTGGCGCAGGGGCGGGTGGAGGTGCCCGTGCAGGGGCGGGTACAGGTGCAGGAGCAGGCTGTCTCGACGGGGGCCTAGGTGTGCAACCTAGGGCCTGTTGCGAAAGTGGCCTCGTCGCCCGGAGGGCGGCCGCGCGGCGTCCGGTGCGTGCTCTGGGGGTCCCCCCGGCCGAAGGCTGGGGGAGTGCCGCCCGGAAGCCCTCGTACGGGCGTACTCGGGCTTTCGGGCGGTGCGGCGAGTGGGGGCACCTCGCACGCCCCTAAGGCAGTGGGGGAGCGTGCCGGGCGCCGCGCGGCAGAGGTCACTCTCGCAACAGGCTAGGAGCCGGTGTGCTCCGCACGGGTCGTCCACAGCTGTGGAGTTGTCCACAGGGTCTGACGCGTTTCGGCCGTCGGCTGTACGGTCGCACGAGTTGATGTTCGTGCGCGTGCGGGGGAGGCGGTCGGTGTGACCAGGGACGGTGCCGGAGCCGAGGGCGGGGCGGCGCAGGGGGCGACCCGTCGGCTGCCGCGGGTGCGCGGTTTCGCCGAGTGGCCCGTCGAGGGCTCGCCCAAGGACGAGGGCAAGGCCCTGCGCAAACCGATCCCGCGCAGCGCGCACGCCACGCTCGATCCGGACGCGTCCCGGCCCGACGCGGTGAGCGCCGTCGAGGAGTCGGGCCGAGGCCGGCTCCCCGAGCTGACGCCGCTCCGGGTCGGTCGCATGGCCGCCACCCCGTTCGCATTCCTGCGCGGCGCCGCGGGCCTCATGGCCCACGACCTGGCGCGCACCCCCATGACCCGGATCCGGGCCCAGATCTGCGGAGACGCCCACGCGGCCAACTTCGGCCTGTACGGCGACGCCCGCGGCGGCCTGGTCATCGATCTGAACGACTTCGACGAGACGGTGCCCGGCCCCTGGGAGTGGGACGTGAAGCGCCTCGCGGCGTCCCTGGTGCTCGCGGGCCGGGAGGCCGGAGCGGACGAGGACAGGTGCCGCAAGGCGGCCTGTGACGCGGTGGGCGCCTACCGCCGCACCATGCGCCTGCTGGCCAGGCTCCCGGTGCTGGACGCGTGGAACGCCATCGCGGACGAGGAGCTCGTCTCCCACACGGACGCCCATGACCTGATCGGCACGCTGGAGCGGGTCTCCGAGAAGGCCCGCCACAACACCAGCGGCCGCTTCGCGGCCAAGTCGACGGAGGCCACGCAGGACGGCGGGCGCCGCTTCGTCGACGCCCCGCCGGTGCTGCGGCGCGTCCCGGACGAGGAGGCCGCGGCGGTGGCGGCGTCCCTGGAGGAGTACGTCGGCACCCTGCCGGAGGACCGCCTGCCGCTCCTCGCCCGGCACGCGGTGCACGACGTGGCGTTCCGCGTCGTCGGCACCGGCAGTGTCGGCACCCGGTCCTACGTGGTGCTGCTCCTGGACCACCGGGGCGAGCCGCTGGTGCTCCAGGTGAAGGAGGCGCGGGCGTCGGCGCTGGTGCCGCATCTGGTGACGGCCGGTTTCGACGCGCCGGCGGCCGAGCACGAGGGGCGGCGGGTCGTGCTGGGACAGAAGCGGATGCAAGTCGTCAGCGACATCCTGCTGGGCTGGACGACGGTCGACGGGCGCCCCTTCCAGGTCCGCCAGTTCCGCAACCGCAAGGGCAGCGTCGATCCGGCCGCCCTGGCCGCCGACCAGATAGACGACTACGGCCGGATGACCGGCGCCCTCCTGGCCCGCGCCCACGCCCACAGCGCCGACCCCCGCCTGATCGCCGGCTACTGCGGCAAGAGCGAGGAGCTGGACGAGGCGATCGCCGCGTTCGCCGTCGCCTATGCGGACCGTACGGAGGCGGACCATGCGGACCTGGTCGCGGCGGTGCGGGCGGGGAAGGTCGCCGCGGAGATGGGGGTGTGAACCCTGAGGAGCCCGGGCGGGTGACGGTCCGCGGCGCGGGAGCGGTCGGGCCGTGGCCTACGCTGGTCGGGTGACGACCCCGGAAGCTGAGCAGGGTGGTGGCGGCGCCGGTGAGCAACGGGTGACGCCCGAAGGTGATGCGGCGCGTGCCGACGGAGGCGAGCCTCGCTCCGAGGACGGCGCGGCGCAGAGCGAAGGCGAGGCGGCGCGGCCCGAGGCGCGGCTGGAGCGGGCCGTGCGGGCCGCCGAGCAGGCGCTGATCGAGTACGAGATCGCGGTGGAGACCTTCCGCGTCGAGATCGAGAACTTCTCCCGGCTGCACGAACAGAAGCTCGGTCCGCTCTACGCCCGGCTGGAGGAGCTGGACGCCCGGATCCTCGAGGCCAGAGCCGCCCGCAGCGGCGACGTGGAGGACCGGCGCCGGGCGGAGGAGGCCCGGGCCCGGCTCGCGCCCATCCCCGGCGTCGAGGAGCTGCTGAACGGCTGGATGGACGACAGCGGCCTCTTTCCGGAGGCCGTGGCGATGCTCACGGACCAGGCGGTCCGGCCCCCGCAGCGGGTCCGCCCCAGCGAGGAGGCCCGCAAGCTCTACCGCGAGCTGGCCCGCAAGGCCCACCCCGACCTGGCGCAGGAGGAGAAGGAACGCGAGCGGCGCGAGGAGTTCATCACCCGGGTGAACGCGGCCTACGCCCGGGGCGACGAGGCGGAGCTGCGCGAGCTCGCCGAGGAGTGGGCCAAGGGGCCCGAGCTGAAGCGGGGCCCGAGCCGCGCCGAGGAGCTCTACGCCCGCCTCGAATGGCTCGCCCAGCGCAAGGAGCTGCTCGCCCTGCTCGCCAAGGAGCTGGAGGAGAGCGCCATAGGCCACATGCTCCAGCTGGCCCCGGACGACCCGGACGGCCTCCTGGACGAGATCGGGCAGCAGCTGCTCACCCAGGTCACCGAGCGGGAGCGGGAGCTGGCCGCGCTGCTCGCCGAGGGCTGAGCCGCACTCGGGTCGGGCCGCACTCCCGTCGGGCCGCAGTGCGGTCGGGCCGGGCGCCGGTTCGGGTAGCGTCGGAGGCATGAGTTTTGGAGCTGGTGTGCCCACGGTCGAGGTCGCGGACCTCAAGGACGGCGACTTCCTGCTGGACGTCCGGGAGGACGACGAGTGGAAGGCCGGTCACGCCGAAGGGGCGCTGCACATCCCCATCAGCGAGTTCGTCGCCCGTTACGGCGAGCTGACCGAGGCCGCCCCGCAGGACGGCCGGGTCCATGTCATCTGCCGCTCCGGCGGGCGTTCCGCCCAGGTCACGATGTACCTGGCCCAGCAGGGCGTCGACGCCGTGAACGTCGACGGCGGCATGCAGGTGTGGGAGGCGGCGGGCCGTCCCGTCGTGACGGACGACGGGCAGCCCGGCTTCGTCCTGTAGCGCCCGCCTCCAGCGCCCGCCTCGTCGGTGCCCGGTCGCCGGTGGGATCAGCCCAGGGAGTGGGCCGCCAGCAGGTCGCCCAGGGCCTCCTCGTGCGCCGCCGCCGGGCCGAGCGACAGCTCCAGGTGCTTGGCCCAGGCGTGGTACCGGTGCAGGGGGTAGTCGACGTCGGCGCCGAACCCGCCGTGCAGATGCTGCGCGGTCTGCACGACCCGGCGGACGCCCTCCGCCGCCCAGATCTTGGCGACGGCGACGTCACCGGCGGCGGGCAGCGCGCCCGGCGCCCCCAAGGAGATCCGCCACGCGGCCTGCCACAGCGTGACCTCCATCGCGCGCAGGTCGATGTAGCGGTCGGCGGCCTGCACGGCGACGGCCTGGAAGGTCGCGATCGGGAAGCCGAACTGCTCCCGCTCGCTCGTGTACCGCCCGGTCATCCGCAGCACGCGCTCTCCGAGGCCGAGCGCCAGCGCACACGTCCCGGTGGCCAGCAGATCCCGCAGCCACTCCCAAGCCCCGTCCGCGTCGATCACGTCCCGGGCGGCGAGCCGTGCCGACTCCAGCCGCAGCTCACCGAGCCGCTCACCGCTCGTCGAGAACTGCTCGGCGAGGACGGTCCCCTCCTGGTCACGGGGCACCAGGGCGAGCACGGTCCGGCCCGTTTCCGTGTGCGCGGGGACGACCGTGACGTCCGCGTCGTACGCCCATGGCACCGCCGTCTGCACTCCGTCCAGCACCCACGCCTGGCCGTCCCGCCGTGCGGTGACGGCCAGCTCGGCCGGGTCGTGGCCGGTGCGGCCGTGCGCGGCGACGGTCAGCACGAGCTCGCCCCGGCACGCCCGGGCCGGCAGGGCGGCCTTGGCCTCATCGCTGCCGTAGGCCTGGACGACGGCCGCTGCCGCGCTGTTCTCCAGCAGCGGCACCCTGGCCAGCACGCGCGCCGACTCCCGCAGCACCAGGCACAGCGCGATCGCGTCCAGGCCGGCCCCGCCGTAGCGCGCGTCCAGCAGCAGGCTCAGCAGATCGGCGTCGGCGAGCCTGTCCCACAGGGCGCGGTCGAAGGTGTCGGCGACGGCGCCCGGGGTGAGGGCGGGGCTGGGCACGGTGTCCGGTGCGACCCCGGCGAACACGCCCTTCGCCGCCTCGGCCGCCGCCTGCTGCTCCTCGGTGAAGGTGAAGTCCACGGTGCCTGTCCTTCCGGCCGGTCCCGTTGAGCTGACGGGCGCAAGATAGAACAGGTTCTAGAAGAAGGGAATGGGCGTACGGGCGGGCGTCGTAGGGTGTCACTCCTGAGGGCGACCGGCCCGGGCGCCCTGTGGACAACCTGCGGGGGTCCCCTGTGGACCAGGGGGATCGCCGCTCCCCGGCCGCCGCGCGCGCCGTACGGTCTGTTTCCGATCCGCCTCCGATCCGCCTCCGGTCTGCTCACCCCCGGCGTGGGGTCGGCGGCGGGTCGGGTTCCGTGGTGTGGTGACGGCCACGGCCGGAACCGGCGCAAGAGGCTGTGCGCGGGAGGGCGGCCTGAGTACGGTGCCCGTGCCGACGTCGCGCAGCGGTGCGCGGGCGGTGCGACGCCCTCGCGACCGGGCGGACGACAACGACTGACCGGGATCGTGGACGGGGCTGAATGGACGCGTACGACGGAGGCTCGAACGCCCGCGGGCCGGACGGGCCGGAGGGGCCGGCGGGGCCGGCGGGGCCGGCGGGGAAGGCCGGGCCGGGTGTTCCCGCCGAGTCCGGCGCGACTGCCGCTTCGGGTGCGCCCGCCCCGTCCGTCGGGCTTGCCGAGGAGCCGCACGAGCCCGCCGAGCCGGTCCCGGCCGCCGAGCCGCACGCGCCCGCCGAGCCGGACCCGGCCGCCGAGCCGCACGCGCCCGCCGAGCCGGACCCGGCCGCCGAGCCGCACGCGCCCGCCGAGCCGCACGCGCCCGCCGAGCCGCACGCGCCCGCCGAGCCGCACGCGCCCGCCGGACCCCGTGCGGGTATAGCCGCGCTCTCCCTCCGCTACCAGATCGGTGTCGCCCTGGCGCTCGCGGTCGTCGCGGTCGGGGCCTGTGCGCACCTCGGGATGACGTTCCTGCACGTCGCGCCGCCGAACACCGTCACCCGGGAGCACGGCAAGGCCGTGGACGACTGGATCTACCCGGAGTTCGAGCAGAACTGGAAGCTCTTCGCGCCGAACCCGCTCCAGCAGAACATCTCGATCCAGGTCCGCGCCGAGGTCCGGGACGGGGAGGGCGGGAACCTCACCACCGGCTGGTACGACCTGTCCGCGGAGGACGGCCGGGCCATCGACGGCAACCTGCTGCCCAGCCACACCCAGCAGAACGAGCTGCGCCGGGCCTGGGACTTCTTCCTCGCGACACACGACGGCGAGAACCGCCCGGTGGGCCTGCGCGGCTCGCTCTCCGAGTCGTATCTGCGCCGGATCGTGGTGCTGCGCCTCGACCGCGACGACGCCGTGCGGGCCGCCACCGGGGGCGGTGGTGCCATCGAGCGCGTCCAGGTCCGCTCCCGTACCAGCAATGTGCCCGCGCCGAAGTGGAGCCGGGAGAAGGTGTCCACGACGCCGGCCTACCGTGAGCTGCCGTGGTGGCCGGTGCCGGCGGACGAGGCCGGGGGTGGCGTGCGGTGAACCGCTTCTCCCTGGCCGTCTCGCGGGGTATCGCCCTGGTCACCGAGGCCGCCCTCGGTCCGTACCAGACCGCCGTGATCCGCATCGGCTTCAGCGCGACCTGGCTGCTCTTCCTGCTGCGCGAGTACCCCCACCGCCACGAGCTCTACGGCCCCGACGGGCCCTGGAGCTGGGGTCTCGCCGAGCAGCTGATCGGGACCAACAAGGCTTTCACCGCTCTCATGTGGTCGGACGGCGGTATCTGGTTCGAGACCGTCTACCTGCTCGCCGTCCTCGCCAGTGCCCTGCTGATGCTGGGCTGGCGCACCCGCACCATGTCGGTGCTGTTCATGGTCGGCGTGCTGTCGCTCCAGAACCGCAGCGTCTTCATGGGCGACGGCGGCGACAACGTGCTGCACCTGATGTCGATCTATCTGGTGTTCACGCGCTGCGCCCGGGTGTGGTCGCTGGACGCCCGGCGGGCCGCGTGGGCCCGGGCGGCAAACGCGCGGGGCGAGCGGGTCACGGACCGGACCGGGCTTGTCCTGTGGGGTGTGCTCGGGTTCCTGCTGCTCGGGGCGACCCTGGCCGGCCGGATGGAGGGCGAACCGCTGATACCGGCGCTGCTGTGGACCGTGTGGGCGGCGCAGGCCCTGTGGTGGCTGACCGGGCGCCGCGCCAAGACCGGTGAGCCGCGGATCATGCTCGACGTCGTCGCGAACGTCGTGCACAACGGCGCCCTGTTCGTGATCATGGCCGAGGCGTGCCTGATCTACGCGACGGCCGGCTGGTACAAGATCCAGGGCTCCCGCTGGCAGGACGGGACCGCCGTCTACTACCCGCTCCAGCTGGAGTACTTCTCGCCCTGGCCCGGGCTCGCCGACCTGCTGACCGCCAGCGGCACGATGGTGATGCTCGTGACCTACGGGACGGTCCTCGTGCAGGTCGCCTTCCCCTTCACGCTGTTCAACCGGCGGGTGAAGAACGTCCTGCTGGCGATCATGATCACCGAGCACGCCGTGATCGCCGTCGTCCTCGGGCTGCCGTTCTTCTCGCTGGCGATGATCGCGGCCGACGCGGTGTTCCTGCCGACGTCCTTCCTGCGCCGCCTGGGCGGCCGGGCGGCACGCGCGCGTGACCGGCTGCTGCGGCGCGACGGGTCCGCCCAGCCCGGCGAGCAGCACACCCACGACCGCCCGGAGGCCACGCACGTAGGCTTCGGGACATGACCGACCCCGTCACCGTCTGGCGCCGGCTCGCCGGCAGTACCGTCCTGCTCGACGGCTTCCACGCCCTCAAGCACGCCGTGCGGTTCGGCGCCGAGGTGCCGGTCGCGGTCACCGCCGACCGGGCGGCCACGCTCGCCCTCGCCGACGAGCTGGCCCCGGACGTACGGGACGCGCTGGCCGGGCTGCTGACGGAGGTGCCGCACGAGACGTACGCGTCGTTCGTCCCGCGCCCGCATCCCACCGCCGTGGCCGCCCTGGCCGTACGGCCCTCCCGCGAGTCCAACCTCCGGAAGCTGGCGTACACGCCCCGCACGGCCCCCGTCGTCGTCCTCGACAACCCGCGCAACCTGGGCAATGCGGGCGCGGTGATCCGCCTGGCCGCCGGCTTCGGGGCGACGGGCGTGGTGACGACGGGGACGGTCGACCCCTGGCACCCCACGGTGGTGCGCGGCGGGGCCGGGCTGCACTTCGCGACGGCGGTGGAACGGCTGGAGGTGTCCGACCTGCCGCCCGGCCCGCTGTTCGCGCTGGACCCGGAGGGCGACGACATCCGGGCCTTGAAGCTCCCGGACGACGCCGTCCTCGCCTTCGGCTCCGAACGCACGGGCCTGTCACCGGAACTACGCGCGCGTGCGGACCAGTTGCTGTCCCTGCCCATGCGCCCCCAGGTCAGCAGCTACAACCTGGCGACGAGCGTGGCGATGACCTTGTACCACTGGAGCTGCCACATGCCTTAGGGGCGGGGGGAACCGCGCGAGCAACCACGAAGGGCCCGCGCCCGCGCGATCACCGCACCCCCGAGTGCTCAGGCCTCCCGCCGCACCTCGACCACCCTGAACCGGTTGGCGACGAACGCCCCGTCACACAGCGCCGCACTGGCCGCCGGATTTCCACCCGACCCGTGGAAGTCGGAGAACGCGGCCGTCTGGTTCACATACACCCCACCCGTGAGATTCAGCGACAACTGCGCCGCCTCCTCCAGGCACACCTCCCGCACGGCCTGCTCGACCTCCGGGTCGGTGGTGTACGCCCCGACGGTCATCGCGCCCTTCTCCCGGACGGTCCGCCGCAGCAACTCCGCCGCGTCCGCCGCCGAGTCGACCGACACGGCGAAGGAGACCGGCCCGAAGCACTCGCTCATGTACGCGGCCTCCGCGTCCGGCTTGGCCCCGTCCAGCTTCACGATCACCGGCGTGCGCACGACCGCGCCGGGGAACTCCGGGTTGGTGATCTCCCGGGAGGCGAGCGCTACTTCGCCCAGCCCCGCCGCGGCCTCCAGCCGGGCCTTCACGTCCGGGTTGACGATCGCGCCCAGCAGCGCGTTCGCCCGGGCGTCGTCGCCGAGGAGCCCGTCGACCGCCTTGGCGAGGTCGGCGACCACCTCGTCGTACGACTTGGGGCCC
Source organism: Streptomyces sp. NPDC045955 (assembly GCF_056430805.1). Classification (NCBI taxonomy): domain Bacteria; kingdom Bacillati; phylum Actinomycetota; class Actinomycetes; order Kitasatosporales; family Streptomycetaceae; genus Streptomyces; species Streptomyces sp. NPDC045955. Next base: position 230,193 of record NZ_JBWKKY010000002.1, read on the forward strand.
TGGTCCGTGGAGATGCCCTCCCGCGGGACGAGCAGGTTCTGCGGGGTCGTGCACATCTGGCCGCTGTAGAGGGACAGCGAGAAGGCCAGGTTGGAGAGCATGCCCTTGTAGTCGGACGTGGAGTGGACGACGACCGTGTTGACGCCGGCCTTCTCCGTGTAGACCTGGGCCTGGCGGGCGTTGGCCTCCAGCCAGTCGCCGAACTCCGTCGAGCCCGTGTAGTCGATGATCCGGATCTCGGGGCGCAGCGCGAGCGTCTTGGCGATGCCCTCGCCGGGGCGCTCGGCGGCCAGCGCCACCAGGTTCGGGTCGAAACCGGCCTCGGCGAGCACCTCGCGGGCGACCTGCACGGTGAGCGCGAGGGGCAGCACCGCGCGCGGGTGTGGCTTGACCAGGACCGCGTTGCCGGTGGCGAGGGAGGCGAACAGGCCCGGGTAGCCGTTCCACGTGGGGAAGGTGTTGCAGCCGATCACCAGGCCGATGCCCCGCGGGACAGGAGTGAACTGCTTGGTCATGGCGAGCGGGTCGCGCTTGCCCTGCGGCTTGGTCCACTCCGCCGTGTCGGGCGTGCGGACCTGCTCCACGTAGGCGTACGCCACCGCTTCCAGGCCGCGGTCCTGCGCGTGCGGCCCGCCCGCCTGGAACGCCATCATGAACGCCTGGCCGGAGGTGTGCATGACCGCGTGCGCGAACTCGTGCGTCCGGTCGCTGATGCGCTTGAGGATCTCCAGGCAGACCACCGCGCGCTGCTCCGCGCCGGCGTCCCGCCAGGCCCGCTGTCCGGCCTTCATGGCGGGCAGCAGCACGTCGAGGTCCGCGTGCGGGTACGTCACGCCCAGGTCGATGCCGTACGGGGAGGTCTCGCCGCCCACCCAGTCGTCCGTGCCCGGCTGGCCGAGGTCGAGGCGGCTGCCGAGCAGGGCGTCGAAGGCGGCCTTGCCCGCGGCCGCGTCCAGGCTGCCGTTCTCCCCGTAGGCCTTGGGGTGCTCGGGGTGCGGGGACCAGTACGCGCGCGTGCGGATCGCTTCCAGCGCCTGGTCGAGGGTGGACCGGTGCCGGGCGATCAGCTCGTGCGCCGAGAGTGCGGCGGTCATGGGTGACCAACTCCTCGTCTCAAGAACTCCTCGTCGAGTTCATGACCTGGGCAGAAACCTGGGCAGGAACACTCGGACAGAGCTAGAGTAACCGAACGATCGGTCGGTTCAAGGGGGTCCGCCGCATCTGTGGAAAACCCCGTGCGGGAGGATCGCGCACATGACAGCACTCGACCTCAGCAGCCCCGTGGCCGTCGTCGGCACCGGCACCATGGGCCAGGGAATCGCCCAGGTCGCGCTGGTCGCCGGCCATCCCGTACGGCTGTACGACACCATCCCCGGACGCGCTCGGGAGGCCGCCGACGCGATCGGGGCCCGTCTGGACCGGCTCGTGGAGAAGGAGCGGCTCACCGGCGCCGACCGGGACGCCGCCCGCGCCCGGCTGCTGCCCGCCGGGACGCTCTCCGAGCTGGCGGACTGCGCCCTCGTCGTCGAGGCGGTCCTGGAGCGCCTCGACGTCAAACAGGAGCTGTTCCGCGAGCTGGAGGACATCGTCGACGACGACTGCCTGCTCGCCACCAACACCTCGTCCCTGTCCGTCACCGCCGTCGCCGGCGCCCTGCGCGTCCCCGGCCGCTTCGTCGGCCTGCACTTCTTCAACCCGGCGCCGCTGCTGCCGCTGGTCGAGGTCGTCTCCGGGTTCGCCACCGACGTCACGTACGCCACGCGCGCGTACGAGACCGCCCGCGCCTGGGGCAAGACACCGGTCGCCTGCGCGGACACCCCCGGCTTCATCGTCAACCGCATCGCCCGGCCCTTCTACGCCGAAGCCTTCGCGGTGTACGAGGCGCAGGGCGCCGACCCGGCCACCATCGACGCCGTGCTGCGCGAGTCGGGCGGCTTCCGGATGGGCGCGTTCGAGCTGACCGACCTGATCGGCCAGGACGTCAACGAGGCCGTCACGCGGTCGGTCTGGGAGTCCTTCTTCCAGGACGTGCGCTTCACGCCGTCCCTCGCCCAGCGCCGCCTGGTCGAGTCCGGCCGGCTGGGCCGCAAGACCGGTCACGGCTGGTACGACCACCGGGACGGCGCCGAGCGCCCGGAGCCCGACACGGCGGAGCAGCGGCAGCCGCCCGCCTACGTCGTCACCGAGGGCGACCTGGGCCCGGCCGGTGACCTGCTCGCCCTGATCCGCGAGGCGGGCATCCCGGTCCGCGACGAGGACGAGGACAACGGCACCCGCCTGGTGCTGCCGAGCGGCGGTCAGCTCGCCCTCGCCGACGGACAGACCTCCGTGGAGTTCCGGGACGTCGTCTACTTCGACCTCGCCCTGGACTACCGCAAGGCCACCCGGATCGCCCTGTCCGCCTCCCAGGACACCTCCCCGCAGACCCTCGCCGAGGCCATCGGCCTGTTCCAGGCGCTCGGCAAGAAGGTCACCGTCATCGGCGACGTGCCCGGCATGATCGTCGCCCGGACGGTCGCGCGGATCATCGACCTGGCGCACGACGCCGTCGCCAAGGGCGTGGCCACCGAGGAGGACATCGACACCGCGATGCGCCTCGGCGTCAACTACCCCCTGGGCCCCTTCGAGTGGAGCCGCAGGCTCGGCCGCTCCTGGGCCTACGCCCTCCTGGACGACCTGCACCTGCGCGACCCCTCGGGGCGCTACGCGCCGTCCCTCGCGCTGTACCGCCACGCCCACGCCTCCGACAAGCGGGAGGGCACCGCCTCATGACCACCGCCAAGCGCGACACCTACACCCCGGACACGCTGCTGTCCGTCGCCGTCCGGGTGTTCAACGAGCGCGGCTACGACGGCACCTCCATGGAGCACCTCTCCAAGGCGGCCGGCATCTCCAAGTCGTCGATCTACCACCACGTCGCCGGCAAGGAGGAGCTGCTGCGCCGCGCCGTGAGCCGGGCCCTGGACGGCCTGTTCGGGATCCTCGACGAGGAGCACGCGCGCGTGGGGCGCGCCGCCGAGCGCCTGGAGTACGTCGTGCGGCGCATGGTCGAGGTGCTCATAGCCGAACTGCCCTATGTGACCCTCCTGCTGCGCGTGCGCGGCAACACGGACACCGAGCGGTGGGCCCTGGAGCGCCGCCGCGACTTCGACCACCGGGTGGCCGACCTGCTCAAGGCCGCCGCCGCGGACGGGGACGTGCGCGGCGACATAGAGGTCCGCCTGGTGACCCGGCTGGTCTTTGGCATGATCAACTCGATCGTCGAGTGGTACAAGCCGGGCGGGCGGGGCATGAGCGAGCGCGAGGTGGCCGACGCGGTGGTGCAGCTGGCGTTCGGCGGGCTCGGCAAGAGCGCCTGAGCTCAGCCCTGCGGCTCCAGGTCCTCCTCCTCGAACACCAGCAGCGTGCGCGTGCTGAGCACCTGCGGGATCGCCTGGAGCCGGGTCAGCACCAGCTCGCGCAGCGCCCGGTTGTCGGACACGTGCACCAGCAGCAGCACGTCGAAATCACCGCCCACCAGGGCGATGTGCGAGGCGCCGGGCAGTTGTCTGAGCTCCTCGCGCACCGTGCGCCAGGAGTTCTGCACGATCTTCAGGGTGATGTAGGCGGATGTCCCCTGACCCGCCCGTTCGTGGTTGACGCGGGCGCCGAAGCCGCGGATGACACCGTCCTCGACGAGTCGGTTGATCCGGGCGTAGGCGTTGGCGCGCGAGACGTGGACCCGCTCGGCGACCGACCGTATCGAGGCGCGGCCGTCCGCCTGGAGCATGCGCAGGATGTCCTGGTCGATGGCGTCGAGCGGGCGCGGCGGTGGCGGCAGGCTGCTGTCGTCCTGGCTCTCGGCCATTTGTTCAGATGCCACCTGCGCCCGCCTCCCTAGCATGGACGTACTGCGTCCATCACAGGCTGTGGAGAACCGTTTGTCCACAGCCTGAGGTCACCCGTAGCCAAATTGTGCCGACGACCGAACAATCGGTAGGTGAGGCGCATCACCGCCGACGCGCCTGCACGAAGCCGCTCCCCACGAGGAGGTGCCGTCATGACGGTCATGGAGCAGCGGGGCGCGTACCGGCCGACTCCGCCGCCCGCCTGGCAGCCCCGCACGGACCCCGCGCCGCTGCTGCCCGACGCCGAGCCGTACCGCGTCCTCGGCACCGAGGCGGCCGCGAAGGCCGACCCGGAGCTGCTGCGCACGCTGTACGCGCAGCTGGTCCGCGGTCGCCGCTACAACGCCCAGGCCACCGCGCTCACCAAGCAGGGCCGCCTCGCCGTCTACCCCTCCACCACCGGCCAGGAGGCCTGCGAGATCGCCGCCGCGCTCGTGCTGGAGGAGCAGGACTGGCTCTTCCCCAGCTACCGCGACACGCTCGCCGTCGTGGCCCGCGGCGTGGATCCCGTCGAGGCGCTCACGCTGCTGCGCGGCGACTGGCACACCGGCTACGACCCCTACGAGCACCGGGTCGCCCCCCTGTGCACCCCGCTCGCCACCCAGCTGCCGCACGCGGTGGGCCTCGCGCACGCCGCCCGCCTCAAGGGTGACGACGTCGTCGCGCTGGCCATGGTCGGCGACGGCGGCACCAGCGAGGGCGACTTCCACGAGGCGCTGAACTTCGCCGCCGTCTGGCAGGCCCCGGTGGTCTTCCTCGTCCAGAACAACGGCTTCGCGATCTCCGTCCCGCTCGCCAAGCAGACCGCGGCCCCCTCGCTGGCCCACAAGGCCGTCGGCTACGGCATGCCCGGCCGCCTGGTCGACGGCAACGACGCCGCCGCCGTGCACGAGGTGCTGAGCGACGCCGTACGCCACGCGCGCGCCGGCGGCGGACCGACCCTCGTCGAGGCCATCACCTACCGGGTCGACGCCCACACCAACGCCGACGACGCGACCCGCTACCGCGGCGACGCCGAGGTCGAGACCTGGCGCGAACACGACCCGATCGAGCTGCTGGAGCGGGAGCTGACCGCGCGCGGCCTGCTCGACGAGGCCGGCAAGCAGGCCGCGCGTGACGCCGCCGAGGCGATGGCCGCCGACCTGCGCGCGCACATGAACCAGGACCCGGCGCTCGACCCCATGGACCTGTTCGCCCACATCTACGCCGAGCCCACACCCCAATTGCGCGAGCAGCAGGACCAGCTGCGGGCCGAGCTGGAGGCCGAGAGCGAGTCGGAGGGGACGCACCGATGACCACCGTCGCCGTCAAGCCGGCCACCATGGCGCAGGCCCTCACGCGCGCGCTGCGCGACGCCATGGCCGCCGACCCCGCCGTGCACGTCATGGGCGAGGACGTCGGCACCCTCGGCGGCGTCTTCCGCGTCACCGACGGACTCGCCAAGGAGTTCGGCGAGGACCGCTGCACCGACACCCCGCTGGCCGAGGCGGGCATCCTCGGCACGGCCGTCGGCATGGCGATGTACGGCCTGCGCCCGGTCGTGGAGATGCAGTTCGACGCGTTCGCCTACCCGGCGTTCGAACAGCTCATCTCGCACGTGTCCCGCATGCGCAACCGCACCCGCGGCAAGATGCCCCTCCCGATCACCATCCGTGTCCCCTACGGCGGCGGCATCGGCGGCGTCGAGCACCACAGTGACTCCTCCGAGGCGTACTACATGGCGACTCCGGGGCTCCATGTCGTCACGCCGGCCACCGTCGCCGACGCCTACGGTCTGCTGCGCGCCGCCATCGCCTCCGACGACCCGGTCGTCTTCCTGGAGCCGAAGCGGCTGTACTGGTCGAAGGACTCCTGGAACCCCGAGGAACCCGCGCCCGTTGAACCGATCGGCCGCGCGGTGGTGCGGCGCTCGGGCCGGAGCGCCACGCTCGTCACGTACGGCCCGTCCGTACCCGTCTGCATGGAGGCGGCCGAGGCGGCCCGGGCCGAGGGCTGGGATCTCGAAGTCGTCGATCTGCGCTCCCTGGTGCCGTTCGACGACGAGACGGTGTGCGCCTCGGTGCGGCGGACGGGACGCGCGGTCGTCGTCCACGAGTCGGGCTCCTTCGGCGGCCCGGGCGGGGAGATCGCGGCGCGGGTCACGGAGCGCTGCTTCCACCACCTGGAGGCGCCGGTGCTGCGCGTGGCCGGGTTCGACGTCCCGTATCCGCCGCCGATGCTGGAGCGCCACCACCTGCCCGGTGTGGACCGGATCCTGGACGCCGTGGGGCGCCTGCAATGGGAGGCCGAGAGCTGATGGCACAGGTGCTGGAGTTCAAGCTGCCCGACCTGGGTGAGGGGCTCACCGAGGCGGAGATCGTGCGCTGGCTCGTCGAGGTCGGGGACGTCGTCGCGATCGACCAGCCGGTCGTCGAGGTCGAGACGGCCAAGGCGATGGTCGAGGTGCCCTGTCCCTATGGCGGTGTGGTCACGGCCCGCTTCGGCGAGGAGGGCACGGAACTGCCCGTCGGGGCGCCGCTGATCACGGTGGCGGTGGGGGAGCGGCCGGCGTCCGATGCCGGGGACGCGAGGTCCGCCGACGCCGGGGGTTCCGGGAACGTCCTGGTCGGATACGGCACGTCCGAGGCGCCCGCGCGGCGCCGCAGGGTGCGGCAGCAGAGGCCGGTGCCGGATGCGTCCGCGGCGGGCTCCCGGGCGGTGACGACCGGGCAGGGCGCCGGCCCGGCGGCGGTGAACGGGCAGGCGGGTGTCCCCGGGACCGAGGACGGCCCGGTCCCCGTGATCTCGCCGCTGGTCCGCCGGCTGGCCCGGCAGAACGGCCTCGATCTGCGGGAGCTGACCGGGTCCGGCCCCGACGGGCTGATCCTGCGGGCGGACGTGGAGTACGCGCTGCGTGCCGCTGCCCGAGCGGGTGCGGCGCAGACGGCGGAGCCGCACGCGCCCGTGCCGCAGGCGACGAGCACGGCGACCGCACCGCAGCCCACCGCACCGCGGTCCACGTCAGCGCAGCCCACCGCGGCAGCGGCCCACGGCGAGATCCGCACGCCGCTCAAGGGCATCCGGGGCGCCGTCGCCGACAAACTGGCGCGCAGCCGCCGCGAGATCCCGGACGCCACCTGCTGGGTGGACGCCGACGCCACGGAGCTCATGCGGGCGCGCACGGCCATGAACGCGGCCGGCGGTCCCAAGATCTCCCTCCTCGCCCTGCTGGCCAGGATCTGCACGGCGGCCCTCGCCCGCTTCCCCGAGCTCAACTCCACGGTGGACGCGGAGGCCAGGGAGGTCGTCCGGTTCGAGCACGTGCACCTGGGCTTCGCCGCGCAGACCGACCGGGGCCTCGTCGTCCCGGTCGTCCGGGACGCGCACGCGCGCGACGCCGAGTCGCTGACCGCGGAGTTCGCCCGGCTGACCGAGGCGGGCCGGACCGGGACACTGACGCCCGCGGAACTCACCGGCGGGACCTTCACGTTGAACAACTACGGCGTCTTCGGCGTCGACGGCTCCACCCCGATCATCAACCACCCCGAGGCGGCCATGCTCGGCGTCGGCCGCATCGTCCCCAAGCCGTGGGTGCACGAGGGCGAACTGGCGGTGCGGCAGGTCGTCCAGCTCTCGCTCACCTTCGACCACCGGGTGTGCGACGGCGGCACGGCGGGCGGCTTCCTGCGCTACGTGGCGGACTGCGTGGAACAGCCGGCGGTGTTGCTGCGGACGCTGTGATCTCCGGTCCGGCCCGGAAAGACGGACGCTGTGATCTCCGGTCCGGCCCCGAAGGACGGATGCTGTGAGTCCTACTCCGCCCGCGAGCTGGTGCCCCTGATCGTGTCGGTTCCCCCGAGTTCCTTGTGATCGCGGGGGCACGCATACTCAGGGGGTGACCGCCTACCAGCCCCCCGGCGAATCCGGCACCGGCCCCGCGCGCGGGCCGGACCCCGCCGCGTACGACGCGGTCGTACTCGCCGGCGGTGCCGCCCGGCGCCTCGGAGGCGCGGACAAACCCGGTGTGCGCGTGGGCGGCCGGGCTCTGCTCGACCGGGTGCTCGCCGCGTGCGCGGGCGCCCGCGCCACCGTCGTCGTCGCCGCGCCCCGGCCGACGGCCCGGCCCGTGACCTGGGCCCAGGAGGACCCGCCCGGCGGCGGCCCGCTCGCCGCGCTCGACGCCGGTCTCCGGCACACCAGGGCGGAGCACGTCGTGGTGCTCTCCGCCGATCTGCCGTTCCTGCGGGAGCACACGGTCGACCAGCTCCTGAGCACGCTCCGGACGAGCGCCGCCGACGGCGTGCTGCTGACCGACCCCGAAGGCCGTGACCAGCCACTCGTGGCCGCCTACGACGCGACTCGGCTGCGCGAGGGGCTCGCGCTTCTCTCCGACCGGCACGACGGTCTCACCGGTCTCCCGCTGCGGCGGCTGATCGCCGAGCTGGACCTCACCCGCGTCCCGGACCCCGTCGCGTCCTTCGACTGCGACACCTGGGACGACATCGCCACCGCCAGGGCACGTATCAGGGAGCATGGGCACGTGTTGGATGAATGGATTTCCGTAGTCAAGGACGACCTGGGGATCGACCTCGACGTCGACGCCCGCCTGCTGCTCGACCTCGCCCGCGACGCCGCCCACGGTGTGGACCGGCCGGCAGCGCCGCTGACCACCTTCCTCGTCGGGTACGCGGCCGCACGGGCGGGCGGCGGCCCCGAGGCGGTCGCCGAGGCCGCCCACAAGGCCGCGGCCCTCGCCACCCGCTGGGCGGAGGAAAGTGCCGCACAGGCCCAGACCTCCGGCACCCCGCCCCAGCCCGACGTCGCCCCCGACGCGACGCCCGACACCCGCCCGGACGCCGGATGACCCCGCACGGCACACGCGCCGGTGAGGACGCCGAGGACCTCGACGTCGAGGAGGTGCTCGCCCTCGTGAACAACAGCAACGACCAGCCCGGCCCCGCCGGACGAGGTGAGACGGACAGCCGCCGCGCCTCCGGCCCGGCGGACACCTCTCCCCGGCCGGAGCCCCGCCACCACGCCACCCCCTGGCCGGAGGCCCGGGCCACCGCCGAACGCGCCGCGCGGGGCATCGCCCGGCCCACCCGCCGCCGGCCCGTCTCCGTGCCGCTCGAAGCCGCCCTCGGCCTCACCCTGGCCGCCCCCCTCGACGCCCTCACCGACCTCCCCTCCTTCGACACCTCCGCGATGGACGGCTGGGCGGTCGCCGGGCCCGCCCCCTGGGACGTCCGGGACGACGGAATCCTGGCCGGGCACGCCACGCCCGGGCCCCTGACCGACGGCGAGGCCGTCCGGATCGCCACCGGCGCCCGCATCCCCCCGGACACCACCGCCGTTCTGCGCAGCGAGCACGGCCGCACCGACGACAAGGGCCGCCTGTACGCGACCAGGGACGTCGTCCCCGGCCAGGACATCCGCCCGCGCGGCCAGGAGTGCCGCAGCGGCGACCAGTTGCTGCCCGTCGGCACCCTCGTCACCCCGGCCGTACTCGGGCTCGCCGCGGCGGCCGGGTACGACACCGTCAGCGCCGTCCCACGCCCTCGGGCCGAAGTCCTCGTCCTCGGCGACGAGTTGCTCACCGAGGGAAGGCCGCACGACGGTCTGATCCGGGACGCGCTCGGCCCGATGCTGCCGCCCTGGCTGCGAGCGCTCGGCGCCGAGGTCACCGCCGTACGACGCATCGGCGACGACGCCGGCGCCCTGCACAGGGCGATCACCACGTCCGACGCCGATGTGGTCGTCACCACCGGCGGCACCGCCGCGGGCCCCGTCGACCACGTCCACCCCACGCTGCGCCGCATCGGCGCGGAACTGCTCGTGGATGGCGTCAAGGTGCGCCCCGGCCACCCCATGCTGCTGGCCCGCATCTCGGAGACCCAGCACCTCGTCGGCCTGCCGGGCAACCCGCTCGCCGCCGTCTCCGGGCTGCTGACGCTCGCCGAGCCGTTGCTGCGGACCCTCGCGGCCCGTCCGGCCCCGGAGCCGTACACGCTGCCGCTCAGGGACGCCGTCCACGGGCATCCGTACGACACCCGGCTCATCCCCGTCGTCCTGCGGGGTGACCAGGCCGTGCCGCTGCACTACAACGGACCGGCCATGCTGCGCGGCATCGCGGCGGCCGACGCCCTGGCGGTCGTGCCCCCGGGCGGTGCCCGCGCGGGGCAGGAGGCGGAACTGCTCGACCTGCCCTGGGCGTCCGGAGGAATCGGGGTGTGTTTCACGTGAAACTTCCGGGTCAGGACGCGATCGCCCGCCAGGCGGACGAGCATCTGGTGACCCATCGGGTGAAACTCCCGAGGAAAGTGGTGGAGCACCCGATCCGCCAGGTCGCCAAGAGGCTGTCCATCGCGCTGGTGGTCCTCGTCGTGACCGCGCTGATCGTCTACGCCGACCGCGGCGGCTACAACGACAACGCGGGCGGTGGCCTCACACTCCTCGACGCGTTCTACTACGCGACCGTCACCCTCTCCACCACCGGCTACGGCGACATCACCCCCGCCAGCGATACCGCCAGGCTCACGAACATCCTCCTCGTCACGCCCCTGCGTGTGCTGTTCCTGATCATCCTGGTCGGCACCACCCTCGAAGCCCTCACCGAGCGCACCCGGGAGGAGTGGCGACTGACCCGCTGGAGGTCCACCTTGCGCGATCACACCGTCGTCATCGGATTCGGCACGAAGGGCAGGTCGGCGATCCGGACCGTCTGCGCGACGGGCCTGAGGAAGGAGCAGGTCGTCGTGGTCGACCCCAGTTCCAAGGTGATCGACGCCGCGACCGCCGAGGGGTACGCGGGCATCGTCGGGGACGCGACGCGCAGTGAGGTGCTGAAGCGGGCCGAGGTGCACAAGGCGCGCCAGATCATCATCGCGACGCAGCGCGACGACACGGCGGTCCTGGTGGCGCTGACGGCCCGGCAGCTCAACCGCGGGGCGAACATCGTGGCCGCCGTGCGGGAAGAGGAGAACGCGCCGCTGCTCAAGCAGTCGGGCGCCGACGCGGTCATCACCAGTGCCAGCGCCGCCGGCCGTCTGCTCGGCCTGTCGGTGCTCAGCCCCTCCGCGGGCATGGTGATGGAGGACCTCATCCAGCAGGGCAGCGGGCTCGACATCGTCGAACGGCCGGTGGTCAAGGCCGAGGTGGGCAAGACCCCGCGGGAGGTCACCGACCTGGTGGTGAGCGTCATACGCGGTCACCGGGTGCTCGGCTACGACGATCCGGCCGTCGGCACGCTGGAGCTGACGGACCGGCTCATCACGATCGTGCGGGCGACGCCCGGCTCACAGATCGCGCCTGATGTAAGGCCGTTGCCGCCGATGCCCCGCAGCTGACCAGCAGGACGAGAGGCCGGCCGCCACGCACTCTCCCCGTGCGCGACGGCCGGCCAAGTTGCCCCCGGCCTACTTCCGGTTGTACAGCCGCATCGTGACCGGCCCGAAGACCAGCACGAACAGTCCGGCCCAGCCCAGCGACCAGGCGACCTCGGCGGTCGGCCAGTCGCCGCCCATCAGTCCGCGCACCGCCGACGCCAGATGGGTGATGGGGCTGTTGTTGACGAAGGCCTGGAGCCAGCCCGGCATGGTCTTCGGGTCGACGAAGACGTTGGACAGGAAGGTGAGCGGGAAGATCACCATCATGCTGACGCCCATCACCGACTTCTCGGTGCGCAGCATCAGCCCGAACATGGTCCAGATCCACGAGAAGGCGAACGAGAAGAGCACCAGCAGGGCGATCCCGGCGAGCACACCGCCGATCCCGCCGTCCGGCCGGTAGCCGAGGATGATGCCGACGGTGAGCATCACGACGGACGCGATCGTGTACCGCAGGGCGTCGCCGAGCAGATAGCCGACCATCGTCGAGGGCCGCCAGATCGGCAGGCTGCGGAACCGGTCGAAGACGCCCTTCTCGATGTCGGTGTTGACCGAGACGCCCGTGTACATCGTGATCATCACGACCGACATCACGAGGATGCCCGGCAGCAGGAACTGGATGTATTCCTTCGGCGAGCCGGCCAGTGCCCCGCCGAACAGGTACGTGTACATCAGCACCATCATGATCGGGAACGCCGTGACGTCGAAGAGCTGCTCCGGCACGTGCTTGATCTTGAGGATCGCCCGCCAGCCGAAGGTGATCGAGGTCGACCAGGCGCTGGGCCGGGGCGGACGCTCCTTGGAGACGAGCAGCGCGGCGAGGGTTTCGGCGCTGACCGGGGCGAGTTCCTTGCTCTCGGTGGTCGTCGCGGTGCTCATGCCGCCACCTCGTCCTTCGGGTCGTCGGAGTGGTGGGAGGAGTCGTGCGTGTCGTGGCCGGTGAGGGCGAGGAACACCTCGTCCAGGCTGGGCTGGCCCAGCGAGAAGTTGTCGACGGTGATCCCGGCGTGGGCCAGCTCGCTCAGCGCGCGGGACGCCTGCTGGGCTGCGTTGTCGGCGCTCGCCGCCGCACCGAGGCGGGCGGTCAGCGCCACCGGGTCGTGCTCCAGCTGCACCTGTGCGTCGAGGGTCCGGCGCAGCAGGTCCGCCGCCAGGTCCCGTAGGTCCGGATCCCTCAGCCGCAGATGGACGGATCCGGCGCCCACGGAGGACTTCAGCTCGCCCTTGGTGCCCTCGGCGATCACCCGGCCGCGGTCGATGACGGCGATCCGGGACGCCAGCTGGTCGGCCTCGTCCAGATACTGCGTGGTCAGCAGCACGGTGGTGCCCTGGGCGACGACGGCCCGCACGATGTCCCAGACCTGGTTGCGGCTGCGCGGGTCGAGGCCGGTCGTCGGCTCGTCGAGGAACAGCAGATCGGGGGTGTTGAGGATGGACGCGGCGATGTCGATGCGGCGCCGCATGCCGCCCGAGTACTGCTTGACCTGCTTCCCGGCCGCCTCGGTGAGCCCGAAGGCCTCCAGGAGCTGGGCCGCGCGGTCCCGGGCGGCCTTCTTGTGGTGGCCGAGCAGCCGGCCCAGCAGGACCAGGTTCTCGGTGCCGGTGAGGTCCTCGTCCACCGACGCGTACTGGCCGGTGAGGCTCACCCGGCCGCGCACCTCGTCGGCCTCGCGGACGATGTCGTGGCCGAAGACATGGGCCTCGCCGCCGTCCGGCCGGAGCAGCGTGGCGAGCATCTTCACGGTGGTGGTCTTGCCCGCGCCGTTCGGGCCGAGGACGCCGTAGACCGTGCCCGCGGGCACGGACAGGTCCACTCCGTCGACCGCCCTCGTCTCGCCGAAGGTTTTCACCAGGCCCGCGGTCTCGATCGCCAGGCCGGACGTCTGCGTGCTCATGTGTCGGGTCCTTCCGAGTACGTGGGCTACGCATGGGGAGACCTTCACCGTCGCGCAAACTCATCGGTCCCCGCACACGGATGCCGGAAGGGACCGGACCCATGACGGAGGCGGGATCGGTCCGGGGGCGGAGGGAAGTCGGTCCGGCGACCGGGGAGTACCGTCCCCTTCATGCATGCGATCACGATTCCCGAACCTGGTGGGCCCGAGGCGCTGGTCTGGGACGAGGTCCCGGATCCCGTGCCCGGCGAGGGCGAGGTCCTGGTCGAGGTGGCGGCCGGTGCCGTCAACCGGGCCGACATCCTGCAACGGCAGGGCTTCTACGACCCGCCGCCCGGCGCGTCCCCCTACCCCGGCCTGGAGTGCTCCGGGCGGATCGCCGAGATCGGCCCCGGTGTCTCCGGCTGGAACGTGGGCGACGAGGTGTGCGCGCTGCTCTCCGGCGGCGGCTACGCCGAGAAGGTGGTCGTCCCCGCCGGACAGCTGCTGCCCGTGCCCGAGGGCATCGGCCTGACGCAGGCCGCGGCCCTGCCCGAGGTGACCTGCACCGTCTGGTCGAACGTCTTCATGATCGCCCACCTGCGCCCGGGCGAGACGCTGCTCGTGCACGGCGGCTCCAGCGGCATCGGCACGATGGCGATCCAGCTGGCCAAGGCCGTCGGCGCGCGGGTGGCGGTCACGGCCGGTACGAAGGAGAAGCTGGACCGGTGTGCCGAACTGGGCGCCGACATCCTGGTCAACTACCGCGAGCAGGACTTCGTCGAGGAGGTCCGGAAGGCCACGGACGGCGCCGGTGCCGACGTCATCCTCGACAACATGGGCGCCAAGTACCTGGAGCGCAACGTCAAGACCCTCGCCGTCAACGGCCGGCTCGCGATCATCGGCATGCAGGGCGGCATCAAGGGCGAGCTGAACATCGGTGCCCTGCTCGCCAAGCGCGCCGCCATCAGCGCGACGTCCCTGCGCGCCCGGCCGCTGGAGGAGAAGGCGGCCATCGTCGCGGCCGTGCGGGAACACGTCTGGCCCCTGTTCGCCGGCGGCCACCTGCGCCCGGTCGTCGACCGTGAGCTCCCGATGCCGCAGGCGCCCGCCGCCCACCGGGTCGTGGAGGAGAGTGGCCACATCGGCAAGGTGCTGCTGATCACCCCGCAGGGCGCCTGAGACGGCAGGTCCTGGGTCGTGTCCGCAAAGTCCCGTCGTCCGCCCGCGGGGCAGGCGGGACTTTGCGGGCACGGCCTAGACCCGCCGCAGCCGCAGGGCGATGAAGGCGAGGCCGAGGCCGAGTCCGATCAGGACCAGGCCGCTGCCCAGCGGCAGGATGCGCAGGACCGGTCCGACGGGGCGGTCGGCGCGAGAGGCGGCGGCCTCCCGTACGGGCTGCTCCGTCGGGGCGGAGGGCTCGGGAACGGCTTCCCGGGACTCCTCGGGCACAGCGGTGGCCTCACCGGCGCCGCGCTCCTCCTCGGCGTCCTGCGGCCGCCCCGGCCGCTCCCGCCCCTCACCGGCCCGGCTCCCGGCCCGCGAGGGCTTGCCCGGGGCGGAGGGAGCGGCGAGGGCGCCTCCACCTGGGTCGTCGTAGGACCGCACGGACTGGACAGCGCCGTACGAGACGCCTGCCCCGTACGGTGAGACGACCGCACCCGCCCCCAGGGCGACCACCAGTCCCGTCGCCCGCAGTGCGCGTTGCCATGGAGTCACGTGGGTGACCCCCTCCCGCCGTGCCCGGTAGGGCAAGATCGGCACGTTCGGTCAGATCAAGGCAATCAGCCTCACACCGCCCCACACGTCCGGCACTCCGGGTTCGGCCGACAGACGGAATCACCCCCGGCCGCCGCACCTCACCCGGGAGCCGGATTCACCCTTGGTCGAGCAACCCCGGGACCGGCGCGCACGTCTCCTCCGACACGGTGGATCAGCCTCCCGCGGGGGCACCACGGAGGTGAGGTGCAGGCGTGCGAGAGAATGGCGGCATGGAGATGCCGAGGAACGAAAGGTCGCCGGAGAACCCGCAGATCCTGGTCGTGGGCCAGGACGGCATGGCGCTCAGCGGCGGCGGCGGGGACGAGGACTCCCGCGAGACTCCGGTCACGGAACAGGTGGAGCAGCCCGCGAAGGTCATGCGGATCGGCAGCATGATCAAGCAGCTTCTGGAGGAGGTGCGCGCGGCTCCCCTGGACGAGGCCAGCCGGGTCCGGCTCAAGGAGATCCACGCCAGCTCCGTGAAGGAGCTGGAGGACGGTCTGGCCCCCGAGCTGGTGGAGGAGCTGGAGCGGCTCTCCCTGCCGTTCACGGACGAGACGACCCCGAGCGACGCGGAGCTGCGCATCGCGCAGGCCCAGCTGGTCGGCTGGCTGGAGGGGCTCTTCCACGGGATCCAGACCACGCTGTTCGCCCAGCAGATGGCGGCCCGCGCCCAGCTGGAGCAGATGCGCCGCGCCCTCCCGCCGGGCGTCGGGCATGACGGCCTCGACGACCAGCCCCCGGGCGGCCGTTCAGCCGGCCGAACGGGCGGGCCGTACCTGTAAGCGCGTCCGCGCACCGGCCGTGCGAAGGGCCCGGCAGCGTCGGCTGCCGGGCCCTTCGCACGGGCGGATCAGGCCGGCGGGTTGCCCGTGGAGACGCCGAGCTCGATCTCCGGCATGTTCTCCGGGTCCACGTCGGTGTCGGCGGACGGGAACTGGTTCATGACCGTGCCGTCGCCGTACGTGTTCTCGTCCACGTTGTTGATCTTCTTCTCCCAGCCGGCCGCCTGGAGGCAGGCCTTGACCGAGGTGATGTCCTTGAACTTGAAGTCGGGCATCCGGATCTTGTCGGGGTCGTTGTACGACTCCTGCGGCTCCGTGCACTCCTCGGTGTCGATCGTCTTCGAGGTGTCCGGCCCGCGGTAGCCCGGCTTCTTGGAGGCCGAGGCCGACGCACTCGCGCTGCTGCCCCCGCCGCCCTGGTCGTCCTCGCCGCCGTTGTTCATCAGCAGGGCCGCGATCAGACCGCCGACCGCGACGACGGACACCACGATCGAGCCGATGATCACCGGCTTGTTGCTCTTGCCGCCGCCCGGGGAGACCTGCGCGGTCTGCGGCGAGAGGTTGTACGGCGGCGGGGTCGACGGACCCGGCTGCGGCGAGTACGCGGCGGGCGACGGGGTCTGGTAGCCGCCCTGCTGCGGGTAGCCGTACGCCGGGGACGGCGCCGTCGGGGCGGGCGTGCCGTACGGGTTCGGGGGCGGGGTCGGCTGGTAGGGCGTCTGCACCTGGCCCGACGGCGCCGGGGTCGCCTGGTCGACCGGCGGGAACACGGCCGAGCCGACTCCCGCACCGCTCGGGGCCTGGGTGCCCGGCACGATGCTCGGCGGGGCGGCCTGGAAGGACGACGCCACGCGCAGGCACTCGTCGCGCATGGCCTCCGCGCTGGGGAAGCGCTCGTTCGGGTTCTTCTTCAGCGCGCGGGCGATCAGCGCGTCCACGGCCGGGGGCAGCGCGCGGTTGACCGAGGACGGAACCGGCGGCTCCTCCTGCACGTGCGCATACGCGATGGCCAGCGGCGAGTCCGCTTCGAACGGCAGCCGCCCGGTGACCAGTTGGAACAGCATGATGCCGACCGAGTACAGGTCGGAGCGGGCGTCCACACCGCGGCCGAGGGCCTGTTCCGGCGAGAGGTACTGGGGGGTGCCGACGACCATGCCGGTCTGCGTCATCGACGTCACACCGGACTGCATGGCGCGGGCGATGCCGAAGTCCATGACCTTGACCACGCCGCGCTTGGTCATCATCACGTTGCCCGGCTTGATGTCCCGGTGGACCAGCCCCATCTCGTGGCTGATCTCCAGCGCGGCGAGCACGTCCGCGGTGATCTTCAGCGCCTTGTCGGCGGGCATCGCGCCCTGCTGCCGGACGTCCTCGTCGAGGACCGAGCCGAGGGGACGGCCCTCGACGTACTCCATGACGATGTACGGCGTCGTCATGCCGTCGAGGGTGTCCTCGCCGGTGTCGAAGACCGAGACGATGTTGGTGTGCGTGAGCTTGGCCACGGACTGGGCCTCGCGGCGGAACCGCTCGCGGAAGGCCTGTTCCCGACCGAGATCGGTGTGAAGTGTCTTGATCGCGACCTGCCGGTCGAGCACGCTGTCGTACGCGAGGTGCACCGAGGCCATGCCGCCCTGGCCGAGCAGATCACGCAGCTGATAGCGGCCATTGGCGAGCGCCCGCCCCGTGTACTGGCCCTGTGCGCCGTCCTGGCTCATGTCCCGTTTCCCCCGTAGCCCTTGAGGCGCCGCCGACTGTCGCTGATCCGATGCTGATCCGCGCGATCCGCGTTGATCCAAACCGCCATTCCCGGCCAAGTCTGCCCCAGGGCACTGACACGTCAAGCTCGGTGCCCGTTCCGTGACCGTACGCGAAAGAAGCGTCGCGGAAGCGTTACAGGGGACGTACCGCCGGCCCACAGAATTTGCACGACAGTACGGAGTAAAGGTTTCATGACGCGTCCGTCCCGTGCCGGTCCTGGCACCCCGTCTCGGACCGGCGGCTTGCGCGGAGGCTGTAGCGTGGCCGACGGAGACCGTAACAACACCGCGCGCACCGCGGGCAGAAACGACGGCGAGGACTGATGGCACAGCAGCAGCGCGCTCAGGGCCCGTCCGAACCCGAGGCGACTGGCGGCGGCATGTCGGACGCGCCGGAGTCCTGGGGGAACGGCGGGCTGGTCGGGGACGGCCGGTACCGGCTGACCCACAGACTCGGCCGGGGCGGCATGGCCGAGGTGTTCGCCGCCGAGGACGTCCGCCTCGGGCGCACCGTCGCTGTCAAGCTGCTCCGTTCCGACCTCGCCGAGGACCCGGTGTCCAAGGCGCGCTTCACGCGCGAGGCCCAGTCGGTCGCCGGCCTCAACCACCATGCGATCGTCGCCGTGTACGACTCCGGCGAGGACGTCGTCGGCGGCCAGTCCGTGCCCTACATCGTCATGGAGCTGGTCGAGGGCCGCACGATCCGCGACCTGCTGCTGAACGCCGAGGCGCCGGGCCCCGAGCAGGCCCTGATCATCGTCTCGGGCGTCCTGGAGGCGCTCGCCTATTCGCACCAGCACGGCATCGTGCACCGCGACATCAAGCCGGCCAACGTCATCATCACGCACAACGGCGCCGTGAAGGTGATGGACTTCGGCATCGCCCGCGCCCTGCACGGCGCGCAGTCGACGATGACACAGACCGGCATGGTCATGGGCACGCCGCAGTACCTGTCGCCCGAGCAGGCGCTCGGCAAGGCCGTCGACCACCGCTCCGACCTGTACGCGACGGGCTGTCTGCTCTACGAACTCCTCTCGCTGCGCCCGCCGTTCACCGGCGAGACCCCGCTGTCGGTGGTCTACCAGCACGTCCAGGACATCCCGACGCCTCCCTCCGAGGCCTCCGACGCCTGTCCGCCCGAGCTCGACGGCCTGGTCATGCGCTCCCTCGCCAAGGAGCCGGACGACCGTTTCCAGACGGCCGAGGAGATGCGCGGGCTGGTCCAGTACGCGCTCCAGATGCTCTACGACCAGGGCGGCCACACCGGCACCTGGAACACCGGCCCGGTCGACATGCACGAGGGCCGCCACACCCCGTCGGGCGGCTTCGCCGGCACGGCCGTGATGGGCCACCCAGGGGACCCCTCCGGCACCGCGCAGATCCCGTCGCCGATCCTGCCCGCGGGCTACGGCAGCGGGGACGACGGCGGCTTCGAGGGCCACGGCAACAAGGGCGGCGGCCGCGGCAAGCTGTGGATCCTCGCCGTGCTCGCGGTGATCGCGGTCGCGGTGGGTGTCGCCCTGGCGCTCAAGGGCACCGGCGGTGACACGAAGGAGCCCGGCACCAAGCAGTCGCCGACCACCTCGCAGACGGCCGACAAGAAGACGCCCAGCGAGACGCCGAGCGACGAGCCGACCGACGAGCCGACCGACACGTCCACGGACGACGGCACCGGCACGAGCTCCGGCGGCGGCCAGTGGACGCCGTCGTACACGCCGTCCTACACGCCGTCGCAGAGCGCTCCCGAGACGCCCACCGGCCAGCCGACGGGCCAGCCGACCACCGAGGCGCCGACCGACGAGCCCACGGACCCGGAGCCCTCGGACCCGGCGACGCCGCCGGACGACACGGGCGGCACCGACGCGGGCGGCGCGACCGGTGCCGTCGGAGGCGGCGCGGGCGGCGACGGCGGCTGACCCGGGGCCGGCTCCCCGAAGGGGAACGCCGGGACGAAACGGATGATCCACGCGCGCGTGGGACCCGGAAACGGGTTCCACGCGCGCGTGCTGTTTCGCCGCGCCGGAAAGTGGACTCTTCCCGTGACGTGGGTCACCGGGTTAACGTGCGGTTGCTCCGGCCTCCTGCAAGGCTGTGACCAGGGCCCCTTCCACACCTTCCCGATTTACTTGGATATCCAAGCAAAATCCCAGGTCAGAAGGGGTTTCGCAGAAATGTGATGCACTGGGTAACGTGCCTTTTGCAGGGCGCTCGCCGGGGCACCTGTCACGCCTGTTCCCGGCCGAGTGGCACCCACCCCGTGCCCGGTGGTCGAGAACAGGTGAGCCGCACTGGCCTACCGGCAACCCCGGGGGCCGGACCGACGGAGGAGCACACGTGACCGTGGAGAGCACTGCCGCGCGCACACCGCGACGCAGCGCCGGAAGCAAGGCCGGCACCACCGGCACCAAGCGCACCACCCGCACGACCGCCAAGAAGGACGCCGGCGCCGAGCCCCAGCTCGTGCAGCTGCTGACGCCCGAGGGCAAGCGGGTCAAGAACGCCGAGTACGACAAGTACGTCGCCGGTGTCACCCCGGAAGAGCTCCGCGGTCTGTACCGCGACATGGTGCTCACCCGCCGCTTCGACGCCGAGGCGACCTCCCTGCAGCGCCAGGGCGAGCTGGGCCTGTGGGCCTCGCTGCTCGGCCAGGAGGCCGCCCAGATCGGCTCCGGCCGGGCCCTGCGCGACGACGACTACGTCTTCCCCACCTACCGCGAGCACGGTGTCGCCTGGTGCCGCGGTGTGGACCCGACCAACCTGCTCGGCATGTTCCGCGGCGTGAACAATGGCGGCTGGGACCCGAACGGCAACAACTTCCAGCTCTACACGATCGTCATCGGCTCCCAGACGCTGCACGCCACCGGCTACGCCATGGGCATCGCCAAGGACGGCGCCGACAGCGCGGTGATCGCCTACTTCGGCGACGGTGCCTCCAGCCAGGGCGACGTGGCCGAATCGTTCACCTTCTCCGCGGTCTACAACGCCCCCGTCGTGTTCTTCTGCCAGAACAACCAGTGGGCCATCTCCGAACCGACCGAGAAGCAGTCCCGCGTGCCGATCTACCAGCGCGCGCAGGGCTTCGGCTTCCCGGGCGTCCGCGTCGACGGCAACGACGTGCTCGGCTGCCTCGCGGTCACCCGGTGGGCCCTGGAGCGGGCCCGCGCCGGCGAGGGCCCGACCCTCGTCGAGGCGTTCACCTACCGCATGGGCGCCCACACCACCTCCGACGACCCCACCCGCTACCGGGGCGACGAGGAGCGCCAGGCCTGGGAGGCGAAGGACCCGATCCTGCGCCTTCGCCGCTATCTGGAGGCCTCGAACCACGCGGACGAGGGATTCTTCGCGGAACTGGAGGCCGAGTCCGAGGCGTTGGGCAAACGAGTGCGCGAGGCGGTGCGTGCCATGCCGGACCCGGACCATTTCGCGATCTTCGAGAACGTCTACGCGGACGGGCATGCGCTCGTCGACGAGGAGCGTGCCCAGTTCGCCGCCTACCAGGCGTCGTTCGCCGACGAGGGGGGTAACTGAGATGGCCGACAAGATGGCTCTGGCCAAGGCGATCAACGAGTCGCTGCGCCGTGCCCTGGACTCCGACCCCAAGGTCCTGATCATGGGCGAGGACGTCGGCAAGCTCGGCGGTGTCTTCCGGGTGACGGACGGCCTGCAGAAGGACTTCGGCGAGAGCCGGGTCATCGACACCCCGCTGGCCGAGTCGGGCATCGTGGGCACGGCCATCGGCCTGGCGCTGCGCGGCTACCGGCCGGTGGTGGAGATCCAGTTCGACGGGTTCGTCTTCCCGGCGTATGACCAGATCGTCACGCAGCTGGCGAAGATGCACGCGCGTTCGCTGGGCAAGGTCAAGCTGCCGGTCGTCGTGCGTATCCCCTACGGTGGCGGGATCGGCGCGGTGGAGCACCACTCGGAGTCGCCGGAGGCGCTGTTCGCGCATGTGGCCGGTCTGAAGATCGTCTCTCCGTCGAACGCGTCGGACGCGTACTGGATGATGCAGCAGGCCATCCAGAGCGACGATCCGGTGATCTTCTTCGAGCCCAAGCGCCGCTACTGGGACAAGGGCGAGGTCAACACCGAGGCCATCCCGGGCCCGCTGCACAAGGCCCAGGTGGTCCGCGAGGGCACCGACCTCACCCTGGCCGCGTACGGTCCGATGGTGAAGCTCTGCCAGGAGGTCGCCGACGCGGCCGCCGAGGAGGGCAGGAACCTGGAGGTCCTCGACCTGCGCTCGGTCTCCCCGCTCGACTTCGACTCCCTCCAGGCCTCCGTGGAGAAGACCCGCCGCCTGGTCGTGGTCCACGAGGCGCCGGTGTTCTTCGGCTCGGGCGCGGAGATCGCCGCGCGGATCACGGAGCGCTGCTTCTACCACCTGGAGGCCCCGGTGCTCCGGGTCGGCGGCTACCACGCCCCGTACCCGCCGGCCCGCCTGGAGGAGGAGTACCTGCCGAACCTGGACCGGGTGCTGGATGCCGTCGACCGCTCGCTGGCGTACTGAGGAGAGGGTCGTGACGACGATGACGGAAGCGTCCGTGCGCGAGTTCAAGATGCCCGACGTGGGCGAGGGACTCACCGAGGCCGAGATCCTCAAGTGGTACGTCCAGCCGGGCGACACGGTCACGGACGGCCAGGTGGTGTGCGAGGTCGAGACGGCGAAGGCGGCCGTCGAGCTGCCCATCCCGTACGACGGGGTGGTCCGTGAGCTGCACTTCCCCGAGGGCACCACGGTCGACGTGGGCACGGCGATCATCGCGGTGGACGTGAGCGGAGGTGCCGCACCCGCAGCCGAGCAGCCCGCGCCCGCCGCCGAGCAGCCCCCGGCGCCCCGGCCGGCGGACGAGCCGAAGGCGGAGGGCTCCGGCCGCCAGCCGGTCCTGGTCGGCTACGGGGTGGCGACGTCGTCCACCCGCCGCCGCCCCCGCAAGGGCCCCGAGGTCCCGGTGCAGCAGGCCTCGACGGCGATCCAGACGGAGCTGAACGGCCACGGGGCCCCGCCCCCGGCCGCCCCCGCCGGCCTGGAACGCCCCCTCGCCAAGCCGCCGGTCCGCAAGCTGGCCAAGGACCTGGGCGTCGATCTGACGACGGTCGTCCCGACCGGCCCGGACGGCGTCATCACCCGCGAGGACGTGCATGCGGCGGTGGCTCAGGCGCAGGCACCGCAGCAGGAGGCCCCCGTGGCCGCCGCCCCGGCGCCCGCACCGGCAGCGGTGTCGTACGACACCACCCGCGAGACCCGTGTCCCGATCAAGGGCGTCCGCAAGGCGACGGCGGCGGCGATGGTCGGCTCGGCGTTCACCGCGCCGCATGTCACGGAGTTCGTGACCGTCGACGTGACGCGCACGATGAAGCTGGTCGAGGAGCTGAAGCAGGACAAGGAGTTCGCGGGCGTGCGCGTGAACCCCTTGCTGCTGATCGCCAAGGCGCTGCTCGTCGCGATCAAGCGGAACCCGGACATCAACGCGTCCTGGGACGAGGCCGCGCAGGAGATCGTGGTCAAGCACTACGTGAACCTGGGCATCGCGGCCGCGACCCCGCGCGGCCTGATCGTGCCGAACATCAAGGACGCCCACGCCAAGACGCTGCCTCAGCTGGCCGAGTCGCTGGGCGAGCTGGTGTCGACCGCCAGGGACGGCAAGACGTCCCCGGCGGCCATGCAGGGCGGCACGGTGACGATCACCAACGTCGGTGTCTTCGGCGTCGACACGGGCACGCCACTCCTCAACCCCGGTGAGTCCGCGATCCTCGCTGTCGGTGCGATCAAGCTCCAGCCGTGGGTCCACAAGGGCAAGGTGAAGCCCCGTCAGGTCACCACCCTGGCCCTGTCGTTCGACCACCGACTGGTCGACGGGGAACTGGGCTCGAAGGTCCTGGCGGACGTGGCGGCGATCCTGGAGCAGCCGAAGCGCCTGATCAGCTGGGCGTGAGCCGGTCACGGCGGCCCCCTGCCCACTGGGCCGGGGGCCGCCGCGGCGTATTGGGGGCCAGTGGGCTGTGCATTATGGCGCGAGCCGGACCTCGGGTCGGCAATCGGGCCTCGTGGCCTTCCCGGCTGCTGGAAGAGCAGTCGTCAGGCGCGCTCGCCGCGTCAAGCCTCCCACCGTAAGGTAGGGCGGAATCTCCCCCGTTCAAGAGGGGAGAGAGCTTCAGCAGACCGTCAACAGCGACCCATGCCTCGGACTTCGACTACGTCGCCGGGCGCTGGAGCGCCGTCAGCGCACGGCTGCGTGACGAGCGAAAGGGGGCTCACCGCCATCGGCGGTGAGCCCCCCTTCGTGGTGCCCGTCCTGCTTGCGCTACTTCGCGAAGCCGTAGTTCATCAGCTTCGTGGCGTCCGACTTCCGCGTGTCCTTGTCGGTCGAGGCGAGGACCGTGCCGATGACCGTCTTGCCGTTGCGGGTGGCGGCGAAGACCAGGCAGAACCCGGCCTCCGGGCCGGAGCCGGTCTTCACACCGATCGCGCCGCTGTAGCTGCTCAGCAGCGGGTTGGTGTTCTCCCACGGGGCCATCGTCCGCGTGCCGCCGGACTTCGTGGTCGTCTTCGCCGTGTACTTCTTCGTCTTGACGACCGTGCGGAACATGGAGTTCTTCATCGCGCTGCTGGCGAGCTTCGTCAGATCGCGCGGTGTCGAGTAGTTGGCGCCCTTGCCGATGCCGTCGAACGAGTCGAAGTGGGTGTTCTTCAGACCCAGGTCCTTGGCGGTGGTGTTCATCTTGCCGATGAACGACTTCACGCGCGCCGCCCGCGTCGAGCCCGAGCCGAACTTGTCGGCGAGCGCGTACGCCGCGTCGCAGCCGGACGGCAGCATCAGCCCGTACAGCAGCTGGCGGACGGTGACCTTGTCGCCGACGATCAGCTTGGCGTTGGACGCCCAGTTGTTGTCGACGATGTAGTCGCTGTACGCCTTCTGGATCGTGACCTTGCTGTCCAGGTTGAGCTTCGGCTGCTTCAGCACCACCAGGGCCGTCATGATCTTGGTGGTCGAGCCGGTGGAGCGGCGGGTGTCGGCCGCCTTGGTGTAGAGCGACTTGCCGGTCGCGTTGTTCATCACGTAGCCGCCCTTGGCGGCGATCGAGGGCGCCGTGGCGGCCTGCGCCGGCGCAACGGTGAGGGCTCCGGTCGCGAGCATGGCGCCGGTGGTCACGGCGACGGCCGCAGCTCTGCGGAGACGGGTGCCCTTAATGCCGGTTATCAAGTGAAGTACCCCGATTACGTTGAATGCCCCAGGCGTGCGGCCGGATTGAGGACGAGGGGAAGGGGGCCGCACGTGTCTCACTCGTAACTAGCACATGTGGTTGCGCCGTTGCCGAGGCAGGCCCGCCCTTTGCCACAGACGTGTGACATTCGGGTCCGCATACTGGACGGATACATCCATGCGCACCTGTTGTATCTATGCTGTCCGCATGACCCTGGCCGTGAAGCAACCTCCCGCCGCCGACCGCGTCTACACCCACGTCAAACAGGGTGTCCTGGAACGCCGTTACGAGGGTGGGACCCTGCTCACCGAGGGCGAGCTCGCCGAGGCCGTCGGGGTTTCGCGCACGCCGGTGCGCGAGGCGCTGCTCCGGCTGGAGGCCGAGGGGCTGATCCGGCTCTATCCGAAGAAGGGCGCCCTCGTCCTGCCCGTCTCCGCCCAGGAGATCGCCGACGTCGTCGAGACGCGGCTGCTCGTCGAGGAGCACGCGGCGCGCAAGGCCGTGCCCGCGCCCCCCGGGCTCATCGAGCGCCTGGAGGAGCTGCTGGCCCGGCAGAAGCGGCAGGCCGCCGAAGGAGACCTCGCCGGGGCCGCCGTCACCGACCGCTGCTTCCACGCCGAGATCGTCCGCAGCGGCGGCAACGAGATCCTCTCCCGGCTCTACGACCAGCTGCGCGACCGCCAGTTGCGGATGGGCGTCGCCGTCATGCACTCCCACCCCGACCGGATCGCCAAGACCCTCGCCGAGCACGAGGAGATCCTCGACGCACTGCGGACCGGGGACGCCGAGGCGGCCGTCGGACTGGTCCACCGTCACATCGGCTGGTTCTCGCACCTGGCCCGGGGGGAGGTCCGATGACCGGCACGGCGCTGCCGGCTGAGCCTCAGGGTGGCCGCCGGGCCCTGGCCGTCTGGGGCATCGGCGTCTCGGTCTACTTCGTCGCGGTCATCTTCCGCACGTCCCTGGGCGTGGCGGGCCTCGACGCGGCCGACCGC
Organism: Streptomyces sp. NPDC045955; assembly: GCF_056430805.1. Taxonomy (NCBI): domain Bacteria; kingdom Bacillati; phylum Actinomycetota; class Actinomycetes; order Kitasatosporales; family Streptomycetaceae; genus Streptomyces; species Streptomyces sp. NPDC045955. The sequence continues at coordinate 255,819 of NZ_JBWKKY010000002.1, forward strand.
TTCCACGTCAACGCCTCCGCGCTGTCCACGTTCTCCATCCTCCAGCTGCTGGTCTACGCGGGCATGCAGATACCCGTCGGCCTGCTCGTCGACCGGCTCGGCACCAAGAAGGTGCTGGCCCTCGGGGCGGTGCTGTTCACGGCCGGGCAGCTGGGTTTCGCGTTCTCCCCGTCGTACGGCATGGCACTCGCCTCCCGGGCGCTGCTCGGCTGCGGTGACGCGCTGACGTTCATCAGCGTGCTGCGGCTGGGCACCCGGTGGTTCCCGGCCCGGCGAGGGCCGCTCGTCGCCCAGTTCGCGGGGCTGGTGGGCATGGCGGGCAACCTCGTCTCCACGCTCGTCCTGGCCCGGCTGCTGCACGGCGTCGGCTGGACGCCGGCCTTCGCGGGCAGCGCGGCCGCCGGGGCCGTGGTGTTCGTCCTGGTGCTGCTGTTTCTGAAGGACCACCCGGAGGGCCACGAGCCGGAGCCGCTTCCGCACCAGGGCGCGGCCTACGTACGGCGGCAGATCGCCGCCGCCTGGCGGGAGCCGGGGACGCGGCTCGGACTGTGGGTGCACTTCACGACCCAGTTCCCGGCGATGGTGTTCCTGCTGCTGTGGGGCCTGCCGTTCCTCGTCGAAGCACAGGGACTGTCCCGGGCCACGGCCGGCGAGCTCCTCACGCTCGTCGTGCTGTCGAACATGGTCGTCGGCCTGGTCTACGGGCAGATCGTCGCCCGGCACCAGGAGGCGCGGCTGCCGCTCGCGCTCGGCACGGTCGGGACGACGGCGGCCCTGTGGGCGGCGACGCTGGCCTACCCCGGCCCGCACGCCCCGATGTGGCTGCTGATCGTGCTGTGCACGGTGCTCGGGGCCTGCGGGCCCGCCTCGATGCTCGGCTTCGACTTCGCCCGCCCGGCGAACCCGCCCGAGCGGCAGGGCACGGCCTCCGGCATCACCAACATGGGCGGCTTCGTGGCCTCCATGACCACGCTGTTCGCGGTCGGGGTGCTGCTGGACGCCACCGGCGACGACTACACGGTGGCCTTCTCGGCGGTGTTCGTCCTCCAGGCGCTCGGGGTCACGCAGATCCTGCGGCTGCGGAAGCGGGCGGCCCGGCGCGAGCGGGAGCGGCTGGTGGCGAGCCGGGTGGAGACGGTGCACGTGCCGGCGTAGGTCAACGGGCCGTCACCGGAACGAGGGTGAGATACGCGAGCCCGAGGACACCGCGGTAGGTGAGCCAGGCGGCTCGGTGGCGGTCGGCGCGCTCCCGGGTCTCGGCGGCCAGGGGGTGGCCGGGGTGCCGGGCGAGCCACACCTCGGTGTCCGCGAGGTACGCCGACTCGAACTCCTCCCATTCGTCGAGGCTCGCGGTCTCCGTCCACTCCGGCCGGAACCCCGCCTCGACGGCCAGGCCGACGAGGGTCGCGAGGTCGGGGTGGTCGGTGGCCTTCGCGTCCGGCCACATGCGGGACAGTTCGGCCTCGGTCGGGGTGCGGTGCCAGAAGCCTTCGCCGAGGAGGACGCGACCGTGGTCGGTGACGAGCCTGCGTAGTTGGCCCAGGGCTTCGGGCAATCGGCTGCCGAGGGCCTGGCTCGCGCCTACGCACAGGACGAGGTCGGCGGGGCCGTGGGGAGTGCCGGTGGCGGATTCCTCGATGAAGCGGACCCGGGGTGCAAGTCCGCGTTCCGCGGCGGCCTTCCGGCCACGAGCCAGGTCGTCGGCGTTGATGTCGATGCCGGTGCCGGTGGCATTCGGGGTGGCGGCGAGGATGCGGAGCATGAGCTCGCCCCAGCCGCAGCCGATGTCGAGGACCGTTGCGGGGGTGCGGCGGGTCAGGCGGGTGACCAGCCGGTCTGCGCGTGCTTCGGACAGGGGGCCGTGGAAGGTGAGGCGGCTGTGGCGGGGCGGGGTTGTCATGCGCAAGCACGGTACGTGGGGCGGGGCGTGGGCGGCATGGGGTTTTCGCCGCACTGTCCGCTGATGCCGAGGCCGGGTGGGTGCGCGGCTCGGCGCGGCGAGGTGCCGCTGCGCCCACCCGTGCCGCCCGGGGGCACCTCCCAGGCCCCTTGAGGCACTGGGGGAGGCACGACTGACCGCAGCTGAGCGGGAGCGGCGGCCACGGCTGGGGCTACTGCGTCACCGTGAAGTTCCTCAGGATCGCCGCCGTCAGGTCCGGGTCGCCCTCCGTCTTCACCCTGTCGGTCACCGACTCCGGTGTCACGCGGCCGCAGGCCAGGCGGACGTATGTCTCCCAGTCGAGGGTGAGGGTGGCGGCGGGGCCGAGGGCGGGGGCCGTTTCGAGGGTGCCGCGGCCCTGGATGTCGACGCGGATCGTGCGCAGGAACTCGACGGGGCCGTGGACGTCGAAGACGACGGCCGAGCTGCGCGGCGCCTGCGCGTCCTCGGCGACCACGCGCGGCAGTTCGCCGAGCAGCACGTCACGGGCGACATGCGCGCCGGGGGAGTCGAGGTTGCCGGGCCGGCCGAGGGCCGTGCGCAGGTCCTGTTCGTGCACCCACACGTCGAAGGCGTGCCGGCGCATGGACTCCTCGAGGGTCAGCTCCGTGCCGAGCGGGCCGCGCACCTTCGTGCCCGGGTCGCGCGAGTCGTTGCGCAGCTGGCGGTTGCGGCGGATGATCACGTACTCCAGCTCGGAGGTCATCTCCGGCGCCGTGTGGTGACGGCGGACGTCGACCTGCATCTCCATGTAACGCTGGTGGTCGTTCGTCACGTGGAACAGGTCGCGCGGCAGCGTGTGGATGGGGCGCGGGTCGCCGAGCATCTCGCAGTCCAGGCCGATGACATGGGAGACCACGTCCCGCACCGACCACCCGGGGCACGGCGTCCGCCGGTTCCACTCGGCCTCCGCGAGCGGCTGGAGCAGCTCGGATATCGCTTCGATGGAGTGGGTCCAGGCGTCGGCGTAGGGCTGGAGGGTGGGATGCAGACTCACGGAACGGGACCCCTCGGCGGTCGGTGCACGGGCAGGTGGTGGCGGTTGCCAGTGGGAGGTGGCGGCTGTCGGCGGGTGTCTTGGCAGCTAAGTTACGCTGCTGTGAGGCACCCCGGCAGTGCTTTCGTGTGACGATCGTAGGCCCGTGGGGAACCCCATGTGGACGGGTCGAATGCCAGGACGGTGGTAGTGTGCGCGCCTCTGTGATCCAGATCGCCGTAGATGAGGGCGAATCGGTCGAATCGCGCCGCCGGCGGGTGGCCTCGATGGTCCGGGACCAGGCCGGCGCCGATCTCGTCGTCCTGCCGGAGCTGTGGACCACGGGTGCCTTCGCCTACGAGGAGTTCGGGCGGGAGGCCGAGCCGCTCGAAGGGCCGACCTACGAGGCGATGGCGAAGGCCGCGAGCGACGCGGGCGTCTGGCTGCACGCGGGCTCGATCCCGGAGCGGGATCCCGAGGGGCCGCTGTACAACACCTCCCTCGTCTTCTCCCCCTCCGGCGACCTCGCCGCCGTCTACCGCAAGATCCACCGGTTCGGCTTCGACAAGGGCGAGGCCGTGCTGATGGGCGCCGGTGCCGAGCTCGTGACGGTCCGTCTGCCGTCGACCACGCTGGGCCTCGGCACCTGTTACGACCTCCGTTTCCCCGAACTCTTCCGCGGTCTCGTCGACGCCGGTGCCGAGACGCTCGTGGTCCCGGCGGGCTGGCCGGAGCGCCGCCGGTCGCACTGGACGCTGCTGGCTCAGGCGCGGGCGGTCGAGAACCAGGCGTTCGTCGTCGCGTGTGGAACGGCCGGCACGCACGCCGGGGTTCCCCAGGCCGGTCACTCGATCGTGGTCGACCCGTGGGGCGAGGTGCTGGCCCAGGCGGGCGCCGGGGAGGAGGTGCTCACGGTGGACTTCGACCCCGGGAAGGTCCCCACCACCCGCGAGCAGTTCCCGGCACTGAAGGACCGGGTGCTGGGGCTCCAGCCTCCGCGCAGGCCCTGAGGACGCGCCCTCAGCCCTCCCGCTCCTTCTCCGCCAGGTGGATCACACACACGGCCACCGCGATCAGCAGGGCCGGATCCGCGTCCTCGCGGACGACGTCCACACCGTAGGTGTCCCGTACGGTCAGCCACCGCCGGGAGACCACCGCCAGCAGTTCCCCGTCGTACTCGACGGCGAACTCGCGGTCGAGGATCTTGCCGCTGACGTCCAGCTCGCTGCCGTCGGCCAGGGACACCCGGTAGTGGTTGCGCAGCAGGGACAGCCTTTTGCGGCGGATCGTCGCCAGCGGCTCGCCGCCCCGCTGGAGCACCATCGTGTCGCGCAGGGCGAGCATCTTCTGGTGGATGTCGACGAGGACGCGCCCCTGGGTGTCCTTGAGCTCCCAGGTGTCCCGCAGGCGCAGGGCCTTGCCGTCGACGAGGAACACCTTGGCGCCGCGGTCGTCCTCGATCCAGTAGTCGTCGCCGAAGCCGAGGAGCCGGTCGTACACGAGGAATCTCATGACACCAGGGCTTCCCCGGCGCCGCTGCCGAAACGCCGCCGATAGGCCGACGGGCTGAGCCCGGTCACCCGCCGCAGCCGGTTCCGCAGGTTGGCGGCCGTGCCGAGCCCGCTGCGGGCCGCCACGACGTCCAGGCGATCCTCGCCCCGCTCGATCAGCCGGCAGGCCAGCGCCACGCGCTCCCCGGTCAGCCACGCGAGCGGTGTCGTCCCGAGCTGGGCGCGGAAGCGCCGGTGGAGCGTGGCGGGGCTGACACGCGCGCGTGCGGCCAGGTCCGCCACCGTCAGCGGCTCGCCCAGCCGCTCCTGCGCCCATTCCAGCAGGGGTGCCAGGGACTCGTCCCGTACGTCCGGGACCGGCCGCTCGACGAACTGCCGCTGCCCGCCGTCCCGGTGCGCGGCGAACACCAGCCGCCGGGAGACGTGGTTGGCGATCTCGGCGCCGTGGTCCCGGCGCCAGACGTGCAGCCCGAGATCGAGCGCGGCCGCGCTGCCGGCGGCGGTGAGGAGGTCGCCCTCGTCCACGAACAGCACATCCGGCTCCAGCAGCACCTTCGGGTGCAGCCGGCGGAAGGAGTCCGCCCAGCGCCAGTGGGTGGCCGCCCGCCGCCCGTCCAGCAGCCCGGCCTCGGCGAGCGCGAAGGTGCCGGTGCAGAAGCTCATGATCCGGGCGCCACGCGCGTGTGCGCGCCGGATGGCGTCGAGCACGGCAGGGGTACGCGGTACGACGTTGTCCGGCCGGCCGGGCACGACCAGCGTGTCCGCCCGGTCCACGGCGTCCAGGTCCGGGACGCCCGTGAGCGTGAAGAAGCCGTGGTTCATCCGGATCTCCGGCGCGGGCGTGCACAGTGTCACCTCGTACAACGGCCCCGGCAGCCCCAGCTCGGGCCGTGGCAGTCCGAACAGTTCGGTGGCCACCCCGACCTCGAAGGGGTTGGTGCCCTCGTCGACGATCACGGCGACCTGGTGCGGGCGATGCGAGGATCCTTGCGGCATGTGCGATTTCTAGCACTCGTGCGAGACCCACGGCACCCCTGAAGATCACTCCATGACCCAGGAACCCGTCTCCCTCGCCCACGCGCTGGCCTCCTTCTCCGAGCAGTGGAGCCCGCGCATCGTCACCGCCGTCAACGACTACGACGTCCGTATCGCCAAGGTCGAGGGCGAGCACGTCTGGCACGTCCACGACCACACCGACGAGTTCTTCCTCGTACTCGACGGCGAACTCCACATCGGCCTGCGGGAACCGGCCGACGAGCGCACGGTCGTCCTGCCCAAGGGCAGCGTCTTCACCGTCCCGCGCGGCACGGAGCACAAGCCGTACGCCCCCGTGCCGACCGCGATCCTGATGTTCGAACCCACGGGCACCCTCACGGTCGGCGACCGTCACGACGACGTGCCCGAGCACGTGGACGCCACCACCGGCCACGCCCTGGACCGGCTGTCAGTACCGGATGACACCCTGGACGCATGAACGACTCCGCACCCCGACGTGCCCGTGTCCGCGCCCCCGAGCTGACCGGCAAGGGCGGCTGGCTGAACACGGGCGGGCAGCAGTACTCCCTCGCCGACCTGCGAGGACGCATCGTCATCCTGGACTTCTGGACGTTCTGCTGCATCAACTGCCTGCATGTTCTGGACGAACTGCGCGAGCTGGAGGACAAGCACCGGGACACGGTCGTGGTGATCGGGGTGCACTCGCCGAAGTTCGTGCACGAGGCGGAGCACCAGGCGGTGGTGGACGCCGTCGAGCGGTACGGGGTGGAGCACCCGGTGCTCGACGACCCGGAGCTGGCCACGTGGAAGCAGTACGCCGTGCGGGCCTGGCCGACGCTCGTCGTGGTCGACCCCGAGGGGTACGTCGTCGCCCAGCACGCCGGTGAGGGACATGTGCACGCCATCGAGCGGCTGGTTGCGGAGCTGGAGGCCGAGCACGAGGCCAAGGGGACGCTGCGGCGAGGGGACGGGCCATACGTGCCGCCGGAGCCGGAGCCGACGGTGCTGCGGTTCCCGGGCAAGGCGCTGCTGTTGCCGTCCGGGACCTTCCTGGTGAGCGACACGACCCGGCACCAGCTGGTGGAACTCGCCGAGGACGGGGAGAGCGTGCTGCGGCGGATCGGGTCCGGCACGCGCGGGTTCACCGACGGACCGTCGGACACGGCCGCCTTCAACGAGCCGCAGGGGCTCGCCCTGCTCGACGACGGGTCGGTGGTCGTCGCCGACACCGTCAACCACGCGCTGCGGCGGCTGGACCTCACCACCGGCGAGGTCACCACCCTCGCCGGCACGGGCCGGCAGTGGTGGCAGGGCTCCCCCGCCTCGGGCCCGGCCCGCGAGGTCGACCTCTCCTCCCCCTGGGACGTCGCCCTCTGGCAGGGCAGGGTCTGGATCGCCATGGCCGGTGTCCACCAGCTGTGGGCGTACGACCCGGTCGAGGGCACGGTCGCGGTCGCGGCGGGGACGACGAACGAGGGGCTGGTGGACGGCCCGGGAACCGAGGCCTGGTTCGCGCAGCCCTCCGGCCTCGCCGCCACGCCCGACCGCCTCTGGCTCGCCGACTCCGAGACGTCCGCCCTGCGCTGGGTGGACCCGGACGGCTCCGTCCACACCGCCGTCGGCACCGGCCTGTTCGACTTCGGCCACCGCGACGGCGCCGCCGGACAGGCCCTGCTCCAGCACCCGCTGGGCGTCACCGCGCTGCCGGACGGGTCCGTCGCCGTCGCCGACACCTACAACCACGCCCTGCGGCGCTACGACCCCGCGACCGGCGAGGTCACCACCCTGGCCACGGACCTGCGCGAGCCCAGCGACGCCGTGCTCGTCGGCGACGACATCGTGGTCGTGGAGTCGGCCCGGCACCGGTTGACCCGGCTGCGGCTGCCGGAGGAGGCGGTGAAGGTGCCCGAGGTCGCCCACCGCACGCAACGCGAGGCGACCGAAGTCACCCCCGGGCGGCTCCGGTTGGATGTGATCTTCCAGGCCCCGGCGGGCCAGAAGCTCGACACCCGGTACGGCCCCTCCACGCGCCTGCTGGTCTCCTCCACCCCGCCGGAGCTGCTGCGCAGCGGCGAGGGCGCGGGGAGTGACCTCTCCCGCGCCCTCGAACTCGATCCCTCCGTGCCGGAGGGCGTGCTGCACGTCTCCGCAATGGCAGCCTCCTGCGACGACGACCCCGGCAACGAGTACCCGGCGTGTCACGTCCACCAGCAGGACTGGGGCGTCCCCGTCCGCCTCACCGAGGCCGGGACGGACCGGCTTCCCCTGGTGCTGGCCGGGATGGACGGGGCGTGACAGGGGCGCGGCCCTACACCCCGTACCCGTCGCTGTAGCCGTCGCGCGTGTGGTGCCGTCCGTCGTCCACGACCGGCGTCGTGGGCGGCACCACCACGCGCCGCCGCCTGGCGATGCTGCTGAACGTCGTGACGCCGATCAGTCCGACGATCATCAGGATGATGCCGACGAGGTCGAGGTTGACCCCCTGCATGTCCCAGTCGGTCGCGAACGTGAGGATGGCTCCCACGGCGATGAGGATGATGCATCCGCCGAGGCCCATGAGTGTCGCCTCCCTGTACGGTCCGGTCGTTCCGGTCCGCACTCCGGGTACCCCCGAGGGGAACACCCATGCGGTGACGGCCCGTTCTACCTCTCCAAGAACGCGGTGAGCGCGTTGGCGAGGAGGAACGGGTCGTCGGCGCCGCACAGTTCGCGTGCGCTGTGCATCGACAGGATGGCCACGCCGATGTCGACGGTCTTGATGCCGTGCCGCGCGGCGGTGATCGGGCCGATCGTGGTGCCGCAGGGCATGGAGTTGTTGGAGACGAAGGACTGGAAGGGCACGTCGGCCGCCTCGCAGGCCGCCGTGAACTCCGCGCGGCCCGAACCGTCCGTGGCGTAGCGGTTGTTGACGTTGACCTTGAGGATCGGGCCGCCGTTGACGCGCGGGTGGTGCGTCGGGTCGTGCCGCTCCGCGTAGTTGGGGTGGACGGCGTGGCCCGTGTCGGAGGACAGGCAGACCGTGCCGGCGAAGGCGCGGGCCCGGTCCTCGTACGAGCCGCCGCGCGCGAACACCGAGCGTTCCAGCACGTTGCCGAGCAGCGGTCCGTCCGCGCCCGTGTCCGACTGGGAGCCGTTCTCCTCGTGGTCGAAGGCGGCCAGGACCGGGATGGAGGCCGGCTCGGACGCGCCGGAGGCGACGGCCGCGAGGGCCGCCGTGCCGGCGTGCACGGACAGCAGGTTGTCCATGCGCGGGCCGGCCAGCAGTTCGTGGTCGCGGCCCAGGTAGGCGGGCGGTTCCACGGAGTGCGTCATCAGGTCCCAGCCGGTGACCTCGCCCGCCGGGATGCCGGCCGTCTCCTCCAGGAAGGCGATCAGGTCGCCGTCGCGCACGTCGTTGCCCAGGCCCCAGACCGGCTGCATGTGCCGCTGCTTGTCGAGCTTGAGGCCGTCGGCGGTCACGGAGCGGTCCAGGTGGATGGCGAGCTGCGGGACGCGCAGCAGCGGCCGGTCGACGTTGACCAGGCGGGTCGAGCCGTCGCGCAGGGTCAGCCGGCCCGCGAGGCCCAGGTCGCGGTCGAGCCAGGAGTTGAGCAGCGGTCCGCCGTAGATCTCCACGGCCACCTGGCGCCAGCCGTGCGCCCCGCTGTCGGGGAGCGGCTTGACGCGCAGGTTGGGGGAGTCGGTGTGGGCGCCGACGATCCGGAACGGCGTGTGCGGCGCGGCGCCCTCCGGCACGTACCAGGCGATGATCGCGCCGCCACGCAGCACGTACTTGCCGCCGCGCGTCCCGTCCCAGGCGTCCGTCTCGGCGACCTGCCTGAAGCCGGCCTTCTCCAGCCGCTCGGCAGCTGTGGCCACGGCGTGGTACGGCGAGGGACTCGCCGCCAGGAAGGTCATGAGGTCGTCGGTGTGGCCGCGGTCGAAGCGGGCTGGTTCGGTCATGGGTTCACCTTAACGACGGACGAGGGCCCGCTCCCCTGGAAGGGAACAGGCCCTCGAACGAAGGACGTGAGGATCAGAACGCGGCCTCGTCCAGCTCCATCAGGTCCAGCTCGACGCCCTCGGCGACCTTGCGGGCCAGGGTGACGCCCGGCAGGACGTTGGCCGCGAAGAACTTCGCCGCGGCGATCTTGCCGGTGTAGAAGACCTTGTCCTTGGCGGAGGCGGTCTCCAGCTTCTCGGCGGCGATCGCGGCGCCCTTGAGCAGCAGGTAGCCGACGACGACGTCACCGGAGGCCATCAGCAGGCGGGTGGTGTTCAGCCCGACCTTGTAGATGTTCTTGACGTCCTGCTCGGTGGCCGCGAGGTCCGTGAGCATCAGGCCGACGATGGCCTCCAGCTCGACCGCGGCCTTGGCGAGGTGCTCGCGGGCCCCGGCCAGCTCCTCGCCGCCCGTGCCGAGGGCCAGGAACTTCTTGATGTCCTCGGCGAGGGAGTTCAGCGCGGCGCCCTGGTTGCGGACGATCTTCCGGAAGAAGAAGTCCTGGCCCTGGATCGCCGTGGTGCCCTCGTAGAGGGTGTCGATCTTGGAGTCCCGGATGTACTGCTCGATCGGGTACTCCTGCAGGAAGCCGGAGCCGCCGAAGGTCTGCAGCGACTGGGCGAGCTGCTCGTAGCCCTTCTCCGAGCCGTAGCCCTTGACGATCGGCAGGAGCAGGTCGTTCAGCGCGTGCTCGGTGGAGGCGTCCTCGCCGGCGGCCTCCTTGATCTGGATGGCGTCCTGGATCGAGGCGGTGTACATCACCAGGGCGCGCATACCCTCGGCGTACGCCTTCTGCGTCATCAGCGAGCGGCGCACGTCCGGGTGGTGCGTGATGGTGACCTTGGGCGCGGTCTTGTCCATGAAGTTGGCGAGGTCCGGGCCCTGGACGCGCTCCTTGGCGTACTCCAGCGCGTTCAGGTAGCCCGTGGACAGCGTGGAGATCGCCTTCGTGCCGACCATCATGCGGGCGAACTCGATGATGCGGAACATCTGGCGGATGCCGTCGTGCTTGTCGCCGATCAGCCAGCCCTTGGCGGGGTGCTGGTCGCCGAAGGTCATCTCGCACGTGTTGGAGGCCTTCAGGCCCATCTTGTGCTCGACGTTCGTGGCGTAGACGCCGTTGCGCTCGCCCAGCTCGCCGGTCTCGAAGTCGAAGAGGTACTTCGGGACGAGGAAGAGGGACAGGCCCTTGGTGCCGGGGCCGGCGCCCTCGGGGCGGGCCAGCACGTAGTGGAGGATGTTCTCCGACATGTCGTGCTCACCGGAGGTGATGAAGCGCTTCACGCCCTCGATGTGCCAGGAGCCGTCCTCCTGCTGCACGGCCTTGGTGCGGCCGGCGCCCACGTCGGAGCCCGCGTCGGGCTCGGTGAGCACCATCGTGGAGCCCCACTGCTTCTCCGTGGCGATCTTGGCTATGTGCTTCTGGACCTCGTTGCCCTCCTCGAAGAGGATGCCGGCGAAGGCCGGGCCCGAGGAGTACATCCACACGGCCGGGTTGGCGCCCAGGATGAGCTCGGCGTACGCCCAGATCAGGGAGCGGGGCGCGGTGGTGCCGCCGATCTCCTCGGGCAGGCCGAGACGCCAGTACTCGGAGTCCATGAAGGCCTGGTAGCTCTTCTTGAAGGAGGCCGGGACCGGCGCGGTGTTGGTCTCCGGGTCGAAGACCGGCGGGTTGCGGTCGGCTTCGGCGAAGGACTCGGCCAGCTCGTTCTCCGAGAGGCGGGTGAGCTCCTCCAGGATGCTCTTCGCGGTCTCGACGTCCATCTCCTCGAACGGGCCGGTGCCGTACACCTTGTCGCGCCCGAGTACTTCGAAGAGGTTGAACTCGATGTCGCGGAGATTCGACTTGTAGTGCCCCATGGCGACGGCTCCCGGCTCCCTAGAGAGATCGGCGAGGCACTGGCTCCTCGCGCTAGTTCACGTACCAACAAGTAGCTCCGATGATGCTACCCGCCAGTAATAAGACGCAACCCCTTCCGGTCATCTGTGACAGGTCACACCGGAACGGTCAAGGTCGCGGTGTAGCCCTCCTCGGCGTTGCCCTTCATCGTCGCCAGCTGCCGGGCGTGGCCGTCGCTGAAGATGTTGTCCGTCTCCAGGGACAGACTGCTCAGGTTCCGCACGCTCGCGTCGTAGCCGTCCGTGGCGTACACCGCGTCGCAGACGTCCTTCGGGAAGGCGAGCTGCGAGGTGTTCGTGATCGACGTGGCCGCCGTGGCGTCGGCCAGGCTGCCGTAGACCTCGAAGTGGATGTGCGGCCAGCGGCCGGCGTAGCAGCCGGGGAAGACGCTCGTGAAGGTGACCTGGCCCTGGTCGTCGGTCTCCTGGACGCCGCGCAGGTAGTTCTCGTCGGTGACGCCCTCCGAGTACAGGGAGTAGTTGCCCTCCCGGTCACAGTGCCAGAGGTAGACGGCGGCGCTCTTCTTGGGGGTGCCGCAGCCGGCGGCCGCGTCCACCACGGTCAGCGTGATCGTCAGGGGGACGCCCTCGGCGGTGCCGCCCGCGGAGTCGCCGAAGCTCCTGGTGATGTCGCTGCGGACGACCCCGCTCTCCTTCAGGACGTTCACGCCGTTGGAGCCGTCACCGGGGAAGGGTCCGGCCGTCTCCTCGGGGATCTCCGCGCACGCGGCGGACGACGACGAGGACGAAGAGGGCGCAGAGGAGGCCGGGGTCTTCTCCTCAGCCGTGCAGCCCATCAGCGGGATCAGGCTCGCGCCCGCCATCAGCCGGATCATCCGGCGGCGGGCGAGGACGGGAAGGTCGTAGGAGAGCCCTCTGTCGTGCTCGTGCGGGCCCTCGTCGTGGCGTTCGTTCATGGCTTCGACGCTATGAGCCGTGGCTGTGCCGATCCATAGCGGCGACTGTCAGGTCGCTGTCGAGTCGCTGTCGATTCGCCATCGCTGCCGTACCGCACCGCCCCGCCGGCCGCTCTCGGTACTCTTGCGCTCATGTACGGCTACGACCAGACAGCGGGCCCGCAAGGGCAGTACGCCCCTCCGCAGCAGCCGATGTCCGGCGGATACGGACAGCAGCCGCCGCTGTACCCCGAGCCGTCCCCGCCCTCCCTGACGGACGCGGTGCGCGCGTTCACCACCGGGCAGATGTCCGCCGAGGACTTCCAGCAGGTCTTCGCGACCTCGAAGGTCTACTGCCCGCGCGGTGACAACCCGGGCTTCCTCGCCCTGCACAACACCCAGCAGCCGGTGATCCCCATGTTCAGCACGCTCAAGGAGCTGCGCCGGTACGCGGGCAAGGAGTCCAAGTACTTCGTGATCACCGGCGCCGAGGTCCTGGACCTGCTGCCGACCGGCTACGGCTTCGTGCTGGACATGGAGGGCGAGCACCGCATGGTGTTCGACGCGAAGGCCGTCGAGCAGATGGTCGAGTTCGCGATGCGCCGGATGTATGGCTAGAGGCCATTGCTTCGCAGACGGCTAGTTCCCCTGCCGGGACTTCGGCAGGCGCAGGGCCAGGCCGTCCAGGACGACCTCCAGGCCGTAGGTGAATTTCGTGTCGCGCAGGGCGACGGGGTCGGTGGTGGCTTCCTCGACCTCCGCGTGCCCCATGGCCAGGTGGGTGTGGTCGGCCGCGGCCCGCTGAGCGGCGGGCATGAGGCGGGCGATGAAGTCGGCCTCGGTCTCCCCGGACCGGGCGACCGTGGTGAGCCAGGCGGCCTCCGCGTTGCTCATGCCCATGACGTACGAGAAGACGGTCTCGATCGCGCGGTTCGGCTCGGGGAACCCCGCGGCGGTGAACAGGGCGGCGAGGCGCTCGGAGAAGCTCATGTAGTTGGGCCCGAGATAGGCGAGCCCGGCCTGGCCCAGGACCAGGGTCAGCCAGGGGTGCCGTAGCGCCGTCGCCCGGAAGGACTCCGCGGCCGCTGTCACCGCCGCGCGCCAGTCGGGGCTGCCGGCCGGCGGGACGTGGATCTCGGCGGCGACCTCGTCCACCGCGAGTTCCATCAGCTCGTCCTTCGTGGCGACGTGCCGGTACAGCGAGGTCGCGCCGGCGTTCAGACGGGCGCCGAGCTTGCGCATGCTGAGCGCCTCGATGCCGTCCGCGTCGAGCATCGCGATCGCCTCCCGCACGATCGCGTCCCGGCTCAGCGCGGGCTGGTCGGTGCGGCGCTGCTCGCGGGCCCATACGGACGGGATCGGGTTCCGGCCCGTCGTCTTGCTCCGGCTCATCGGCTCCTCCTGCTGAATCTCCGGGACCTGCGTGATCCGGGACCTCGTGATCCGGCACCTTCGGGATCTCCGGGCACCTTCGTGCGAACAGCGTGCGCACTCAGCGTACAGAATCCAAGTATTGCGAACACTGTTCCGCTGTGCGTACAGTGTTCGCATCGAAGGAACGGTGTTCGCAGGAGGGGAAACGGAATGGACGCTCGCAACCCACGCCGCTGGTGGATCCTGATCGTGCTGTGCCTGAGCACGCTCGTGCTGGTCGTCGACAACATGGCGCTCACGGTCGCGGTGCCCGCGCTGACCGAGGACATCGGGGCGAGCGCCCAGGACATGCAGTGGATCCTCGACTCCTACACGCTGGTCTTCGCCGGGCTGCTGCTGACTTCGGGGAGCCTCGGGGACCGGTTCGGGCGCCGGAGGGTGATGCTGATCGGTCTGCTGCTGTTCGGGGCGGCCTCGCTGGGGGCGGTGTTCTGCTCCACCCCGGGTGAGCTGATCGCGGTGCGGATCGCGATGGGGGTCGGCGGGGCGCTGATCATGCCGTCGACGCTGTCGATCCTGATCACCGTCTTCGACGAGGACGAGCGGCCCAAGGCGATGGCGGTATGGGGCTCCGTGTCGATGCTGGGGCTGGTCGGCAGCCCGGTCCTCGGCGGTGTGCTGATCGACCACTTCGCCTGGCAGGCGATCTTCCTGCTCAACGTGCCGATCGTCGCTCTCGCCCTGCTGGCCGGTGTGCTGCTGATGCCGGAGTCGAAGGCGCCCTGGCAGAAGCCGGACCCGCTGGGCGCGGTGCTGTCGGCGGTGGGGATGACGGCCCTGGTGGGGTGGATCATCGAGATCCCGCAGCACGGCGCGTTCGACGGCCGCTCCCTGCTCGTCCTGGCCGTCGCGGTGGTCGCCCTGGCCGGTTTCGTGGTCTGGGAGAACGTCACCCGCTCGCCGATGGTCCCGCTGGTCCTCTTCAAGCACCGCAATTTCAGCGGGGGATCGCTCTCCCTGGCGCTCGTCCAGATCGGCAACGCCGGTCTGCTGCTGGTCCTGACCCAGTACCTCCAGTTCGTGCTCGGCTGGTCCGCGGTCAAGGCGGGCCTGGCCTTCCTGCCGCTGGCGGTGGCCGCGCTGGCCGGCAACGCGGCCGGGGCGCAGCTCGCGGTGAAGGTGGGCAACCGGTTCGTCATCCTCGCCGGGATGCTGCTGATGACCGCCTCCTTCGGGCTGCTGACCACGCTCACCGCCGACAGCGGCTTCACGATCCCGGCCGTGGCGCTCGGAATCCTGGGCCTGGGAGCAGGTCTGGCGATGCCGGCCGCGGTCGCCGCCCTGATGAGCACCATCCCTGAGGAGAAGGCGGGCGTCGGCTCGGCCCTCAACGACACCATCCAGCAGTCCGGCACCGCCCTCGGTATCGCGATCCTCGGCTCGCTGCTCTCCGGTGGCTACACGGACGCGATGCCGGCGGGTGCTCCCGGGCAGGCCAGGGAGTCCATCGGCGGTGCCCTGGCGGTCTCGGGCGGCGACTCGGGTCTGGTGCGGGCGGCCCGGGAGGCGTTCACGGCCTCGATGTCGACGACCTTCACGATCAGCGCGATCGGTGTCCTGGCCGCGGCGGTCGTGGCCACGGTGGTGATGCGGGACCGCAAGGCCGAGCCCGCTCCGGCCGGGAGCGAGGAGCCGGAGCTGGTCGCCTGACGCGGGCCGTGAGAAGGGCCGGCGCCCCCGTGCGGGGAGCCGGTCTTTCGGCATGCCCGTGTCCCGTGGTTCGCTGCGCCGTCGCCCGGGAATGCCCACCCGGTTTTCTCCGTTAGGGGTAGCAGGAAGTTCAACGCTCAACTAAACTGGGCGTACACGAGGAGGAACCGACATGCCTGCTGTGACCGTCGAGAACCCGTTGACGCTGCCCCGCGTGACCGCGCCGACCGATGCCGTGGCACGTCCCGTGCTCGCTGTCACGACCGCCCCGAGCGGTTTCGAGGGTGAGGGCTTCCCGGTGCGCCGGGCGTTCGCGGGGATCAACTACCGCCATCTCGACC
The DNA here is from genome assembly GCF_056430805.1 of Streptomyces sp. NPDC045955. Taxonomy (NCBI): domain Bacteria; kingdom Bacillati; phylum Actinomycetota; class Actinomycetes; order Kitasatosporales; family Streptomycetaceae; genus Streptomyces; species Streptomyces sp. NPDC045955. The sequence goes on from NZ_JBWKKY010000002.1 coordinate 271,443, forward strand.
CGTTCATCATGATGGACCAGATGGGCGAGGTGGAGTACGCGCCGGGCGAGCCCAAGGGCACGCCGTGGCACCCGCACCGCGGGTTCGAGACCGTCACGTACATCATCGACGGGATCTTCGACCACCAGGACTCCAACGGCGGTGGCGGCACCATCACCAACGGGGACACCCAGTGGATGACCGCGGGCTCGGGTCTGCTGCACATCGAGGCGCCACCGGAGCATCTCGTCATGTCCGGCGGACTCTTCCACGGCCTCCAGCTGTGGGTGAACCTCCCGGCCAAGGACAAGATGATGGCCCCGCGCTACCAGGACATCCGCGGCGGCTCGGTCCAGCTGCTCAGCACCCCCGACGGCGGCGCGCTGCTGCGGGTCATCGCCGGTGAGCTGGACGGGCACGCGGGCCCCGGCATCACCCACACCCCGATCACGATGATCCACGCGACCCTCGCCCCGGGCGCGGAGCTCACCCTGCCGTGGCGCGAGGACTTCAACGGCCTGGCGTACGTCCTGGCCGGGCGCGGCAGCGTGGGCACGGAGCGGCGCCCGGTCCACATGGGCCAGACCGCAGTCTTCGGCGCCGGATCCTCGCTGACCGTCCGCGCGGACGAGAAGCAGGACTCCCACACGCCGGACCTGGAGGTCGTCCTGCTCGGCGGGCAGCCGATCCGCGAGCCGATGGCCCACTACGGCCCGTTCGTGATGAACACCAAGGAAGAACTCATGCAGGCTTTCGAGGACTTCCAGAAGGGCCGGCTGGGGACGGTCCCGGCGGTGCACGGCATGACCCAGGAGGGCCCGCGGGGCTGACGTATGGTCAGGAATCCTCCTTGCCCGGGTGGATGCGCATGTCCCGGCCGGCCATGTAGCCGGGGGCGCCCGAGACCTCCGCGTTTTGTTGGATGATCGTCCACCTCGGGCAGGAGGGTTTCCTGAACGAGAGCCCGGAGGTCTCGGAATCGGAATCATTCCGCGCACGCACGATACTGTCGCGTGTAGAGGGCGGAATGTTTCCAGGCATTTCTCTGCTTTCGCATGAGGCACGCCAGTAATCCGCCGTAACTATTGTTTCAGGCTTACTGGGCCCTGCTTTTGAGCCATTAGCCGTGTTAGCCTGTGCCCCTTGTCGCTCTTGGCCTTCGACGGCGAGGACTGCTGCAGTGGTCGATGATGTCCATGACAGTGCTCATGACAAAGCAGAGCAGCACGTCCAAGTGAGTGGGCATGCCGTCAGTCATTCGGCCGGCCGGGATCTTTCCGTATCCAGTCCGCCGCAGTCCCGCGCGAGTGAGTATCGGCCTGGTCGCAGCTCCGTCGGTATTCCTGAATCACGTCGCGGGGGTTTGAAACTGCATGGGCGTGACTCCATCACCCGCTACCTCACTCGCTGCTTACCGGGCCCTGACGCGTTCTCAGAACTGAGGCACGGGCCGGGAAATGTGCACATTCTCTACGGGCTCGGCGGCTGCGGGAAGACGGAAATAGCCTGGGAGGTGAGTCAGGCCGCTCTGGCGTCGGGGGTCCGCGTCTGGTGGATCCACGCGGGTGGCCAAGCCTCCATAGGGGGCGGCATGCGCGAGGTGGCGAGCCAACTGGGGGCGCCACCGCCTCGGGTGGATGAGGCGTGGGCCGGCCGGGCCAGTGCCACGGACTTGGTCTGGCAGCTGTTGAACGACGCGCCGATGCCGTGGCTGCTCGTGCTGGACAACGCGGACTGGCCGGAATACCTCGCAGACCGCGATCGGGACATCGCCAGCGGAGTGGGCTGGCTGAGGCATCCGCAGACGCCGCGCGGGATGGTCATCGTGACGTCGCGGGTCGGTGAGACGTCCGTATGGGGGCGCTGGTCGACCAAGCACCGTGTCGATGCTCTCAGTCCGGCGGACGGTGCGCGCGTCCTGCTCGACTACACGGGCCGGAAGGGGGCGGTTCCGGAAGAGGAACTGTCCGACGCCAGCGAGTTGTCACGCAGGCTCGGTGGTCTTCCGCTGGCACTCAGAGCAGCGGGAGCGTATCTGCGTAAGGTGAACCACGGACCGGTGTTCCGCGGCGGAAAGGCGATCCGGAGCATCCGCGACTACCACGACGTCCTGGTACACAGGTTCGACGAAGTCAGGCCCCGTGTGGACCAGCACAGGCTGACCGAGGAACTGGAGCTGGCCGCAGTACACAGCACATGCGAGATGTCGCTGGCCCTACTCGCGGAGAGAGGACTCGCCGACGCGCGGCCCCTGCTGGGCGTACTGGCACGGCTGGCGGCTCGGCCCATTCCCTACGGGGCGGTGCTCAACTGCGAGGTGCTGTCCTCCTCACCGCTGTTCGGCCCGATCCCGGAGAGCCGCATCCGGCTGCTCATCGACGCTCTGGACGGTCTCACCCTCATCAGCTTAGGAAGGAACGCGTCCGCGGGACCGATGTACGGGTACACCCTGACCCTTCACCCCCTCATCAGGGACGTCGTCCTGGAGAACCAGAGGTGGGCGGACGCGGAGGGACTTCGCCGTTTGATGGTCGATCTGCTCGACGACGCCGTCCGGGACCTGGATCCGGACGACCCGGACTCGTGGACCGGGTGGATCGCGGTCGCTCCCCACTGTGCGGCACCCGTACTGGACTACGTCCGGTGGAGCGCGAACGAACAGAGTCACGACGATCCCAGGGCCTCTGTGGCCTTCGACGTGATACGGAAGGTCAGCAGGTTCCTGCTGTCGCGCAGTCTGCCCAGACAGGCGCAGCTCTTCCTGGAGGACTGTCTGAAAGACCTTCCCGCCGAGTGGCGGACCAGGAGTGACGTCGTTGCCGTCCGGCACGAATACGGCCGGTGCTTACTCGAACAGGGCATGCTGCGCAAGGCGGAGGAGGAACTCTCCTCGGTACTCGACCAGCGCACCCTGAACCTGGGTGGTGACCATCCGTACACCATGGCGACCAGGCACAAGCTGGCCCGCTGCATGCTCGAACAGCGTCAGTGGGAGAAGGCCGAGGCGAACCTGCGCGAGATCTTCGCGTACGAGCGCGGCAGAGACTCGGACGGTCTGGACACACTGACCGTGTGGCACAGCCTGGTGCGGGCCCTGGTGGGACAGGGGCACCGGCGTCTGGCGGAGGCCTCGCAGGAGATAGGTGCGGTTTTGACGCTGTGGCAGCGACGGCCGCATCCGCACCCGGAGAATCTCTACGCCCGCATCACGGCTGCAAAGATCATGCTCCTGAAGAACGAGCCGGAGGGGGCTCTCGAGGAAATCACGGAGCTGCTGAACGAGTACACCAGCAATGACTGGACCACCAGGACCGAGGTGGCCGAGGCCAGGCGCCTGCGCGGTCAGTGCCTGTGCGCCCTCGGACGGACCGAGGAAGGGCTGCGCGAACTGCAGGAAGTGGTCGCATGGCAGCAGCTCAATCTCGGGCCGGACCATGCCGAGACGGTCGCCACGAGGGGGCTGCTCGCGGAGTGGGGTTAGTCATATTGTGTCAAGAATGGTCGGGATTTCTTGCGGTAAGCTCCGATCCCCTGGCGCAGCGTCAGGGCGCACCGGTTACAGCACGCGAAGGGGCGTGATGGACGAGATTCATGTGGTGGACGCCTTCACCGACGTGGCCTTCAGAGGAAACCCCGCCGCGGTCGTGCTCCTTTCGGAGGAGCGGCCGCCGTCCTGGATGCAGAGTGTCGCCACCGAGATGCGGCATTCGGAGACGGCGTTCGTGGTCGTCGGCGACGGGCGGCGTGAAACCGGTTATCCCCTGCGATGGTTCACGCCGATGACGGAAGTCGACCTCTGCGGCCACGCGACCCTGGCCGCCGCTCATGTGCTGGGGGGCAGGGTCGAGTTCACCACCCGCCGGAGCGGCCGCCTCAGCTGTGTCGCCGAAGGTGGCTGGGTCGAGATGGACTTTCCCGCGGATGTCCTCAGTGAGGTGCCGGCATCGGGCAACCTGCCCCAGCTCTTCGGTGATGTGACCATCGAGGCCGTGGCTCGCGGCAGGGACGACCTTCTCGTTCAGGTTGCGGATGAGAAGGAAGTCAAGAACGTGGTACCTGACTTCGCGGGAATCGCGGCTCTTTCCCGGAAGCTCTCCGTGCGCGGCATCATCGTCACGGGGCGGGGTCAGGGTGAACGCTCGTTCGTCAGTCGCTGTTTCTATCCGGAAGTTGGAGTTCCGGAAGATCCTGTAACGGGCTCCGCCCACTGCGCACTGGCGAGTTGGTGGTCGCCTCGGCTCGGTGTCACGGAGATGATGGCCGAACAGGCGTCACCGAGAGGTGGCCGGATCCGCCTACGTCTCGCGGACAATCGGGTCCATCTCGGTGGTCAAGCCGTTGGAGTGCTGCGCGGTAGCCTCCTTGTGTAGTCTTTTAGGCTTTCGGTTTCTGCAAAAAGCGATCTTGTTCTAGTCTAGCCCAATGAACGCTGGTACCAAGGGTGTTGAGGTTGCCCTCGACATGCCGCTCAACGCAGTGGCCTCGCAAGCCGCGCCGCCCGACAGTGTAAATGCACTGCTCAGGGAGTTCACGTCGGCCTTTGAGTCGGAGATGATCGATTTCCGCAGGGATCTGCATCGGCACCCTGAGGCGTCGAATGAGGAGTTCCGCACCACTCAAAAGGTCGCCGAGCGGCTGGAAAAGGCCGGGCTGGAACCCCGATTGATGCCAGGGGCCACCGGTTTGCTGTGCGACATTCCAGGCCTGGACCCGAGCGTTCCGATGCTGGCTCTGAGGGCGGATCTTGATGCACTCCCGGTGACGGATGAGAAGGCTGTTCCCTACCGTTCGACTGTGCCCGGGTTCTGTCACGCCTGTGGTCACGACGTGCACACAGCCAGTGTGCTGGGAGCCGGTCTGGCGTTGGCGGAATTGTCCAAGGAGCGCGGCTTGCCCACACCCGTGCGGCTCCTTTTCCAGCCCGCGGAAGAAAAGATCGCCGGTGCTCAGTACATGATCAAGCACGGGGTTCTGGAGGGTGTGGGCCGCATCCTTGCTCTGCACTGCGACCCCAAGATCGACGTGGGTCGGGTCGGGCTCAAGACAGGGCCGCTGACTTCGGCGTGCGACCTGGTCAAGCTGACGGTGAAGGGGGGCGCTGGGGAGGGTGGCGACACCATGCCGCCCAACGTGGTGCACGCTGTGGCGGCCCTGACCGTCGGTGTTCCCGCCGCCGTGAGTCAGCAGATGCCCACAGGTTCGGGTGTCTCCATCGTCTGGGGCCATGCCGAGGCGAACAGCGGAAACGAGTCGACGGGAGCGCTCGCCCCGGACACCGGCTTCATGCAGTGCACGATCCGCTGCATCGACGAGCGCGCCTGGACGCTGGCCGAGAACCTCTTCCGGAAGGCCGTCGAGAACATCTCCGCACTGCATGGAGTGACGCCCGACCTTGAGTACACCCGGGGTATTCCCCCGGTCGTCAACGAGGCCACAAGCGTTGGGCTGTTGCGGAGAGCGGCTGACGAAATGCTGGGAAGGTCCGGTGTGACATACACCGAGCAGAGTCTCGGCGGGGAGGACTTCGCCTGGTTCGTACGGAAGGTTCCCGGAGCGATGGCCCGCCTGGGGGTCAGAACTGCAGGGGCCGAGCGGACTCTCGACCTTCACCAGGGGCTGTTCGACGTGGACGAACGCGCCATCGGAGTCGCCATGCGACTTCTGTCCGGAGCCGCACTGCTGAGCTGACCGCACGTACGGTCGAAGCGGCTGCCTGGCCGCCGCATCCGAGACAACAGGGGGGAACAATGAGCGGGCGTCGACTGAGAGCCGCAGCCGATCTTTCCTATGACGCGCTGACAGGGCTCATCAAAGGCGATCTCGATCTGATCCGGTGCCAGGCATATTCCCCGCCCGACGTCTACAGGGTGGCCGGCCCACGCATCGAGAGGGCCTGCGACGCGTCGACCTACACCCTCACGCCTGATTTTCAGTGTGTGGGCGTCTCCATCGGTGAGGCGAACGAGAGTCCCGAGAAGGCCGAGCAGTACGTCGCCGAGGGGGCTGCCACCACCACCCTCATCAGGGAGTCGCTGTTCGCCGGAGTCGGGTCTCCGATCGACCGGCTGCTGACCCAGCTGGACGAGCTGTGGCCGGCCGGCGCGGACGTGGCGCTGACGAGGGCGGGGCGCCCCGCCCTGCTCAACGTGATCAGGCGGTGGAGGTCGGCCGGACAGGCGAACCCCCATATCGACCAGCGCAACTCGGAGATCCTGGGCGACTACACGTTCACCAAGAGACTCGGTGTGAACGTGTACCTGGAGGTGCCTCCTGAGGACGGTGGAGGCGAGCTGGAACTGTGGGACACGGTCGTGGACGACGAACGCGACTACATGGAGCAACGTCGCGCCGACTACGGTCTCGACCGCGAACGCCTCACCGCCCCGGACTGGACGATCCGCCCCGGAAACGGCGACCTCGTCATCTTCGATGCCGCCCGAGTGCACGGCGTGCGGCGCCTCACCAAGGGACAGCGCGTCGCCATGGCGTGCTTCCTCGGGGTGCGTGGTGTCGACGACCCACTGGCGCTCTTCGCCTGACAGAAGAACCGGCCCTGCCTCGGACGGACGTCAGGGCCGGTACGGCCTCACTCGTCCGGCGCTTCCGGGAGGACTGCCCGGCTGCGAGATGTTCGAGTGGATGGGTGCAGGACTCCCAGCCACTGCTCTCCGCCCCCCTCCGGCGGCTCGCCGCCTGGTGCGCGCTCGTGCTGCTCGTGTCCGGGGTCGTCTACGTCGGGATCCGGTTGTGCGACGAGTTCCGGACCGCCGTCGTGCCCGTGCTGCTCGCCCTGCTCGGGACGGCGCTGCTCGGGCCTCTGCACCGGCGGCTGGTGAGGGCCGGAGTGAAGCGGTCGGTCGCGGCCGGGCTCACCTGTGTCGCCGTGGTCGCCGTAGTCGGCGGGGCCGTGTACCTCGTGGTCGCCGCGCTCATCGACACGGGCGACGAGATCGTCGCCTCGCTCAAGAACGCCGCGCGGGGCATCTCCGAGCATTTCGGGGCTGCCGGGACCTCACTGGACGACCTGGCCTCCAACGCCCGTGAACTGCTCGGCAAGTTCGGCGGATCCGCCGCCTCCGGCGTGATCAGCGGGGTCAGCGTCGTCGGCGAGACCATCGCCATGGCCGTGCTCGCGCTGCTGCTCGTCTTCTTCTTCCTGCGCGACTCCGACAAGGCGGCCGGGACGCTGCGGGCCCTGTCCCCGCGTGGCTCGGCCGACACCCTGGAGGCCATGGCGCGACGGGCCTTCCAGGCCGTCGAGGGCTTCATGCGTGGCACCACCTTCATCGCGCTCATCGACGCGTTCTGCATCACCGTCGGACTGCTCGTCCTCGACGTGCCCGGGGCGGCCGGGCTGGGGGCGCTCGTCTTCGTCGGGGCCTACATCCCCTACCTCGGCGCCTTCATCTCGGGAGCCGTGGCCGTGCTGGTCGCACTCGCCGACCGGGGGTTCGTCATCGCGCTATGGGTGCTCGGAGTGGTGCTCGCGGTGCAGGTGCTGGAAGGGCACGTGCTCCAGCCGTTGATCCAGAGCCGGACCGTGCAGATGCACCCGGCGGTGGTGATGGTGGCGATCACGGCCGGGGCGTCGGTCGCCGGAGTGCTCGGCATGCTGCTCGCCCTGCCGCTCACCGCGGCCGCCTTCGGCGTCCTGCAGGAGCTCCGCAGCCGCTACGAGAGCCAGGAGCCGTCGGCGTCCGGGCCGTCGTGACCCGCTACGGCCGCCATGACCCGTCGCCCGCGCCGTCCACGGACTCGTAGAGCTCGAACCAGATGCTCTTGCCCTCGCCGCGCGGATCCACCCCCCAGGCGTGCGCGAGGAGTTCCATCAGCACCAGGCCGCGGCCGGAGGACGCCAGCTCCCCGGGTCTGCGCTTGTGCGGCAGGTCGTCGCCGGTGTCGGTGACCTCGATCCACAGCCGCCGCTCACCCACCGCGCCGGTGATCTCGGCGACGAGCAGCGCGTCGGAGTCGGTGTGCACGAGGACGTTCGTCAGCAGTTCGGACAGCAGCAGCACCGCCGAGTCGAGCTGGTCGGGCGAGGACCAGTCGTGCAGCAGCTCGCGCAGCTGCTGCCGGGCCACCGCGATCCGCTCCGGCTCGGCCTGTGCGACCGTCAGCATCGTGCGCCGCACGGGGGCCCGCACGAGCACGGTGTCGCCGCAGCCGCACCCTTCGTCCTCCCGGCTCAGCAGCAGCAGCGCGATGTCGTCCTCACGGCGGTCGATCAGCGGGCCAGTGGTGTGGTGCGACGAGGGCCCGTGCACGGCCTGCACCAGGGTGTCGGCGAGTTCCTCCAGATCACCCTTGTGGTCCTCCAGGATCTCGCGCAGCCGCCGCCAGCCGGAGTCCAGGTCGTGGCCGCCGGTCTCGATCAGGCCGTCCGTGCAGATCAGCATGGTCTCGCCGGACTCCAGGGCGAGCCGGGTCGTGGGGTAGTCGGCGTCCGGGTCGATGCCCAGCGGCAGGCCGCCCGACGTCGGCCGCGTCAGCACCGTGCCGTCGGACATCCGGATCGCCGGGTCCGGATGCCCGGCCCGGGCGATGTCCAGCACGCCGCTCGCCGGATCGACCTCGACGTACACACAGGTCGCGAAGCGCGGATCGGTGGAGTCCTCGTCGCTGATGCCGTGCAGGAAGCGGGAGGCGCGGGAGAGGACGGCGTCGGGGCGGTGCCCCTCGGAGGCGTAGGCGCGCAGGGCGATGCGGAGCTGGCCCATCAGGCCCGCCGCCCGCACGTCATGCCCCTGCACGTCCCCGATGACCAGCGCGAACCGTCCGCTCGGCAGCGGGATCAGGTCGTACCAGTCGCCGCCGACCTGGAGACCGCCCCCGGTGGGGACGTAGCGGGCGGCGACGCTCATGCCCGGGATGCGCTGCGGGCCGAGCCTCGGCAGCATCGTGCGCTGGAGCCCGTCGGTCAGCGCCCGCTCGCTCTCGGCCACGCCCGCCCGGGTCAGCGCCTGGGCCAGCATCCGCGCCACGGTCGCCAGCACGGACCGCTCGTCCGGTGTGAAGGCGACCGGATAGGTGAAGGCCGCCATCCACGCGCCCATCGTGCGGCCGGCCACGGTCAGCGGCAGGAACGCCCAGGACCGGCGGCCGAAGCGCTGGGCGAGCGGCCAGGTCAGCGGGTAGCGGGCCTTGTACTGCTCGGGGGAGGACAGGTACACCGCGCGGCCGGTGCGCACCACCTCGGCGGCCGGGTAGTCCGTGTCCAGCGCCATGTCGGAGAACGGGCTGTCGTCGCCCTGCTGCTGCCCGTGGTGCCCGATGATCGTCAGCCGGTCGCCCTCCACGCCGAACACCGCCAGCCCGTCCGGCGAGAACCCGGGCATCGACAGATTGGCCGTGACCCGCAGGACCTCCTGCGTGGAGCGCGCCTCGGCCAGCGCCCGGCCCGCGTCCAGCAGGAACGCCTCCCGCGAGCGCCGCCAGTCGCCGGTGACCGCGCTGCGCCCGGCCGGCGTGCCCGGCGTCGGCTCGGTGACCTCCTGGAGGGTGCCGATCAGCCGGTACGCCTTGCGGGCCCGGTCGAAGGACGGCTTGGAGCGGCTGCGGACGACCCGGACGACACGGCCCTGCTCGTCCATGACCCTGATCCGCACCTCGGCGAGGGTGCCCTCGGCGACGGCGAGCTGGGTCACGCCGGTGATCTCGTTCCAGTCCACCGGGTGCAGCCGGGCCCGCGCCTGGGCCTCCGTGAGGCTGACCTGCTCGGCGGGCAGCCCGAGCAACCGTGCCGCCTCGGCGTCGACCGTGACCAGCCCGGTGGCGGTGTCCCAGTGCCAGAGGCCGGTCGCGAGGGCTGCGAGAGCCTCCCCCACGGCGGGCAGGGGCTCGCCAGTGCGCATTGCCCTACTTTAAGAAGAGGCGATCGAACGATGCCACCGAAGGTGGAAGTGTGCTCGATCGTTAACTGGGGAGAGTCGATCTTCGCCTGGCCGGTACGCTGGGGACCAGTTTCACGTGAAACACAGACCCCGATCAGCGAAGACTGGATGAACGACGATGCATCGGTACAGGTCCCACACCTGCGGCGAGCTCCGCTCCTCTGACGTCGGCAGCGACGTCCGGCTGAGTGGCTGGCTGCACAATCGGCGCGACCTGGGCGGCATCCTCTTCATCGATCTGCGCGATCACTACGGCATCACGCAGCTCGTCGCCCGTCCCGGCACCCCCGCCTACGAGGCCCTCGACAAGCTGTCCAAGGAGTCGACCGTCCGGGTCGACGGCAAGGTCGTCTCCCGGGGCGCCGAGAACATCAACCCCGACCTGCCGACCGGTGAGGTCGAGGTCGAGGTCGGCGAGGTCGAACTGCTCGGTGCCGCGGCCCCGCTGCCGTTCACGATCAACACCGAGGACGGGGTCAACGAGGAGCGGCGCCTGGAGTACCGCTTCCTCGACCTGCGCCGCGAGCGCATGCACCGCAACATCATGCTGCGCACGGCGGTCATCTCGGCGATCCGCCACAAGATGACGGCCCTCGGCTTCAACGAGATGGCGACGCCGATCCTCTCCGCGACCTCCCCCGAGGGCGCCCGCGACTTCGTCGTCCCGTCCCGCCTGCACCCGGGCAAGTTCTACGCCCTCCCCCAGGCGCCCCAGCAGTTCAAGCAGCTGCTGATGATCTCCGGGTTCGACCGGTACTTCCAGATCGCGCCCTGCTTCCGTGACGAGGACGCGCGCGCGGACCGCTCGCCGGGCGAGTTCTACCAGCTCGACATCGAGATGAGCTTCGTCGAGCAGGAGGACGTCTTCCAGCCCGTCGAGAAGCTGATGACGGAGCTGTTCGAGGAGTTCGGCGGCGGCCGCCACGTCACCTCGCCGTTCCCGCGGATCCCGTTCCGCGAGGCGATGCTGAAGTACGGCTCCGACAAGCCCGACCTGCGCGCCCAGCTCGAACTCGTCGACATCACCGACATCTTCGAGGGCTCGGAGTTCAAGGCGTTCGCCGGCAAGCACGTCCGCGCCCTGCCGGTGCCGGACGTCTCCGCGCAGCCCCGCAAGTTCTTCGACCAGCTCGGTGACTACGCCGTCTCGCAGGGCGCCAAGGGCCTGGCCTGGGTTCGCGTCGCCGAGGACGGTTCGCTGTCGGGCCCGATCGCGAAGTTCCTGACGGAGGACAACGTCGCGGAGCTCACCAAGCGGCTCTCCCTGGCCGCCGGCCACGCGGTGTTCTTCGGCGCGGGCGAGTTCGACGAGGTCTCCAAGATCATGGGCGCGGTGCGGGTGGAAGCCGCCAAGCGTGCCGGGCACTTCGAGGAGAACGTCTTCCGCTTCTGCTGGATCGTCGACTTCCCGATGTACGAGAAGGACGAGGAGACCGGCGCGATCGACTTCTCGCACAACCCCTTCTCCATGCCGCAGGGCGGTCTGGAGGCCCTGGAGACCCAGGACCCGCTGGACATCCTCGGCTGGCAGTACGACATCGTCTGCAACGGCGTCGAGCTGTCCTCCGGCGCGATCCGGAACCACGAGCCGGAGATCATGCTCAAGGCCTTCGAGATCGCCGGGTACGACCGCGAGACCGTCGAGGAGAAGTTCGCCGGCATGCTGCGCGCCTTCCGCTTCGGCGCCCCGCCGCACGGCGGCATCGCCCCGGGCGTCGACCGCATCGTGATGCTGCTCGCCGACGAGCCCAACATCCGCGAGACCATCGCCTTCCCGCTCAACGGCAACGCCCAGGACCTGATGATGGGCGCGCCGACGGAGCTCGAGGAGGCGCGGCTGAAGGAGCTGCACCTGTCGGTGCGCAAGCCGCAGCCGAAGTAGGCGACAGGTAGGGAGTGGCCCGGAGCCGGCGTCGGTTCCGGGCCACTTTCGTACCCAGGGCTCTTGCCCGGCTCTTGCTCAACCATGGGTGTCGATCCCACGGGCTGACGGACGTCCGACGGACGTGGGGGGCGGACGTGTACGGTCGCCCGCCCCGCATTCACATACATGTACTTCTGCTCAACCCGTTGACCCGGAAGTTAAGCCTCCATAAGGTCCCTTCGAGAACGCGTACGTGACTGCTGTTCACGTATGTGCACATTGAGGGAGACAACGATGTCAGACGCCGCAACAGCCATACCCGAGGCCGAGCAGCGTGCGGTCAGCGCATTCCTGCGTCGCATGCTTCCGATCCTGGTCCTGATGCTGCTGGTCAACCAGATGGACCGGACGAACGTGGGGTTCGTCCAGAACGAACTGCGGGCCGATGTCGGGGTGAGCGCCACCGCCTACGGGCTCGGCGCGGGCCTGTTCTTCATCGGGTACGCCCTGTTCGAGGTGCCGAGCAACATGCTCCTGGAACGGTTCGGCGCCCGGGTCTGGCTGACCCGGATCATGATCACCTGGGGCGCGGTGATCGTGGCGATGTGCTTCATCCACAACGTGTGGATGTTCTACGGCCTGCGCTTCCTGCTCGGTGTCGCGGAGGCCGGCTTCTTCCCCGGCGTGCTCCTCTACTTCACCCAGTGGCTGCCGGACTCCAGCCGGGGCCGGGCCAGTGCGATCTTCCTGGGCGGATCGGCCACGGCGTACATCGTCACCGGCCCGATCACGGGCGCGCTGCTGGAGCTGCACGGGGCGGGCGGTGTCGCGGGCTGGCGGTGGATGTTCGCCCTGGAGGGTGCCTTCTCGATCCTGGTCGGCTTCATCGCCGGGTTCTTCCTCGTCTCCCGGATCCAGGACGCGAAGTGGCTGACGCAGGAGGAGAAGGACGCGCTGAGCGAGGCGGTGGCACGGGACAAGGAGGCGCGTGACCGGGCGCCGTCGGTGTCGCGGATGAAGCTGATCTTCCATCCCCAGGTCGCCGTCCTGACTGCGGTCTTCTTCGCGATGGCGCTCACCGGCTACGCGATCACGTTCTGGCTGCCGAGCCTGGTGGAGGAGATCGGCGGGCTGTCCTCCTTCCAGATCGGCCTGCTGTCGGCGATCCCCTGGATCTGCGCGGTGATCGCGATGTACACGATGGCCCACTTCACGGACCGGGCCCCCGACCGTCGCCCCTACCTGGCGATCGCCCTGGTCCTGTCGGCCGCCGGCACGTTCCTCGCCACGCTCGGCTCGCCCTGGTTCGGCCTGGCCGCCCTCACCCTCGCCGCGGTCGGCGGCAAGTGCGCGGCCACGCTGTTCTGGCCGATGGCCCAGTCGGGCCTCGACCTGAAGATCGCCGCGCCGGGCCTGGCACTGGTCAACTCCCTCGGAAACCTGGGCGGCTTCGTGTCCCCCACCCTGTTCGGCTACCTCAAGGACACGACGGGGAGCACGAACGGGGGGCTGTACACGCTGTCGGCGGCGTCGGTACTGGCGGTGGTGGGGGTGGCGTTCGTACGGCACACCAACAGGGGGCCGCGGGCGGGCGCCGGGGATCGTGCGGGGGCGACGGGGAAGACGGCGGTGAGCTAGACACGCCGCTTCGAGCCGACTTTGCGCTGGGGCCTGCTCCTTTTGTGGAGTGGGCCCCCGCCATTCGCACCAGTACTTCGCGGTTGCCTTGTCGAACGACCGCATGCCGCGGGGGTGGTTCGTTTCCCCGTTCAGAGGAGGGGCTCACTGCTGTTCGCCGGTCCCGTAACGCGGCAGGTCCTCGGTGGAGATCGTCCAGTCGGCGATGGTGACGTCCTCCCCGTACACGAAGTCCTTGCGGGTGGCGTAGCGGGGGCCGTCGGGGGTGGCATGGATGTCGGTGAGCACGGTTCCGGTGCCGGTGCGGGGGTCGAAGATCGCGTAGACGGGGACGCCCATGAGGGGGTAGTCGCGCATCTTGGTGACCCAGTCGTTGTCCGGGTTCGAGCGGGAGATGACCTCCACGGCGGCGACGAGCGACCGGGGGTCGAACGAGCCCTCCCCTTCCATGTCCGCCTCGGCGATCACCATGACGTCGGGGCGCCGCATGATGCCCTCGGGTTCGTCCTCCACGTCGGGCTCACCCGTGTGGGCCACGATCTCGTCCGGCATCACCTTCTCCAGGCGCTTCCGGACACGCAGCACGGTGAGTTCGTGCGGCTTCATGGGCGACATCATGTCGAGGACGATCCCTTCCTTGGTGATCTCGAACTTGCCGGGGAGGTTGTCGTCCGCCGACTGAACGAAATCCCGCATGACCCGGTACAGGTGGGAGGCGCCCTGCCGCGCGTTTTCCGGGGCGATGGTCATGGCGCTCGCTCCTCGTCGTCTGTGCCCGGGGGCAAGGATCGTCACGTTCATGCTAGGCGGCCTCCGGGGAGAGCGGATCGGCAGTCGCGGCAGCGGCCGGGGGTGAGGGTTCGAAAGGCTCGGTCGCAGCCGTCGCAGTTCTGGAGTCGGTGCCGGACGGCCGGTGGCTGCTCTGGCGTGCGGTACGGCGGCAGGGGTGGGAGCTGGGAGGTGAGGCGGTGGGCCAGGAAAGCGGCCGGGCGGCGCAGGGGTTCTGGTGGCAGGTCGCTGGTCAGGGCGTGGCGTACGGCGGTGGGGGTGAGGTCCCGTTCCAGCCAGGCGACGACGCCCGGGGCGAGGTGTTCGGTGTCGGTGGCGGAGAGGAGCAGGCGGGGGTCCGTGCGGCGCAGGCCGGCGAGGACGTCGGTGGCCGTCTGGAGGAGGGCGGGGGAGGCGTACGCGGGCTTCGGTACGGCGGGGAGGGCTGCGCGGCGCGGTGGCTTCTGCTGTGGTGCGGTGGCCGCGCGGCGGGCCGGGGGCTTGGGCGGTGCCGTTTCGGACGCGCCCCGGTCGCGGCGTCGGCCCGGCTGGTTGCAGGAGACGGTGCGGGTGACGATTCGGCCGGTCGGAGGGCGTTCGCGGGTGTGGAGCAGGTAGCCGTGGGTCTCCAGCTCGCGCAGGGCGGCGGCGATACGGGTCGGGCCCTCCGGGAAGCGGGCGGCCAGGGTCTTGATGTCGACGGGGGCGCCTGCGGGGAGGGATTGGATGTGGCAGGCCAGTCCGATCGCGAGGAGCGACAGGTCCGGGTGCTGCGTGAGGTGGTTGCCGATCACCGTGAAGCGGGTGGTGTGGCGGGTGTTGTCGTGGATGACGCCCCCGCCGGGGTGGGCGCGCCCGCTGGTGTGCCGGTGCGGGTGGTTTTTGCCGCCGTTACGGGACTGGGCGTGCGGGCGCACGCTAGTGTTTTGGGTGTCCATCGGGAAGGTGTCGCTTCCTTGGTGGTCAGGCCCTCGCACTGGGATTGCCGTCCCGGCGAGGGCCGTTGCATGTCTGGGGTCGTGCCGTGCTTGGTGTTGCGCTGAGCGTAGGGCAGGCAACCGGGCATGGATCCAGCTCAGTTGGTGATGTTCACTCGGGGGAGTGAGCGTGCGCCGTGGGCGGGAGGGGTGGGGCTTGGTGCGGTTTCTTTCCCTCTCGTGTTCCTTGAGGAAGACCACCGACCGCACCGGAGCACACGCGGCCGGGTCACGGTGCGTGTGTCGTTTTCGCTGGTCAGAGGCTCGGTAGGTCGAGCTCCGCCCATACGGTCTTGCGGGGAGCCGGTCCGGGCTGCACGCCCCAGCGGTCGGCGAGGGCCTCGATAAGGAGGAGGCCACGTCCTGACTCGGCGTCGGGGGCGGGTGCGGGGTGGCGGGGGAGGTCGTCACCTCGGGTGTCCGTGACTTCGATGCGGAGGGTTTCGCAGCGGGCCCGGAGCACGAGGCGGAAGTCGCGGCCGGGGAGCCGCCCGTGGGTGGCGGCGTTCGCGGCGAGTTCGGCGACGAGATGTTCAGCGGCTTCGGTGATGCTGTGGGGCACCTCCCGGGTGCGCATCCACTCCGTAGCGAGCAGCCGGGCGAGACGGGCGCCGCGTGGTGTGGATGACAGCTGGACGATGAAGTGCTCGGTGGGCGAGAGAAGTTGGGTGGACTTTTCCTGGTTCACGTCACTGAGCGTGGCGGTGCGTGCTTACCGTGAACAGTGACAGCGCTGATACGTAGGGTGACTGTCCGGGGGTTGTCGGCTGTGTCCGGACTGTCGGCAGTCCGAAGGAGGGTGTGGGATGTCGGTGGACGGCGAGGTGCGTCGGCTCATGGGGGAAGCGGACGAGCCGGGGTGGGAGGTGGATCCGGACGATGAGTGGGGAGTGGCCGTCATCACCACGGTGGGGCGGCAGTTGAGGCTGCGGCGTGAGGCGGTGGGGATGCGGGCCGCCGAGTTCGCGGTGGCCGTCGGGTACGGGGAGGACCTTGTCTACAAGGTCGAGGGTGGGAAGCGGATCCCCCGGAAGGAGTACCTGGACAGGGCCGACGAGGTGTTGGAAGCGGGTGGGCTCGTTGCGGCGGCCTGGGAGGACGTGAAGAAGGTCCGGTATCCGAAGAAGGTTCGGGAGCTGGGCAAGTTGGAGGCCAAGGCGATCGAGATCGCTCTGTACGAGTGCCACATCATCCCTGGGCTCTTGCAGATCGCGGAGCATGCGCGGTCCGTGATCGGGGCAGCCCAGCCGCCGTACTCGCCGGACGATGTAGAACGCATGGTGGCTGCTCGTCTGGCTCGGCAGTCGGTCTTCGAGCGAAGGCCCGCACCAGCGCTCAGCTTCGTCCTGGAAGAGGGGGTCCTGCGTCGCCCCATCGGGGGGAAAATGGTGTGGCGTCAGCAGCTTGAACGTCTGCTGGAGGTGGGGCGGTTGCACAACGTCGTGCTTCAAGTGATGCCGATGGCTTGCGACACCCACTCCGGGCTGGACGGTCGTATCGAGTTGTTGAAGTTCCCTGATGGCACGGCCGTGGGCCGCTCCGACGGAGCGTTCAATGGTCGGCCAACCTCCGAACTCAAACACCTGCGCGTCCTTGAGTTGCGGTATGGCACCATCCGGGCTCAGGCGCTCTCTCCGCGGGCGTCGCTGGCCTTCATCGAGCAACTGCTGGGAGAGACATGATCCGCAAGAGCACTACCGAGGACACCTCCGAGCTGACATGGTTCAAGAGCAGCTACAGCGGCGGCAACGACGGCAACTCCTGCGTTGAACTGGCCATCACCCCCGGCGCCGTGCACGTTCGCGACTCCAAGAACGTCGAAGGCCCCCGGCTGGCGATCACGACCGGCGCGTGGGCGGACTTCGTGGCCCACGCTTCGGAACGCTGACGCCTGTCGGCGTACGCCCGAACGGCCACCCGCCCGCTCAGCTGCTCCCCCTCGGGAGGCGTCGGCCTCAGCGGACGGTTGCGCCCAGGTAGTCGAGGGCAGCGCGGGCGAACCCCGATGCGGTACGCGGGCACTGCCAGCGAGCGAGGATCTCGGGTCCGGAGAGGTTCGCGGGCTCGGCCTCCTGGTCATCGAGTTCATCCAGGTAGTCCTCGGGAAGCAGGTCCTCGGGAAGCAGGTCGTCGAGGGCCTGGTTCACCGGGGAGCTCAGCACCTCGAGGTCGGCGGGAAGGCGCTCGAGCACATCGTCCACGTCGGCCTCGTACGGATGCCAGCCGTGCGCGCATGCCTTGCCGTCGTCACCGTGCGCGACTCGGCTCAGTACGGCGACGACCTTGTCCTCGACTCCCGGACCGGGGTTGCCGAAGGCCACGTAGGGGGCGAGCGTGAGCAAACCCAGCGTCCAGAACAGCACGGGATCGCCCTGAGACCCCGGCAACGTCGCGTCGAGCCGGCGGGCGCAGCCTCGCACCGTCTCGTCCTTGTCCCCAACGTGGTAGCCCTGCCGGAGTTCGTCCCAACTGTTGAAAAGGGGACGCCAGTTGTCGGGCACAGGTATGACCGTCGACATGCCTTCGTGCTCCCTTCGCGAGGCGGTCCCGGTTCCGCGGCCATTGGATCACACGGGCATGCGCCGTCACCCTGGGACCGCCACCCCACCAGTCGTGCGGCTTGCCATCGTTGGCGATGCCGCGATTGCGCAGTGTCCCTTCGCCGGTGAAGTCGAGTTTCTCGGCGACGGCACGCGAGCCGGTGTTCCCGGCCATGGCCCACCACTCGATGCGGTGGACGTCGAGGGTGTCCCAACTCCGGTCACACAGGGCCCGAGCGGCCTCCACCGAGTACCAGCGTCCACGCTGTGACTTGACCGCCCAGTGGCCGAGCTCCCAGACGCCGCGGCTGACGAGGGTCAGGCAGTACGAGCCGACCAGGGCGCCGGTGTCCTTGCGGAACGCGCCGAGGCTGACCACCATCACCAAGCGGCGACCATCGAATATCCCGACCGAGCACCGCCCGCCTGAAGAGGGTCGATGCGGGCCCGCTCTCTCCTCGCCGGGCGGGCCCTGGCCTTCTGGGCCGCTCACTCCTCGAGGAACAGGTCCTCCGCCGTCGTGGCCGTCAGGGAGCGGTCGAACCAGAGAGTGAGGGTGTCCAGGTCGGTGCAGGTGGTGATGCGGTCGCGGGTGGCTTCGGGGACGGGGACGTCGCGCTTTTCCAGCACCCGGAGGATGCCCTCGGCCTTGCCTTCTGCCTTGCCTTCTGCCTTGCCCTCGAGGTACGTCTCCTCGAAGAGGGTGCCCCTGCCCGGGAAGTATGTGGCGACCATCTTCTCCAGCTCTCTCCATGTCTCCCGGACCGGAGTGTTCTCCAGCCCGACTTCAAGCCATTCGCACCAGTATTTCGCTGTTGCCTTGTCCAACGCCCGCATGCCGCGGGCCACCATGCTCAGTATGGCGGGGGCATTCGGGCTGTTGCTATGCACGATGGCCGAGAGGGTGGCCAGGGCCGGCTCCCGGGCCACGGCGGACTCGTCGGTGATCTCGGGAACGTTGGCGGGACCCAGCACGAAAGGGCGGGTGCTCTGTGTCGTCCAGGTGCCGACGCGGCACTCGAAGGGGCCCGCCGCCCACGACGCGGTCGGCAGGTCCTTGCAGACCGCGACGAGCAGTACGGGCATGCCGAACTTCGCGTGCAGGTACGCCACGTAGTAGGACCAACTGCACCCCTTGCCAGGGGCCCGAGCAGTCTGGGCCTCGAGCGCGATGAGAAAGCCGTCTCCCTCGGACGGCTCGACCTTGAGCACCGTGTCCACCCGGCGCTCCAGCGGCTTGATCTCCGTGGCGTCCGGTGTGAGCGCTTCGATGATCGCCTTCGCGGGTGGTGGTAGGCCCAGTGCCTCGAAGACTGGCGTGAGAACCTCCGGATGGTCCTGGAAGATCCGGTGTGAGGTCTCATGGGTTGATGTGACCATGTGCGCAAGCTAGGCCCATTGACCATGGCGTATGCGGCAAATGGGGCTGCGGTCACTCTTTCGAGTCTGGGTAAAACATTCCGGGGCTACCTCGCCACGAACTGGGTCAGGATCGCCTGGACCTCGTAGATGTCGACGCCCTTGGTGAAGGTCTTCTCGATGGGGGTCGGGGTGCCGGAGATCCAGATCTTCAGCTCGGCGTCGAGGTCGAAGGTACCGGCCGTTTCCACCGCGAAGTGGGTGATGCTGCGGTAGGGGACGGAGTGGTACTCCACCTTCTTGCCGGTGATGCCCTGCTTGTCGATCAGGATCAGCCGGCGGTCGGTGAAGAGGATGGTGTCGCGGATGAGGAGGAACGCGGCGTGCACCTGTTCGCCGTGGCCGAGGAGGCGGGCGTAGTCGTGCTGGGCCGACGCCGGGTCGATGGTGTGTGCGTTGCCGAACAGTGCCATGGGAGTCCCCCGGGTGTGTGATGGCGGCCGGTGGCCGGTCTCCCGCGATCTTCGCAAAGCACGGGGCCCGGGAGAAGGTTCTCGTTCTCCCGGGCCCCGTGCTGTAGCGAGCGTGTTACGCCGGTTACGCCGTCGGCTTCTCCTCCAGGCGCGGGAAGAGCACCGCGCCCTTGGTGACCGTCGTGCCGGCCGGGAGCCTGCCCCACTCGCCGGCCTCGCCGATCTTCTGGTCCGCGAGGGCGCCGAGGGAGGCCTCCGCGCCGAGCGAGTCCCAGAGCTTCTGGGAGGTGTCCGGCATGACCGGGTTCAGGAGGACCGCCACCGCGCGGAGGGACTCGGCGGCCGTGTAGAGGATCGTGGCCAGGCGGGCCTTGCCCTCGTCGGACGTGTCCTTGGCCACCTTCCACGGCTCCTGCTCCGTGATGTAGCCGTTGACCTGCTTGACGAAGTCGAAGACCGCCAGGATGCCGCCCTGGAAGTCCAGGTCCTCGCCGATCCGGCGGTCCGCCTCCGCGACGGTCTTCGCCAGGCCCTCGTGGATCGCCTGCTCCGCCTCGCCGTCGGCCGCCGACGCCGGCAGCTCGCCGCCGAAGTACTTGCCGACCATCGCCGCGACGCGGGACGCGAGGTTGCCGTAGTCGTTCGCCAGCTCGCTGGTGTAGCGGGCGGAGAAGTCCTCCCAGGAGAACGAGCCGTCCTGGCCGAAGGCGATCGCGCGCAGGAAGTACCAGCGGTACGCGTCCACGCCGAAGTGCGAGGTCAGGTCCTGCGGCTTGATGCCGGTCAGGTTCGACTTCGACATCTTCTCGCCGCCGACCATCAGCCAGCCGTTGGCCGCGATCTTGCCGGGGAGGGGGAGGCCCTGCGCCATCAACATCGCCGGCCAGATCACCGCGTGGAAGCGGAGGATGTCCTTGCCGACCAGGTGGACGTCGGCCGGGAAGGTCTCCTCGAACTTGGCCTGGTTCTCGTTGTAGCCGACCGCCGTGGCGTAGTTCAGCAGGGCGTCGACCCACACGTAGATCACGTGCTTGTCGTCCCAGGGGATCGGGATGCCCCAGTCGAACGTCGAGCGCGAGATGGAGAGGTCCTGCAGGCCCTGCCGTACGAAGTTCACGACCTCGTTGCGCGCGGACTCGGGCTGGATGAAGCCGGGGTTGGCCTCGTAGTGGGCGAGGAGCTTCTCGCCGTACTCACTCAGCTTGAAGAAGTAGTTCTCCTCGCTGAGGATCTCCACGGGCTTCTTGTGGATCGGGCAGAGCTTCTGGCCCGCGTACTCGCCCTCGCCGTCGAGGAGCTCGCCGGGGAGCTTGTACTCCTCGCAGCCGACGCAGTACGGGCCCTCGTAGCCACCCTTGTAGATCTCGCCCTTGTCGTACAGGTCCTGGACGAACTCCTGGACGCGGTCCGTGTGCCGCTTCTGCGTGGTGCGGATGAAGTCGTCGTTCGCGATCTCCAGGTGCTCCCAGAGAGGCTTCCACGCTTCGGTGACGAGCTTGTCGGCCCATTCCTGGGGGGTGACCCCGTTGGCCTCGGCCGTGCGCATGATCTTCTGACCGTGCTCGTCCGTGCCGGTGAGGTACCACACCTTCTCGCCGCGCTGGCGGTGCCAGCGGGAGAGCACGTCGCCTGCGACGGTCGTATAGGCGTGGCCCAGGTGAGGAGCGTCGTTGACGTAGTAGATGGGGGTCGAGACGTAGTACGCCTTCGCCCCCTGCTTCTCGGATCCAGTGGCCGCCATGGTCGAAATCCTACTGGTCCGCTGAAGATCGACTCACACGTGTTTCGGGGGGTGGACAGGGACGTCGGTCCTGTCCACCCCCCGGGGGTTCTGCGGGGTTCTAAGGGGTTCTAAGGGGTTCCTTTACGTGCTTTACATGCTTTACGTGCTTTACGGGCGCCAGTTCGCCAGTACGCCCTCGTAGAGCTCCGTGTCCGTGAGCTCGCGGGGGGTTTCGCCGGCGAGGAAATGGGACGTGTTGGGGGTCTTGAGCTTGCGGAGGTAGTCGAAGGCCTTGTTCTCCGGGTCGCCGAAGGCGACGAAGGAGAAGAAGACGGTGGGGTGGGTCTTGGCGGCCTCGGTGAGGGCCTGGGTGGCGGGGGTCTTGGCGTCGGGGGCGCCGTCCGTCTGGAAGATCACCAGGGCGGGGGTGCCGGGGGTGCCGGAGGTGGCTTCCTTGTCGTGGCGGGCGAGGACGGCTTCGACGGCTGCGTGGTAGCTGGTGCGGCCCATGCGGCCGAGGCCGGCGTGCAGCTCGTCGATCTTGTTCTCGTGGTCGGTGAGGGTGATGTCGCCGGTGCCGTCGAGTTCGGTGGAGAAGAAGACGACCGGGACGGTGGCCTCGGGGTCGAGGTGGGCGGCGAGGGCGAGGGTCTGCTCGGCGAGGGCCTGGGCGGAGCCGTCCTTGTAGTACGGGCGCATGGAGGCGGAGCGGTCGAGGACGAGGTAGACCTTGGCTCGGGTGCCGGTGAGGTTGTGCTGCTTGAGGGTGGTGGCGGCGGCCTTGTATGCGGTGGTGAGGCCCGGGGCGCGGGTCTTGACGCGGGTGAGGGGGACGGCGGGGGTGAGGTCCCGCTCGGCCTCGCCTTCGGCTTCGGCCGTGTCGTTCCCACCCGCACCACCCGTGCTGCTTTCGTCGTCGGGTGCGGGTGGCCCCTGTGGGGCGGACTCGCCGTCGGCGGCTGCGGGAGCGTCCACGGCCTCGGCCTCCGGCTCTGCCTCGGCCGTCGGCTCCGCCTTCGGCTTGGCCTCCGCCTTCGGCTTGGCCTCCGCCTTCGGCTTGGCCTCCGCCTTCGGCTTGGCCTCCGCCTTCGGCTTGGCCTCCGGCTTCGCCTTGGTCTCCGGCTTTGCGTTGGCCGGCGCGTCCGTCTCGACCGGTGCGTCGGCTTCGGCCTTCGGCTCCGCCTTCCCCTTCGCCGGTGCGGCAGCCTTGGCCGTCGGGGCCACCTCGGTCGGCGCGTCTGCCTCCGTCGTCGGCTTGCCGTCGGACGTCGCGGCGGGCGTCGTCTCGGAGGCGGCGGCCTCCGGCGCGGGCGTCGCCTTGGGGGCTGCCGTCGGCTCGGACTCGGCCGTGGGGTCGGCTTCCGCGGTGGGCTTGCTCGCGGCAGCCGGCTCGGAGTCGGGCTGCGCAACCGCGGGCGTCTCGGGCCGTGGCTCGGGCTCGGCGTCCGGCTTCGGGTCGGTGGCCGACGGCTGCGACGGTGCGTCGGCGTCGGCGTCGGCGTCGGCGTCGGCCTCGGTCGTGGGCTTGGGCTCTGCCGCTGCCGAGGGCTCGGTCTGTGCCTGGGGCTCGGGGGCGCCCTCGGGCGTTTCCGGTGCTGTCGGCTCGGGGGCCGACGACGACTCGGGCTTTTCGGGTGCCGGGGACTCGGCGACGGGCGGCTGCTCCGTCTTGGCCGCCTCCTCCGTCGTGGCCTCGCCCGATGCCGTCGGCTTCTCGGTGACCGGCTTCTCCGCCGTGGCCTCGTCCGGCGCCGTCGGCTCCTCGATCGCCGACTCGGCCCCAGCCTCGGCCTCTGTCTCAGCCTCTGCCTCCGGCCCCTTGGTCACCGCGGCAGGCTTCTCCGCGACCGCCTGCTCCTCCACAACCTGCGGCTTCTCCGCCGCCGGCTTCTCAACGGCTCCCGGCTCCTCAGTAACCGCCGACTCCTCAGCAGCCGCCGGCTCCCCCTCCGCAGACCGCGCGGGCTTGGGGACCGTCACGCGGTCGAAGGCCAAGGAGACGAGGTCGTGTTCGTTCCGGGGTTCGGGGACGTCCGCCGTCGGGGCGGCGGGGGCGGGTTCCGGGGAAGGGGACGGGACCGTCGGGTCCGTCGCGGGGGGCGTCGGGGTTTCGGGCGTCGTCGTGGTCTGCGCCGCACCCTCCGCCTCGGCGGTCCGTGACTTGCGTGACCGTCCGAACGCGTTCCGCAAGAGAGTGAGAATGCCCATGTGCGCGCAACCCTTCGCGTGAGTTGAAGCCCGTCAATCCCTGGCCAGGACGGACACGTAAGGTTAGCGGCCCTCCTGGGTGATCTTGGGCAGGGTCGGGGGTGGGTGGTCCGCGCTGTCAAGAGGGACATCCGGCCTGCGAAGGTGTCGGCGTGCTGAATCGCCGTAACTGCCGTAAGGCTGCCGCAGGTTCACCCGCTGTTCACCCCGGCGCCCGGCTGCCGCACATATGTGCCCCTACGGTCACGCTGACACCAAGGGCATCCAAGGAGAGAGCAAAGTGCGCAAGCTGCTGCCGTTGATCGGAACGCCGTCCGGATCACACCCTGGCGGCCGGTCCGCCCTGACCTGTCGTTTCCGGTGTGGTGACGCCTGCTTCCACGAGGTGCCCAACACCAGCTCCAACGAGTACGTGGGTGATGTGATCGCCGGTGCGCTCAGCCGGCGGTCGATGATGCGGGCCGCGGCCGTGGTGACCGTGGCCGCGGCGGGCGCGGGAGCCGTGGGTGTCGCGCAGGCTCCGCAGGCCGGCGCCGCTCCGGCCGGCGCGGGCGCGGCCGGTGCCGCCGCCGAGGGCGCCCGGCGTGGACACAAGGGCGCGCGCGGGCTGCGCTTCGCTCCCGTCGCGCCCAACACCGCCGACGCCGTGACCGTGCCGGAGGGGTACCGGCAGAACGTCGTCATCCGCTGGGGCGAGCCCATCCTGCGCGGTGCGCCCGCCTTCGATCCGGAGAAGCAGACCGCCAAGGCGCAGGCCGGGCAGTTCGGGTACAACTGCGACTTTCTTGCGCTGCTTCCGCTGCCGGGTGAGCGTGGGCGGCAGCTGCTCGTCGCCAATCATGAGTACACCGACGAGGTGCTCATGTTCCGGGGGTATGACGCCGCCGATCCGACCCGGGAGCAGGTGGAGATCGCCTGGGCCGCGCACGGGCTGTCCGCCGTCGTCGTGGAGGGGGACCGGAAGACCGGGAAGCTGACCGCCGTTCCGCGGCATGAGCTCAACCGGCGCGTCACCGCCACCACCGAGTTCCGGCTCACCGGGCCCGTCGCCGGGTCCGAGCTCGTGAAGACCTCCGCCGACCCGACCGGCACCAAGGTGCTCGGCACGCTCAACAACTGCTCGGGCGGCGTCACGCCGTGGGGCACGACCCTGCACGGTGAGGAGAACTTCAACCAGTACTTCGCCAACAGCAGCCGGGCGACCGACAAGCGGTACGGCATCGGGACCGGGGCCAGCGAGCGCAAGTGGGAACGGTTCGACAAGCGGTTCGACGTCGCCCGGGAGCCGAACGAGGTGCACCGGTTCGGGTACGTCGTGGAGTTCGACCCGTACGACCCGAGCTCCACGCCGCGCAAGCACACCGCTCTCGGCCGGTTCAAGCACGAGGCCGCGAACATCAGGATGACGGCGGACGGGCGGCCCGTCGTGTACACGGGCGACGACGAGCGGTTCGACTACTTCTACAAGTTCGTCGGCAGCAAGCGGATGCGGCACGGCACCAGCAGGGCCGTGCGCGAGCACAACCTGTCGCTTCTCGACGAGGGGACGCTGTACGTCGCCAAGCTCACCGGCGACTCCCCCGCCCTCGAGATCGACGGCACGGGCAAGCTGCCGGGCGACGGCGAGTTCGACGGGAGCGGCGAGTGGATTCCGCTGGCCACCGCCACCGCCGACGGTGCCGTCTCGCACGTGGACGGGATGAGCGCCGAGGAGGTGTTCGTCTTCACCCGTCTCGCCGGTGACAAGGTGGGCGCCACGAAGATGGACCGGCCCGAGGACATCGAGCCCAATCCCGTCACCGGCAAGGTGTACGTCGCCCTGACGAACAACTCCAACCGTGGTGTCGGCTCCAACGCCAAGGCGGACGAGGCCAATCCGCGCAATGCCAACAAGCACGGGCACGTCCTGGAGCTCACCGAGCGGTGGAACCGGCCCGAGAGCACGAGGTTCGCCTGGTCGCTGTTCCTCGTCGCCGGTGACCCGGACGACCCGGCGACCTACTTCGCCGGGTTCCCGAAGGACGGCGTCAGCCCGATCTCCTGCCCGGACAACGTCGCCTTCGACCCTTACGGCAACCTGTGGATCTCCACCGACGGCTCCCAGCTCGGCTCGCACGACGGCCTGTTCGGCGTGGCGACCCGGGGTGAGCGGCGCGGTGAGCTGAAGCAGTTCCTGACCGTGCCGACGGGGGCGGAGACCTGCGGTCCGATCATCCAGGACCGGCGTGTCCTGGTGGCCGTGCAGCACCCGGGCGAGATCGACGGCGCGTCCGTGGAGAAGCCGGCCAGCACCTGGCCCGACGGGCCCGGGACGTACGTCCGGCCGGCGGTCGTGGCCGTGTGGCGGGCGGACGGCTGCGACATCGGCGTTTGAGCCGCGGACGTATCCAGACGTATCCAGGGGGCGCCTGTCGGGCGTCCCCCTGTTACATCTAACCGTGCAGCGTTACTTCTCCTCGTGCAGCGTCAGGTCCGTGACCACCGCCCGGTGGTCCGTGTCGGCCAGGTCCAGGACGCGCGTGCGGTCGACCGCGAAGTCCTTCGACACCAGGACGTGGTCGATCTGCACGCCGAACGTCGGCGCGGTCCGGGCCGGCCAGGTGGCCGTGCGGTCGGCGCCGTCCAGGCGGGCGGCGTCGCTCAGGCCGGTGTCGAGGATGCGGCGGAAGACGGCGTGGTCCTGGGAGGCGTTGAAGTCGCCGGCCAGGACGAGGGGCGTGCCGGGGTCGGCGGCGGCCGCGTCGCGCAGGGCGTCCAGCTCCTCGCGCCACAGGTCCAGCTGGCCGGGCAGCGGGGGCATGGGGTGGGCGAGCTGGAGCCGTACGGGGTGGCCGTCGACGTCGGCGAGCGCCCCGGGCATGCCCATGGTGCCGGGGACGCCGTCGGTGGGCCGCAGCGGGAAGCGGCTGAGGATGACGGAGCCCTCGGAGCCGCCGCCCTCGACGGCCCGGCGGTGCGGATAGTCCTGCGCCAGGTCCTTCTTCAGGCGCGCGTCGCACTCGTACTCGCATTCCTGTACGAAGACGATGTCCGGTTTCTCGCGGCGGACGGCGGCGATCAGGGGCCCGGTGGCCTGCCCGAACTCGACGTTCGAGGTCAGCACGCGCAGGTCGGCGACCGGGCGGCCGACGGGGTCGCCGACCTTGCCGTACGGCTCGATGAACCAGGCCAGCAGGCCGAGCAGGAGCACGCCCCAGGCCGTCCCGAGCCACCACCGGGACAGCAGGGCGAGCAGCAGTGCCAGGCCGGTGGGGGCGAGCAGCCAGGGGAGGAAGGCGAGGATCTGCGGGACGGGCGTGATGCCGTCGCTGTCGGCCATGCGGAAGCCGACGGCCACGCTGACCCCGGCGAGCAGCAGGGCGGCGCACCGGGCGCCGGCCCGCCGTCGGGGCGGACGCTGGTCCGGCTCGTCGGTGGCGGTCCACTCGGCAGCGGCGGTGTCCAAGGCCCGGCCTTCCGTTCGCGGGGTGGGATGCCCGCATCCTCCCTCAAGGATGCCCGCATCCTCCCTCAGAGACGGGGTGGGGCGGGGGAGGGTTGCCGGGCGTCGACGCGGGCCAGGAACTCCCCGAGTGCCTGGTCGAACTCCGCGGGGCGTTCGAGGTTCGGCATGTGGGCCGCGCCCTCGATCACGTGCAGGGCCGCGTCCGGGAGGGCGGCGTGCAGGGCGCGGGCGTCGGAGACGGGGGTGTAGGTGTCGTCGGCTCCGACGACGACCAGGGCCGGGACACGGACCTGGGCCAGCAGGGCGGTGTAGTCGGGGCGCCGGGCGCGGGCGCGCAGGGCCGCGGCGGCGCCCTCGGGGGAGGTGGCCGTCATCATGCGGTGGACGTGGGCCTTGACCTCGGCGGGGGCGGAGGGGTCGACCATCCGCTCCAGGACCTCGTCGGCGTAGCCGCGCATGCCCTCCCGCAGAAGGCGGTCCGCCATGGCGTCGCGGGTGCGGACGCCCTCCGGGGTTTCCGCCGCCGGGAAGGTGTCGGCGAGGACGAGGCCGCGGACGCGGCCGGGGAACTGCCGGTAGCAGTCCATCGCGATCTGGCCGCCCATGGAGAGCCCGGCGAGGACGAAGGTCTCCACGCCCAGCTCGTCGAGCAGGGCCTCGATGTCCCGCGCGAACTGCGCGAAGTCCATCAGGGCCGGGGTGGTCGGGGAGGCGCCGTAGCCGCGCAGGTCGGGGGCGATGACGCGGCGGGCCGCGGAGAAGCTGTGGAGCTGCGGGGCCCACATCGTGCGGTCGAAGGGGTGGCCGTGGACGAGGACCAGGGGGACAAGGGGCTGCCGAGGAGATACGGGTCCTTTGTCCTCGAATGCGAGGAAGGGTGCCATGGGACGACCCTAGGCAGCCTCAACTACTCGGTGCAATAAGATCTTTGCTCTCGGTGCAATCCAAGGGGGAGGCCGACTGATGGGTGACTACCGCCGTATCGCGGACAGGATCGCCGACGACATCGCCAGCGGGCGGCTGAAGCCCGGCCAGCGCCTGCCGCCGCAGCGGGCCTTCGCCCGGCGGCGGGGAATCGCCTCGTCGACGGCCGGGCGGGTGTACGGCGAACTCGTACGGCGCGGGCTGGTCGTCGGCGAGGTCGGGCGCGGCACCTTCGTACGGGCCGCGCCGGACGGGCCGGCGGGGCGGGCGCTCGCCGAGCCCGGCCCGGGTGACGTCCCGGTCAACCTGGAGCTCAACTACCCGAGCGCGCCGGGCCAGCCGGAGCTCCTCGCCCCCGTCCTCGCGCCGCTGCTGCGTCCCGACGTGCTGGCCGAGGCGCTGCTGCCGGCCGCCGCCACCGGTACCGAGTCCGCCCGGGAGGCCGTGGCCACGCTCCTCGCCACCCCCGGCTGGCGCCCCGCACCGGACCGGCTGCTGTTCACCGGCAACGCACGGCAGGCCATCGCCGCCGCGCTGGCCTCCCTGGTCCGGCCGGGCGGCCGGGTCGGCGTGGAGCAGCTGACGTATCCGCTGGTCAAGGAGATCGCGGCGCGGCTGGGCATCACCCTGGTGCCGCTGGCCGGTGACGCGGCCGGGCTGCTCCCGGAGGCCGTCGCCGCCGCGCACCGTACGGCACCGCTGTCCGCCCTGTACGTGCAGCCGACGCTGCACAACCCGACGTCCCTGACGACGAGCGGCCCTCGCCTGCTGCAGCTCGCCCAGCTGGTCCACGACCTGGACCTGCCGGTGGTGGAGGACCGCATCTGGTCCTTCCTGCGCGAGCCGGGTGATCCGCTGGCCGCTCACGCGCCGGCCCTCACCCATGTCGTCGACGGTCTCTCCAAGCGGGTCGCGCCGGGGCTGACCGCCGGTTTCCTCGTCGTGCCACCGCACCGGGTCGGGGCCGTGGCCGGTGCGGTGCGGTCGGGCGGGTGGAGCGCGGGGCGGTTCGCGCTGGAGGCGGCCGCACGGTGGGCCGGGGAGGGGATCGTGGCGCGGCTGGTGGCGGCCAAGCGGGCGGACGCGGCGCGCAGGCAGCGGATTCTCGCCGAGGAACTCGCGGGCTTCGCCGTGCGGTCCGAGCCGGGCGCCTACTTCGCCTGGTGGGAGCTGCCCGCCCCGTGGCGCGCGGATACCTTCACGGGGGCCGCCGCCGCGCACGGCATCGCCGTCACGCCCGGCCCCGCCTTCGCCGTCGCCCCCGGCCACACGCCCGACGCCGTCAGGCTCGGCCTCGGGTCGGTTCCGGAGCCGGTTCTGCGGCGGGCGCTGCGGACGCTCGCGCACGTCGCCGCGCGACGAGCCGGGGACCGTGCCGGCCCGTGAGCCACGAGCCGAGCGCCACGCTCAGGCCGAGGGCGAGCAGCAGCCAGGACCCCGTCGACAGGGTGGCCGTCAGGGCGTCGTAGACCGCGCCGGCGGCCGGGCGGTGGAGCGTGTCGGGCCGGTCGGCGAGGGTGAGGCGGCGGCCGATCGCGACGGCCAGGACGAGCAGTCCGCCGCCCAGGGCCGTGCCGAGGCCGAGCGCGGTGACCGCGCGGCGGCGGCACGCGGCGAGGGCGGTCCCGGCCACGGCGCACACGGCGGCGGCGAGCGGCAGCCAGAAGGCGGCGGTGTCCAGCACGTGGTATCCCCTGCGGAGTCGGTCCGCGTCGTCGGCCGGGAGTACCGGGACCCGGGTGTGCCGGACCGGGATGCGGTGGGCGAACGGCACGTGGTCGGCGGTGAGCCGGTGCTTGACCCGGGCGACGACCGGCGCGACGTCGACGGTGACGGCGGAGGTCCGGGTGCCGTCGTCGCGCAGGGCGCGCAGCACGGCGTCGTGGACGGCCCGGTTCGCCGCGTCCCACCCGGTGCGGAACGCCTCGGTGCGGGTGAAGGAGTGGGCCGCGTCGTGCACGAAGGGTCCGACCGTGCCGTGCGGCAGACCGGTGTCGAGCTCGTGCCCGGCCTCCCGGATGAGGCCGTCCCCGAGGGCGTCCGCGACCGCGCGCCGCACGTCCGCGTCGGCGGCGAGCGGCGCCATCGTACGGACGTAGCGGCCGGTGTCGGTCAGCCCGTGCGCCGCCCAGGAGGCGAGCGTCGCGAACGGCGCGAGCAGGCACGCGAAAGCCAGCAGAACGGCCGACAGGGCGTTCCGCGGTCGGAAGGGCGCCTGCTCGGGCACGGGCGCCCGGTCGTGCTCGGACACCCTTCCAGGCAAGGCGCCACCGGCCCGGTCCGCGACCGGCGTGACTGCATTCGGCCCCGCGTGCCAAGCCGAACGGGTCGTGCCGGTACCTGGTCAGTCCAGGCGCCGGCCGACGGCGTCCTCGTGGGTGTAGTAGCGGTAGAACATCGTCAGGAAGACGCCCGCTCCGACCACCACCCCCACCCCGGTGGACTTCAGCACGGACCCGCCGGTCTGGCTGTAGAGGAAGCCGATCGCGCAGCCGGTGAAGGCGAACCAGAGCAGCGCGTGCTGTTCGCGCCGCAGCCGCGGGGCGACCTCCCACACGGTGGCGAACAGCACGGCGAACACGAGCGCGGTGACGAAGCCGAACAGCAGGTTCCAGCCGGTGATGGGCCCGGCGTCGCGCCGGTTGGCCGCGGCCCAGTAGCCGTAGACGAGCCCGAGGACGACGGGCACCGCGACCTTCGCCATCGCGTGGGTGCGCGGGCTGAAGACATCGGGTGTACGGCGTCGCGTGGTCACCTTGCCCGGGGTGGGTGCCGCATGAGCCATGAGAGCTCTCCTCTCTCCCTGCCCCTGCCTCCCAGGGCACACCGCCGGCAACCGCCTGGCAAGTCGGCGGACGCGAAGCGCTGCCGGGACCGGATGCGGGCCGTGCGGGCCCCGTGTTTTCGCTGGGGCCGTCAGGCGCCACCGAGGGGAGCACGGCCGGCTCGACCGGTACCGCCGGGACGGCGTGCGGCGGCAGGAGCCGCCGCGGACGCGGGGCCGCGGCGTGGCCTGGGTGCCGCCGCTGCTCGTCGCCGTCGTGGTGGGCGACTACGACACCACCGGCGACTTCCGGCCCGGGACGGCACCGGGGCGTTGTACCGGCTCGCGCGGGATGTGACCCGGGCCGTCGACGGCGGTCCCCGCACGGTCGCCGAGCAGGGGGCGAAGCCCCCGAAGGCGGACGTTTGCGGTGCTGGGGCCCCTCTTTGCAGCCGCAGCGGTTACGGTGCTGACGTACGTGATCGACAGGGGGAGGGACGAGATGCCCGGAACCGTGCTGCTGCTGGCGGCCTCGCCGGTGGGCAAGGGGCGCCTGGTCGACGCCGCGTCCGTGCTCCCCGTCCTGGCCGCCGTACCGCCCGGCGTGCTGGCCGGTACGGACACCGCGAACGTCGTCGAACTCGCCGACCCGCTGGAGCCGCAGGCCGTCCTCACCCGGCTCCGCGCCGCCGCGGCGGCCCCCGGCCCGCTCACCGTGTACGTCACCGGCCAGCTCCAGCTCGACCGCCGCCAGCGCCTGCCCCACCTGGCGCTGGCCCGCACCACCGCGTCCACCGCCCGCTACACGGCCTTCCCCTGGCACTGGTTCCGGGACGAACTGCGCCTCAGACCGGCCGGCGCGACGACCCTCCTGCTCGACCTGCACGCGGACGCCGAGACCTGGGAGCTGCTGCGCGGCACGCCGCTGGACTCGGGCCGCGGCAACGCCGTGCACGGCCGCATCGCGCCCCCGCCCTCCAGACGCACGGTCGCGGCACCGGCGTACATGAAGGCCGTCGCGACGATCCTGCGCAGCGGGTTCCGGCCGCCGCTGGAGCAGTTGCACCAGCAGGCGCTGGCCCGGATCGCGCCGGAGAGCGCGGGCACGGACCTCGTCCTGAGCACCCCGGGCCCCTCGGCCGGCGACCCGCACGCCGCCATCACCGCCGCCGTCCAGTCCGGCCGCCACGCCGACGCCGACGCGCTCGCCGCCCGGCACGAGCAGGCGGCCGTCGCCGCGTACGGGGCCGCCTCCGAGGAGGCCCTGCACTGGGCCGAGGTCCGGGCCGACCTGGCGATGTTCGCCGGGGACGCGGGCCGCAGCTGCCACACCTGGCTGACGGTGGCCACCGTCCGCCTGAACGCCGGTCAGGCGCCGGACGCGCCCGCCGTCGAGGCCGCCGTGGACCGCGCCCACCACCAGTGGGGCCAGGTCCGCGACCCCGCCCGCGCCCGCGAACTGGGCGCGGCTCTCGCCGAGTTGCGCGGCCGGGTCCCCGGGCGGCGCGAGGGGGCGCTCGACCATGTGCAGCGGCAGCTACGGCAGTTGCAGACCCAGGCCTGAACACGCGTGCGCCGTGTGCGCCTGGCGTGAAGGGGGCGTGCAATCGCTTGCTCAGGTCGCGTCACAGGTCTGCCGCCAAGGCCTGACCCGGTGTCATGATGTGGGGATGACAGAGGGGGACGAAGTGGCTGTCTTAGGCGTGCGCGTCCGGCTGGGCGCCGGCGGGACCGTGGACGATGTCAGAGCTCTGAAGACGTGGCTGGAGCGGGAAGAGCCGCTCGCGGAACTGCTCTCCGAGAAGAAGCTGACCATCGAGGCGCAGACCAGTACGGACGGGACCAAGGGGCGGCTGGGGCCCGACCTCGAACTCGTCCTCAAAGTGCTCGGTGACGTCGTCACGATCGCGGCACTGACCGAGTACACCGCACGCGCGGTGAAGACCTGGACGAACAACCGCCGCAGGCTCCAGGGCGGCGATCCCCAGCCACAGATCCGCCCGCTGGACACCGACGGGGAGTAGGCCGGTGACTCGCTTCGACCCGCGCGGCGAAGTGAACCGGGCGCTGCTGATCGGTGTCTCCGAGTACGACCACACGGCACCGGACCACCCCCAGGGCGTCACCGGACAGCTCCCCGCCGTGCGGCACAACCGGAGGACACTCGAGGACGCGCTGCACCGGGGCAACGTGTTCGGCGCGCACGAGGTGCGGGCCGTGCCCTCGCCGACCCCGGACGAGTTCACGGGAGCACTGCGCCGCGCCTGCCAGGACGCCAGGGGACTGCTGCTGCTCTACTTCGCCGGGCACGCCGTCACCTCCACCTCCGGCAACGAGCTGCACCTCCAGATGCGCACCGCTCGCGTGCTCACGGGCGACGGGCTGCCCGGCTCGGTGAGCTTCAGCGAGGTGCTGGGCGAGCTCGTCGAGAGCCGCGCCCAGCAGGTGGTGGTGATCCTCGACTGCTGCTACGCGGGCAACGCCGCGGGAATCTGGCACCGCTTCGACGATCCGAAGCGGAAGAAGCACAAGGTCCTGCTGCTGATGAGCGTGCAGCCCAACCGCTGCATCCTGGGCGGCGACGCCGACGCCCCGACGCCGTTCACCCGGGAACTCGTGCGCGTCCTCGATGAGGGCGGCGAGGTGTGGCTCTCCCGGCTGTACGCCGCGGTGAAGCAGCGCATGGCCGAGGCGAAGTACAAGGCGGAGGACGACGACTCGCAGCGGCCGCAGGCGCTGGCTCCCCCCTGGGACCCGGAGACGGACGTGCTGCTGGCGGCGGGCCCGGCGATCACACACCCGCCGGACCCCCCGGGCAGCCCCTGGGTCCTCTGGCTCCGGCGCACGCTCGCCCGTGCCCGGAAGGCCCTCGAACGGCTCGGCCGTACCGGCCTGGCGATTCTGCTGGCGCTGCTCGCCACCGGCGCGGGCGGCTACGGAGTCCTGGTCCTGACCGGCGATTCCGGCCCGTGTGCTCCGGCACTGGAGCTGCGTCTGCTCACCGACCCCGATCTGGAGCAGGCGATGAAGGCGGCCGCGGACGCCTACGTCGCCTCGGACGCCAACACCACGGACGACGGCTGCCGGCGCAGCGGCGTCACCGTCTACAGCGCCGGTGCCGCGGGCGTTACGACCGCACTGGGCAAGCGGACCGACGCGTGGCAGCAGCCGCGCGACGACGACAACCCGCAGCGGGACATCGGCCCGCAGCCGGATGTGTGGATCCCCGGCACCCGCGCGGACGTCCGCCGGGTCACCGCGCTCTACCAGGACCGCGTCTTCGCCCGGCTGGAGCCGGACACGCGCCCGTTCGTGTACTCGCCGGTCGTGCTGGCCGTCCCGGAAGGCCTCGACGACGCCGTCGAGCCCACCGGGCAGTCGCTGTCGCACCTGGTCACCGGCCTCGAACAAGCGCCCGGCGATGCCGAGGTGCACCGTCCCGACCCGGAGTTCGCCGACGCGGCGCTGCTGGCGACGACGGGCCTGTACCGCGGCGGAGCCGAAGCGCGCCACGCGGAGCGGCGCCTCACACAGTCCGGCCGGCCCGAGCCCTCCGCCGCCGGGCTGCTGTGCACGCTGCCCGACGTCGACGCCGTGGACGACCGCAGCGCGGCTCTGGTGCCGGAGTTCCTGCTGCACAGTGGCGTCGGCTGCCACCCGGCCACGCGCGCCCCGCGCTCCGCCGCCTACCCCGACGACGTCCCCGGTCTGGAGCCGACGTTCGTGCGGGTGCGCTGGGAGGACGGCGAGCGGGACGCCGACGCGCGGGACGCCGAGGTGGCCCGCTTCCGCTCCTGGCTGACCGGTGACGAGGGCCGGCGGGTGCTCGGCGAGCAGGGCTTCAGGTCCGCGCACGGCGAGCGGCGCCGCCTGCTCGATGCGAAGTCGGCTCCCGAGGGGCTGATCGACGAGGTCCGGCCGGTGGACTCCGCCGACCCGTCGGAGATGGACAAGGCACTGGAGCGCTACGGCAACGCGCACGGCCCCGGCCGGGTCCTGTTCCTCCTCGACAGCTCCGGCTCGATGGCCGGCCTGTGGGACGGACCCAGCGGTGGCCCCGGCATCCTCAAGCAGACCTTGACCGGCCTCGGCGGGGAGGACGAGTACGGGGTGTGGGCCGTGCACGGCCTCAAGGGCGGTACGCACACCGACCTCCTGGACTTCGGCACGCACGCCCGCCGGGACGCCGAGCGGGCCCTGGACGCCGCCCGGGTGCGGGACGCGGAGGCCGATCCGTCCGCCGCCCTGCGGGACGCCCTGGCGTTCATGCGGGAGCGCGCCGCCGGCGACGAGCGGCCGCAGCTGATCGTGTACCTCACCGACGGCGAGGACGACAACCGCCTGACCGGCGACGGACTGGAGAAGGCGGTCGACCGTGCCCGGACCGCCGGCGTGCCCGTGGCCATGGTGACCCTGAAGAACGGGGCGTGTGACCGGGACCGCCCCGGCACGCGGATCGCGGAGGCCGGCCGGGGCCGCTGCCTGGACGCCGGGGACGACCTCGTGCCCGCCCTGCGCGACGAGGTCGCCCGCACGGGAACGGGGGAGGAATGATGGCCCGACGCCGGAGAGCCGCCGCGCTGTCCCTGCTGTCGCTGCTGACGTTCACGGCCTGCACGAGCGGTGGCGTGCAGCAGCAGCCGCCGGGCGCCGACACCTCCTTCCGGATCGTGGTGGCCAGCGGCCAGGACGTCACCGGCAAGAACGGCATCCGTCAGCAGCTCATCGACGCCTGGAACGCCCAGGAGGGCGAACACGGCTACCGGGCCCGCCTGGTGGAGCTGCCCGGCTCCGCCGACCAGCAGCGCAGCCAGCTGATCGGAGCCTTGCAGTCCGGCAGCGCCGAGTACGACGTGGTGAACCTGGACGTGACCTGGATCCCGGAGTTCGCCGACGCCGGCCTGATCCGCCCGCTGAGCGACTCGGCGGTCAAGGCCCCCGAGGACCTCATCAAGTCCGTGGACAGCACCTCGTACTGGGACGGCAAGCGGTACGCGGTCCCCTTCAACAGCGACGCGGGCCTGCTGTACTACCGCAAGGACCACCTGGTGAAGGCCGGTGCCTCCCGGACCGACCTCGACGAAGACGTCAGCTGGGACGAACTGCGGGAACTGCTCGTCCCCCTCGACAGAGCCGAGATCAAGGACCACGAGGCGATCTGGACCACCCAGCTCGCCGCCTACGAGGGCCGTACCGTCAACGCGATCGAGGCCTTCGCCTCGGCCGAGGAGGGCTTTCGGCTGACCGACGACGACGGCGACTACGTCGCGACCGAGGAGCAGTTGACGGCGGGGGTGAGCGAACTGCGGGAGCGCACGGCGTCGCCGTACACCCTCGACGGGACCCCCGGATTCCGCGAGGCCGAATCGCTCAGCGCCTTCGCCGAGGGCCGCACCACCTTCCTGCGGCACTGGCCGTACGTCTACCCGACCCTGCACGAGACCTTCGGGGGCAAGCTCGGGGTGGCCCGGCTGCCCGGCAAGTCCGTGCTCGGCGGCCAGAACCTCGCCGTCACCTCCTCCACATCCGAGCAGCGCGCCGCGAAGGCCGCCGAGCTGATCGCGTTCCTCACCGACCCCGACAGCGAACGCTGCCTGCTGCGCGCCGGGTTCGCCGCGACCCGCACCTCGGCCTACCGGGAGCCCGGCACCGCCCCACCATGCGGGCACGCCCCCGCGTACGCCGAGGGCCCCTCGGCGTCGCCCGGCGGCGAGAGCACCGCCCGCATGGCACCCGACCGGATGGCCGACGGCACCAGCTACTCCCGCGACATCCTGCTCCCGGCCCTGCGCGAGGCGGTACACCGCCCCCGCACTCCGCTCTACGGAGCGGTGACCCACACCATCACCACCGAACTCGACGCCCTGTACGGCCCGCCGAAAGGGCCGGGCGGAAGCCGGCCCGGTGACGCGGAAGTAGCGAAAAGCCTTGACGAGGCGTTGAGAAAGATTTTGCCCGGTTGAATCTCCTCCCGGTGATGTTCACATTTCCTCCATTGCTTACCTGTGCCCCCGTGGGTAGCGTCGTTTTCGCACTGACCATGCAATCCGGCCATGAACCCGGCCGGACAATTGAAAAAACGGGGATGGACTTCGTGACCATACGAAGCAAGGGAATTTCTGCCGTCATCACCTTCGCCATGACCGGCGCGCTGTGCGGCGTCGGGGCGCAGGCGGCACAGGCCGCTCCGGCGCAGCCGGAACTGCGGGCCGGAGCGGACGAGATCTGCGCGGTCCTCGGGATCGGCAGCGGCGCGGCGGGCCTCACCAAGGCGCTGGCCAAGGGAGCCTCGTGGGTGGGCATCGGCGCCAGCATCGGGTGCTACGCCTACACGAAGGCCAAGGAGGCCACGCCGGCGCAGAAGCGGGCCGCGATGATCGCGTCCTACAAGAAGTACCAGGCGATGAGCGACATCAAGAAGCTCGACGCACTCGGCTACTACTGCCGTAAGAAGGACACCGGCGGTGGTGGCGGCGGCGATGTCGCACCCGCCAACCCGACCGTGAAGGTGGGGTACCGCGACATCAGGATGAAGGGCGTGACGTACAAGTGCACGGCAACCGGGGACTGACCGGCCGGCGCGGCCCGGGCTATGGAGAACGCCTGCTGTTCTCCATAGCGCTGGTCGTGGTGAGCCTGCTGTGGATTACGCGGGACATGGCCGCCTGGGCGACGGCTACGTGTGCCGTCGGTGCGGCCGTAGGGGCTCTCGGAGTTTTCTACTTCGGCTGGCGTTATATTCGCGCACGCGGGAATTCGCACTAACCGAATTTCTTAATCGCCTTACGGCTTCGCGTCGCATTCGAACCAGACGGTCTTCCCGGGTCGGTCGGGTAGCGAATCCCACCCCCACCGGTCCGTGACGGCCTCGACGATCAGCACGCCGCGTCCGTCCTCGGCGAGTTCGTCCACAGCTGTGGACAGGGGCGGTCGCTGGCATGTGTCCGTCACCTCCACGCGCAGCCCCGGCCCGTCCGGCCGCCGCATCATCAGCACCGCGGCGCGCCGGTCGGGCGTGTGGCGTACGACGTTGGCGACCAGCTCGGTGAGGGCGAGGCAGGCAGCGTCGCACAGTTCGGCCATCTCCCAGGCGGTGAGATACACCCTGAGGATGCGGCGCAGATGCCGGGCGGAGTGCTCACCCAACGTGAAGTCCGCGTCATACCTGGCGCCAAGTCCGCCCCAAGGCTGGTGGGTTGCGAGATTCATGCCACCAGGGTGGAGTCGAGTGATTACGCTCGGCTACAGACCGAAATGAACGCCCTGCGGCGTTCGGACCTGGGGGTGACCGCTCATGCCCAACATCCGCCGACTCGACCCCACTGCCTCGCCGTTGGACTACTTCGGCTCGGAGCTGCGCCGGTACCGCGAGAGTGCGGGGCTGTCCCAGAAGGAACTGGGCGACTGCATCTTCTGCACGGGTTCATTGGTGGGCCAGATCGAGACGGCGCACAAGGTCCCGACCAGGGAGTTCGCCGAGCGGGCGGACGTGGCCCTGATGACCGACGGGTTCTTCTCGCGGTTGGTGGGCTTGGTTCTGCGGAGCCAACTTCCTACGTGGTTTCAGGCGTATGCCGAGATGGAAGCCAAGGCGACTTATATCTCCACGTACCAGGCGCAGTTGGTGTACGGACTGCTGCAGACGCCGGAGTACGCGCGGGCAGTGCTGGCAACCGGCATGTCAGACAACCTCGACGACATGGTGGCGGCTCGCATGGAACGCCAGCGCATCCTGCAGCGCGAGCAGCCGCCGCTGACGCTCGTAGTGCTGGACGAGGCTGCGCTGCACCGTCCGATCGGCAGCCCCGAGATCATGCGCAACCAACTCGCGCACCTGTTGAGTTTCCGAGACCAGCGCTGGGTGAACATCCAGGTGCTGCCCTTCGGGGCCGGTGAACACGCCAGCCTGGTCGGATCGTTCAACGTCCTCCGCTTCGACGACGATCCGGAGATCGTGTACACGGAAGACATGATCTCGGGCCACATGACGGCCAACCCCGACACTGTCAGGGAAGCCGCCCGCCGCTACGCTTCCTTGCAGGCCGCTGCCCTCTCGGTGAGGGACTCGGCGGCACTGATTGCGCGTGTGATGGAGGAGCGCTATGGGGAGCAGCCAGAACCTGACCGACGCGCGGTGGCGTAAGTCGTCGTACAGCGGCAACACCGGCGGCGATTGCGTGGAGGTCGCCGACCTCGGTTCTCTCGGCGTCGGCGTGCGCGACTCCAAGAAGCCCGAGGTCGGCATCCTCACCCTCTCTCCGGAGGCTTACGGCGCCTTCGTGAGGTACGTCGGGGCGTCGAAGACGCGCAGCGTGTAGACGTCGCTGCCGTTTCTCGACGGCGAGGCCGGCGGGGGCAAGGAGGTCGGAGTCGCCGCTGGCCATGAAGACGTCCCTGCCGTCCATCTGGCGGTCACGTCCTGGAGGTTGCCGCCGCCGGTGTCGCCCGGATAGAAGGTTCCTCAGCTGACTCGCTCAACTTTCGATCAGCCTTTTCCACGAGATACACGAGCTGCAGGGTCGGGCTACCCGAGGAGCCCGCACACAGCACGTAGCCGGGCCATGCGGTCGAAGTCGAGCCCCACGTCGAACGCGACCAGGTGTCCCTGTTCAGAGAATCCGAACACCGCTGCCGGGTCACCGACTGCCCGCGCCGTCGCGCACTCCTGCCCGAAACGAACACGTAGCCCGTCCACATACAGGCGGACGCCACCCGTAGAGCAGTCCTGGCTGGACTCGGCGTACGACATCAGTGGAACACCCGGTTGGATGACGCCGGGCGGGGCTAGAGGGGTATCGCTGTCTTCTAGCCGGCCGACGTGGACCAATATGAGTTCCACCACCTCGCCGCTGTCGTGGCTCGTCTTGATTTCGACCAAGGAGGCCCCGACATCGAGAACGACGGAGTGCGGTGCCTGTTGAAGGCGTGCGTAGCCCGGCCACTGGATGGTCAGGGGGACGTACTCGTCGATCTCAACGACGTGACCTTCGTGCGGCTGAACGCCCTGAATTGTGAACGGCACTGGGCCTCACTTGAGCCGATTACGCGCCACGTACCGGACTTCCTCCCAGGTATCCGTACACAGCTGTTTCAGAACGTCTTTCGGCACACTCTTGTGGTGGGCGACGGCGAGCCTGACGGATTCGTCGGGGTCCGCCGCCATCATGGTCAGGAGGTCGGGGGTTAGCTTTCGCTTGCTCGCCACTATGTACCGCACCCTTGGATCTGGGTCATTGGCCAGCACCCGGAGAATCTCCAAGGGAACCGTCTTGTTGTGGGCGACCCAGAAGCGCGCTTCCGGGTACCGTTCGATGACCTCCCGCCACACGCCGGGAGCCGCGGGCTCGGAACTCGCCCTGCCGTATTCCTCCGGGGCATCACTGAAGCGCAACCTAATAAATTCCTCGGCCGACTCGATCACCCTGCGGATCCAGGAGAATGCAAAAGCAGTGAGATTCTCATCCACTCTACCCCCGGAACACTGATGTCTGCATTCCGATGGTCTGCGATGGCAACAAACTCCCACCCGGCAGCGAACGGTTCACCCACACTCAGGACTGTCCATGGTCCCGCCAAGGCTCAGGCGACAGCGAGAACTTGGCAAAGCATTTCTTCACCGGACTGCGCTCCATCCTGCAGCGAGATCGGGAATCTAACGTCCCGAAGCCTGCGGTCCTTCCAGTATTCCTGGCCCTCTGCCTCACCGATCCCCAGCGGAAACTCGCGAATTTCTTCGAAGTCAACCGACTCATGGCTCCATAATTCGAGACTCGAAGTTGTGCTTGAAGTTCAGCGACTCCGCGCATCGTCATCCTCCAGGGCCATCCAGAGCAAACCGGCGAGGGCGGCAGTATGTCTTCAGGGACACTGCTGCCCTCGCCTCCGCCCCGAACTCAGCTCACATGTGATTGCCGCTTCCTGCCTGAGTCGGGAATGCTGGGAGCGGTCGTGTTTGCTCAGCTGTACGTCCCACCGGAAACCCTCACCTAGTTCATGATGCCACTAGTGCCGAGAGTCGGAGTACGTCCGGGTTCTCGCCCCATTGCCGCGCACGGCAGGCATCGAGAAGGTCCGATGCAGTTCGGAGTATGGCCTCGATTGTCTCTAGTGCGGGGATGGGCTGCAGTGTTCTACTGCTGCCGGGGCTCTCCACGCTCACGGTGAGTCCCCCGGTAGGTGAACCGCCGACGATCAGCCAGAACGGGCCGTCGTAGAAGCGGATTTTTCTGGACGGGAGGTTGCACTCTCTGATGGCTGTGAGTGCGCCGAGCAGTTCGCATGTGAAAGCAACCGCCATGTCGTTCCAGCCGTGTTCGGGAAACCTCACGTCGGCGGACTCGATCCACACGCCCCCCCAAATGGCTCCGGAGTGGGAGATATCCAGCGACTCGAAGTCGTAGCGCAAGGAGAACTCCATTGTCATCTCCATACCGGGTAAGCTGTTTCGATCACCTTTGTCGACTTGTCGAGCCACATCTCGATTTCCAGCCCGTCTGCCATGCCCCGGAGGAAGACCCTGGACCCTTGTGAAGGGCCTGCTGTCGCTGCGAACCGGTAAGCCTTCACGATCGTCGCTTCGATTTTTTGCGGTGACATGTAGTCAGGGAACTTCGTCTTTATGCCGCTCTGCTTGTAGATCTTGCCGTCCGCCGTGTGCCTTTCGAGTACGTGGACCATGTCTACCGTGATGGCTCGCCAAGATGGCAAGTTTATCGCTTTGGGAAGAAGATATATCCCTCCTTCCGCTGCGGCACGCTTGGCTCCGCCTGTTACCGGGAAGGGCACCATGCTGCCGTACAAGCCGACGTTGTACGCCGGCGGGCAGATGACCTCGGCTCCGGTCAGGTAGCTGAAGCCGCCGAGGCTGAGGCCGTCGAAGATGCCGAGGCTGGTCTGGCCGGTGACCTCGATGGCTTTGTTGGTGGCCTTGTCGGAGAGGTTCTTGGCCGACTGGGACGCGGGCGGCAGGTTTGCGGTCTCGCGGTCCTCCTTGTCGCACTCGCTGTTCCAGCCCCAGTTGCCCGAGAACAGGTCCTTCAGCTTAGTGGTGACGCT
Organism: Streptomyces sp. NPDC045955; assembly: GCF_056430805.1. Classification (NCBI taxonomy): domain Bacteria; kingdom Bacillati; phylum Actinomycetota; class Actinomycetes; order Kitasatosporales; family Streptomycetaceae; genus Streptomyces; species Streptomyces sp. NPDC045955. The sequence goes on from NZ_JBWKKY010000002.1 coordinate 313,053, forward strand.
GCACATGCCGCTCGGGTCGACGCGGCTGGTGGGCATGTTCTCCACGTAGGCGTAGGGCTGCGTGTAAGGCGTGTCCGGGTCGGGGGTGTAGGGGTCGGGGCGGGTGAAACGGCCGGTGGCAGGGTCGTACTGGCGGGCGCGCAGGTCGAGGTAACCCGTCGTGGTGTCGACGTAGGCGCCGGTGTAGCCGGGCCTGGATGCCGGGGCGCCGGTGGTCTGGCTGTCCAGGACCCGGCTGCCGAAGGGGTCGTAGGACCAGCGCTGGTAGACCTTGCCGGTGCTGTCGGTGACGTCGAGGGGTGAGCCCAGGGCGTCGTGGGTGTAGGTGAAGACGGCGCCTGTGGCGGTCTCGGTGGCGGTGGGCTGGCCGAGCGGGTCGTAGCGGTAGGACTGCTGGAGCTTCCCGGCGCTGTCGAGTTCGGTGGCGAGGATGGGCAGCGGGGCGTTGGGGTCCCACTGGAGGCGCTTGGTGACGGCGCCGGCCTTGCTGGTGGTGACCAGGTTGCCTTCGGCGTCGTGCTCGTACGTGTAGGCGGTGCCGTCGACGGTGGCCGCGGAGATCTGTCCGGCCAGGTCGTAGTGAAGGTGTCGGCCCCGGCTTTGGTCTGGTTGCCTTCGCCGTCGTAGTCGTAGTCCGTGGTGGTGGAGCCCGTGGTCTTCGAGGTGAGCTGGTGGGCGTCGTCGTAGGTGTAGCTGGTGGCCGTCGTGCCGCGCGTCGAGGTGAGGCGGTTGCCCGCCTTGTCGTAGGTGTAGCTGGTGGTGCGGGAGTCGGCGCAGCCGCTGACCGGCGGCTGCGGGGCGCAGCCGGAGGTGATCCGCCCGGCCTTGTCGTAGGTCAGGTCGTAGCCGCCTTCGCCCACTCCGGCTCGGGTGGTGTCGATGCGGGTGGGCTGCCCGGCCGGGGAGAGGGAGAGTGCGGTCTTGGTGACCACCTCTGAGGCCTTCGTGGAGGTGACGGACGTCAGTCGCGCGGCGGCGTCGTAGGTCCGGTCCTCGGTGAGGGTATTGGGCAGTGTGCTGCGGGTGAGGTTCGCCTCCGCGTCGTAGGCGTAGCTGGTGGTCTTGGAGTCGGCGGCCATGGTGGCGGTACGACCGTCGGCGTCATAGGTGTAGGTGATGGTGTTGCCGTCGGCGTACTTGCGGGTCAGCATCCGGCCCGCATCGTCGTAGGTGTAGGCGAAGCCCCGGGTCTTGGTGAGGCGTCCGGCGTTGTCGTAGACGAAGTCCTCGGAGACGACGCCGTTGTCGCGCAGGGTCAGCTGGCCGGCGGCGTCGTACTGGTAGGTGACGTCCGGCGTGGAGTCGGAGTAGTCCACCTTGGCCAGCAGGCCGCGGACGTCCCAGGTCTGGGTGGTGGTGCCCCGGGGCGTGGTCTTCTTGGTGAGGTTGCCGTCGGCGTCGTAGGTGTAAGACGTCTTGCGGTCGAGTGGGTCGGTGACCGAGTTCAGCCGCTGTGCCGGGTCGTAGCCGTAGGCGGTCACATGCCCGGTGGGGTCGGTGCGCTGGACGCGGTTGCCGGCCTTGTCGTAGGCGTAGGTCGTCTTGCCACCGTCGGGGGCGGTCACCGAGGTCAGGCGGCCGAGGGCGTCGTAGCCGTAGTCAGTGGTGCGCTGTGCCGGATCGGTGAGTGAGGTGACGTTGCCGAGGGCGTCGTAGGTCCGCTTGGCGACGTTGCCGAGCGGATCGGTCAGGCTGACAGGCTGGCCGGCGGTGTCGTAGCCGGTGGTCCAGGTGTACTTCGCCGGGGTGGCGCCGGAGACGTTGCCTCGGGCGCTGACCATCCGCACTTCGCGGTCGTCATTGTCGTAGGCGTAGGTCGTCTTGTTGCCGAGCGGCGTGGTGAGGGAGGTGCGGTTACCGGCTGCGTCGTACCCGTAGGTCGTGACCTTGCCCAGTGGGTCGGTCACCGTCGCGAGCAGGTCGGCGGCCGTGTAGGTGTACTTGGTGACTTTGCCCAGCGGGTCGGTGACCTGGATGACGTTGCCGTTGGCGTCATAGGCCGTGGTCGTGGCGCGGCCCAGCGGGTCGGTGACCTTGGTGGGCCGGTTGAGGGCGTCGTAGGCGGTGGTGGTCACGGCGCCCGTCGGGGCGACCGTCTTGGTGAGGTTGCCGGCCTTGTCGTAGCCGTACGTCGTCTTTCCACCCGCCGCGTCGGTCGCGGAGGCGACGTTGCCGTTCGCGTGGTAGGTGGTGGTCTCGACGGAACCGTCCGGAGCGGTCACCGAGGTGACACGGTTGAACTTGTCGTAGCCGTAGGCGGTGACACCGCCTGCCGCGTCGGTCACCTTGGTCTGGTTGCCGTTCGCGTCGTAGTCGTAGGAGGTGGCGTTACCGGCCGGGTCCGTGGACTTCGTCAGCCGCCCGGCAGTGTCGTAGGCGTAGGTGGTGGTGTACTTGGCCGGATCCGCGCCGGTTGCGTTGCCGCGCGGGTCGGTGCTGGTGAGCACGCGTCCTGCCGCGTCGTAGGTGTAGGTGGTCTTCGCGCCGGACGGAGATGTGCGCGACGTCAGGTTGCCCTTGTCGTCGTAGCCGAGCGTGGTGACCTTGCCCCGGGGAGAGGTGGTTGTGGCCACCTGCCCCAGCGTGTTGTACGTGAAGGAGGTCTTGCCCGCCGGGCCGTCGATGGAGGTCAGCCGCCGAGCCGTGTCGTAACCGTAGGTCGTCTTGGCGCCGCGCCCGTCCGTGTGGGTCGCAACGTTACGCGCGGAGTCATACGTCCATGACTGGGTCACACCTCCGCTGGTGCGGCTCAGCAGGCCGCCGGCGGAGTCGTAGGTCATGGTCGTGCGCCGGCCCGCCGGGTCTGTGACGGCCGTCAGGCGCAGCTTCGCGTCGTACTGGTACGACGTGACGTTGCCGAGCGGGTCGATGCGGTTGCGCAGCACGCTGCCGTGGTACAGGTCGGTCCAGATGCCGCCGGCTGCGTCCTGGTAGTCGGTCTCCAACGTCGCCCGGGAGAAGGTGGCCTTCTTGCCGTCGACGTCGGTGTGCTCCTTGACGCGGCCGCTGCTGTCGTACTGGACCTGCATCGTCGTGCGGCCTGCTGCGTCGGTGACGCTGGCGAGCTGGTCCTGCGCGTCGTAGCCGTAGGTGACGGTCCCGCCGTCAGCTCCCTTCACCGAGGTGAGCAGCCCGTCGGTGTAGCCGTAGTCGATGCTATGACCGCCGGGAAGGTCGACCGCTTCCAGCAGATGACTGGCCGGATCGACCGTCAACTTGACCACATGGCCGGCGGCATCCGTCACCGATTCGAGGGCCGTACCCGAGTACGCGAAAGTCAGGCCGACACCGCCGGTGTCTCGCCAACCGGTGAGCTGCCCCTTGCCGTTGAACGTGAGTTTCTCTCGCGTGCCGCTGGTCAGGGTGAACCCGCTGGTGGCCGACCCGCTCAGGGTCGCCGTGACACCGAGCGACGAGGCCGTGTAGTCGCCAGAGGTGGCGTCCTTGGTGAAGGTGATGCGGGCCCCGCTGTCGGCGGCGTAGACCACCTTGGTGTCCGACACCTGAAGGTGCACGTCATAGGCGGAGGACCAGCCCTTGCCCAGGATTCCCGATGCCGTGTTGTTGGACGAGTACGTCCGACGCAGGGCGAACGGCACTCCAGGCGCGGGCAGTTGGGCGTCCACCTTGGCTTCCGTCTGCGCACCGGTCGCCGTGTTGACCGGGTCGCCGATGTAGCCCTGGAAGATTGGCCGACCCGTGGTGTCCAGGCAACCGCATCCGAATGTCTCTGTGACGGGAATGGACACCGGCCGTCCCTGGGCAGCGATGTTCGGTCCCTTCGCCTCGGCGCTCCAATCCTTGGCGCAGCCCTTGCCGAGCGGGTCGGCATGCGTTCCCCGGTCGGCGGAAATGGCGATCTTCATGTAGTACTCGACGCCCTGGGTCAGGATCGTCGGGTCGGAGACACCCCAGTTGAACGTCTTCCCGGAGGAGTCACTCGTGCCATCCGGGTCCGAGTCACACCACTGCTTGATCAGCTTGTTGTCCGAAGCCCGGTACAAGGCCCTGTAGATCGACTCGGTACCCACAGGGGTGTCGTACTTGACATTGCCCCACTCCACGTCGAAACCGAACCAAGGATGAGGGGCAACCCGCAGGTTCGTCGGAGGCCCCAGTGCTGCCGCAGGAGCAGGGCCTCGCTCCTGCTTGACGCCCTTGGCATCGGGCGCGGCGGCGTCACTCTCCAGGGTCCGCTTTCCCGGGAGGCTGATGCTCGTGCCGGGCGCCTTCGGCTCCTGCAATTCCTCGAGCTGGGCACGCCGTTCCTTGAGCGTCATAGGACGCTCAGGCTTCAACGGCTTCGACGTCCTGGCCGCCGGAAGGCCCTTCACCGTGACGGCCCCGTCCGTAGCCGCAGCCACGCCTCCCGCCGTCAGGATGCCCCCACCCAGTAATGCCAGGAGCACCGAGAGAACTATCAACGATCTAGCGGTACGCACCGCTACCCCTCCCCTTCGCCTTCACAAAGAAGGCACAAGATCTGCAAAGGGGAGAGTCGTGCCACGTAGGACGTGTACACGCCAAACGTCCCATGGCAATCCCTTGCTCATGGATGAACAGCGAAAATGTCCGAGCGCTACACGTGGGGAGAACATGCACCGGCGGCGGCGCCAGGCGGAATTGCGCTGTCTGGCCTGCCCATGGCGATGATCGACTCCGCTGGCAGCGAGGGCGCACGACAATCCGGTCGACCGTGCTACAGGCGGCGTGCGCCTCCTGGCCAACCGGGAAGATCGGCTGAATCTGGTCGAAGATCCCTCATCGTGTCAGCGGCTGTCCGCGACCGTCCGCGGGCCCTGCCGGGGCTCCTCGGCTCTCGCCGGCCCCGCGTTCGCCGCCAGCAGGAGGGTCGCGACGGCGACGACGGCCGCGGCGAAACCTCTGGCGTACCGCTCGGCGGTGCGTGTGCGTTCGAGCACGGCGACCTCGCAACTGGGGCGGTGGCTATGACAGCAGCGTGTTAAGCACGTTTAACTCTCGGTTTAACCTAGGGGCTGTCGGAGCCGAACGGCAAGAGGGGCAGGGGGAGTTGGCGTGGGGGAGCGTGACGATCCGGGGACCATCGGGCGCCGGGTGCAGCGACTGCGTGTCGAGCAGGGTCTGACCCAGCGGCAGTTGGCGGAACCTGTGTACACCCCCGCCTACATCTCCACCCTGGAATCCGGCCGGGTGCGGCCCTCCGACGACGCCCTGCGGCATCTCGCCGGACGGCTCGGCGTCGCCTTCGACGAACTCGCCACCGGCCGTTCGGCCCGGCGCGTGACCGAGCTGCGGCTGCGGCTGACCGAGGCCCAGCGCACCTTCGCCGTCGGTGAGGCCGAGGCGGCCGCGGAGCAGTACGCCGAGCTGCTCGTCGAGGCCGAGACGCAGGGTCTGGCCGGGGAACAGGCCGCCGCGCTGCTCGGGCTCGGCGAATGCGCCCTGGAGACGGGCGAGCTCGTGGCGGGGCGGCGGTACTTCGAGCGGGCCGAGGCGTGTCTCGCCGGCGCGCCGCTGCCCGCACGGGTCCGGGCCCTTCGCGGGCGGGCCGTCGCGCACTATCTCGCCGGTGAACTCCGGTACGCCGTCTACCTGCTGGAGAGCACCCTTGACGAGCTGAATCGTGGCGGGCTGCACGATCCCGACGCGCTCCTGCTGCTGTACGCCAGCGCGATCGGGCCCTACATGGACATGGGCGCGCACGCCCGCGCGGCCCAGGCCGCCGAGTTCGCCCTGGCACTCGCCCCGCAGTGCGGCGACCCGGCCCTGGTCGCCCGCATGCACCGGTCGGTCGCCCGCACCCTGGTCGCCGAGGGCCGCCTGGCCGAGGCCGACGCCTCGCTGGCCAAGGCGGCCGAGCTGTACCGGGGCCTGCAGATCCGCACCGAACTCGCCAACTGCCACTGGATGCGCGGCTACGTCTACGCCCAGGACGGCCAACTCGAACGTGCGGAGGGCGAGTTGCGGGAGGCCCTCGGCATGCTGTCGGCCAAGCGCGCCGCCCTCTACAGCAGCCAGGTCGCCGTCGAGCTGGCCGACGTACTGCACCGGCGCGGCAAGTCCGAAGAGGCGGCGGCCCTGCTGCACGGCGTCCTCGACGACCTGTCCCCCGAGCGCGGCGCCGTCCACTCCGCAGCCGCGCACCGCCTCCTCGGCATCATCGCCGAGGACGCCCGCCGCACCGAGGACGCCGAGGAGCACTACGTCCGCGCCCTGAGCCTGTTGGAGCGGGCCGGCGCCGCGGGTGACCTGGCCGACCTGTGCCGGCTGCTGGGCGACCTGCTGCGCCGCACCGGGCGGGTGGAGGCCGCGCTGGACGCCTACCGGACGGGCCTCGGGCACCGTACGGCTCCCGGCACGACGACCCTCGGGCCCGCGCCCGCACAGCCTCCTCTGTGAGGGAGCAGAGGGCTTCGTACCGCGGCGCGGGTTAGCCTCCTTGGCGGGATGTGAACGACCGGGGCGGGGCGTGTGGAAGACCAACGGACAGTGACGGTGGCCGACGGGTTGCGGACGGGCCTGCGCATCCTCGTGTCCACCGTCCTCGGCGGCGCCGCGCTGATCGCCATCGTGACGGTGGCGTCGGTGCTCGGGCCGATGCTGGCGCTCGATCTCTACACCCCGCCGGTCGCGGCCTGGTGGACGGTGTTCACCGCGATCACCGTCCAGGGCGTGCCCTTCCTGCTGCTGGGCACGGTCGTGTCGGCGGCGATCGGCGCGTTCGTGCCCGAGCGGGTCTTCCAGCGGCTGCTGCCCCGCCGTACGGCGCTCGCCGTGCCGGTCGCGGGCGCGGCCGGGGTCGTCCTGCCCGGGTGCGAGTGCGCGTCCGTGCCGGTGGCGGGCAGCCTCATGCGGCGGGGTGTCGCCCCGGCGGCGGCCCTCGCCTTCCTGCTGTCCGCGCCGGCGATCAACCCCGTCGTCCTGGTGGCGACCTCCATCGCCTTCCCGGGGCAGCCCGAGATGGTCCTCGGCCGGCTGACCGCCTCGCTCGGCACGGCCGTGGTGATGGGCTGGCTGTGGGCGCGGTTCGGGCGGGAGGAGTGGCTGCGGCTGCCGAAGCGGGACACCGCGCACGGGCCGGAGCGCGGGCCGCGGGCCTTCCTCTCCGGTCTCCAGCACGACTTCCTGCACGCGGGCGGCTTCCTCGTGCTCGGCGCGGCGGCCGCGGCGACCTTCGACATCGTCGTACCGACATCGCTGCTGGAGGTGTTCACCGGGTCGGCCTGGCTGTCGGTGCTGCTGCTGGCCGTCCTGGCGGTCGTGCTGTGCGTGTGCAGTGAGGCCGACGCGTTCGTGGCGGCGTCGCTCAGCGGCTTCTCGCCCACCGCGCGGCTGGCGTTCATGGTGGTCGGACCGATGGTCGACCTGAAGCTGATGGCGCTCCAGACCGGCACGTTCGGCAGGTCCTTCGCGCTGCGGTTCTCCTCCGCGACCTGGCTGGTGGCCGTCGTCGGCAGCGTTCTGGTGGGGTGGTGGCTGCTGTGAGGCGTTACGGACCGGCCGTCCTGCTCACGCTCGTCGGCGCGGCGATCCTGCGGGTGTCGCTCTTCAGCGACCTGTATCTGCGGTACGTGCAGCCCGCGTTGCGGCCGTATCTCGTGGTGTCGGGCGTGGTGCTGGTGCTGCTGGGGGCGGGGGTGGCGGTGCTGGTGCGGACGGCCGATGAGGATGAGGGGGAGGTGCAGGGGGATCAAGGGGTGCACGACGAGGGCGGGGCCCCCGCCGGGCACACCCACGGCCCCGCCGGGCACACCCACGGCCCCACCCACGGCCCCGCCGGGCACACTCACGGCCCCGCCGGCCCCCGCGTCGCCTGGTTCCTCACCCTCCCCGCCCTGGCCCTGCTGCTGTTCCCGCCGCCCGCCCTCGGCTCCTACAGCGCGGAGCGCGAGGCCGCCCAGCGTGCGGAGCGGGGCGTCGGCACCTTCCCGGCACTGCCGGCCGGGAACCCGGTCGACCTCACCCTCGGGGAGTTCGGCTCCCGGGCGGTCTACGACAGCGACCGTTCCCTGACGGGACGCACGGTCCGGCTCACCGGCTTCGTCACCCGCGACACCGACGGCACCTGGTACGTCACCCGCCTCCTCGTCTCCTGCTGCGCCGCCGACGCCGGCGCGGCAAGGGCCGAGGTGCGCGGTGCCTCCGCCCCGCCCGTCGACACCTGGGTCACGGTCACCGGCACCTGGCACCCGGAGGGCGAGCCGGGCTCGGACGCCGCCTGGCCGCCGGTCCTCGACGCCACCTCCGTACAGCGGGTACGGCAGCCGGACAACCCGTACGAGAAGCGCTGAGTAGCGCTGAGGCCCAGGCAGGGGCGCCCGGCGCTCGGGTTTCGCCCCACCCCCGACGGGTAGTCGGGCGACGATTCCGGGGAGGCTCGGTGCATGATCCGGGCGGGCGCCGGGCTCGGGTCCTGTGAGGCACCGGGCACGGCGCCGGGTCGGCCGCCGACGTCGGCTGACCGGGCGGCGCCGTACGCGACCGGCCGCGCGGCCGTCGTGCCGCGGGTCGTCCCGGGCGGGTGGTTGTGCTCCGGCCCACTTCGCGTCCGCGGCAGGGCGCCCCGCACAAGCGTCGATGGTGAAGGCCGGTGATGAAGGAGGCGGTGGTCGTGCGGCCCAGGGACGATCCCCGAGGAGTTCCCGGCGGTGACCCCGGTCCGCGCCGCACCGGGGGCGGTGACCTGGACCTGGACGGGATCCGGGCCGCCGATGTGATCGCCAGAGGCGTGCGCGGCGTCGAGCCCTCGGAGGTCCCGGGCCGGCTGTGCGAGGTGGCGGTCGAGCTGCTGCCGGTGACCGGCGCGAGCGTGTCGCTGCGCAGCGAGGGCATGCCCGTCCAGCTCAGCGCCAGCAGCGAGCAGGCCGCGCACCTGGCGCAGCTGCAGGCGACGCTGGGCGACGGCCCCTGCCAGAGCGTGCTGGAGGAGGGGGCGCCCGTGTTCGCCTGCGATCTGACGACCGGCCGGGACGCGGGCCGCTGGCCGGTCTTCGCCCAGCAGGCGACTCAGGCCGGGGTGCGGGCGGTGTACGCGGTGCCGCTGGGCAGCGACGCGGTGTGCGTGGGCACCCTCGATCTGTACCGCGACAGCCCCGGCGGGCTCACCGAACGCCAGCTGCACGTGGCCCGGCTGGTGGCCGGTGTCATGACGGTGGCCCTGATGGCACTGCCCCGCGAGTCCGAGGCCGAACCGCGGGACGAGGAGCCCTGGCTGAGCGGGCTGGCGGCGGACCACGACGAGGTCTACCAGGCCGTCGGCATGATCATGGCGCAGCTCGGCGTCGGCGCCGACGACGCGCTGGCGCGGCTGCGCGGGGACGCCTTCTCGCGCGGCTGCACGGCCGTCGACGTGGCCCGCGACGTGATCGCCCGCCGCAGGCGTTTCGAGCGGTAGAACCGCTGCTGACCCGCTGCCGGGTTCAGATCTGCGCCCGCCCTTGCTTCGTGATCTCGGTCAGGCGCTGCGCCCCGAGTTCCACCGTCTGCTGCGTGACCTCCGCGTACACCTCTGCGAGGCCCGCGTTGGTGAGCGTGATCGCCTCCTCCCCGACCCGCACGGCGGCGAGGTCCATCGTGAGGTACGTCAGCTCCCCGTCCTCCGTCTCCCCGGCCAGGGTGACCCGCAGGGCCTGCCGGGCGTCCCCCACCGGCGGCAGCGGCATGTCGCTGACCTGGACGGACTGGACGCCGCCGCGCGTGGTCGCCGCCGTGAACTCGCCGCACTTCCCCGGCAGCGAGTTCAGCCAGTCCAGGGTGCGGTCGACGTCCGCCGGCGGATGGGCGGCGATCTGGTAGCGCACCTGGGCGTCGGTGTCGGCGTCGTCGAACGCGGCCGTCGCCCGCGGCCCGGCCGGGGTGCCGAAGAGTTCCTCCGTGTAGAGGGCGTCGAGCAGCCGCTGGCAGTCGCCGTCCTCCGTGGTCGCCTTGAGCAGCCCGTCCCGCCACGTCCTGGCACCGCGCGTCGGCTCCCACGGCTCGCCCAGATCGGCGTTGGTGATCAGCGCCGCCTGGGCCTGGGCCTCGGTGAGTCCGGCCCCGGAGCTCGCGGGCCGCTCGACGGCGGGTGACGCGCCGGTGTGGGTCGGGGAGGCGGAGAACCACCGTGGCCGCGGCTCGTCCTGGAGGGAACAGGCGGCCGTGGCCAGCAGAGCGGTCACGGACAGCGCGGAGGCGAGGAGGGCGCGGGCACCTGGGCCACGTCGGCCGGCCGGAGGGTGGGGCATCGGAGGGCCTCCTGCGGGAGTTCATGGAGGTGCCTCCCGGCGGGGCGGGCTCTCCAAGATCGGGTACGTGCTCTTACGGCACCACCGCGACGGGCGGCACACCAGTGCGACGGGCTGTTCGGGTGAGGGAGGAGTACGCACTGCGGGCCAAGTGAAAAGCCGTGGCCCGGCGCGCCGTGCCCTTGCTACGGTCATGCCCATGCAGCGCGCTCAGTCGTTCCCGTCTCTCACGACGACGCCGGAGAGTGTCCCGGCGCGCTGACAGCTGACGCAGATGTCTTCAAGCCCCGGGGCGAGTGCCCCGGGGCTTCGTCGCGGTGGGGGACCACCCGGCCCGAGCGGAGCCGAGAGCCGGGGGAGCTCGCCTCCGACCCGAGGAGCCCACCATGCACGACCACCGACGGCTCGGCCGTGAACTGAACCTCTTCGACACCGACCCGCTGATGGGCGCGGGGCTGCCGTACTGGCTGCCCGACGGCGCGGTCGTGCGGCACACCCTGGAGGAGTACGTCCGCGAGGCGGAACAGCGGGCCGGCTACCGGCACGTGTACTCGCCCGCCCTCGGCAAACGCGAGCTGTACGAGATCTCCGGGCACTGGGACCACTACAGCGAGGACATGTTCCCGCCGATGGACCTCGGCTCGGAGCAGGTCCTGCTGCGCCCGAGCCTGTGCCCCCACCACGCGCTGATCTACCGCTCCCGCTCCCACAGCTACCGTGAACTGCCCCTGCGTATAGCCGAGTTGGGCGGCATGTACCGCTCGGAGCTGTCCGGCGTCCTCGGCGGTCTGACCCGGGTGCGGGCCATCACCCTCAACGACGCGCACATCTTCTGCACCCTGGAGCAGGCCGTCGACGAGGCCCGTGCCGCGCTGGAGCTGATCGGCCGGGCCTACGCGGACCTCGGCATCCGAGCGGTCCGCCACCGTCTCTCCCTGCCGGGCGAGGGCGGCAAGTACGTGGCGGACCCGGACCTGTGGCGGCGGGCCACCGCCCTGCTGCGCGAGGTCCTGGACGGCTCCGGCATCCCCTACGAGGCCGCCGAGGGCGAGGCGGCCTTCTACGGCCCGAAGATCGACGTGCAGATCGCCGACCCGGCCGGGCGGGAGTCCACCCTGTCCACCGTCCAGATCGACTTCCACCAGCCCGAACGCTTCGACCTGCACTACATCGGCGCCGACGGGGCCAGGCACCGCCCGGTCATGGTGCACCGCAGCGTCATCGGCAGTGTGGAGCGCGCGGTCGCCCACCTCGTCGAGGCCCACGGCGGGGCCTTCCCGCCCTGGCTGGCCCCGGTGCAGCTGGTGGTGCTCCCGGTGGGCGACGAACAGGTGGACCGTGCCCACGACCTCGTGGGCCGCGCCCGGGAACTCGGCCTGCGCGCCGAGGTCTGCGGACCCGACCAGGGCACCCTCGCCGCCCGCATCCGCGCGGCCCGGCTGGTCCCGTACCAGGCGGTGATCGGCGGGCGGGAGGCCGAGGCGGACCAGGTGGCGCCGCGCCTGCGGGACGGGCGACGGCCGGGGGCCCTGCCTGCCGCCGCGTTCCTGCGGGGGGTCGCGGACCGGGTGGCGGCGCGCGGCACCGAGCTGTGGGAGGCGGCGTAGGAGCGGGTTCCCTCGTCTGCGCGGTCGCCGCGGGCCGTAGGGTCGTCGTGCGGGACCCAGTGCCAGAACCCAGTGCCAGAACTGTGGAAGGAGCCACCGCCGTGACCGACGGTCAGCGCATTCCGGTGATCATCGACTGCGACACCGGCGTCGACGACGCCCTCGCCCTGCTGTTCGCCGTACGGCATCCGGGCCTCGACGTGCGGGCGATCACCTGCGTGGCCGGGAACACGGGCGTGGACGGCGTGGTCCGCAACACCCTGACCGTGCTGGAGGTGGCCGGTGCCGGTGACATTCCCGTGGCCCGGGGCGCCGAGCGCCCGCTGATCGAACCCTTGCGGACGGCGCGGCATGTGCACGGGCAGGACGGGATGGGGGACCTGGGGCTGCCCGCGCCCACCCGTGTGCCGGTGGACGTGGACGCGGTGACGCTGCTGCGGCGCGAGATCCTCGCCTCGCCGAGGCCGGTCACGCTGATCCCCATGGCGCCCCTGACGAACATCGCGCTGCTGCTGCGGACGTACCCCGAGGTGACCCGCAACATCGAGCGGATCGTGTTCATGGGCGGTGCGGTGGCGACCGGGAACGCCACGCCGGTCGCGGAGTTCAACGTGTGGCACGACCCGGAGGCGGCGGCGGTGCTGCTCACGGCGGGGGTGCCGATCACGATGTACGGGCTGGACGTGTTCAAGAAGGTCCTGGTCCCGGCGGCCGATGTGCAGCGCCTGCGCGCGGGCGCGGACCCCAGCCTCCGCCTGGCCGGTGAACTCCTCGCCCACCGTGACCCGGCCACCTCGGGGGACCCCACTCCGACGGGCGGTCTCGGCGACGCGGGCGCGGTGTGCGCGGTGGTCGACCCGGGCGGCCTGACCACCGAGCGACTGCCGGTCGAGGTCGCCCTCGCCCCGGGGCCCACCCGCGGCCAGACGATCGTCGACCGCCGCCCGGTCCCCGGCGAGTCCGAGATCCACGAGGGAATCCAGGCCCAGCCCCTGGTGGACGTGGCGCTGGGCGTCGACGTGGAGCGGTACGTGAAGCTGTGGCTGACGGTGGTGGAAGGGGCCTAGCACCGGTCCTGGCACCGGCAAGGCAAAAGGGCCCGGGACTGTCGAAGTCCCGGGCCCTTCACGGTGTCAGGAACGCGCGCGCTTCCTGCGGGTCACGATCACCATGGCCGCGCCGCCCGCGAGGAGGACTCCCGCGCCGATGGCGATGGGGCCCGTGCTGCTGTTGGCGCCGGTCTCCGCGAGGTCGCCGCCACCGCCGTTCGGCTTGGGGGCCGGGGGCGTCGTCGACTCGGAGGCGGACGGGGTGGGGGTGTCCGTCTCCGACGCCGGGGGCGACGAGGGCTCGGAGGGCTCCGACGGCGCCGGGGGCGTCGTCTCCTCAGCCGGCTCCGAGGGGCTCGCGGGCGGGGTGGACGGGGGCTGCGACTGCGCCGGCGGAGGCGTGAGCTCGCACTCCTTCGTGCCGCCGTTCCAGGCCGCGATCAGCTTGTCCTTGATGACCGGGCGGTCGGGACCCTTGGGCAGCTCGCCGTGCTCGAAGCCGTCCTTCGCGTCGAGCTCGCCGTCGAACTTCACCGCGCCCCGGTAGAGGTCGATCTGCCCGAAGCAGTCCTTGTCGGGGATGGCGATGTCGAGCGAGTCGGTGCCGCCCGGCTTGACCGTCACCGTGTCGAAGTCGACGAACACCTGCTCGCCTGAGGTCTCGAAGGTCGCACCGTGCGCGAGGTAGGAGGCCAGGGAAGCCGTGCACGTCGTCGCGTCGCCGGCCGCGCGGACCTTGATGTGGACCTTGCCGTCCTCGGTCGGCTTCAGGTTCTGGTCGTCGACCTTCACCGAGTCGAAGAAGTTCGAGCCGTCGAGCGAGAACTGGCAGCGGTCGGTGCCGGTCTCCGTGCCCGCACCGGTCCCGGGCTTGTAGGTGCCGCCGGACGACCAGCCGTCACCACCGGGCGTACCGGTGGCGAACGCGGTGGTGGCGGAGGCGGCGCAGAGGGCGAGGGCCGCGGCGCCCGTCCCCAGCAGCCGGCGTGCGGTGACACGTCTCGCTATGGACATGGGTATCCCGTTTCTTGGCGTGTGCCGGAACCCGGGTGGCGGCATGCGGGCAGCGCGTGGCGCACGGCTGCCGGGGCCGCACCGTGGGGTGAGTGGTCGAAGAAACACTGGGCTCATTGGTCACATGCGCCTCAGTGCGCCCCCATCGTGGCCGTGCCGCAGCAAGCTGTCAACCTGCGGGTATGCAAAGGAAGTTGCGCCGCCATCACACTTTCATCACAGCAGGAATGGATCACTCCGATCAACGCGATGGTTCCTTTTTCCGGCATTCTGGACAGATTCAATGCTGTCGATGCTGTCGTCCGTATGCCGTGCGAAGGAGACCGCGTGACCGATCGCTCCACCCTCGACCTGTCGTCCCGGGATCCCGACTGGTGGCGCCAGGCCGTCGTCTACCAGGTCTATCCCCGCAGCTTCGCCGACGCCGACGGCGACGGCCTCGGCGACCTGCGCGGCATCACCCGCCGCCTCACCCACCTCGCCGCCCTGGGCGTGGACGCCCTGTGGCTGAGCCCGTTCTACCCCTCCGAGCTGGCCGACGGCGGCTACGACGTCGCCGACCCCCGGGATGTCGACCCGCGCCTGGGCACCCTCGACGACTTCGACGCCCTGGTCGCCGAGGCCCACCGGCTCGGTCTGAAGGTCATCGTCGACATCGTGCCCAATCACTCCTCGCACCAGCACGTCTGGTTCCAGGAGGCGCTGCGCTCCGGGCCCGGCTCGGCGGCCCGCGACCGGTACGTCTTCCGCGACGGCCGCGGCGAGCACGGCGAACTCCCGCCCACCGACTGGCAGTCCGTCTTCGGTGGCAGCGCCTGGAAACGCGTGCCCGACGGCCAGTGGTACCTGCATCTCTTCGCCCCCGAGCAGCCCGACCTCAACTGGGAGAACCAGGAGGTCCGCGCCGACTACCGCACCACCCTGCGCTTCTGGTCCGACCGCGGGGTCGACGGCTTCCGCGTCGACGTAGCCCACGCCCTCGTCAAGGACCTCGGCGAGCCGCTGCGCGACCTCGGGGCGCCCGAGCTGAGCCGCGAGGACGCCCTCACCTCGATGCCGCCCGGCACGCACCCGTTCTACGACCGCGACGACGTGCACGAGATCTACCGCGACTGGCGCAAGATCCTGGACGCCTACCGCCCGCCCCGGATGGCCATCGCCGAGGCGTGGGTGCCCGGCGCCCGGCGCGCGCTGTACGCCCGCCCGGACGAGCTCGGCCAGGCCTTCAACTTCGAGTACCTGGAGGCCGGCTGGGACGCGGGCGAACTGCGGCAGATCATTACCGATTCGCTCGCCACCGCCCACGCGGCCGGTGCCTCGGCCACCTGGGTACTGTCCAACCACGACGTGATCCGCCACGCCTCCCGCCTCATGCTCCCGCCCGGCACCGACCTCAACGCCTGGCTGCTCTCCGGCGGCCACGCCCCGGCCGTCGACGAGACGGCCGGGCTGCGCCGGGCCCGGGCGGCCACCCTGCTGATGCTGGCGCTGCCCGGCTCGGCGTACGTCTACCAGGGCGAGGAACTCGGCCTGCCCGAGGTCGCCGACCTGCCCACCGAGGTGCTCCAGGACCCGATCTGGGAGCAGACGGGCCACGTCCGCAAGGGCCGCGACGGCTGCCGGGTGCCGCTGCCGTGGACGACGACCGGACCGTCGTACGGCTTCGGGCCGGGCGGCGCCTGGCTGCCGCAGCCGCCCGGCTTCGCCGCCTACGCCGTCGAGGCGCAGGACGGAGCCGAGGGCTCGACCCTGGAGCTGTACCGCACGGCCCTCAGACTGCGCCGCAAACTGCTCGACGGGGAGGAGCTGACCTGGGCGGAGGACACCCCGGACGGCGTCCTCCAGTTCGACCGCAGCGAAGGCTGGCGCTGCGTGACGAACCTGTCCGGTACGGCGGTCCCGCTGCCGGCCGGCGAGGTGCTGCTGACCAGCGCCCCACTGGAGGACGGCCGGCTCGGACCGGACACGACGGCGTGGCTCGGGCGTTGAGGGGCGTCCTCGGGCGTTGAGGGGCGTCCGCGCCGCGGCCCCGGGGGGCGAGCCCCGGGGCCGTACCACCCGCACGGCCCAGCAGCACGCGCCACCTGCGGGAACGCCCCACGAGAATCGCCGGCGGAGTGCCGTCGACGTCCGCACAGGAAGCCCAGCCCGCCATGTACAGGTCCAGGAAGACAGCAGTCGTGGCGGGGGCCGTCATCGCCGGGGTGCTCGCGTGCCCCGGCCCGTCGGCGGCGGCCCGCGACGGTGAGCTGTGGGGTGCCGCGACCAACGCGCCCGGCCGCGAGGGCATCCTCGACGTCGCCGGCGCCCAGGGGACGGCGCGGGGCGCCACGCTGACGCTGACGGCGCCCCGGGGCACCCGTGTCACGGACACGCCGCTCGACGCGGCCGGCGCCCTGGGACGGGTCGCCGCCGATGGCCGCAGCGGAACCTACACGGTCAGCGGCGAGGCGGCCGGGCAGTCGGGGCCGGGCCGTACGTTCCCCTTCGTGCCCGCGGTCCCCGCGGACGCCGTGCCCGGCACGCGGCTGCGCGACTGTGTCCTGTGAATCACCGACGCGGCCGGAGTGCGGCGGGCGGCCGGCCGGTGTGCCGTGACGGTGGGCCTGGCCGCGCCGACGCTGACCCGCCCGCTGTCCGGCGTGGCGCTGGACGTCCGGCCGCAGATCGCCGGTACGGCGTACCCGGGCGCCCGCGTGACCGTCCGGGACAAGGACGACCGGGAGGCCTGTGCGACCACCGCCCCCGACGGCACCTGGGCCTGCGCGCCGAGGGCGCTCCCGGCGGGCGCCAACCGGCTCCAGGCGGTCGCCACGCTCAACGGCGTGAGCGCCATGAGCGAGCAGATCGACATCTCGGTGGCGGACGCCGGCGCCGGTCAGTAGCGCACGGCCCGGGCCACCTCGGCCCGGACCTCGCCGGACAGGTCGCGGGTGCTGCGGGCGGTGGCCGTGGCGGAGTCGCCCGCCTGCACGTGCTCCACCGTGACGATGACCGTGTCGGCCAGCCGGCCCCCCGCGTCGGTGAAATCGACCTGGACGGCGAAGGACCGTTCCGAGTCGTCGGTGTTGGTGACGGTGACCTCGGCACGGGCCCGGCCGTCGGAGCCGACGGCGGGCCGCCCGGCCTTCACATCGCCCTTGACGTCGATGCCGCCCCGGATGTCGTCCAGCCGGCGTCCGGCCTCGGCCGTGGCCGACTCCAGCGCCTCGGAGGCCTGCGAGGCGAACGACCCGACCGCCGACTCCGCCTCGCGGGCGGCGTCCCCGGGGCTGTCGCCGCCGCAGCCGGTGAGCACGGCGGCCAGGGCGAGCGGCAGCACCGCTCCGCCCGTCGCCCAGCGCGCCCGGTGGCGGGCAGCAGCCATGTCGCCTCCCTGGTCCTGCGGCGGCCTCACGACCTCATGGCTGCTTCATTGCCTCAGGTATGGCCGAGGCCGCCGCCGCCGAAGGAACCGCTGGATCCGGGCAGCCAGCGGCGGGGCTTCTGGTCCTTGCCCGTCCTGGTGCTCGCGTGGTGCAGCTCATGAGGCAGGAGACGCTCGCCGTCGCGCGTCACGACCGGCATCTCGTCGGGTTCCCGCATCTCCCGCATCTCGCGGACCGGCCCGCCGTCCGGGAGGTGCGGCTGCTCCTCCGGGCTGGGGTGGTGCGTGTCCTTGTCCATGACGCGCATCCCGACCAGCACGGCCCAGATCAGCGCCAGGGCGATGATCGCCCCGCCGACGAAGGCGATGGTCACGGCGACAGCGTGATCTGACGAAGCCGCCAGCACTTCATACGTGGCCGTAGTCATACTCCGATTATCGCCGACGTAATGCGATAAAGCGCCCGCAATGTCCACTGCTGAGCATCTGCCCCGGTGGCACGGGCAACCTCCGCGGGACCTGCGACGACCTGACGGTGATATCCCGTCCCCCCCCACACGAGGGAGATCACCATGCGCAGACACCTCGCGCGGCTGCTCACCGTGCTCGCCGTGCTGGCGGCGGCGCTCGCCACCCCCGGCATGGCGAGCGGCACGGCGCAGGCCGCCGACGAGTGGAACCCGCCCGCCCACCTCGTCCAGCCCCTGAACGAGGTGTGGAACCACGTCGAGTCGACCTACGGGGACCTGTACGGCTTCCGCAACTACGGCTGGGACCAGGTCGTCGCCAACCGCGGCAGCGTCAACTACTGCGTCCGCTGGGAGTCCGACGCCCCCGTCAGTGCCGCCCTGCGCGACCGCGTCCACGCCGCGCTGAAGAAGCAGTTCGGCAAGTGGATGACGGCCATGACCGAGAACGGCAAGGGGCACAACGCGTGGCCGTACAGCAACGTCTCCGTCAACATCGTCGGCTGGGCGGTGAAGAACCGCTCCACCCTCCAGTGGACCGACAACTCCGTCGACATCTACACCGGCGTCCTCGACAGCGGCGGCGCCCCGCAGTGCGCCCCGGACTGCGGCCGCTTCTTCCACCAGGACGGCGACTACTCGAAGTGCCCGGGCGGCGCCGCCCGCCACTACGACCAGTCACTGTGGCTGACCAAGGGCTTCGGCGGCGGCGCGGGCGGTGACTGGGGCCAGCGCATGGGCCAGGAGTACTTCACCGGCGCCCTGAACCAGGAGAACATCCACATCTACCTGCACGAGGTCGGCCACACCTTCGGCCTCGACGACTTCTACGACTGGTCGCCGACCGGCCAGTGCTGCTTCCTGATGAAGGCGGGCAGCGCCACGCAGATCACCGAGTTCGACCGGTGGATGCTGCGTGACTTCTGGCGCCATCTGAAGAGCCGCTACGGCCTCTGACCGACACCGGGCGGTACGGGCGGGCCCCGGCCCCCGTACCGCCCGCGGGGTCCGCACCTGCTGGTCATCGAAGTCGGGATGAGGAACGGTAGGGTGGAAGAACCGCCGGAACCGGTGGCCGACGGTCTCCTGGTCACGCCCCCGTCCGCAGCAGGAGCCCTGATGGCGTCCGCCTCCTCGCCCCCGCCGCCCCTCCCGGCCCCCTCCGAGGTCCGGCTGAGGCTCGCGGCCCAGCCGCGCCTCGGCCGCACGGCCCGCCGTATCGACGGGGCGTGGTGGCCCCGCTCGTACGACCTGGCCGCCGAGCTGCCCGGGCTGCTGGCCGTGCTGCCGCGCGCCTGGGGCCGGGTCAGCAGCGTCCTGGTCCACGGGGACACCTGGCTGCCCTGCCCGGAGCGGCTGGACATCGCAGGCCGGGAGGTCCACGTGGGCCGCAGGGACGCGCCGGCCACCCCGGACACGGTCTGCCTGCTCACGCCGGGCCGGGGCCGCTGGGACCTGCTGGTGGTGCCGCCCGCGACCACGGAGGCGGAGGCGGTCGCGCTCATGGAACAGGCCGTCACGCAGGACGCCTGACGCGTTGCGCTAGTGCGCGAACAGCACCAGGGCCAGGGCGATCAGCGCCGGGACGGTCTGGACGAAGAGGATCTTCCGGCTGGCGGTGGCCGCGCCGTACACCCCCGCGACCGCCACGCACGCCAGGAAGAACACCGAGACCTGGAAGCCCACCGGGTCGGACGCCACCGCGCCCCAGAGCAGGCCGGCGGCGAGGAAGCCGTTGTAGAGGCCCTGGTTGGCGGCCAGGGCCTTCGTGCTTTCCGCGAACTCGGCGGTGGTGCCGAAGGCGGCCCGGGCCCGCGGCGTGGTCCACAGGAACATCTCCAGTACCAGGATGTAGGCGTGGAGGGCGGCGAGGGCCAGCACCGCCAGGGTGGCGAGGATCGACATGCGCCGCATCATCGCAGGTTCGCAGAGCCGTCCTGGCAGGGCCGTCTTCGCAGGGCCGCCCTCGCATGGCCGTCTCGTACGGCCGTCCTGGCAGGGCCGTTCCCTACGGCCGCCCTCGTTCGGGCCCGCCCGGGAGGCGGAGTGGGGCGCCGGGTGGGAGATTGCGGGCAGTGGAAGGCCGGTCCGGGCCGTCGCGTCCCCGCGTGTGCCGCTCGGGAGCCCGGCCCGGCCTTCCCGCCCGCCGGTGTCGTCTGTCCCGGTGCGGTGTGCATGAGTGAGCCTCCATTCGTCGTGCCTCGATGCGGCCGGTCTCGGGTTCGAACACGACGTCCTGGACCGTGCCGAGCCCGTCGCCCGTCGGCCGAGGGCGGAGGCGTGCGGGGTGGCGAACAGTGGCTGTGCGGCCGAGCAGCCATGTGAAGTCCCTTGAGATCCACGGTGGTTGCGGTCATTTCTGCCACCGTCCGGCCGATAAACGATCATCCCGTGGGTGGATGTAAGGAGCATTCGCTTCCCGTGACGATAACCCCGACCTTGTCGAACACCGAGGAAGGGGAAGGCCGTTGCGTATCGCCCGGCTTCTCGGAACCGTCCTGGGCACCACGTTGCTGACGACCACCGCCGTACTGACCGCACCCGCCCACGCCGGCCCGGCCGCGCCGCCCGCAGGGCCCGCGGACCGCACGTCGCTCGACAGAACCGCCCTGCGCGACTCGCTGGACGCCGTCCACGAGGCGGGCATGTACGGCGTCTTCTCGTCCGTCAGGGACGGCCGCGAGCGGTGGACCGGAGCCTCCGGCGTCGCCGACGTGAAGACCGAACGCCCCGTCACCCCCGGCATGCGGCACCGCGTGGGCAGCATCAGCAAGACCTTCACCTCCGTCGCCCTGCTCCAGCAGGTGGAGCGCGGCCGCCTCCGCCTCGACGCGCCCATCGGCGACTACCTGCCCGACCTCATCCCCGGGGAGCGCGGCCGGCAGATCACCGTCCGTATGCTCCTGAACCACACCAGCCATATCGGCGACTACGTCGTGGGCGCCTTCCCCTCCCTCGCCGAGCGCTCGACCGCCAGCCTCGACGAGGAGCGCTTCCGCTCCATCCGCCCCGGGGAACTCGTGCGACTGGGCCTGGCGGCCCCCGCCACCGGGCGCCCGGGCGAGCTGCCCGGCTCGTACTCCAACACCAACTACGTCATCGCCGGGCTGCTCCTGGAGAAGATCACCGGCCAGGGCGCCGAGAAGCACATCACCCGCAACGTCATCGACCGGGCCGGACTGCGCCACACGTCCTTCCCGCGCACCCCGTACATCAAGGGCCCGCACTCGCGGATGTACGAGTCGTTCTACGGCCTGATCAACCCGCCGCGCGACTACAGCGTCTACGACATGTCCTGGGCGTACACGGCGGGCGCGGTCGTCTCCACCACCGACGACCTCAACCGCTTCTACCGCGCCCTGCTCGGCGGGAAGCTGATCGGCAAGGCCGCCCTGGACGAGATGACGCGCACGGTCCCGGTGAGCGGCCTCGACTACGGCCTCGGCATCTACACGCTGGAACTGCCCGGCTGCGGCCGCTTCTGGGGCCACGACGGCGCGGTGTTCGGCGCCGGCATGACCGCGCTGTCCAGCCGGGACGGCAAGCGCCAGGTGGCTCTCGCGCAGAACCTGATGAAGTACCAGAGCCTCGGCGAGAACGGCATCCCGAAGGCGCACGCGATCGACGACGCCCTCTACGCGTACGTCGTCCGCGCCCTCTGCCCGGCCGGGTCGGGGGCCACTCCCGGGGCCGGTCTCGTGAGCCCGGAAGACGCCCGTGACGGGCTCAGCAAGCGCTTGCCCGGAATTGACCATTCTCAGTTGACCAGGGGCCTCAAGTTTGGTCAGCTGTCCCACTGACCGTGTTCGATTCTGATCGAGCGTTTCACGGCTCCTTGGGGAGGAGCTTGTGACAAGTGGGGGAGTTTCCTTGATGCATCACGGTTCCGTCGTGCTGCGCCGCGCCAGGTTCCGGCGCGGCGCGGCGGCCCTGAGCTTCGTGGCGTTGACCGCCGGCACCGCCCTGACGGGCGCGCCCGCCGCCACGGCCGCCGGCAGCGCGGTCCTCGCCGGGAAGACGTGCACGCCGACGGAGGGCTTCTCCGGCTGCCGGCTGTTCGATCCGACCGGCACCCGCGAGGAGTTCCAGGTCCCGGCCGGCGTCACGGCGCTGGACGTGCGGGCCTGGGGCCAGGGCGGCGAGGGCACCCCCTTCGCCGGCGGCGGCGCGGGCGGCTACACCGCGGGCACACTCAGCGTCACGCCCGGGGAGCGGCTGTCGCTCGCGGTCGGCGGCCAGCGCTTCGGTGACGCGCTCGGCGGCGCGGGCGGCGACAAGTACGGCGCGGTCGGCGGCAACAGCAGCGGCGTCCGCACCAGCGACGGCAAGCCACTGCTCATCGCCGCCGGTGGCGGCGGCGGTGGCTACGGCGGCACGGCCGGCCAGGGCGGCCCCGGTGGCGGCGAGCGCGGCCAGGACGACACCGAGTCCGAGCGCGGCGGCAAGGGCGCGGCCGGGACCACCGGCGGAATGGGCGGCGGCAACGGCTCCTCCGGCGCCGACGCGTCCGGGAGCGGCAAGGGCGGTGCGGGCGGCTCCGGTTCGGGCGGCGCGGGCGGAGGCGGCGGCGCCGGTTACGCGGGCGGCGGCGGTGGCGGCGGCACGGACGACGACCGGGCCGCGGTCGGCAGCGGCGCGGGCGGCAGCAGCTACGCCGACGCGGACCGGGTGACCGGCGCGCGGCTGCTCAGCGGCGACCGCACGGTGGCCCCCGCCAAGACGGACCCCTTCTGGCAGCCCTCCGGCGAGCGGGTGCGCGGCGGCATCGCCGAGGGCGGCGTGAACACCGAACGCTCCGGCAACGGGCGCATCGTGTTCCAGTGGAAGACCCCCGCGATCGCGGAGGTGACCCAGGCCTCCGGAGCCGGCCAGACCATGCAGCCGGGCGGCGGCGCGGACCCGGTGGCCGTGGTGGTCGAGGACAAGGCCGGAAACCCGGTCGAGAACGCCTCCGTCACCTTCACGGTCGAGGACCCGGACAAGCTCGGCGCCTCCTTCCTCGTCAAGGACGGCGCCGACACCACCGAGCTCGCCGTGCCGACCGACGCGCGCGGCCGCGCGCGTTCCGCGCCGCTCAGGACGGGCCTCGGCAAGGAGGGCGAGTTCGCGGTCCGCGCCGAGGCCGGCGGCGCCTCCACGGTCTTCACCGTGCAGGTGAAGAAGTCGGCCTACACCGTGAGCGTCGCGGGCGGTGACGACCAGCGCGCCGAACAGGGCGAGGCCTTCGAGGAGGCCCTCCAGGCCCGCGTGGCCGGGTCGGGCGCCACGGCACCGGCCGGTACGGAGGTCGAGTTCCGGGTCGAGGACGACAGCGACGACGCCCCCCGCTTCGAGGACGGCGAGCAGGTCGTCCGCGTCAAGACCGACGACTCGGGCAAGGCCACGGCCCCCACCCTGACCGCCGGTCAGGGCACGGGCACCTACACGGTCGCCGCGTCGGTCGGCGACGCCATGGCCCAGTTCGCCGTCGAGGTCGTCGCCGGCGAGGCGTCCGGCTCGCCGTCCCCGAGCCCCTCGACCGACCCCAGCGCCTCGGCCGACCCGAGCCCGTCACCCAGCACGAGCGCGTCCGGCACGACCGGCGGCACCGGCTCCTCGACCACGGGCGGCGCGTCGACCGACCTCGACAGCGGCAGTCTCGCCTCGACCGGCGCCGGCGGTATCGGCATCCTCCTCGCGGCGGCCGCGGCCCTGGCCACGGCGGGCTTCGTGGCGTTCCGCTTCGGCCCGCGCCTGAAGCTCCGTTCGCGCGACAGCGCGTGACGCGGCGGGGACAGCGCCTTGACGCGGCGGGCACAGCGCCTTGACGCGGCGTCACAGCGCCTCACAGCACGTCAGCGCGGCTGCCCGCACCCGGTCACCGGGTGCGGGCAGCCGCCGTTTCGGCGGTGAGAGAAGCAGACGGTGAGAGAGGGGCGCGTTTTGCGGAACCTTTGCCCGGGGCTCGGGCGTTGGTCCGGTGAGCGCGCGGGAGCGGGTTCGCGAGATGACTTCCGACGATTACCGAGGTGACTCCATGGCAGTCTGGGACCGGCTCAAGGACCAGGCCAAGGCTCTCCAGCAGAATCAGGGCGGGCGGGGCGCCACCGCTGGCCACAGCGGCGGGCACAGCGGGGGGACGCGGTCCGGCGGTGGCAGCAAGGCCCAGTTGATCGGAGTGCTGAAGACACAGCTCGGCTCGCTGAAGACCGAGCTGAAGAGCGGTGCGTACCGGGACGCGAGCATGGCGGTCTGCGCGCTGGTCGCGGCGGCCGACGGGCAGGTGGACCCGGCCGAGCGGCAGCAGGTCGAGTCGATGATCCTGAGCAACGACGTGCTGCAGAACTTCCCGCCGGAGCAGCTGCGGCAGCGTTTCAACAAGCACGTGGACCAGCTGACGATGAACTTCCAGCACGGCAAGGCCGAGGCCATGCAGGAGATCGCCAAGACCGCCAAGAAGCCCACGGAGGCCAGGGCCGTGATCCAGACCGGCATGGTCATCGCCGGTGCCGACGGCCACTTCTCCCAGGCCGAGGCGCAGGTCCTGCGCGAGGCCTGCGCGGCGCTGGGGCTGTCCGCGGCGGAGTTCCAGCTCTGAGCCCCGGCTCTCGCTCCGAGCTCTGAGCCCGGCTCTCGGCCCGAGCTCTGAGTTCCAGCTCTCATCAGCGACCGGCTCGGTCCCCTGCCCGGGCCGGTCGTCCGCCGCCTGCTCGGTGAGAGGAGCACCAGGCATGCCCGCAGACGGGCCCGCCTCGTCCCGCCGCGCCTCCCGGCCGCCGCGGCGTTACCTGCTGACGGACTGGCTCTCGCACAACGCCACCGCGGTCGGCGCCCGGCGCATCCGGGCCGGGCTGCCCAAGGGCTGGCAGGTGGCCGACAAGACCGGCACGGGCAACTACGGCAGGACCGACGACATCGCGCTCGTCCGTCCGCCCCGCATCGCCCCACTCGTCCTGGCCGTTATGACCGACCGGCCCGGCTACGACGCCGAACCCTCCGACGCCCTGATCGCCGAAGCCACCGCACGCACCGTCACGGCCCTGGGGTTCTGAAGGTCCCTGGGCCCCGGTGGCCTATAACGGGGCCATGATCTACCACTCCGTACCGCTCACCGACTGGCACGCCGCCCCCGACGGGCCGTACGCACCCGCTTCCCTCGCCGAGGAGGGCTTCGTGCACTGCTCGCCGGACGAGCCGACCACGCTCGCCGTCGTCAACGCCTTCTACCGGGACGCGCCCCGGCCCCTGCTGGTACTCGCCCTCGACGAGACCCGCCTCACCGCACGGGTGGAGTGGGAGGCGGCGGACCCCGCCCCGCCGCCCGGGGTCGACGAGGGCACCCTCTTCCCGCACGTGTACGGCCCCCTCGACCGGGACGCCGTCGACCACGTCCTGGAGGTGCGGTGGGACGAGCAGGGCCGGGCCGTGGGGCTCGGGGACACGAACGGGTGAGCGGTACGACAGGATGACCCGGTGAACGAACCGGAAACCCCCGTCACCGACAAGACCCCCGCAGCCACGCCGGGCCCCGCCCCCGCCCCGGGATCCGCCCTGCGCCCGGTCCATGGCGCGGCCCGCTGTGCCGTCGCCGCGCTCGGCCTCGCCGCGCTGGCCTGGGCGGCCCGGGCGGTCTGGCACATCCGGCTCGCCCTGACCGGGCAGCCGGCCTCAGGACCGCCGGATCAGGGCGGCGGCGCCCACCGCCCGCTGACCGCCCTGGAGGACTCCTACCACCTGGTCAGCACCGTGGGCGCCGCCGTCACGGTGGTCTGCGCGCTCGTGTTCCTGTCCTGGCTGGACCGCGTGCGGGACAACGCCCGCGTCCTGTCGGGCGCGCAACCGCGGTACGCGAATCTCTGGCTCTTCCTGGGCTGGATCGTCCCCGTGGTGAACCTGTGGATACCCCGGGGCATCGTCGCGGACGTCCACCGGTCCGTCTTCCCCGACCGGCCGCTGCCGGCCGTCGTGAACTGGTGGTGGGGCCTGTGGCTGGCCGGTCTGGCCGGTGGTGTGGGCGTCGTCCACGCCGACTCCACGGACGAGGTCATCGCCCGCGCCTACACCGACGTCCTGCCCCTGCTCGCCGCCGACGCGGTGATCGTGGCGGCGGCCGGGACCGCCGCCCTGATGATCCGCACGCTCACGACGGCACAGCAGCAGCGCATGGACGAAGCCGCACGCCCCGGTGCCTGAGCGGCCCCTAACGTGCCCGAGGCCGGTACACCGACACCACGAACGAGGCGGTCACCCGCACCGGCACCGCCAACTCCGCCAGCTGTCGCCGCAGTTCCTCGTCCCCGACGTGATGCGCGGACGGACTCATCGTCACCAGACCGGTGACGTCCTCGGCGCTGAGGCTCATGGCGTACTCCAGCGACTCGGCGCGCTCGTGCCGGAAGCGGTCCGCCAGAGTCCGGCGCAGGCGCTCCTCCTTCCTGGGGTCGACGTCCAGCAGCCCCACGGACCGGCGCAGTTCGCGCAGATGCCGGTCGCTGGGCGTGACGACGAGCAGGGCGCCGTCCGGCCGCAGGACACGGTGGAACTCCGGCCCGTTGCGGGGCGCGAACACGTTGAGCACGAGATGGGCGCAGCCGGACCGGACCGGCCACGGCTGCCAGACGTCCCAGCCGACGGCCTCACCGCGGGCGTGGGCGCGGGCCGCGGCGCGCAGGGCGTGCG
The DNA here is from genome assembly GCF_056430805.1 of Streptomyces sp. NPDC045955. Lineage (NCBI taxonomy): Bacteria > Bacillati > Actinomycetota > Actinomycetes > Kitasatosporales > Streptomycetaceae > Streptomyces > Streptomyces sp. NPDC045955. Next base: position 339,420 of record NZ_JBWKKY010000002.1, read on the forward strand.
CCGAGCTGTCCAGCCCGAGCCCCATGGCCCCGGGGAGCGCGTCCAGCACCGACGCGAGGTAGTGCCCGGTGCCCGCCCCGGCGTCCAGCACGACGGCGTCGGGCGGGGCGAGTTCCGTGGCGAGCCGCGCGAGGGTACGGGCGAGCGGGTCGTAGTGCCCGGCCCGGAGGAACGCGCCGCGGCACCTGACCATGTCGGCCAAGTCGGCGCTCGCGGCCCGCCGGTGGCCGGTCATCAGACCGACGTAGCCGTGGCGGGCGATGTCGAAGGTGTGCCGGCCCGCGCACCGCAGCGTGCCGTCGGCGCGTTCCAGGCCCGAGGGGCACAGGGGGCAGGTCAGGACGGTCAGCAGCCGGTCGGACGGGCGGTGTCGGCCGGTTCCCGCAGGGGTGGTCGGCATGGATGCTCCTCGACAGCCCGGGGGGACAAGGCGCCCCGGCCGAGCTGGATAAAGGCGGTGGACGGAGAGTCGTCGGCGCCCGCGGACGGCGGGCACGCCGAGGACGGCGACGTGATCGGCTCACGTCGCCGTCCTCACCGCGGTGTCAGAGGAAGCAGTGCGGAATGCCGGTGCATGCCATACGGCCAGGCTACCGGCTGCCGCCGAACGTCACGACGAGCCGCCCGTCCGAGCCGAACGACCAGCGCAGGGCCCCGGCGTAGGAGGAGCAGCGGGAGCCGTTCGAGCCGGACCAGAACTGGTTCGAGCTGTCCGAGTTTCCGATGATCCGGTCGTTCGACCCGCTGTCGCACGAGGTGTTGTTCCGGAACACCGACGTGCTGCCCGAGTCGAAGTTGAAGTTGCGCTGCTCGTTGCCGACGCTCACGTTGTCCGAGATCTGCATCGCGCCGGTGTTGCTGTTGTAGGTGAAGCCGTGCTTGCCGTTCTGGTAGGCGATGCTGCGCCGGACGACGTGGTTGACGCCGATGTCGTCGCCGCCGAGCTTGTAGCCGTTGCGGTCGCCGTTACCGGCCTGGGAGCCGTCGCTGAGGGTGCCGTTGTCGTAGGCGAGGGAGTCCTCGATGGTCACCGCGCCGATGGGTCCGGTGTCCGTCTTGGTGTAGAGGTCGTAGCCGTCGTCGATGTTGTTGTGGGCGACGGTGTAGCGGAAGACGTTGCCGGGGCCGACGGTGAGCTTCGGGGCGAAGCCGTCGGCGTCCTCGCCGTCGGAGTCGACGTTGTCGTGCGACTGCGCGCTCAGGATCAGGTTGCCGGACGGCCACTGGTCCTTGGGCGCGCTGGAGAGCGCCCGCGAGAGCTGGAGCCCCGAGTCGCGGTTGAAGCGGGTCACCGTGCGCTCGATGACGTTGTTGCTGCCGCTGAGGAAGATGCCGTTGTCACCGGCCCGTTCGACGACGATGCCCTTGACGTGCCAGTACGACGCGTTGACGGCGAGACCCCGGTTGGCCGGGTCCTCGCTCTGGGCGGAGAAGTTCAGCACGGGGGTCTCGCCCGGGTAGGCGAACAGTTCCGTGCGGTCGCCGGACGTGCCGTTCCTGCCCGCCGGGATGGTGACGGTCTGGGAGTAGCGGTACGTGCCACCGCGCAGGTAGATCGTCCCGCCCGCGGCAACGCGGCTGATCGCCGAGGTGAGGGTCGTGGGGTTCGACTCCGTACCGGCCGCGCCGTCCGTGCCGCCCGGGGACACGTAAAGGACCGGGCCGGTGGGCTGCGGGTCGCTGCCGCTCGTCTCGACGTCGACGTAGTCGATGTTGGGCAGGCCGGCGGAGGTGGTCGGGGCGAGCCGGACGGTGTTGCTGCCCGACCGCAGCGGCACGGTGAGCGTCTTGGTCGCCCAGGTGTTCCAGGCGCCGGTGCCCTCGAAGGACGCGGTCGTGGTGCCGTTGACGACGAGGTTCGCGGCGCGTGCGGCGGTCGTGCCGTTGGCGAAGCGGACCTTCAGGGTCGCCGTGCCGGCGGTGGACGCGGTCACGGTGAACTGGGCGTAGCCGCCGGTTCCGTTGTCACCGTTGCAGAAACCGCTGCCGGAGTATCCGGCCCAGTTCGATTCGATGGCGCCGGCGCAGACGGCCGGCGATGTCTCGGCCTCGTACCGGACGGTCGCCGCCTGTGCCGTGTTCCCGGACAGTGCGACGAGGCTGCCGGCCAGGAGGCCGACGGACGCGATCACTGGTCTCAGGTGCATCTTCGTCTCCAGAGTGTGAGAGCGGACGCAGGGGACTGGCTGGGGTAAGCGCTTTCTGGGAACGTAGAAGCCTGCCGTGAACGCGTCAATAGACGTGTACATGATTCTCATTCATGTTCATGAACGCGCGGCCGTCCGCCCTCTTAACTTCGACGGCTACCGTCCGGCCCGTGAGCGAACTGTCGGCTGTGTACCTGCCGGAGCTGACCGCCGGGCGGCTGCTGGGTTCCTGGCGGCTGGATGTGCCCGCGCTGCTGCTGGTCGTCCTCCTGGGCGCGCTCTACGGCCTCGGTGTCGCGCGCGTCCGCGGCCGGGGCGGCTCCTGGCCGCTCACGCGCCTGGTCGCGTTCGTCCTCCTCGGGCTGGGCACGATCGTCGTGGCCACGATGTCCGGGCTGGCCGTCTACGACCATGAACTGTTCTGGCCCGCCGCCGTGCAGAACGTCGCCCTCGACCTGCTCGCACCGCTGGGCCTCGCCCTCGGCGACCCCCTGCGGCTCGCGGTCGAGGCGCTGCCGGAGGGCGGTGCGGACCGCGTGCGGCGGGTCATGACCGGCCGACTGGTCAGGACACTGACGTTCCCCCTGGTCAGCACGGTCCTGGTGCTGGCCACGGAACTGACCGTCTACTTCACACCGTACTTCGCCACCGCACTGCGCGTCGGCTGGCTGCACGAGCTGATGTATCTCCATCTGCTGGCGGCCGGCTGCCTGTTCGTCCTGCCCGTGCTCACCCGCGAACAGGCCCTGCCCGCCTGGTGCACCCACCCCGTCCGGGCGGCCCTGGTCTTCCTGGACGGCATCGTCGACGCCCTCCCCGGGCTCGTGGTCATGACGCACGGCACCCTGATCGCGGGAGCCTGGTACCTGCACCACGCGCCGCCCTGGTCCCCCGACGTCCGCCACGACCAGCAGATCGGCGGCGGCGCCATGCTGGGGATCGCCGAACTGGCCGCCCTGCCCTTCCTGCTGACGATCCTCGCCCAGTGGTCTCGCGCCGAGCGCGCCCAGTCGGCGGCACTGGACCGCCGGCTGGACGGCGAACTCACCCCGGCTGCCCCGGAGTCCGGGGGCGGACCGGTTCCCGAACTCGTGCGGCCCTGGTGGGAGACCGAGAAGAGCGAGGTGGCGGAAAGGGTGCGACGGCAGGGGCACGGCGCTGGGCAGGCTGACCCGTATGGCGACCTATGACAGCCTCGGTACGGCCTACTCCCGGACGCGGCGGCCCGACCCGCGGATCGCCGCGCGGATCCATGCCGCGCTCGGCGACGGCATCACCAACGTCCTGAACGTCGGAGCGGGCACCGGCTCGTACGAACCACCACAGACGGTCCTCGCGGTCGAACCCAGCGGGTCATGCTCGACCAGCGGCCACCGGGAGCCGCACCCGGCGTGCGGGCCGTCGCGGAACACCTGCCGCTGCGGGACGGCGCCGTCGACGCCGCCATGGCACTGCTGACCGTCCACCACTGGTCCGACCCGGCGGCCGGGATCAGGGAGCTGCGCCAGGTGGCCCGCCGCCGTGTCGTCGTCCTGACCTGGGATCAGGAGGTCTTCCGGGAAAACTTCTGGCTGGTGCGGGAGTATCTCCCCGAGGCGGCCGCTTTCGACGACACCCGTGCCGTCCCCGCCGCCCGGCTGGCCGACCTGCTCGGCGGCGCACGGCAGGAGACGGTCCCCGTCCCCCACGACTGCACCGACGGGTTCGCCGCCGCGTACTGGCGCCGCCCCCACGCCTACCTCGACCCGCGGGTGCGGGCGGGGATCTCCCTGCTCGCCCAGACCGGCGAGGACGTCATCGCCCCGGGCCTGGCCCGGCTCGCGGACGACCTGACGAGCGGCCGCCGGCACACCCGGCACGCCGGGCTGCTCGCGCTGGACACCGTGGACGTGGGCTACCGGCTCCTGGTGGCCGACCTCTGATCCGTGTCCGGGGAAGCCGCCGACGGGACCGGCCGGGCCGGGGCCGGTGTCGCCGGCGTGGTGCGGGGCGCGGCTGTCGGGCGGGCGGCCTCGCCCGGGGCGCCGGGGCGGGTCGTGGCCGGGGCCGGGGCCGGGGCCTCGGACGCGGGCGCCGACGAAGGTGAAGGCGACGGCGTTGACGCCGAGGAAGAGGGAGTCGGTGCCGTGGTCGCGGGGGGCGCCATCGGGACCGTCGGGGAGCGGGCGGGCTCCGAGGCCGTGAGACGCAGGGGGAGGGCGATGAGGGCCGCCGCCGCGCAGCACAGGCCGGCCCCGGCCGCGGCGCGCAGCACCCGCCGCCGGGTCGCCCTGCGGCGGATCACCTCGTACTGGCCGGGGGGCGCGCCCAGGTAGTCGGGTGAGGAGGGCCGCAGGATCACGGCGAGCGGGTCGTCGGGGCCGGACTCCCGGTCGTCCCAGTCGTCGTCAAGGCGTGTGGTCAAGGCTTCTCCTCAGGTGGACGCGGAGCAGTTCCCGGGCCGCGTGCAGGTCGGCCTTGACGGTTCCTTCCTTCCGCCCGGTCAGTACGGACACCTCCCGGATCGGCATGTCAGCGTAGTAGTGAAGGAGGATCGGGACGCGGAGTCGTTCCGGGAGCGACTGCACGAGCAGGCGCACCGAAGGGTCGGCCTGCTCGGGGTGGGGCCGTACGGCGGCTTCCGAGGTGACGCGGTGCATGGCCCTGCGCTCGCGCTCCAGTTTGCGCCAGTGGTCCCGCACGAGGTTGGCCGCGGTGACGTAGAGGAAACCGCGGGGCTCCTCCACCTTCGTCCAGCGGGCCCACAGCCGGGTGAACGCCTCCGAGGAGATCTCGTGCGCCGTCTCGTCGTCGTCGACGAGCCGGCGGCACCAGCCGGCCAGGCGCGGGTAGAGGGCGGCGAACAGCTCGGACGCGGCCTTCTCACGGGACCGTTTCAACGCTCTCCAGGGGTGGTGGTCTCGGTGCCGCTCAGCGCGGCGAACACGATCACGTTGTCCGCGTATCCGTCGCCGGTACGCGCTCCGCCGCACGTGATCAGCCGCAGCTCCGGGCGGTCCACGTTCCCGTAGACGTCGTCCACCGGGAAGCGGGTTCTGGGGACGGTCCGTACCGCCGTGACGGCGAACTCCGCCGCCGTGCCGTTCTCCAGGCGCGCCACGATCCGGTCGCCGCGACGCAGCTCGGTGAGGCGGCGGAAGACGCCGCCGCCGTACCTGCCGACCGTGACGTGCCCGAGGATCACCGACGGGCCGGTCTGGCCCGGTGTCGGCGAGTGCCGGTACCAGCCCGCCCGGTCGTCCGCCGTCACCGGCGGCACCCGTACGGTGCCGTCCGGGGCCAGGCCCAGCCGGAGGACCGGGGTGTCGACACCGATGGCCGGGACCAGCAGCCGGACCGGGACCGAACGGGCCAGCGGACGCGGCTGGGTGGCCGGGACCGTCCGGTGCGGGGGCCGCGGCTGTGGTGCGGTGGTCCCGGACTCCGGCGCCGTCCCCTTGGTCCCCTGGCCTGCGCAGGCCGTGAGCAGGGACGCCAGAGCCGCCGTGGTGAACGCGCGCCTGGAGAACGTGGTCATGCCCCGGTCGCCCGGCGACGCCGCACGACGACAAACGTCCCGCCGCCCAGGGCGAGCACCGCGGCGGCGCCCGCGCCGACCGCCGTGCCGCCGACGCCGGAGTCCGAAGACGCCTCGGTCACACCGGTGTCGGGCGCGCCGCTCGGCACGACGGAGACCTGGTCGTCGTCATCGGCTGGTGCGGGAGCCGGCGCGGCGCTCTGCGCCGGGCGGGAGCCGGTCTGGCCGCGGGTCGGCTCGGCGGGGGCGGCCGTCGGTTGGGCGCTCTCCGCCGGCCGAGGGGTGGGCGCGGCGGCCGTCGGGACCGGGCTAGGGGTCGTCGCCTCGCTCGCGAACGCGGGGCCGGTGCCCAGGAGTACGGCGGTGCCCGCGAGGGCCAGGGCGGTGAGGACGGTTCGGCGCATGGGAACGCTCTCCTTCGTCGGTCCCGCCCGGTGGAGGGCGGGGTGCGTGACGGGTCGAGCGGAGAGACGAGGCGGCCGGGGGGCGGGTTGTAAAGAGATGGCAAAGCCCGTGAAGTCCCGACCCCGCGCGGGGTCCCGTCCGCGCCAGGTGAGTGCTGATTTCACCGACCTCGCGAACGGGGGCTCCCCGCCTTCCCACGGGCCGCTTTCCCACGGGCCGCTTTCCCACGGGCCGATTTCCTTCTGGCTGGGCCCGCGTGGTGGGCATCGGGTCATGACGGTCCAACGGCTCAAGGTCTGTGCAGCAGGCCCCGTTCCATCGCCACCACCACCGCCCTCGTGCGGTCGTTGACGTCGAGCTTGGCGAACAGACGGAGCAGATGGGTCTTCACCGTGGCCTCGGCGATGACCAGGCGGCGGCCGATCTCGGCGTTGGTGAGGCCGTCCGCGACCGCGTTCAGGACGTCCGCCTCCCGGGCGGTGAGCGGGATCTGGGCGGGCTGGCGCATGCGGGCGACCAGGCGTTCGGCGACCCGGGGCGCGAGCACCGTCTCCCCGCGTGCCGCCGCGTGGATCGCGTCGGCCAGTTGCTCACGGGTGGTGTCCTTGAGGAGGTAGCCGATCGCCCCGGCCTCCACCGCGCGCTCGATCTCCGCGTCCGTGTCGTACGTCGTCAGGATCAGCACCCGGGTGCGGGGGAAGCGCGCCACGATCGCGGTCGTGGTGTCCACGCCGTCCAGGACCGGCATCCGCAGGTCGACCAGGGCGACATCGGGCTCGTGGCGCTCGACGAGGGCGAGGGCCGCGCGGCCGTCGCCGGCCTCGCCGACGATCTCGATGCCGGTCTCGGAGGCGAGGAGGGCCACCACTCCGGCCCGCATGACGGTGTGGTCGTCCACGACGATGATGCGCAGAGCGCCGCCCGTCATGCCGTCGCCCCGCTCTCCGAGGCGGTCGGCGGTATCAGCGCCAGCACCCGCGTCCCGTCGCCCACCGAACTCGTCACCGTCAGTCTCCCGCCCAGCTCCGCCAGCCGTTTGCGCATGCCGTCCAGGCCGAAGCCCGACGACGACTCCACCACGAACCCGGCCCCGTCGTCGGTGATCTCGAGCTCCACGCCGTACGGCTGCCGGGCCAGCACCACCCCGACCGTGGAGGCGCGGGCGTGCTTGCGCACGTTGGCCAGGGACTCCTGGGTGCAGCGCAGCAGCGCGATCCGGGTCTGCTGGTCGCACTCCAGGTCCGCCAGCTCGGCCTCCACGGCCAGGCCGGTGTCCTCCGCGAAACGGTCCAGGGTCCGGCGCAGGGTCTGCGCCACCGAACCGGCGGCCGCCTGGCCGGGCCGCTGGGGCGAGCCGACCAGCTCCCGGGCCTCGGCGAGGTTCTCCCGGGCCGTCGACTCGATCGACCGCAACTGCTGGGCGCTGCGCGCCGGTTCGGAGTCGAGCCCCGCCCGGGCCGCCTCGGCCAGCACGATGATCGAGGCGAAGCCCTGCGCGAGGGTGTCGTGGATCTCGCGTGCCATCCGCTCCCGCTCGTCCGCCGCGCCCTGCCGCTGGTGCGCCTCGGACAACTCGGCCTGCGCCTGCTCCAGTTCGGTGATCAGCCGCGCCCGCTCGGCGCTCTGCCCGACCACCGAATGGGCCCAGAGCCCGATCAGCACCCCTACGGCGACGACGATCAGCGTGGACACGAGCGTCACGGTGAAGAACTCCACCGACCAGCCCTGCCGCAGCACGCTCCCGGCACCGGTGGCGGCCGTGGCGAGCCCCAGGAAGGTCATCGAGGCCCTCGGCGTCCGCCCGAACATCCAGTAGTGCGGCAGCGTCACCATGAACAGCGCCGCGTAGTTGCCCCGCAGATACGCCAGCCCGCCCAGCGCGGCCACCAGCACCGACAGATAGAGGTGCGGCCGTACGACCGGATTGGCCGGGAAGCGGTCCAGGACCGCGTACGACAGCATCACCGCGCCCAGCAGCGCCAGCGCCGCGTACTTGCTCCCGCCGGGCCGGTCCATGGCGACCAGCCCGACGGCCATCACGGCGAACAGCAGCCAGAACACCGTGTTCCAGCGGCGCAGCGACGTGGCCCAGAGGGCGTCGGGGGCGGCCCCGGCGAGAGCGGTCATGCCGCTCAACGTACGTCGACCGCCGGGCGGGAGGGAGACCTTTTCTCCGGGCCGGCCGTCGCCCGGCGCCCCGGGCGCGAGGGCCACCAGCTCGCCTCGCCCAGCAGCAGCATCGCCGCCGGCAGCACCATGACCCGGACCACGAACGCGTCGATCAGCACGGCCGCCGCCAGCACGAAGCCCATCTGCTTCATCTCGATGATGTGCAGGAAGACGAAGCTGGCGAACACCGTCGTCATCACCACCGCCGCGCTGGTCACCACGCTCGCCGAGGAGCGGATCCCGTCCAGCACGGCCTGCCGCGTGGGCACGCCCGCGAGCGCCGCCTCCCGGATGCGGCTCACCACGAACACCTGGTAGTCCATCGACAGACCGAACAGGATCACGAAGAGGAACAGCGGCACACGCGACCCGATCGACCCGGTGGACCGGAAGTCCAGCAGCCCCTCGGCCCACGTCCCCTGGAAGACCAGCACGAGCAGCCCGAGCGCCGCCGCCGCGGACAGCAGGTTCAGGGCGACGCCGAGGAGCCCTAGCACCACCGAACGGAAGGCGTACACGGTCATCGCGAACGTCACCAGCAGCAACGCGCCCAGCACCAGGGGCAGTTTGCCGTTCTGGTGGGCGGGATAGTCGGCGTAGCGGGCGACGTCCCCGGACACGCCGTACTCGGCGCCGGTGATCCGGCCGACGGTCGCGGGCAGGAAGCCGTCCCGCAGCCGGTCGAGGGAGTCGTACGCCTCGTCCGAGTTGCCGAGGTACGGCACCTGAAGTTCCAGGGTGTGGGTGCGGTCGTCGGCGGAGGCGCGGACCCGCGAGGCGCCGCTGAACAGCGGGTCGGCCTGCGCACGCCCGGCCACCTCGCGCAGCGCGGCGGAGACCTCCCCCGACCGCGAGGCGTCGGCACGCACGACGACCTGGTGGGTCACCCGCCGTTCCGGGAACGCCTCGTTGAGCCGGTCGTAGACCTGCATCGCGGGGATGTCGCGGGAGTGCGTGTCCCGGCTCATCTCGGTGATCTTCAGTCCGGCCAACGGGACGACGAGGGCGAGGAGCGCCACGACCGAGACGCACAGGGTCACCAGGGGATGCCGGGCCGCGGGCCGCAGCAGAGCACTCCACACCCGGCCGCCACTTGTCCCGCCGCGCACCCGGCGTGCGGGCTTTCCACGCTCGGCCCGCCGCAGTGCCCGGCGTTCCGCCCGCCGCCCCAGCCTGACGAGCAGCGCGGGCAGGGCCGTCAGCGAACTGGCCACCGACACCAGGACGACCACGATGGTGCCGGTCGCGAGGGAGGAGAAGATCACGTCGGAGGCCAGGTACAGCGTCGCCGTCGAGGCGACCACCGCGAACCCGGAGACCACGACCGCCCGGCCCGAGGTCGCGGCGGCCAGCTCCACCAGCGCCTCGGAGGAGAGCCGCCCGCCGGAACGGTCCCGTTCCTCCCGCTCGCGCTTGAGGTAGAAGAGCGTGTAGTCGACGCCGACCGCGAGGCCGATCATCAGGATGACGTTCGTGCCGACCCCGGCGTCGGGCGACACGTGCGAGACGACCATGGACAGCCCGACCGCCGCCGCGATCGACGACAGCGCCAGCAGCAGTGGCACCCCGGCCATGGTCACCGACCCGAACACCACCAGCAGCGTGAGCAGGGTGACCGGCAGGGTGATCGCCTCGGACAGGGCCAGGTCGTCACTGCGCTGCTGGTCGACTCCCTTGCTGACGGAGGGACTTCCGGTCTCCTCCAGCAGCAGCCCGGGATGGCCCTTCTGCACCGCCGCCGTCTGCGCCACGAGCGCGTCGACCTTGTCCTTCGCGTCCCGCTCCTCGCCCTTCAGCGCCACCTCGACCATCAGGATCCGTCTGTCCTCGGACAGCAACGGGTCGGCCACGCCCGCCACGTCGGGCAGCCGCCGCATCCGGTCGGTCAGATCGTCCGCGGCGGCTCGGGCGGCGCCCTCGTCGAGGGCACCCCCCGAGCGGGAGGAGATCAGCACCTGCTCGGCGGCCCTGCGCTCCAGATGCGCCTCGGCCGCCAGGGCCTCGGCACGGCCGGCCTCGCCGACCCGGTAGTCCGCCGTCTTCGCACTGTTCGTGCCGACGGCACTGCCGGCCCCCAGACACAGGGCCACGAACACCAGCCAGCCGGCGATCGCCCGCCAGGGGTGCCGCGCACTCCAGCGCGCCACCCGCACAGATAATGAGTTCATGCCCAAAAGCCTGGCTGGGCTGGGCAGTTGCCGGACAGAGGCAGGCGGTTGAACTTGCCGTCCACCGGCCGGTGGACCCGGACCCTGGGGAAAACCCCACCTTCTCCCGGATCAGCTCGGGGCCAGGACGACCGCCTGGCCGCCCGCCGGGGCCATGGCCACGTCGAGCGTGTCGGCGGCGGTGACGGTCCGGGTGCCGACCACGACGGGGGTCCGGAACGGGCTGGAGCCCGGGGTGCCGTCGGCGTAGACCGTCGCCGTGTAGCTGCCGCTGCCGAGGAAGGACAGGGGCAGGGACAGCGTCCTGGACGACTCGTTGGTCATCGCGCCCAGGTACCAGGTGGGGCCGCTGCGGCGGGCGACCGCGATGTACTCGCCGATCTCCCCGGCCAGGGTGCGGCTCTCGTCCCAGGTCACCGGCACGGCGTTGAACCACGGCAGGCCGGGCCAGTTCGCCGGGTTGTCGTACTTGGACGGCTTGTCGTACCAGAAGAGGAAGTTGAGGGGCTGGTAGTAGACGGCGGCCATCGCCATCTGGTGGGCGTTGGTCGTCTTGTCGCGGGACTGGCCGTAGCAGATCGTGTAGTCCATCGGGCCGCCGATGTTGCGGGCGAACGGCAGCGTCACGTTGTGGGTGGCGGTCGGGAACTGCTCGTTGCCGCGCACGCCTTCCAGGCTGATCCAGTTCGGGTACGTCCGCTCGTAGCCGAACGGCCGGACGTCGTCGTGCATGTCGATCAGCAGCCGGTACTTCGCGGCCGTCTTCGCCCAGTCGACGATCTGGTTGGTCATCGTCTGCGTGCCGTCGTTGATGAAGCCGAGCTTGATGCCGCGCACGCCCCAGCTCTTGTAGAGGCCGAAGAGGGAGTCCGCGTCGGTCAGCGCGAGCCGGTTGACGTAGAGGAAGACGCCGATGCCCTTGCCCGTGGCGTACGAGATGACCGACGGCAGGTCGATCGCGGCGATCGGCTTCGTCGCGTCCGGGGTGGTGAACTCCGGGCCGTACCAGCCGGCGTCGTACTCGATGTACTCCAGGCCGCGCGCCACGGCGAAGTCGACGCCCGCCAGGCCGGCGGCGGTCGAGAGCTCGCAGCGGAAGACCTTGCCGGGCTTGATCCAGGAGGTGTCGGGGAGGGCGTTCGGCGGCGCCAGGTTGAGCACCAGCTCGGCGTTGTCGACGAGTTCGGCGTGGGTGGCCCCGATCACCACCGCGCGCCAGGGCGTGGCGAAGGGCGTGGTGACGGTGGAGGTCGTCTCCACCGGGCCGGTGCCGCGGGCGGTGTGCTCCATCAGGAAGGCGGCGAGGGTGTTCGGCTCGCCGGCCACGGAACCCAGCATCAGCCGCGGGTAGTCGAAGCGCGAGGACTCGCAGACGCAGGCGATGAGCCCGCCGGTGAGGGTGGCGGTGAGCGGGAGGTCGGTGAGCGGGCCGTTGTCCGTGGTGGAGGTGCCGGTGACGGGTAGGGAACCCGGCGCGACCGGCTCGTAGGCGTTCTCGTCGCGGGCGCTGTAGACGGTGGTGCCGTCGGGGAAGGCGAACGTCGTCAGCTCGTCGGCGACGGTGGCGGAGCCCTCGTCGAGGAGGACGTAGCGTAGGGCGACGCCGGTCCTGTACGCGCGGACCTGGACGCCGAAGCGGATGCCCGAGGCCCGGTCGACCAGGTCCCAGCGCTGTTCCTGGTAGTGGTCGGTGACGGTCGCGTTGCGGCCGTAGACCGGGGTCCAGGTGGTGCGGTGGGTGCCGTACCGCTCCCGGACCACCCGGACGTCGGCGCCGAGGACGGTGCCGTCGCCGAGCCTGAGGCCCAGGGCCGAGGTGTCGATCACCGTGCGGCCGTTGCGGCGGGCGGACCAGCGCAGGGCGCCGTCCGCCAGGGACAGGGTGACGGAGGTGCCGCCCATCCGGGCGGTGACGCTCTGCGGGCGGTCCTGCCGGTCGTCCTCGGCCCAGGCGGGCCGGGTCGTGGCGATCCCGGCCGCGGCCAGTCCAGCGGTGACGGCCGCGCCCTTGAGCACGACCCGGCGGGAGGCGGGCGCCGGGCGGCCGGCCGTTCTGTCCGCAGCGGGCTCTTCCCGGTCTCCAGAGGCTCTCATCGGGGGGACCTTCCCTTGCGGTAAGTGGTAGTAACCGGTTTCTGCGAGTGCAGTTCTACGTGCCCGCGCAAGAGGGGGTCAAGAGGTGGGAAGCACTCAGGACGCGCACACCCCGGGTCCGGGCCCGGTGAGGCCCGGCACCCGGGGTCCCGTGGTGCGGTCGGTCAGCGGATCGGTCCGCGGATCGTCCGTGGATCGGTGGGCGCCTCGGTCAGCGCAGGGAGCCGAGGCGGTCCAGGTGGTCGTTCACACCGTTGCGGAGCTCGCCGAGGGTCGTGCCCGGAGGGGCCACCTTCGGTGTGGCGGACGGCGGCTGGGTCTCGTCCGCGCAGGTCGTGCCGCGCGCCGGGACCTTCAGGTCCACCAGGTAGCCGGTGACGGCGTCCGTCGCGCAGGCGCTGCGCCCGAAGGCGGTGTGGCCCTCGGCCTCGAAGGTGAGCAGCCGGCCGTTGTCGAGCGTGCGGGACAGTGCCACCGCGTCCTGGTACGGGGTGTCCGGGTCACCGGTCGTGCCGAGCACGAGGATCGGCGCGGAGCCCTTCGCCCGGAAGGAACCGTCGTAGCGGCTGGGCTTCTCGCCGGTCCACTGGGCGCAGGTGGTGGCGTGCTGGTGGTCGTAGAGCGGCGGGCCGTAGGCCATGGCCGGGCCGAGCAGCGGGGCCAGCCTGGCGTTGGTGGTGACCTGCCGCTTCAGCAGGGCCGGGCTGTGCGGGTAGTCCTTGTCGACGCACTCGACCACGATGTTCGGGTTGAGGAAGTCGAAGCTGGCCGGCGACGGCGGCCGGAGCAGGAACGAGGTGGTGTCGCGCTGCTGGGCCTTGCGCAGGGCCTGGCCGAGGGAGGGCCAGATGACCTTGCCCTCGTTGATGTTGAACATGAGGCGGTAGACGACGGTGTAGCCGTTCGCCTGACCGCCGTTCGCGGTCGGTACGGGGTTGGCGTCGAGGTCGGCCTTGAGCTTTTCGAACGCGGCCCGGGGGTCGCCGTCCCCGAACCCGCACGTGTCCTGGTCCGCCTTGCACCAGTCGAGGAAGCGGCTCATCGCGCCGTCCAGGGCCAGGTACTGGGGCCGGTCGTAGGCGTACGGCTGGTTCGCGTAGTGCTCGGGGTCGTACGCACCGTCGAGGACGAGCGCACGCACCCGCTCGGGGAACATCGCCGCGTAGACCGTCCCGATGTAACTGCCGAACGACCGCCCGTAGTACGTCAGTTGGTCCTCGCCCAGGGCCTGACGCAGCAGATCGATGTCACGGGCGACGTACCCGGTGCCCACGTACGGCGCCAGCTCGCCCGCGTTGTCCTTGCAGGCCTGGTCGAACGCGGCGCCCTGGCGGACGGCGGTCTCGTAGGCGTCCGGGCCGGGGGCGCCCTTGGCGGCGGTGATGGCCTGCGTGTACGTCGGGTCGTCCCAGCAGGTGACCGCCGAACTGCGTGCGACGCCGCGTACGTCGTATCCGAAGACGTCGAAGGAGTCGCGCAGGGCGGCGGGCAGGCCGGCGTAGTTGTTGCGTACGAAGTCCACGCCGGAGTTGCCGGGCCCGCCGGGCTGGAGGAAGAGGGTGCCCTTCCTCTTGGCCTGGTCCGGGGCCTTCTTGCGGATGACCGCCAGGGTGATGGTCTTCCCCTGCGGGTCGCGGTAGTCCAACGGCACGTCGGCGTTGGCGCACTCGAAGCCGCCCTGGCAGTCGGACCAGGACAGGGCCGGCACGGTCGGCTGCCCGTCGTCGCCCTCGGACTGGGCGGCCATCGCCGGGGCGGCGGCTCCGGCGAGAGCGAAGGAGACGGCGGCGGCGAGGGCGATCCTCAGACGCGGGAAGCGTCTGCGTGCGCGGGTGCCGGACCGTCTCGGTCCGTGAGCTTGCTCGGTCACTGTGGTGATTCCCCCTCGGGCGCGGCGCGTGTGCCGTGGAGCACCCTGTGGTGCGGCTGGGTCGTTGAGTTTCTAGCTCAACTGGAGAGGGAAGGGAACGGCGGTCGCTCTGGTGGCCCGCCTTCCACGCGATCTCCCTACTACCCGGCGGTAGTTGCGATCCCGTTCACGTGCGGAACGGCGAAGGGCGCGCGGGCCGACACCGGCCGAGTTGGCCGTTCATCTCTGTCAAGTGCTGCTGCCGACCGACCGGTTCACCTGAGCGAATCCCTCCCCCACCCGAAGGGCCGCCCCACGTGTCGCTGTCGAAAAACAGTCGTCTCAAAGTCGCCCTCCTGGCGCCCTCTTCGCGCTCACCGGCCTGACCACGGCGGGGCCTGCCATCGCGGCGCCGCCGACGGCCACCGCAGCGGCCTCTCAGGCGCAGGAGCCCGCCCTGCCCACGGACTTCACCGACCTGCCCACGAGCCCTCTGCGGGCCGACGGCTCCCAGGAGGTCACGGTCACCTACCGCAACCCCACACCGGCGACCACGACCGTCGCCCCTCAACTCCTGGTCACGCCCCCGGACACTGGGCCGTTCCTGTCACCGTCGGACGTCAGGGTGGAGCGGCGCACGGGGCATGGTTGCTGGGTGACCGTGTCGCTGGGCAGCCAGACGGGGACGCTGTTCACGGATCTCGTGGGGGCGCAGTGGACGTTGGGGCGGGGGAGACGCTCAAGGAGCGGTACCGGGTGACTGTGCTGGAGGTGGCCGCCGTTCGGCACGCCCTGATCGTCGACACCGAGCACGGCCCGACGGCTCGCTTCGAAGGGCTGTCGGGGTGGCTGTACACGCTCGGCCTCGACGAGGAGCAGCGTGCGTTCCTCGGTCTGGTCCTCTCGATGGTGGGCATCGGGCACACCACCGTCACATCCGTGCAGGACCTCGACGAACGCCGGTTGCCGATCATCCTGCGGGCGATCCTGCGACTCGCCGGCAACGACACCATCGCCGTCGGCACCCGTATGTAGAGTCCACCGGGCCTCAGCCCCCCAACGGCTCCGCCAGTCGGGTCAGCAGGCCCGCGACCAGGGCCGTCTGGGCGGGCACCGTGTCGGGGTAGATGAACTCGCCCCGGGCGTGGGCGCCGTCGCCGATCGCGCCCATCCCGCACAGGACGGGCAGGCCGAGGGCGGAGATGAAGTTGGCGTCGCTGGCACCGCCGACGGCGGCGTCGGGCAGGTGGTCGCGGCCCTGTGCGCGGGCGACCTCCCGGGCGAGGCCGAGCAGGGGGGCGGACGCGGCGTTGAGGGTCATCGGCGGCCGGTTCCAGGCGTGGTCGATGTGGAGGCGGACGCGGGGGTCGCTGACCTCGATGGCGTCCAGTTCGGCGTCGACCCGTGCCTGTTCGGCCGCGCTGCCGACCCGGATGTCGACGCGGGCGGTGGCCTGCCCGGCGACGACGTTGGTCGCGGAACCGCCCTCGATGAGCCCGGTGTTGATGGTGGTGCCCCGGTCGGGGCGGGCGACGGCCGCGGCGGCGACCACGAACTCGGACAGCGCGGTGATCGCGCTCGCCCCGTCCTCGGGCGCGAGCCCGGCGTGCGCTTCGACGCCGGTGGCCGTGACCCGGAAGATCCCGGAGCCCTTGCGGGCGGTCTTGACCGCGCCGTGGGCGGTGGGTTCCAGCACCAGCGTGGCGTCGGCCTTCCGCGCGACCTCCTCGATCACCGGCCGCGAGGACAGGGAGCCGATCTCCTCATCGCCGTTGAAGAGGAAGGTGACCGTGGGCACGGGGGCGCCGCTGTCCCGGGCCAGCTTCAGGGCCCAGATGCCCTGGGCCAGGCCCGTTTTCATGTCGAAGATGCCGGGGGCGCTCAGCTTCTCCCGGCCGTCGGCGGAGGGTTCCGGCTGCTCCCAGCCGGCGAGGGTGCCGGTCGGCCACACGGTGTCGTAGTGGCCGACGAGCGCGACGTGCCCGGGGCCGGTGCCGGCGTAGGTGAGGGTGAGGGTGTCGCCGCACGCGCCGCCGGGGTGGCGTTGTTCGCGGCCGGGCCGGCCGAGCCGGTGGACGGCCAGCTCGCGCAGGAGGTCCAGGCCGGCCGCGAGGGCGGGCAGGTCGTGGCTGCTGGTCTCGTGGCGGACGAGGGTCAGGATGTCGGTGACGGTCTCCGGCGCGACGTCCTGGGCGCGGGCGGTGAGAGCGGCGGCGGGTGATGCGGTCATGGTCTGCTTTCTCGTACGGGGGCCGGGACGGCGTTCCTCGGCGGAAGGCGGGGGCGTCAGTTGATGCCGAAGGGGATGCCCAGCAGGTACCAGGCCACGAAGAACGCGATCCAGACGACCCAGACGACGGCGGCGATCGGGATCGTGAAGGAGGCGAGCGTGCCGATGCCGGCGGACTTGCGGTGCTGCTGGATGAAGCCCAGCGCCATGACGAAGTACGGGCTCATCGGCGTGACGCAGTTGGTGACCGAGTCGGCGACGCGGTAGACGGCCTGGGTGGTCTCCGGCTCGATGCCGATGAGCATCAGCATGGGCACGAGGACGGGGGCCGCCAGCGCCCACAGGGCGGAGCCGCTGGTGATGACGAGGTTCATGAACGTGATCAGCACGGCGATGCCGACCAGCACGGCCCAGCCGTGCAGATGCAGGTCGCGCAGGGTCTCCGCACCCGTGACGGCGAGGATGTCGCCGATGTTCGTCCACTTGAAGTAGGCGAGGAACTGGGAGATCGCGAAGAACAGGACGAGGATCGGCGCCATCGACCGGGTGCCCTCGACCATCGCGGCGATGATGTCGCGGGGGGCGGTGAAGGAGCCGGTCATCCGGCCGTAGACGGTGCCGAGCACGGCGAAGAACACGCCCAGCACGAGTGCCATCCCGCCGATCAGCGGGGAGTCGACGATGCCGCCGCCCTCGCCGCGCAGGGGTGAGGACGCGGGGACCATGGCCAGGGCCAGGAACGCGAGGAGGCCGACAGCGACCAGCCCGGTCACGCGCAGCGCGCGGCGCTGCTGCCCGGTGACCTCGATCGCCTCCAGCTCGTCGGCGTTGAGCGCCGCGACCGGCTCGTCGGGCTGCAGGTCCGAGCGGCGGGCGAGGACCTTGTCGACGACGAGCGTGATCACCAGCGCCACGAGGGCGGACGAGCCGAGCCCGAAGAAGTAGTTGGCGACCGGGGTGACGACGTAGTGCGCGTCGATGGTGTGGGCGGCGGCGGTGGAGATCGACGACAGCAGGACGTCGGTGGTGGTGAGCGACGGGGAGGCGTCGTAGCCGGCGGAGATGGAGACGTAGGCGACGATGCAGCCGAGCACCGGGCTGCGGCCCGCGGCGCGGAATATGAGGGCGCCGAGCGGGATGAGGGTGACGTAGGCGGCGTCGCCGGCGACATGGCTGACCATGGCCGTCATCGACAGGGCGAAGGTGAGGTACCTGCCCGGCACCCGCGCGACCATGCGGCGCAGCAGGGCGGAGAACAGTCCGCTCCGCTCGGCGACGGCGATGCCGAACATCACGGTGAGGATGGTGGCCAGCGGCGGGAAGGCCGCGAAGTTGTCGACGGCTCCCTCGACGGCCATGGTGAGGCCGTCCTTGCTGAGCAGGCTCTCCACCTTGATGGTCTCGTGCGTGCCGGGATGCACGGCGCTGACGCCGGCCGCCGCCAGTGCGGCGCTGAGGACGGCGACGACCCCCGCGAGGATCCAGAACAGCCAGAACGGGTTGGGGAGTTTGTTACCGACCTTCTCGATCGCCGCGAAACCGCGGAACGCGGTGCGCAGGAGTCTCGACTGCGGCTCGGTCGGCTGAGGCTGGGCGGAGGTGGCACTCATCGGTACCCCTTCGTGCTTTCGAGGGATGTTCTTGCGAACAATGACATCAGAGTGAGAGATTCTCTAGCCCTTGGGTGTAACAGTGGGATTAATCGGCGGTCTAAGGTGGGCGCCATGACCCGCCCTCTCCTCGACGAGCTCGACCGGCGCCTCATCGGAGCGCTGCATCTGGCACCCCGGGCCACCTGGGACGACATCGGCGGGATCCTGTCCGCCGACGCCAGCACCCTCAAACGCCGTTACGACCGGCTGCACGAGGCCCGGATGATCCGCGTGATCGGGCAAGCCGACTGGGGCATGCACACCACGGCGATGCCGGTCCACGTTTTCCTGGACATTACCGGCGAAACCCCTCTGGCCGTCCTCGACCGGCTCCGTGACCTGCCCCACCTTCAGCTCCTGGCGCAGATCTCCGGCGACTATCCGCTCTACGCCGTCGTCCACGCCCCCTCCGAGGCGGCCACCAGCGAGGCGATCGACCGGATGTTCTCCGTCCCCGGCGTCCGCCGCGTCAACGCCCTGCCCGCGCTCAGCACCCTGCGCCGGGGCATCACCTGGGATCCGCAGTTCCTGACCGACAGCGAACGGGCCGGTCTGCTCCAACTCACCGGCACCCGCCCCGAGGGCACCGCGACCGCGACACCCCCCGCCAAACCCCTCAGCGAGGCCGAGCGCACCGTCGTCGCCCTGCTGATCCAGGACAGCCGGGCCTCCGCCGCCAGCATCGGCCGGGCCGCGGGCCTGGCCACCTCCACCGCGCACCGGGTCGTCCGCCGGGTCCTCGACGAGGGGTGGGTCAAACCGCGCCTGGAGATCGTGTCGGAATGGCTCGGCTTCCAGACACCCTTCATGCTTCGCCTGCGCGTCGCCCCGGGCGAGACCCCCGACGTGATGCGCCGCATCGACCGGCTCCCCCAGACCCGGCTCGTCGCCCACGTCGCCAGCGACATGTCCGTCCTCGCCACCGGCCTGGTCGCCGACCGCTCCGCCGTGGCGCTCTTCGTCGACCGCGAACTCGCCAGGATTCCCGGCATCCTCGCCGTCAGCGTCGACGTCATGCTTGCCGAACCCCGCCGGTACTGGCTGGACCGGGACCTGACCTCAGGGCTCGGCGAGTTCCACGCGCCGCCGCTGCTGTGAACGCAACGCAGGGGAGAAACGGGGCCGGTGCTGCTCTATCCGTGGAGAGTCGAAAGTCGAGGAGAGTGCGTCGCGCATGGCCGAGCTCCATCCCCCCATCGAGCCGTACGAGCACGGCATGCTCGACGTCGGCGACGGCAACCGCGTCTACTGGGAGAGCTGCGGGAACCCGGCCGGCAAGCCCGCCCTCGTCCTGCACGGCGGGCCCGGCTCCGGCGCGGGGCCGTTCTGGCGTCGGCTGTTCGACCCGGCGGCGTACCGCATCGTGCTCTTCGACCAGCGCGGGTGCGGGCGCAGCACACCCGACGCCGCCGATCCGCGGACCTCGCTCGACACCAACACGACGCACCATCTGATCGCCGACATCGAACTGCTCCGGCAGCACCTCGGCATCGGGGCATGGCTCGTCCTCGGCGGCTCCTGGGGCGTGACCCTCGCGCTGGCCTACGCCGAGCAGCACCCGGGGCGGGTATCCGAGCTGGTCCTCTTCAGCGTCACCAACACCACCCGCCGCGAGGTCGAGTGGGTCACGCGGGACATGGGGCGGATCTTCCCCGAGGAGTGGGCCCGGTTCCGTGACACCGTCCCCGAGGGCGAGCGCGACGGCAGCCTGGTGGAGGCGTACGCCCGGATGCTCGCCGACCCGGATCCGGCCGTACGGGAGCGGGCCGCGCGGGAGTGGTGCCGGTGGGAGGACGTGCACGTGTCCACGCACCCCGGGCACCGGCCCGACCCCCGTTTCGAGGACCCGCGCTTCCGGCTGCGCTTCGCCCGCCTCGTCACGCACTACTGGCGGCACGCCGGCTTCCTGGCGGACGGGGCGCTGATCCGCGACGCCGGGAAGCTCGCCGGCATCCCCGGCGTGCTGATCCACGGGCGGATGGACATCAGCGGGCCTCCGGACGTGGCGTGGCGGCTGGCCCAGGTGTGGCCGGACGCGGAACTCGTGCTGATCGGCGAGGAGGGGCACGGGCTCTCGGGCGACGCCACGACGGAGGCGGTGCTGGCGGCGACGGACCGGTTCCGGCCGGCCGGCACCCCATAGGACATGCTTCCGCCACCGCCACCGCCACCGCCACCGCCACCGCCACCGCCACCGCCACCGCCGGTGCCGGTGCCGGTGCTGACTCCGGTTTCGGAGCGAAGCACTGTCACCGGCCCCCGGCCGACCGCTTGGCACCGCACGTCGCCAGACTGCACCACCGGCGCCGCCCGCTCTCGTCGAGGAACAGCCAGCCGCAGTCCCGGCTGGGGCAGCCGCGGACGGTGAAGCGCCGCGGGTCGGCGAGCAGTTCGCCCGCGCTGCGGGCCACCGCGCAGACGGGCAGGCGCAGTCCGGCGGCGGGCGAGGGCTGCCAGCGTCCGAGACCGTCCTCGCCGCGCGTGAAAACCGACAGCCGCGCGGCGTCCTCCACCGCCGCGGCCACCGCCGTGAACGCCCGGCCGTCCCGCGGATCGGTCAGACAGGCGTACAGGTCCGTACGTAACCGCCGGGCCTCGTC
Source organism: Streptomyces sp. NPDC045955 (assembly GCF_056430805.1). Taxonomy (NCBI): domain Bacteria; kingdom Bacillati; phylum Actinomycetota; class Actinomycetes; order Kitasatosporales; family Streptomycetaceae; genus Streptomyces; species Streptomyces sp. NPDC045955. The sequence continues at coordinate 360,251 of NZ_JBWKKY010000002.1, forward strand.
GAGGACGGCGACGGCCTCGGCCGGCTGCCGCAGGGCCTGTTCCCGCAGCCGGGTGACCTGCCGGTCCTCGATCAGGTCGAGGTGGCCGGCCCATACGGCGAGCGTGGCGTAGCCGCGCAGCCACTCCGACCCGGGCAGCGGCTCTCCGCCCCACCCGGCGTAGGTGTTGCAGAACTCCAGCGCGGGGTGTCCGCTCGTACTCCACGGCAGCCACTGGTCGCCGACCCGGACCGCGTACACGGGCCCGGGGGGCCGGTCGAGCCGGGGGTCGGCGCGCAGCACGCGCTCGTGCAGGGTGCGGAGTTCGCCGTTCGGTTCGACGCCGAGTTCCGTCGCCAGTGTCGTACGCGTGCTGCGATACAGCCGGAGGGCGTCGGCCCGGCGGCCCGCGCGGTAGAGGGCGGTCATCTGGGCGCCGACCAGCCGTTCACGAGTCGGGTGCTCTTCCAGCAGCGGCGTCAGGTCCGCCACGACACGGTCGTGCAGCCCCATGGCGAGCTGGGTCTCGGCTCGCCGTTCCACGGCGGACAGGCGCAGTTCGCCGAGCGCGCCGCCGAGGCGGGTGCGCAGCCGTTCGTCGGCCACGTCCGCGAGCAGCGGGCCGCGCCACAGCGCGAGGGCCTGGTCGTACAGGCGGATCCGCTCCGCGGGATCAGCGCAGTCCGCCGCCTGCCCGACGAGCCCGGCGAACTGCTGGGCGTCGATCGTATGAGGGCCCTGCGCCACGGCGTAACCGTCGTGCCGGGTCTCGACGGACACCCCGTGCGGCCTGAGCGCGGCACGCAGGCGGCCGACGTAGGTGTGGACGGTGGCGCGGGCGGCGGCGGGCGGCTCGTCGTCCCACAGCAGGTCGATGAGGCGGTCCGTCGGGACCGCGCGGCCCGCATGCAGCAGCAGGACCCCCAGCAGGCACCGCTCCTGGCGGCGGCTGCCCCCCAGGACCTGCCGTCCCTCGTGGCGGGCGGCGAACGGACCGAGCAGTAGGAACTCCATGGCTGTCCGGCAGCCTAACGGGAGGCGGATGGTCAGGCTTTGGTCAGAGGCCGGGAAGAGACTGGCGCACGCCCTTCCTTCCACCCGTCTCTGCCCAGGGAGAACCATGCGCCGAACAGCTCTCGCCACACTGGCACTTGCCGCCGTGCTCGTCGGGACACAGCCCGCGTCCGCGGAACCGGCGCAGGGCTGGGAACCGGCACCCTCCGCGCCGTGGGACGTCGGCGCCGGTGCGCGGTGCGACTTCCCCGTCCACGGCGAGCCGGTCGTCGACGAGGTGGTGCGGCGCGTGCTGAGCACCTACCGCGACGGCTCCGTGCGACGGGTCGCCTACCGGGGCGATCTGGTCGTCCGCGTCACGAACACCGAGACCGGCTCCTTCTACGACGCCGACGCGAGCGGCTCGGCCGTCGTCGAGCACCGGCCCGACGGCTCCCAGCACTGGGCCGTGCACGGGCCGGTGCTCGTCGGAGTCGGCCAGGACCAGGGGACCTTGCCGCGGGGCCTGTACCTCGTCGACGGCGTCTACACGATGGACATCAGCCCCACCGGATACAAGTCCGTACGACTCCTCCACGGGACGACGGACGACCTGTGCGCCCGCATCCACTGAACGGGCCCCCTGCGGGCGTCGGCCCGGGTGACGGATCCCTCACCGCTCTCTCGTGCAAGGGAGTGGACCTACTGCCTCGCCCGGGCCGATCGTGGCGGCATGGATGATCACCCTGTGGTGCCAGTCGGTCCTGCCGATCCGGGTGCGGAAGCGGAGGAGGTCCGTCGATTCTGGGGGCGGCTCGGGCTTCCCGGGCTGGTCGACGTGCACACCCACTTCATGCCCGAGCGGGTGCTGCACAAGGTGTGGGAGTACTTCGACGCGCTCGGGTCGATGACCGGAGGGCTGGAGTGGCCGATCACCTACCGGCAGGAGGAGACCGAACGGGCGGACATCCTGCGGGAGTTCGGCGTGCGGGCCTTCACCGCGATGCTGTATCCGCACAAGCCGGGCATGGCCCGCTGGCTGAACGGCTGGGCGGTCGACTTCGCCCGCCGCACCCCCGACTGTCTGCACACCGCGACTCTCTATCCCGAGCCGGGCGTCGAGGCGTACGTCCGGGAGGCCGTCGAGGCGGGCGCGCGGGTCTTCAAGGCGCATGTGCAGGTGGGGGCGTACGACCCGGCCGACGGCCTCCTCCAGCTGGCCTGGGGGCTGCTGGCCGAGGCCGGGATCCCCGTGGTGATCCACTGCGGCTCCGGCCCCGCCCCCGGCAAGCACACCGGCCCCGAGCCGATCGCCCGGGTACTGGCCCGGCACCCCCGGCTGCGGCTGGTCGTCGCCCACCTGGGGATGCCCGAGTACGAGGAGTTCTTCGCCCTGGCCGAGCGGTACGGGGAGGTGCGGCTGGACACGACGATGGCGTTCACCGACTTCAGCGAAAGCTTCATGCCGTTCCCCCGCCGGGCCCTGCCCCGGCTGGCCGCACTCGGCGACCGCGTCCTCCTCGGCTCCGACTTCCCCAACCTCCCCTACCCGTACGTGCACCAGCTCCACGCCCTGGAACGGCTGGACCTCGGAGACGACTGGCTACGGGCGGTGTGCCACGACAACGCGGCGGGACTGTTCGGGCTGTGAGCTTGTTCCGGCCCATCGGATGATCAAGAGCTGTCAGAATGGCGTGATGGACCATCACTTCGTCGGCATACCGGAGTTGACCGGCGTTCCCCGTGTCGCGGTCGTCATCGACGTCATGCGCGCCTTCACCGTGGCCGCCTGGGCCTTCTCGCGTGGCGTCGAGAGGATCGTCCTGGCTTCATCGGAGAGTGAGGCACTCGCCTTGAAGGAGAGCCACCCGGGCTGGCTGGCGTTGAAGGACGGACCTCCGGCAGCGGGCTTCGACGCGGTGAACTCGCCCGGCCTGCTCAGGTCACGCGACTTCGCCGGTCGCACGCTGGTGCAGAAGACGACGGCGGGCACCGTGGGCGCGCTGGCCGTCGCGGACGCGCCGCTGGTCCTGTGCGCGAGCTTCGTGGTGGCCGGGGCGACCGCGCGGTTCCTGCGGGCCACGGATTCCGGCCCGGTGACGTTCGTGGTCACCGGTGAGGACGGACAGGCCGACGAGGACCTGGCCTGCGCTGAATACATCGGGCGGTCCATGGGCGGGGGCGAGGTCGACGCCGCCCCGTATCTCCGGCGCGCGCGGAATTCCCGCGCCGCGGCCGATCTCGCCGGCGGGCGGCGCAGCGGATACCACCCGGACGATGTCGATCTCTGCCTGGACATCGACCGGTTCCCCTTCGCGATGGTGGCTCGCCGGGAGGAGTCTTTGATCGTGCTCCGTCCTCGCGGAGTCGTCTGAGCACCCGATACCCGGCATAGCCCCCGGCACCCAGCCGCGTTCACCGATGAGCGGCCAGCACCGCAGCGAGGCCCTCTTGCAGATCCTTGACGAAATACTCGGGAACCTCCAGCGACGGGAAATGCCCCCCGCTTTCGGGTGTGCTCCATCGGACGATCTGTCGGTACCGCTCCTGCGCCCAGGGGCGTGGACACTTCTCGACGTCGCGGGGATACATGGTGAGTGCTGACGGGACGTCGACCCGAAGTCCGGGGTCCAGCGAGTTGTGGCTTTCGTAGTAGATGCGGGCCGCCGATGCGCCGGTCCGCGTCAGCCAGTACAGGGTGACGTCGTCGAGAACGCGGTCCAGGGACATGGTCTCGAACGGGCTGTCCTCGGTGTCCGACCACTCGGCGAACTTGTCGAGGATCCAGGCGAGAAGCCCGACCGGCGAGTCGACGAGCGAGTAGCCGATGGTCTGCGGTCGGGTCGCCTGCTGCTTCGCGTACGCCGCGCGGTGGCGCCAGAAGTCGCGGGTTTCCTCGGCCCACTCGCGCTCGACCGCCGTCAGCCCGTCCGTGGTCAATCCGGGCGGTCCCTCCGCGAACGTCGTGTGGATGCCGAGAACGTGCGCCGGGAACCTGCCGCCGAGAACCGTGGTGATATTGCCTCCCCAGTCACCGCCGTGGGCTGCGAACCTGCTGTAACCGAGCCGCCCCATCAGTTCCACCCATGCGGCCGCGATCTTTTCGGTTCCCCACCCGGTGGTGGCCGGCTTGTCGCTGTAACCGAAGCCCGGTAGCGACGGGATCACGACGTGGAACGCCGGCGCGTCCGCGTCTTTCGGATCCGCCAGCTCGTCCACGACGTCGATGAACCGGACAAGGCTGTCCGGCCAACCATGCGTCAAGATCAGAGGAGTGGCGTCCGTGCGCGGGGACCGGCGGTGCAGGAAGTGGATTCCCAGACCGTCAATGGTCGTGCGGAACTGGCCGATCTGGTTGAGGCGCTCCTCGAACGACCGCCAGTCGTACCCGGTGCGCCAGTAGTTCACGACATCGACGAGGTCGGAGAGCGGAACGCCCTGTTCCCATCGGCGAGGGCCGGGCGCGGCGCGTTGGACCGTCTCGGCCTCCGGTAGCCGCGCCGCGGCCAGCCGCGCGCGCAGATCGTCGAGGTCGGCGTCTGTTGCGCGGGCTTCGAATGCTTGTACGTCGCTGGTTGGGCGGGGCATGAGACCTCCTGGCCATCGCGGAACCGGCTACGACCCGTTGCGAACCGGCTTAGACGGTTCTAGCAGGCGTCCATGCCGGCCTGCAACCGGCTAAGGTGGTTCCATGCGTTCTGGGTTTCCTGACTTCCGCCTCGGCAGCGTGCTGGCGACCAGCTTCACGGGGACTCTGTCGGAGCGTCATGGCGAGGCTGTGGAGCGCATTCCCACGCCGCAGCGACTCGTCGACTGGCTGGCGGTGTACGGCCTCGCCGTGGACTCCTGCACCCCTGCCCAGCTCGACCTCGCCCGGGAACTGAGGGAGTCGATTCACGCCGCCGCGACAGCGGCCGCGCTCCAGGAGGCTCTCCCCGCGTCTGCTGTCCACGTCATCAATGACCGCAGCGCTCAGGGCCGGGCCGCGGCGATCCTGACGCCCGAGGGTGAGCGGCGATGGCAGCTCAGCTCGGCTTCCCGCGTGGAAGACGCCCTCGGCGTGATCGCCGCCGACGCGATCAGCATCATCGCGGGCGAACGCGACGGAAAACTGGCCTTGTGCGCGTCACCGACCTGCCGAGCCGCCTTCTTCGACACCAGTCAGAGCCGCACCCGTAAGTGGTGTGACATGAACACGTGCGGGAATCGTCAGAAGAAGGCGCGCTTCAACGCCAACCGGCGCAAAACCCCCAGCTCAGCCGAGTGATCGTCACCTCGGGGAGGCGGCCGGCCTGAGCAGCCGCTCGACGTACGGGCTCGTCGTCACCCTGCTCGTCCTCCCCGAGTCCCCGGCACCCCCGTGCTCTCCCGCCGCACCAACCGCGTGGGCACCAGCGTCGTCCCGTGCTCCTCCCCGTCCTGCCGCATCTTGCTCAGGACACCCTCCACGCACAGCCGCCCCACCTCGGCGAAGTCCTGGTGGATGGTGGTGAGGGGCGGGAGGAAGGACGCGGACTCGGGGATGTCGTCGAAGCCGATGACGCTGATGTCGCCGGGGACGCGCAGCCCGCGTTCGTGCAGGGCCCGGAGCAGGCCCAGGGCCATCTGGTCGTTGGCCGTGAACACCGCCGTGCAGTCCGGCTCGTCCGCCAGCCGCAGTCCGGCCCGGTAGCCCGACTCGGCCGACCAGTCGCCCCGGACCAGGGGCGGCGGGACGCGGCCGGCCGCGGTGAGCGTGTCGCGCCAGGCGTTGGCGCGGCGCTGGGCGGCGAAGGAGCCCTCCGGGCCGGCCAGATGCCACACCGTCTCGTGGCCGAGGTCCAGCAGGTGCCGTACGGCGTCCCGCGCACCGCCCGCCTGATCGGTGTCGACCACGGTGTAGCGGTCACCGGCGTCCGAGTCGGCCACCACGACCTGCACACCGGGGGGCAGGGAGACCGTCGCCGCGTCCAGCAGATGGACCTCCATGATGACGATCACGGCGTCGACGGCGAGTTCGCCCAGGCGGGAGAAGGCGCCGTTGACCTCGTCCTGGGTGGGGACGGCGACGGGCAGCAGCGTGACGGCGTAGCCGTGCCGGGCCGCGGAGGCGGCGATGGCCTCCAGGGTGCGGATGTTGCCCATGGTGGAGAGGGAGAAGGTGATCACGCCGAGGGTGCGGAACTCGCCGCGCTTGAGCGCCCGCGCGGCGCTGTTGGGCCGGTAGCCCAGCTCCCGCATCGCGGCCAGGACCTGCCGGCGGGTGTCCTCGGTGACGCCCGGGAAGCCGTTGGAGACGCGGGAGACCGTCTGGGAGGAGACGCCCGCGAGCTGTGCGACGTCGGCCATGGAGGCACCCTGGCGAGGACGGGCCGGACGCCTTCTCGTACGGCTCGTGCCCTGCGGTTCTCTCGCACCGTCCACTGTGCCCACCTGCCCCTCGCCCCCCTCGCCGCGCAGCCGACGCGATTTTCCGTCCGGAACGACTCCTTGACCCCTGAGATTCGGACAGTGTAGACATCCCGCCAGTGGATGTTTACGTAAACATTGCACACAGGCCCCGATCTCTGTGTCCCGCCGGGACGCGCGGACGCAGAAGAGTTGGAGTACTCGGAATGGCACACCGCACCGGTAAGAGAAGGCTCCTCGGGGCCATCGGCATCACCGCCGTGGCGACCGGAACCATCCTGGCCACCAGCACCCTGCCCGCCGCGACCGCCGAGCCCGCCGCGCAGGCGGCCGGCGTCACCGTCCGCCCCGACCCCTCCTACAAGCAGGAGAAGTTCGAGGGCTGGGGCACGAGCCTCGTCTGGTTCGCCAACGCCACCGGCGACTACCCGCCCGCGATACGCGAGAAGCTCTACAAGCTCCTCTTCGGCGACGAGGGCCTCGCCCTGAACATCGCCCGCTACAACATCGGCGGCGGCAACGCCCCGGACGTGAAGGACTACCTGCGGGCCGGCGGCGCGGTCGAGGGCTGGTGGAAGGCCCCGGCGGGCACCACCCGCGAGGACGTCGACTGGTGGGACGCGGACGACCCGGCCGACTGGAACAAGACCGCCGACAAGACGCAGCGCTGGTGGGTCGACCGCATCAAGAAGGACATCACCCACTGGGAGACATTCAGCAACTCCCCGCCCTGGTTCATGACCGAGAGCGGCTACGTCTCCGGCAACTTCGACGCGGGCAAGGACCAGCTGAAGCCGGAGTCCGTCGAGGACTTCGCCAAGTACCTGGTGGGCGCGACCGAGCGGCTGGAGAAGGCGCACGGCATCAAGGTCGACACGCTCGACCCGTTCAACGAGCCGAACACCAACTACTGGGGCACCAAGCTCGGCCCGGACGGCGAGCCGACCGGCGGCCGCCAGGAGGGCGCGCACATCGGCCCCGAACTGCAGCAGAAGGTGATCCGCGCGCTCGCCCCGGTCCTGAAGAAGTCCACGTCGGACGCTGAGATCTCCGCGATGGACGAGACGAACCCCGGCACGTTCGCCACCAACTGGAACTCCTACCCCCAGGACGTGCGCGACCTGGTGGGCCAGATGAACGTCCACACCTACGGCACCGGCCAGCGCACCACCGTCCGCGACCTGGCCAAGGCCGCCGACAAGCCGCTGTGGATGAGCGAGGTCGAGGGCGACTGGGGCGACGGCCAGAGCTTCACGGACATGCGGCCCGGCCTGGGCCTCGCCCAGCGCATGGTCGACGACCTGCGCGAACTGGAGCCCAGGGCCTGGGTGTTCTGGCAGCCCGTCGAGGACTACGACAACATGAAGCCGGGCGGCGAGTCCGCCAAGGGCGGCAACTGGGGCGAGATCCAGCTCCCCTTCAGCTGCACCTCCAAGGACACCCTGAAGTCCTGCCCGATCTACACCAACACCAAGTTCGACACGGCCCGCAACTTCACCCACTTCATCAAGCCCGGCGACCGGCTGATCAAGACGAACGACACGTCCAGCACCGCGGCGGTCTCCCGCAAGGGCGACGCGGCGACGGTCGTCCACGTCAACAGCGCGACCGAGTCCCGTGAGGTCACCCTCGACCTGTCGAAGTTCGGCAGGGTCTCCTCGCACACCACCGTCACCCCGGTGGTGACCAGCGCCGACGGCAAGCTGGCGCAGCAGAAGGCGGTCCGGGTCTCCGGCAAGCAGGCCACGGTCACCGTGCCCGCCCAGTCGGTGACGTCCTTCCTCGTCAAGGGCGTCTCCGGCGTCGCGAAGGACGCGGCCGAGCTGCGCAAGGGCCACACCTACCGGCTGACCGGCGTCCAGAGTGGCAAGGACCTCACGATCGCCGGCAACGGCACGGGCCTGGTCATCAAGAGCGCCAATGCCGCCGACCCCAGCGGTCAGCAGTGGCGGGTGGAGCAGATCCGCGGTACGGACAACCGCAAGCGGTACGTCTTCACCGAGACCTCATCGGCCAAGCGCCTGGCCGTCCGGAACGGCGCCCTGGTCGCCGAGCCGGACGAGGGCCGCCGCGACAGGGCCACCGAGTGGATCATGTCCTCGACCGGTGACGGCACCTGGACCCTCGTCAACGCCGCCACCGGGCAGCTCCCGGACGTCGGGGGCCAGTCCACGAACGAGGGCGCCCCGGTCGGCCTCTGGCAGCCGAACTCCGGGTCCAACCAGCGCTGGAAGGTGACGGAGGTGACGGACGCCCCCTAGCCGCGCACCCGCCCGTTACGACGCCCCCGGCCTGCCGCACCGCATGGTGACGGCGGGGCCGGGGGACACGCTGATACGGGCCCTGCGCCTGGTGCGCCGCAGTGTGCCCGGTGCGGTGCTGCTGCTGGTCGGGGACGGACCGCACGCCCGGGCCCTGTGCCGGCTCGCGGCCGCCGAGGGACTGGCCGGGGCGGTGGTCTTCGCGGGCGGGCACCCGCACGAGGAGATGCCCGGCTTCTACGCTGCCGAGCAGGTGTTCGCGATGCCGTGCCGGACCCGCAGGGCGGGCATGGAGGTGGAGGGCCTCGGGATCGTGTTCCTTGAGGCGGCCGCCGCCGGACTGCCGGTCGTCGTCGGCGACTCGGGCGGGGCGCCGGACACCGTACGGGACGGGGAGACCGGGTTCGTGGTCGACGGCCGTGACGGGAGGGTGCTCGCCGATCGGCTCACGCTGCTGCTGGACGATGCGCGACTGGCCCGGGACATGGGCCGCAAGGGCCGTGCGTGGGTGCGCGGAAAATGGGGGTGGGACCGGGCCCACGGGCGCCTGACGTCCCTGCTCGGGGTGGGCCGAGGCCGGACGGGGCCACCGGGCCGGGCAAGGGGCGGGCCCGCCCGCCCAAGTCGGCCGTCCTCACTCGGCCTTGAGGGGCGCGGCTCCGGTACCCCCCGAGACCTCAGCCCCGGCCGACCACGTCGATCATCCGCAGCGCGCGCGTCACGGTCTCCCCGGACGACGGCCCCGCCGGCCCGTCGGACCGCAGGGCCCAGTCCTCCACCGCGATGCGCATCGCGGTGTTCAGCACGCCCGCCTCCACCCGGACCGCGAGGTCGCCGACTGGTCCTTCTCACGACGGCGACCCACGTGCCGAAGCGGAAGACCTGACGGCCGGCACCCGCGGGCCGCGCCGCGCCAGGCCCCTGCCGGGAGGGACCCGGCGAGCGCTCCGGGGAGCGTCAGCGGCGGCGGCCCCGGGACGGCCTGCCGCGCCGGGCGCGCGGGGCGGAACCCGGGCGCGCCGGGCCGCTCTCGGAGGGCGGCGGGGTGAGGACCACGGGGACGCCCGACGGCGCCTGGGCGCCGGTGATGCGGTTCAGTTCTTCCGCGCCCGAGCGGACCCGGGTGACGCGCGGGGTGATCCCGGCATCGGCCATCAGGCGGGCCGTCTCGCGGCGCTGGTGGGGCAGGACCAGCGTGACGACGGTGCCCGACTCGCCGGCCCGGGCGGTCCGGCCGCCCCGGTGCAGATAGTCCTTGTGGTCGGCCGGCGGGTCCACGTTGACGACCAGGTCGAGGTTGTCGACGTGGATGCCGCGGGCGGCGACGTTGGTGGCCACCAGGACCGTGACCTCGCCGTCCTTGAACCGGGCCAGGGTGCGGGTGCGCTGCGACTGGGACTTCCCGCCGTGCAGGGCGGAGGCGCGCACCCCGACGGCCAGCAGCTTCTTGGCCAGCCGGTCGGCGGCGTGCTTGGTGTCCAGGAACATGATCACGCGGCCGTCGCGGGCGGCGATCTCCGTCGTGGTGGCGTGCTTGTCGTCGTCCTCCACGTGCAGCAGGTGGTGCTCCATCGTGGTGACCGCGCCGGCGGACGGGTCGACCGAGTGCACGACGGGGTCGTGGAGGTAGGTGCGGACCAGGCGGTCGACGTTGCGGTCCAGCGTGGCCGAGAACAGCAGCCGCTGGCCCCCGGGCTGCACCTGGTCGAGCAGGGCGGTCACCTGCGGCATGAAGCCCATGTCGGTCATCTGGTCGGCCTCGTCCAGCACCGTGACGGTGACACGGTCAAGGCGACAGTCACCACGGTCTATGAGGTCCTTGAGCCGGCCGGGCGTCGCGACGACGACCTCGGCGCCGCCGCGCAGCGCGCTCGCCTGGCGGCCGATCGACATACCGCCGACGACCGTGGTGAGCCGCAGCCGCAACGCCTGGGCGTAGGGGGTGAGGGCGTCGGTGACCTGCTGGGCCAGTTCCCTGGTGGGGGTGAGGACGAGGGCCAGCGGCTGCCGGGGCTCGGCCCGCTGCCCGTCGATGCGGGCCAGCACGGCGAGACCGAAGGCGAGCGTCTTGCCCGACCCGGTGCGCCCGCGGCCCAGCACGTCCCGGCCGGCCAGGGAGTTCGGCAGCGTCGCCGCCTGGATGGGGAACGGCACGGTCATGCCCTCGGCGCGCAGCGCGGTCAAAAGCCGCTCGGGCAGGGCGAGTCCGGCGAAGTCGTCGACGGCGGGCAGCGCCGGCGTGATGGTGGCGGGCGGCGCGAACTCCCCGCCGGGCGCGGTACGGCGCCGGGGGCCACCGCGGCCCGCACCGGCCGTACGGGCGGAGACACTGCGGCCCGCCGCCTTACGGGAGTGGGGCGAGCCGTTGTTCTTGCGAGCGGTGCGATCCAAGGGGATCCTTCCTCGATGCGGCACACGTATCGGGGAATTCCCGGCAGCCAGGAGGGGCCGCACCAGGATTCGCAACACTGAGCCGGGTTTTGGATGAGAACGAGGCTGGGGCCCGCACCTCACGGTGCGGGCCCCGGTCACGTCGGACGCGTCAGCGTCAGGCGGGCACGATGTTCTCGGCCTGCGGGCCCTTCTGGCCCTGCGTGACGTCGAAGGTAACCTTCTGGCCTTCCTGAAGCTCGCGGAAGCCGGAGGTGGCGATGTTCGAGTAGTGGGCGAACACGTCAGGACCGCCACCCTCCTGCTCGATGAAGCCGAAGCCCTTTTCCGCGTTGAACCACTTCACAGTGCCAGATGCCATGCTGAATCTCCCTTAGGGGGACAAACCCGAGACCCGCACTTTACGGACTCGGAGTCGCTGAAATGATCACCCTCGGAGAGATCCGAAAATCCTCGGAAACTAAAAAGAGTGCTCGTCGACAAAGGTCGATAGAGCACTCGAAGTCTCTGGGAACCAAAACTGCAACAACAACGACGGTAGCACAGGCCGCGCCGGATGGCCCGGGAATCTCGTACCCGAGGTGTACGGGAGGCCCGCTCGTACTGCGTTGCGAGTAGCCAGGATTGTCGGCAGCCGCACGACGACGGGACGGCCCGCCGCCGGAGAGCCTTGGCAGACGATCGACACCTGGATGTGGAGACCTGCTGCCGTGGCGACTTTTCTGTATCGAGTGGGCCGACTGGCCTTCCGGCGACGTTGGTACGTCGCCCTGGTCTGGGCGGCCGTGCTGGCCGCCGTCGGGCTGGGTGCCCTCAAGGCCCCGGGCGCCGGCGACGAGGGATTCTCGATGCCCGGCATCGAGTCCCAGAAGGCGTTCGACCTGATGGAACAGCGCTTCCCCGGGGCCACGGCCGACGGGGCGACCGCCCGGGTCGTGTTCATCGCGCCCGGCGGCGAGAAGGTGACCGCCGCCGAGAACAAGCAGGCCATCGAGAAGGCCGTCACCGGCCTCGGCGACGGCACGCAGGTCGCGAGCGCCGTCGACCCGTTCCAGGCGCAGACGATCAGCAAGGACGGCTCGACCGCCTTCGCGACCGTCACCTACAAGGTCGGGGCGGAGGACCTCAGCGACGCCAGCCGGACCCATCTGGAGCGCGCCCTCGTCGAGGCCAGGGACTCCGGGCTGACCGTCGAGGCGGGCGGCACCGCGCTGGGTGACAACGCCGGGCCGGGCGGCACGGCCGAGGTGATAGGCGTCACCATCGCCGCCGTCGTGCTGCTCGTCACCTTCGGCTCCCTGGCCGCCGCCGGGCTGCCCCTGCTGACCGCCCTCATCGGCGTCGGCGTCAGCATGGCCACGATCCTCACCCTGTCCCAGGCCCTCGGCCTGTCCACCACCACCGGCACCCTGGCGATGATGCTGGGCCTCGCCGTCGGCATCGACTACGCCCTGTTCGTCGTCTCCCGCTACCGCGAGGAACGCGCCAAGGGCCGGGCCCCGCAGGAGGCCGCCGGACTCGCCGCCGGGACGGCCGGGTCCGCGGTCGTGTTCGCCGGGCTCACCGTCGTCATCGCGCTGGCCGGGCTTGCCGTGGTCGGTATCCCGATGCTCACCAAGATGGGCCTGGCCGCCGCCGGAGCGGTCGTCGTCGCCGTACTGATCGCGCTGACGCTCGTCCCGGCCTTCCTCGGATTCTGGCCGAACGCCGTGCTCACCCGGCGGGCCCGCAACGCGGCCGGATCGAGGGGAGCGACGGCGACAACGGCGGCAGCCGCTGGGCCCGGTTCGTACTGCGCCGCCGATACCCGTCCTGCTCCTCGGCGTCGTCGGTCTCGGGGCCCTCGCCCTGCCCGCGGCAGGCCTCCAGCTGGGTATGCCCGGGGACGAGGCCAAGCCGGTCTCCACCACCGAACGCCGCGCCTACGACGCGCTCGCCGAGGGCTTCGGGCCGGGCTTCAACGGGCCGCTGACCGTCGTCGTGGACGGCAGGGGCGTCGCCGACCCCAAGGCTGCGGCGGACGAGATCGCCCGGGAGATCGGCGCCACGAAGGGCGTCGTGTCCGTCTCCCCGGCCCGCTTCAACGACGCCGGTGACACCGCCGTCTTCTCCGTCGTGCCGTCCACCGCGCCGACCGACGAGAAGACCAAGGACCTGGTGACGACCATCCGGGGCGAGCGGCCCGGCATCGAGTCCGGCACCGGGGCGAGCTTCGAGGTCACCGGCACCACCGCGATGAACATCGACATCGGCCTCGTGCGGGCGGCTCCGCCGACCGTGTGAGGGCTGTTACGGCCGCCCGTACACCGCCACCATGATGTTCTCCGCCACCTTGTTCATGTCCTGGCCCTTGGCGTCCGTGGAGTTGACGCTGTAGACGAGGGTGCGCGAGCCGTCGCGGGTGGAGGCGATGGCCGCGTTGTAGCCCCAGCGCCCGCCCGTCTTGCCCCACACCTCGCGGCCGCCGAGCACCTTCATCGACAGGCCGACGGAGTACGCGGCCGGCTCCCCAGTCCCGAAGTCGGTCACCCGCGGCAGCGTGAACATCTCCTCCAGGAGCGGTCCGCGCACGACGCTGCCCTGGAACAGGGCCTTGGTGAACCGTTCGAGATCCGCCGTCGTCGAGATGATGGCCCCGGCCGCCCAGCCGTCCGTGGACCCCCACACGGACACGTCGCGCAGCCCGGTCGTGCCGTCGTCCAGCCGCATGATCTGGTAGCCGTGGTTGTGCCGGCCGGTGATGCGCGGGTTCTTCCCCGGCAGGTACGTGTCGTGCAGCCCGAGCGGGCGCAGGATCCGCCGGGCGACCTGACGCTCGTACGTGTCACCGGTGACGCGCTCGATCAGCAGGCCGGCGATCGTGTAGCCGATGTTGAGGTAGTGCTGCCGCTCGCCCGGCGCGAACTCGGGCTTCTTCGCGGTCGCCGAGCGGACCATGCCCCGGGGGTCGTGGACCCGGAAGCGGTCGGCGTACAACTCCTCGACCGTGGTCCCGGGGAAGTCGGGAGCCGGGATGCCGTGCGTGTGGTTCAGGAGCTGCCGGACGGTGACGCCGTCGTACGACGCCGGGATCAGCTCCGGCAGGTAGGAGCGGGCGCTGCGGTCCAGGTCCAGTCGGCCCTCGGTGGCCAGTTGCAGGGCCACCGCCGCGGTGAAGACCTTGGTCACGGAACCGGCGCGGAAGCGGGCGCCCGGATCGGCCGGCCGGCCGGTGCGCAGATCGTGCACGCCCGAACTGCCCCGCCAGACGCCCTCGTCGCCTCCGACCCGCACGAGGGCGGCGGTCGCGTCGGCGCTGGGGAGGCCCGCGATGGCGGCGGCGAGTGCGGGGTTCCGGGGCTGGGCGGCCAGGTGGGCGGGGGCTCGGTCAGGGGGTGTGGCGGCGGCGGCCGGGAGGGCGGACGGTCCCGCCACGACGCCCGCGAGGAGTACGGCGGCCAGCAGGGAAGCGGTACGGGGCATGGTCAACTCCGTGGATGTGAGCCGGTGTTGTGGGTACGGCTCCATCCTCGGGACCTGCGGTGCCGGGCGGATCGCCCGCGCAGGCGGTCTCGGAGGGTCAGTTCCTCGCCGACGTGGGGGAGGGGCGGGCCCGGTCCGCTCCCCCGGGCGGGGGATCCCCGGCCGCGACGAGTCCGGTCTCGTACGCGCAGATCACGGCCTGGATCCGGTCGCGCAGGCCGAGCTTGGCCAGGACGTTGCCGACGTGCGTCTTGACCGTGTGGTCGCTGACCACCAGCTCCGCGGCGATCTCGGCGTTGGACAGGCCCCGGGCGAGCAGCAGCAGCGTCTCGCGCTCCCGCCCGGTCAGCACGTCCAGCCGGGCGGCGGGCCGCGCGTGCCTCGTGGAGCGCGTGTACTGCTCCACCAGACGCCGGGCCACGGAGGGCGCGAGCAGCGCGTCGCCCCGGGCGACGACCCGTACCGCGTGCACGAGATCGTCCCGGCGGACGTCCTTGAGCAGGAAGCCGCTCGCGCCCGCGTGCAGCGCGTCGTACACGTACTCGTCGGAGTCGAAGGTCGTGAGCATCACCGTCCGGCAGTCGCTCGCGGCGCTGATCGCACGGCAGGCCTCGATCCCGTCCATGCGCGGCATGCGCACGTCGAGCAGCGCCACATCGGGTGTGTGCCGCCGCACCGCCTCCACGGCCTCGGCCCCGTCGCCCGCCTCCGCGACGACCTCGATGTCCGGCTGGACGTCCAGGATCAGCGCGAAGCCGCTGCGCACCAGCTCCTGGTCGTCGGCGACCACCACCCGGATCGTCACCGCCCGGCCTCCACCGTGGCCGCCACGGGAATCCGCACCCGCACCTCGAACCCCCGCCCGTCCGCTCCCCGCCCGGTCATCGCGCTCCCTCCGAGCGCCGCCGCCCGCTCCCGGATCCCGACGAGCCCGTGCCCGCCCCGGCGACCGGCGCCCCCGGTCTGCGGACCACGCCCGTCATCGGTCACGCACACGCTCAAGTCGTCGTCCCCATAGGTCAGTCGTACGGTCACGGTACGGGCGCCGGCGTGCCGGACGGTATTGGTGAGGGCCTCCTGGACCACCCGGAAGACGGTCGCCCCGACCGCCCCCGGCACCGGCCGGACGGTCCCCGCGGTCCGGTACACCACATCCAGCCCACTCCCGGCCCGCACCCGGTCGCACAGACCGGCCAACTCCGCGACCCCGGGCTGCGGTTCGCGCAGGGGGACACCGTCGCTCACCCGCAGCACACCCAGCATCCGGCGCAACTGCTCCATGGCGTCCCGCCCGGTCGCGGAGATGGCGTCGAAGGCGGCCTCGGCCCGTTCCGGCGCGGCCCGCACGGCCACCGGCCCGGCCTCCGCCTGCACGATCATCAGGCTCACGGCGTGGGAGAGGATGTCGTGCATCTCCCGTGCGATCCTGGCCCGTTCGCGCGCGGCGGCCTGCTCGGCCTCGACGCGGTGGGCCCGCTGACGGGCGTCGGTGAGCCGCCCGAGGACATAGGCGGCGGCGAGCACGAAGACGGAGAAGGTCAGTTCACGGGCCGACCGGGTGTTGAGCCACACCCCCACCGGCACGGCGACCAGCAGCACGAGCCCCGTGACGAGCCGTTTGCGCGCGGGCGACAGCGCGGCAATCGTGTAGACGACCACGAGCCCGGTGTACGGCAGCGGCTGCCCGGGCCCGTCCATGGTCAGCCGGTACAGCCCGCTGGCGGCCAGCACCGCGAACAGCACGCCGACGGGGGCGCGCCGCCGCCAGACGAGGGGCAGCACGGTGAGCGTGCTGAGCCCGTACGCGGCCCAGGTCGCCGGCGGCGCCCCGGCCGCACGCGGCACGACGAACGGCATGGTCATCGCGGCCTGGACCAGGAGCGCGACACCGATGTCGACGACAAGCGGATTGGCCGCCCCCAGCTCCCGACCGCGCTCCCACCACTCCCGTAAGCCCCCGCGTATGTCCATAGGGAGTACACGGTAACGACCCTCCGGCGCAGTGCACCGGGAGTCGGGAAGAGCAGCGTGCCGACTGGGCTGGGGGGCCTCCGCTATCCCTCCCCGCCCCGCGGCGCCCCCTGCGCCCCGTACAGCCTGGCCGAGGCGTCGACATGGGCCAGGCGGCGCAGTGCGCTGAACACCGCCTCGCCCAGGACCGTGCCGATGACCACGCCCTCCACCATGTCCTCGACCGCGACCCGCCGGTCCACGTACGCGAGGTCGGCCCGGGCCACCTGCTCGGCGGCTTCTGCGTAGGTGTCGAGGAGTTCGGCGAAGGCTCCGTGGCCGAGCCGGGTCAGGGCGGCCAGGGCTCTGGAGAGGTCGGCGGCGGCGGGGTTCGAGGCGTGGGTGCGCCAGCCGCGTCGGGAGATGAGGTCGGACACGGTGGTGCGGGCGGTCGCCGCTTCGGCGTCGTCCTGGTCGGCCGCCGTGCCGCCCATGCGGTCGGCTGCCGCGCCGAGCACCTTGTGCAGGGGGCGGTCCGGGTCGTCGACGGCCGCCAGGACGTCCGCGATCTCCGCCACCTTCATGCCGCCGACGTCGAGCAGGGCGCGGATCAGCCGGAGCCGGCGTTCGTGTGTCTCGTCGTAGCTCGCCTGGTTGCGGCTGGTCAGTTCGCCCGCGGGGAGCAGCCCTTCACGGACGTAGTACTTGATCGTCGGCACCGGCACCCCGGTCTTCCGGCTCAACTCTCCGATGCGCAACGCCGGTTCACTCCTCGAAATCCGCCCTGCCCGTGGGGCCGGCCCTTGCCGACCGGGCTCCCATGATAGATAGTGGGGCTATCTGATAGCGGATAGTGCCGCTATCCACTTAGGGATTCATCTGACGCAGGGGTGGGCATGGTGTTCTTACGTACGTCCTGGCATCGGCCGCTGGTGGTGTTCTCGGCCGCGATGGCGGTCATGGCGGTCGTGTCCGCGGTGGGAATCGTGGTCGACGACCGTGTCCTGGTGGGGGCCCCGATCTGGGCCAAGCCGTTCAAGTTCGCGGTGTCGTTCGTGGCGTACTGCCTGTCGCTCGCCTGGATGCTGTCGCTGCTGCCCGACCGGCGGCGCGTGGGCTGGTGGGCGGGGACCGTCGTCGCGCTGGCGAGTCTCGTCGAGATGGTGATCATCACCGGGCAGGTCGTCCGCGGCAAGCGCAGCCACTTCAACCATGAAACACCGTTCGACGAGGCGCTGTTCAACGCGATGGCGGTCACCGTCGTCGTCCTGTGGGCCGGCACGCTCGTCGTCGCCGTGCTGCTGCTGCGCGCCCGGATCGCCGACCGGGTGTCCGCCTGGGCGATGCGCTCCGGGAGCCTGCTGGCGCTGGCCGGGGCCGCCGTCGGCTTCCTGATGACCCAGCCCGCGCCGGGGCAGGAGCGCGGCGTCTCCAAGGTGGTCGGCGCGCACAGCGTGGGCGTGCCGGACGGGGGTCCCTCGATGCCGCTGACCGGCTGGTCCACGACCGGCGGTGATCTGCGCATCCCGCACTTCTTCGGCATGCACGCGCTGCAACTCCTGCCGCTGCTCCTCATGGTGCTGACCGTCCTCGCACCCCGCTTCGCCCGTCTCGCCGACGAGCGGGTCCGGCTGCGACTCGTCCTGCTCGCCTCGGGCGCGTACGCGGCCGTCTTCGCGCTGCTCCTCTGGCAGGCGCTGCGCGGCCAGCCGCTGTTCCGTCCGGACGAGGCGACGCTGGGGGCGGCCGGGCTGCTCCTGTTCGCCGTCGTTCTCGGGGTGTACGGGGCTCTGCGGACGAGCCGGACCTCTCCTCCACACGGGGTGACGGACGCGGCAGGTGCTCCCGACGCGAAGGACCTCGTGGCATGACCGGATTCCTCTTCGAGCTCTCCTTCCTCCTGGCCGCGCCCGTCTGGCTGCTCATGATCTTCGCGCCGGCGTGGGGGCCGACCGCTCGCATCGCCGGGTCACCGTTGACCGTGCTGCCGGTGCTCTTCGTGTATGTCGCGCTCGCGGTACCGGTGTTCCCCGAGCTGTGGACCGCGGTCAGCAACCCGGACCTCGGCAGTTTCCGCGAGCTGACAGCCCTCCCGGACGGGGCCGGTGCCGTCTGGGCGCAGGTCATCGCCTGGGATCTGCTGATCGGGCAGTGGATGTACCGGGAGAGCCGGCGGCTGGAGATCCCCGCCCTGCTGATGGGACCGCTGCTGGTTCTCACGATCCTGCTGTCGCCGTTCGGGCTGCTGGTGTTCCTGGGGGTGCGTGCGGTGCGGGTTCGGGTGCGGCGGGCGGGGCCGAGGCCCTCGACCGGCGGGCCGGTGCCGAGTCAGGCGCGCAGGTAGGCCAGTACGGCCAGTACGCGGCGGTGGTCGTCGGGGGCGGACGGGGGCAGGTCCAGTTTCTGGAGGATGCTCGCGATGTGCTTGGCGACGGCCGCGTCCGTGACGACCAGGCGGCGGGCGATCGCCGCGTTGGAGCGGCCCTCCGCCATGAGGGCGAGGACCTCGCGTTCGCGGGGCGTGAGCCGGTCCAGGGGATCGCGGCGGCGGGCGAGGAGCTGGCGCACGACGTCCGGGTCGACGACCGTCGCACCGGCGGCGACACGAGCGACGGCGTCGGCGAACTCCTCGACATCGCCGACGCGTTCCTTGAGGAGGTAGCCCGTTCCGACGCTGCTGCTGCGGTCGTCCAGGAGCTCGTCGGCGAAGGTCTGCTCGACGTACTGGCTGAGCACGAGGACCGCCAGCCCGGGCTGCTCGGCCTGGAGCAGGCGGGCCGTGCGCAGGCCTTCGTCCGTCTGGCCCGGTGGCATACGCACGTCGGTGATCACCAGGTCGGGGCGGTGTTCCCGGGCGGCGGCGAGCAGGGCCGGGCCGTCGCCCACGGCGGCGAGCACCCGGTGGCCGAAGCGCTCCAGCAGATGGACGAGACCTTCGCGCAGGAGGACCGCGTCCTCCGCGAGCACTATGCGGAGGGACTGCCGCATCAGGTCTCCGCTCTCAGGAAGGTGGGC
Source organism: Streptomyces sp. NPDC045955 (assembly GCF_056430805.1). Lineage (NCBI taxonomy): Bacteria > Bacillati > Actinomycetota > Actinomycetes > Kitasatosporales > Streptomycetaceae > Streptomyces > Streptomyces sp. NPDC045955. Next base: position 379,690 of record NZ_JBWKKY010000002.1, read on the forward strand.
CGGCGCACGGGATCTCCGCTCTCAGCAGTGTGGGTCCGCCGGGCGGGCTGGACAGGAGCATTCTGCCGTCGGCAGCGGCGATCCGGTCGGCGAGGCCGACGAGGCCCGTGCCGCGAGCCGGGTCGGCGCCGCCGGAGCCGTTGTCCTCGATGTCGAGGCGCAGCACCCCGTCGTGGCAGCGGGCGGTGACGCGGCAGTGGTCGGCACCGCTGTGCCGGGTGATGTTCGTGAGGGCCTCGGCCGTCACGTAGTACGCCGTCTGCTCGACGGCGGCCGGCAGCCGGCCCGGGAGGTCCAGGTCGAGGTCGGCGGGGATCGGGCAGCGCCCTGCGATGTCCCGTGCGGCGGCGGGCAGTCCGCGTTCCGTCAGGACCTGCGGGTGGATGCCCCGGATCAGTTCGCGCAGCTCGGTGAGCGCCTCCTTGGCGAGGGCGTGGGCCTCGCCGACCTGCCGCGCCGCCGCGCTGCCGGGCGGCAGGTCGAGGGTGGCCAGGCCCAGCTTCATGGTGAGGGCGACGAGCCGCTGCTGGGCACCGTCGTGCAGGTCGCGTTCGATGCGGCGGCGTTCCGTCTCGAAGGCGTCGACGAGGCGGGCCCGGGACCGTACGACCTCGCGCAGTTCGCGGTCCTTCGGGAACAGCACGGCACGGCCCACCGCCGCACGGACGGCGGCCCACGCCCCGATGGGATACGCGGCCACGGGCAGCAGCAGAGCACCCGCGACCGGGCCCGCCACGGTCTGCCAGGGCACGGCGGTGGGCTGGAAGGGCGTCAGGAGCAGGAAGCCCGGGATGCCGAGCGAGACCAGGGCCACGGCGAGGTCCAGCCAGCCGACCGCCAGGACCGATACGACGCCGTAGCCGACGGCCCGTGCACCGCCCGGCGACTCCAGCCGTTCGCCGGCGTCGACGAGGGAGAGGCGACGCCGCTCCAGGGGCCCCGCGAGGGCGGCGGCGAAGACCACCACGGCCCCCGCGCAGAGCACCCTGGCGATCGTGCCGATGGGCGCGCTGAACAGTCCGCCGACACCCAGGTAGACGCCCGTCGCGAACACCCCGCCGGACAGGAGATACCCCAGGGCACGCCATGGCCAGACGGTGCGCAGGAACCCCAACGGGCTGCGGGTGAGGGCCTCCAGGATCGTTCGCGGGGTGGTCACGCGGTCGACCGTAGCCGCGCCGGGTGGCGATGGCAGTAGTGCCAGGTGGAGTATCGGCTCTCGCCCTGGCGGCAATGTGCCGGGCGGTGCTCCCGTCGTTGCCTTGAAGGCATGACCACGACGAACTCACCTACAGGAAACAGCACTTCGGCCCTGCTGCCCGATCGCCGTCGCCTCCACCGTGCTGACGGCGACCGCCGGCCGGGTACGGGACCTCCGCGTCCTGCGCCTGTCCGGTGCGACACCGCGCCAGGTGCTGCTGACGCTCGTGGCCGAGACGTGCTGCGTCGCCACCCTGGGCGCCGTCCTGGGCCTGGCGGTGGCCGGTCCCGCCCTGTTCGGCATGGCTCAGGGGCTGCGCCGGGAACTGGGGCTGCCGGTCGAGCTGTCGGTGGCCTGGCCCTGGGTCGGGGGCGTGGTGGTCGGCTGTCTGCTGCTCGCCACGGCGGCCACGGTCCTCCCGGCCCAGGTCGCGCTGCGGCGGATGCGGCGGGCGTGACTGAAGGGGCCGGGCGGGTGGTCACCGTCGGACGACCGGCCGGAACGCCTCGCGTACGCCGGACTTGGTCGTCGAGACGAACTGGTCGCCCGGTCCCAGGTCGGCGGGTCGGCGGGGGCCGGGGGCCGCGGCGGCTCGGAGGGCTCCGGCGGCAGGGGCGGACCCGGTTCGTACGCCGGGTACGTCATGCCGTGATCACCTCCGCGGCCGGGCCGGGTACCGAGACCTGCGGAGAGCGCCGTGCCGCTATCGCCTCAAGGTGCCGGGTGTGATGTCGTCCGTGCATGGCTCTCCTCCAGCCTCTCGGGGGTGGTTGTGCGCGGACGCGGGACGGCCCGAGCCCTCCCCTCGCAGGGTTCGGACCGCTGCCCCAATGGCCCGTCCCGGCCGCGCCCTGAGCCATTCGACCGCCGCACACCGTTGTTCGGCTGGCCCCTCACCAGCACCGAACAACCCCAGGACCGCCTGGATCGGGCCCGGACCCACGCGGCGTCACCGGCATCCACTTCCGCCGGTGCGCCGATGCGCCGGTGCGCCGATGCGCCACGCTCGGCGGAGCTGTCCGGTGAGTGACTGTTCAGTCGGTGATGGCCCTGTGCCGCAGCCGGCGGTCTCGCAGCCGGTGTGCTGAGCGTGAGGCAGCCAGCGCCGCCTGCAAGCTGTCACGGCTGAGCAGGGTGTCGGGGTGGTCCGGGCCGAGGAGGCCGGTGCGGACGGCGAGGTTCTGCCGGTGGTGGTCGACCGCCTGCGCGTACTGACCCATGCCCTCCAGGGCGATGGCCAGGTTGTGGCGGCTGCCCAAGGTGTTCGGGTGGTCGGGGCCCAGGACGCGGAGGTAGGCGGTGAAGGCCTGCCGGTACAGGTCGGCCGCCTCCGCGTAGTGGCCCAGGCCTTCGAGGGCGTCGGCCAGGTTGTGGCGGCTGCCGAGGGTGTGGGGGTGGTCGGGGCCCAGGACACGGGCGCGGTCGTCGAGGGTCTGCCGGTGCAGGTCGACCGCCTGCGCGTACTGCCCCATCCCGTCCAGGGCGAAGGCGAGGTTGTTGCGGCTGGCCAAGGTGTGAGGATGGTCGGCGCCCAGGACACGGGCGCGGTCGTCGACGGTCTGGCGGTGCAGGTCGACCGCCTGCTCGCAGTGGCCCATCGCGTTCAGCGCGTTGGCGAGGTTGTTGCGGCTGGTGAGGGTGTCGGGGTGGTCGGGGCCCAGGACGCGGGTGCGGTCGTCGAGGGTGTGCCGGTGGTGGTCGGCCGCTTGTGTGTACT
>NZ_JBWKKY010000002.1:382705-656860 GCF_056430805.1 Streptomyces sp. NPDC045955
GTTGGCGAGGCTGTTGCGGCTGGTGAGGGTGTCGGGGTGGTCGGGGCCCAGGACGCGGGTGCGGTCGTCGAGGGTGTGCCGGTGGTGGTCGGCCGCTTGTGTGTACTGGCCCATGCCGTAGAGCGCGTTGGCGAGGCTGTTGCGGCTGGTGAGGGTGTCGGGGTGGTCGGGGCCCAGGACGCGGGTGCGGTCGTCGAGGGTGTGCCGGTGGTGGTCGGCCGCCTGCGCGTACTGGCCCATCCCGTCCAGGGCTCTGGCCAGGCGGTGGCGGCTGGCAAGGCTGTCGGGGTGGTCCGGGCTCATGACGCGTGTCTGTGCCTGGAGGAGGTGCCGGCTCAGCGCATGTGCCGACGCGTAGGCGCCCGCGTCGTACAGCACGTCGGCGAGGCGGTTGAGGGTGTCGGCCGCGTCGGCGAGGTCTTGTGGGGTCGTGGTGTGGTCCAGCAAGAGCGGGAGGTGAGGGGCGAGAAGGCGGGCGGTGGGCCAGCCGGAGCGCCCGGCGCCGGCGGTGTCGTCAGCGGCCTCGGCCAGCCGCGTGACCAGGGCCCGGTGCCAGACGGTGAGGTCGGATGTCTCGCCTGTCAGGGCCAGGGCGCTGATCTCCCTCACCAGAGGGTGGAGTACCACCTGGGTGGGCGGGTCGTCATCCACCGTCGGCTGTGGCCGGGGGCTGGGATCTTCGGGCAGGCCGAGCAGGCCGTAGCGGTACAGGCCCGCCAGCGCGGCCTCGACGCCCGCGATGGTGGCCGACTGTCCTGTCGCAGCGTTGAGCAGGCCGGGGGTGATCAGGGACAGCGGGACGGGGGCCGGCGCCAGCAGGGCCAGGAGCCGGAGCAGCGGGCGGGCCGGCATGTGCCCTTCGGCCGCGAGCTGGTCCAAGGAGAGTTCCCAGGTGTGGCGGACCACGGTACGGGCGATGTCGGGGTCGGAGGCATCCGGGTGTTCGGCGCCCAGCAGCGTGCCCAGCTCGGCGTCCAGTGCCTGGCGGTAGCGTTCGAACGTCTGGTAGCGGCTGGTGGGGGTGGCCAGGTAGGAGCCAGCCGCGTGCAGGGCCAGCGGAAGCCTGCCCAGGCGCTCGGCCAACTCCTGCGCCTGTGCCTGGGTGCCGGCCCGGGCCGCCACATCCAGCAGCACCTGCCCCGCATCGCTCACGGCCAGCGGCTTCAGGGGCAGCAGCCGGGCACACCGACCCCAGGTCTGTTCGCTGGTGTCCCGGCTGGTGATCAGTAACAGGCCCCGTCCGTGGGGGCGGATCCAGCCCCGGTAGTGCGCCACCGGCTCACCATCCGGGTCCACCGTCTGGGGCTCGTCGACGTTGTCCAGCACCAGCAGCCACCGCCGTGCGGAGGCGAGCTGCCGCCAGACCACATCCGGCAGACTCTGCTGCCCCGCCCGGGCAGCCTCCAGCTCCGCTTCCGACAGCCCGCAGGCCACCGCCACCCGGGTCATCTGCTGCACCAGATCCACCGAGTCGCGCCATCGCACCCAGAACACCTGCCAGCCGTCTCCTTCTGCCAGGGCGGCCAGCTGCGCGGCCACCGTGGTCTTGCCCAGCCCACCGGCCCCGCAGACCACCGCCAGCTCCTCCTGCGGCCGCCGCAGCATCCGGGTCAGAACGGCCAGCTCCGGCCCCCGGCCGCGGATCCGCTCCACATACGGGCGTCGCAGCGAGGCGTGCCGGCTTCCGGCCAGCCGGTCCACCCGTGTCAGCCGCGTCGCAGGCCCTCCGGTGTCCAGGCGCCGGTCCCACCACAGCAGCCCCACGGCGGTCGCCAGCAGAACCGCGAAGGCAGGCCATACCACCCACGGATCGGCGGCCCACCCGGGCACCGAGACACTCGCGTAATTGGTCACCAGCCCGAGGCCCGCCGTCACTACCGCCGCAGCACCCGTCACCGCGGACCCCGCCCACGCCCCCCGCCTGCGCGCCATCCCCACCCCCTCGTCCTCCACCACCATGCCTTCACCCGCCACCCGACAGGAGGAGTTCAGGAGACTCACCGAAGGAGTCCGGAGAAGGTCACCGTGGGCGTTCGGGAGCACACGAAGACGGCTCTGCAGGCCTGGAGGAAGCGTGAGGATGGAGTGAACGCCCGTGTCACGGCCGTCGATACGGTCGAAGGTCGGAGGAGGGGCGTACGAGGTGAGGGGGCGGCACGTGCCGGGACAGACAGGGCCGGGTCGCGCCGAGGGCGAGCTGGATCCGGAGGGCGGGCCGGTGCAGCGGTTCGCCGCCGGGCTGCGTGCGCTGCGCGAGGCCGCGGGCAGGCCGACGTACCGGGAGATGGCCCGGCGGGCCCGGTACGGGGTGACGACGCTGTCGCAGGCGGCGGGCAAGCAGCTGCCCACCCGCGCGGTGACGCTCGCCTACGTCAGGGCGTGCGGCGGCGACCTCGCCGAGTGGGAGCGGCGCTGGCGCGAGGCGTCGGACGAACTGGCCGCCCGGAGTGCCGCCGACGACACCTCCCGGCCGCCCTCCTCCAGGTCACCGGCCACGGTCTCCACGTCCGCCGGTGTCCCGGAGAGGTAACTGAGGGCACGGGCCTGGGCGGGCATCCCGGTCTCGTCGTCCGAGTCCCGGATCTCCTTCAGATCCGCGGCGCTCTCCTTCCGCAGGTCCCGAAGCGCGACCGTGGTCTCGCACATGTCGCCGACCCACTCCACGAGTTCGGACGACGGCGACGCCGACGAAGACGGCGACCGGGCCGGCTTCGGCTCGGCCGACGACCGGGCGGCCTTCTCGTCCGTCCCGCCCTCGCCGCACCCCCCGGCGGCCAGTACCAGCCCGGCGACCACGACCGCGACCGCGACGCCCCTGCTCCCGCCCATCCGACGACCCCTCTCCGTGCTGCGGCCCTTTTCAGGTGAGCACAGTTCAGCCGCGGCACGGATTGTTCGGCCACCCGGTCCGCCGCCCGAACAACGCGTCCGGGCGGACCTCTTCACGTGCTCCGCGTCCACGGCACCGCCACCACCGGCGGTGCCGTGGGACGCCGGGCGGCTCAGCCGAACAGCGCGTCGTACACGTCGCTCTGCCAGTACGTGACGAAGTTGGCGCTGTTGAAGTACACGCCGCCGTCGGGCAGCTTCAGCGTCGCGCCCTTGCCGAGCGAGCCGTTCAGGTTCTTGTTCGAGAAGTCCACGCCCAGGGTCTTGGCGATGTGGCCCTCGTAGCCGTCAGGGCTGGAGGTCCCGATGCCGGCGTACCCGGACTCGCCGGGAGCCAGGGTCACCACGGCCTGGGGCTTGCTGGAGTCCAGCCACGGGACGGGAGCCTGGGCGCCGGCGCCGGCGGCCAGGTAGGGCGCACCGTAGAGGTTGCAGGGCTTGGTGCCGGTGTTGGTGGCCGTGAGCAGCAGGGTGTTGATGGGCCGGGAGACCTCGTCGACGGTCAGCTTCGTGTTCGCCGCGGTGCAGTCGACGGTCGCGGCGGCCTTCTGCGGGGTGGCGGCGGAGGCCGTCTGGCCCGCGGCCTGGACACCGACGAGCGTGAAAGCGGCGGCAGCGACCAGGGAGGAGGCGGCCACGCGGTGGGTGAAGCGCTGTGCGATACGCATGCGATGAACTGCTTTCTTTGAGTTTCGAGTTTCCTGAGTTCCGAATTTCTGGAACGAGGTATTCCGGTTGGTGGGCGTCGACCGGACAGATGCGCGGCCGGAACCGGAAGGTGGGATCGGTGTCACCGCCCTCGAACGGGGCGGCGGGCTTCGATGACCCAAGCCTGTGCCACGTTTCGTCCCATCCGCCATTCCCTTCGGATCTTTGGGACGCTGGAATGGCAGCACCGGTCCTGACCAGGGGGAAAGTCCCACCCGTGGGACGCGGAACGGGATGGAGGACGGGTGGGGACGGCTGAGTCCTGGCGCCCGGTCCTGAGCGGCGGTGGTCCTGACGGACCGTCGTCGGACGAACGTGTGACGATCTTCGGGTGAATGGTCCACGTGTCCGCCCGGCGACCGAGGCCGACCTGGCCACCCTCGTCCGTCTCCGTGACGCCGCGGCCCGCTGGATGCTGGCCCGCGGTGTCACCGGGCAGTGGCGGCCGGGGGAACTGGACGAGGACCACTTCCGTCAGGTCATGGCGCAGGGCGAGGTCTGGCTCGCGGAGGCCGGCGGGTGTGTCCTCGGCGCCTGGGAGCTGTGGTGGGAGGACGAGGCCGCCTGGGGGCCGCAGCCGCCCGTGGCCGGGTACGTGCACCGGCTCATGGTGGACCGGAGCACCGCCCCGCGCGGCACGGGGCGACTGCTGCTGGAGGCCGCGGAACACCGGGTGGCCGAGGCCGGACGGTTCCGGGTCCGCCTGGACTGCCTGGCGGGCAATGCGCAGCTCAACGCCTATTACCGGGACGCCGGTTACCGGGTCGTCGGCCACAAGGAGGGCAAGCCGCAGCCGGGCGGGCCGCCCAAGTCCTTCACTCTGATGGAGAAGGAGCTCTCCGGCCCCACGGCCCCGGGGACCGCAGGCCGCAGCGGTTAGGGTGAACCGCGTGGAGCTCCTGCACCTGCGCTATTTCGTCGCCGTCGCCCAAGAACTGAACTTCTCCACCGCGGCCCGCAAACTGCACATGGCCGCTTCCCCGTTGAGCCGGCGGATCAAGGACCTCGAGAACGAACTCGGACACCGGCTGTTCGACCGCGACACCCACCATGTGCGGCTCACCCCGGCCGGAAGCGCACTGCTGCCGATCGCCCGCGGGGTCCTGGAGCAGGTCGACTCCATCCAGTGGCGGCTGGACGAGACGACCCGGCCGCGGCGGACCACCCTGCTGCTCGGTGTCCCCAGCGGCGTCCATCCCGACCTGCGCGAACGCATGGCCGCCCTCGCCGAGCGGGTCGGCGACCGGTTCGAGATCAAACGCTGGCCGGGCGGCACCGAGCGGCTGGTCGACGCGGTGTGCGACGGGAGACTGGCGCTGACCCTGGCCCGGCTCCCGGTCGGCGGCGACCCGGCCCTGGAACAGCTGCCGGTGATGTCGGAGCGCCTCGGCGCGGTCGTGCCCAGGGACCGGTTCGCCGGGCGGGAGTCGATCGCCCTGGCCGAACTGTCCGGACTCGCCTACGCGGGCTCGCCCACGGCCGTCACCAACGCCTATTTCCGGGGTCTCGACCAGCAGCTGGCCGAACTCGGCATCAAGAAGCGGATCGAAATCGGCAGCGCGACGTTCGAGGGAGTTTCCGAGATAGTGTCCAGCGGCCTGGCTTTCTCGATATCCATGCTGGATCCGCGGAGCCCCGTGCAGAATTACCGCCTCGACAATGTGACCGTTCTGCCCTTCTCGGATTTCCATCCCCGGCTGGAGACGGGTCTGCTCTGGCGGAAAGACCGGGCGCACGGCGGTGACCTGGAAGAAGTCGTCGCAGCCGCCCGCGAGATCTTCGCCGATCCGCTTCACGCCTGACCCATAAAAGTATGCGCGAAAAGGCGGTATGACCACTGCGGTCATACCGCCTTTCGTCTATTGGTCACTCCATTTGTTTCCGTTCTCCAGTCCCTCCTTGCTAACTTAGTTTCCAGATACACGCATACGACGGAGCAAGGAGTTGAAGGAAAAGCGATGACGGACATCACGGACACCGCCACCGGCCCCCTGGAAGGCATCCGCGTGATCGACCTGTCGACCGTGGTGATGGGCCCCTACGCGGCACAGATCCTCGGCGACCTGGGCGCCGACGTGATCAAGATCGAGTCGCCCGCCGACACCGTGCGCGTGGGCCACTACCGCACCACGCCGGGCATGACCCCGCTGAACCTCAACGTCAACCGCAACAAGCGCAGCGTCGCCCTCAACCTCAAGGACGACACCGACCGCGAGCGGGCCCTGAAGCTGATCGACACCGCGGACGTGCTGATCACCAACATGCGGCCGGGCGCGCTGCACCGCCTGGGCCTGTCCCACGACGACATCGCCGCCCGCAACCCGGGCCTCGTCTACGCGCACGCCCAGGGCTTCCGCAGCGACTCGGACCGGGCGGGCAACGCCGCCTACGACGAGACCGTGCAGGCCGCGTCCGGCCTGGTCGACATCGCCGACCGCGCGCTGGGCGAACCCGTCTACCTGCCGACCATCATCGGCGACAAGGTCTCCTCCCTGACCATCGCCTACAGCGTGCTCGCCGCCCTGCTGCACCGGAACAGGACCGGGCAGGGACAGCTCGTCGAGATCCCGATGACCGACACCCTGATCGCGTTCAACCTGGTCGAGCACCTGGCGGGACACACCCACGTGCCCGAGACCGGCCCCACCGGCTTCCCCCTGTCGATGCTGAAGGGCCACAAGGCGGTGCGCACCAAGGACGGCCTGGCCTGCGTCATGCCGTACAACCCGCAGAACTACCGGGACTTCTTCACCGCCGCCGGACGCCCCGACCTCGCCGAGGACCCGCGCGTGGGCGGCGACGCCATCGACAGTGCCGACCACGAGGCCCTGGCCGCGCTCCTGGAGACCTGCGCCCCGGCGCTGAGCACCGAGGAGTGGGCGGAGGTGTGCGCGAAGCACAGCATCCCGATGGCCCCGGTGCTGGAACTGGACCGCGCACACGAGGACCCCTACGTCCAGGGCGGCCACCTCCTCGACACCGTCGAGCACCCGACCGAGGGCACGGTCCGCACCATCGGCATCCCGCTGCGCTTCTCCGCCACGCCCGGCTCGATCCGCCGCCTGGCGCCGGTCGCCGGCCAGGACACCGAGGACGTCCTCGCCGAGCTCGACACCGCCGCCCGCTGACCGTCACAGGAGGACAGCCATGAGCACCCCCACCACCCCCGTCGTACGCACCGAACGGATCGGCTCCGCCCTGCTGATCACCCTCGACCGCCCCGAGGCCCGCAACGCCGTGAACGCCGCGGTCGCCACCGGCCTGGCCGCCGCACTGGACGAACTGGAGGCCGGTCCCGAGCTGCGGGCGGGCGTCCTGACCGGCGAGGGCGGCACGTTCAGCGCCGGCATGGACCTCAAGGCCGCGCTGCGCGGCGAGTCACCCGAGGTCGAAGGCCGCGGCTTCGGCGGACTGACCGAGGCCGAGCCGGCGAAGCCCCTGATCGCCGCAGTGGAGGGCTATGCCATGGGCGGCGGCTTCGAACTGGCCCTGGCCTGTGACCTGATCGTCGCGGCCGAGGACGCCCGGTTCGGGCTGCCCGAGGTCAAGCGCGGGCTGATCGCCGCGGGTGGCGGTGTGATCCGGTTGCCCAAGCGCATCCCGCACCACCTGGCCATGGAACTCCTGCTGACCGGTGACCCGGTCGACGGCCGCCGCGCCGGCGAACTGGGCCTCGCCACTCGGGTCACCGGCACCGGGCAGGCCGTCGCCGAGGCGCTCCGGCTGGCCGAACGGCTCGCGGAGAACGCCCCGCTCGCGCTCGCGGCCGTCAAGCGCGTCGTCCGCGCCGCCGACGGTGCGCCCGACGCCGACGCCTTCGCCTTCCAGCGCGGGGAGATGAAGACACTGATGGCCTCGGCGGACGTACGCGAGGGCATGACCGCCTTCGCCGAGCGCCGCCCCGCGCGGTGGACGGGACGGTGAGCCGCCATGCACGCCGAGGACGTACGACAGCACCTCACCACCCCGCTCACCGGCCCGGCGTACGCGCCGACCGTCCCGCGTTTCACCGACCGGGAGTACCTCAACGTCGTCTACCGCACCGACCCCGACGCGTTGCGGGCCGTCGTCCCCGAACCGCTGCGGATCGGTGAACCCCTGGTCCGGTTCGAGGTCATGAAGATGGGCGACGTCAGCGGCTACGGCCCCTACACGGAGGCCGGGCAGGCGATCCCCGTCAGCTTCGAGGGCGAACAGGGCGAGTACCTGCACGCGATGTACCTCGACAACTTCCCGGCGACCGCCTCCGGCCGCGAGGTCTCCGCCTACCCGAAGGTGCTCGGCTCGCCGTCGCTCACCGTCGACTCCGGCGCGCTCGTCGGCACCCTCGACCACGGCAGGCTGCGGGTCGCCACCGCGACCATGGGCTACAAGCACCACGCGCTGGACCGGCGCGAGGCCGAGGCCCAGATCACCGTGCCGACCTTCATGCTCAAGACGATTCCCGGCTACGACGGGCTGCCGCGCGTGCAGGAACTCGTCCGCACGCGCATCACCGACATCACCGTCAAGGAGGCATGGACCGGCCCCGCCCGGCTCCAGCTCTTCCAGCACGTACTCGCCCCGCTGGCCGACCTGCCGGTGCTGGAGGTCGTCTCCGCGAGCCACATCCTCACCGACCTGACGCTGTCCGGCGTCGAGCCGGTCCACGACTACCTGAAGGGAGCCGCGTCATGACCCGCACCTTCCGTACGGCCGCGGTGATCGGCGCCGGGACCATCGGACTGTCCTGGACGGCCCTGTTCGCCGCGCACGGCCTGACGGTCCGGGTGAGCGACCCGCGACCGGACCTCGCCGGGGCCCTGGACGAGGCCCTCGCGCAGTCCGCCCCGCATCTGGCCGCCCGCGGCCTGGACGTGACCGGCCTCGCCGGCCGGGTGCGCATCGCCGCCGGTGTCACCGAGGCGGTCCGGGACGCGGACGTCGTACAGGAGAACGGCCCCGAGCGCGTCGAGTTCAAGCAGGACCTGTTCGCCACCCTGGCCCGGGAGGCACCCGGCCACGCGCTGCTGCTCAGCTCCTCGTCGGCCATCCCGTCGACCGAGTTCACCAAGGAACTGGCGGACGACGCCGCCGCCCGCGTCCTGATCGGCCACCCCTTCAACCCGCCGCACCTCGTCCCGCTCGTCGAGGTCGTACCCGGCGAACGCACCGGCGAGGACGCCGTGAAGGCCGCGGCGGACTTCTACACCTCGGTCGGCCGCACCCCGGTCGTCGAGCGCAAGGAGATCCCCGGCTTCGTCGGGAACCGGCTGCAGAACGCCCTCAGCCGTGAGGCGGTGTACCTCGTCGAGCAGGGCGTGGTGACGCCCGAGGAACTCGACACGGTGATGACCAACTCGCTGGGCCTGCGCTGGGCCACGGTCGGGCCGTTCCTCGGCTCGCACCTGGGCGGCGGACCGGGCGGCTACCGGCACCTGGCCGAGCACATCGGCCCCTCGATGAAGCGGATGTGGGCGGACCTCGGCACTCCGTCGCAGAACCACGACCAGCAGGAACGGCTCATCGCAGCCGTGGAACAGGCCTACGGCTCCGCCACGTACGCGCAGCTCACCGAGACCCGCGACCGCAGGCAACTCGCCGTCCTGTCCGCCCTGGACGGCGCCGACAAGGAGGAGAACTGAGATGACCACCACCATGGAACCGCTCGAAGACCAGCTCACCGCGGACTTCTACGCCTACGAGGCACTGCTGCCCGACGAGGAGCGCAAGATCCTCCTCAAGGCCCGCGCCCTCATGCGCGACGAGATCAAGCCGCTGGTCAACGCCAACTGGGCCAAGGGCGAGTTCCCGCGGGAACTCGTCGGCATCTTCCGCGACAGCGGCCTCGCCGGCCTGCCCTACGAGGGCTACGGCGAGCACCGGCCCGCCGTCTCCAACCTGCTCAGCGGCATGCTCGCGATGGAACTGAGCCGCACCGACGCCTCGGTGGCCACGTTCTTCGGCGTCCACAACGGCCTCGCGATGTACTCCGTCCACTCCGGCGGAGACCAGGAGCAGCGCGACCGCTGGCTCCCGGAGATGGCCGCGATGGACAAGATCGGAGCGTTCGCCATGACCGAGCCCCTCGGCGGCTCCGACGTCGCGGGCGGCATGCGCACCACCGCCCGGCGCGAGGGCGACACCTGGGTCCTGAACGGCGCCAAGAAGTGGATCGGCAACGCGACCTTCGCCGACTACGTCGTGGTGTGGGCGCGGGACGTCGACGACAACCACGTCAAGGGCTTCGTCGTCGAGAAGGGCACGCCCGGCTTCGAACCGGCGAAGATCGAGGGCAAGATCGCCTTCCGGATCGTGGAGAACGCCGAGATCACCCTCACCGACGTGCGGGTGCCGGAGGCGAACCGCCTGCGGAACATCAACTCGTTCCGCGACGTCGCCGAGATCCTGCGCGCCACGCGCAGCGGGGTGGCCTGGCAGGCGCTGGGCGTCATGACCGGCGCCTATGAACTGGCCCTCGACTACGCCCGGGAGCGCCGCCAGTTCGGCCGTCCGATCGGCGGTTTCCAGCTCGTACAGGACCTGCTGGTCAAGAGCCTGGGCAACATCACCGCGTCGTGGGGCATGCTGGCGCAGCTCGCCCGGTTGCAGGACGCCGGTGTCTTCCGCGACGAACACTCCGCCCTGGCCAAGGCGTTCGTCACCGCGCGGATGCGGGAGGTCGTGGCCTGGAGCCGGGAGATCTTCGGCGGCAACGGAATCCTCCTGGACCACGACATCGCCCGCTTCTTCGCCGACGCCGAGGCGATCTACTCCTTCGAGGGCACCCGCGAGATGAACACCCTGATCGTCGGCAAGGCGATCACGGGCCAGAGCGCGTTCGTCTGACGCGGACCAGCCGGGTCCGGACGAAGCAACCCCAGGTTCTGGGCCTGGGGTTTCGTCATGCTCGGTGGCATCGTCGGCACGTCCCCGGCCCGCGTGGCCCACGCCCGCGCGGCCTACCGCCCGGTACCCGGGCGGGGCGACGGGCGGCCCGAACCACCCGACGCCCCCTCCTCGTCACGGATCAGCGCGCCGGGCGCTGCCACCACGCGGCCGTCGCGTCGCGCAGGGTGTTGGTGCCGCAGTGCACCTCGCCCATGCCGAGGTGGTACGTGTACCAGTCGTCGATGTACGACACCTTCAGGCCGACCCGCTGGTAAGCGGCGTTGACGGCCTGCGTGAAGATGTCCTTGCCGCCGATGACGGGCCCCCACTGGCGCGGGGCGAGGTAGCGGTCGCGCCCCAGGAGCACGCCGTTGACCGCTCCGGGAACGTAGGCGCTGGTCATCACCGTCGCCGCGGTCGCCGCACGCGAGCCGGCCGGGTGCTCGGCGAGCCACTTCTGCTGGCCGCGGTTCCCGAGGCTGTCCACGAGGTCGGAACCGGCACCCATGCGCGTCAGACGCGGCACGGGAATCTCGTCGCCTTCGGCGGTCATCACCTCCGACTCGCGGGTGTACAGCGCGGGCACCCGCACGATCTCCCCGTCGGTGACTCCCGTCTCCCGCTTCAGGATCTCCAGGTTGGCCGCGATGCGCCGCGCCGCCATCTCGTTGTCGGCCACCAGGTGACGGGAGGCGAGCGCCTGGTCGATGGTCTCCTTGGGCGCCGGGCTGTCACTGCGGCCCGGGACGGAGAACATCCTCGTCTTGCCGTGGCCGTCGCGCTTGGCGTCGCGCAGCAGCCGCAGCCCCGCCTGCGGGTCGGCGACACCGAGGCGCCAGCCGCGCGGGGTGTCGGCGGGCAGGAACTGCACGAACTCGTCGACGTGCCCCACGCCCAGCCAGGAGGTGTCCAGCAGCAGCGGGTCCTGCAAGCCCTGCGACTTGAGCATCGTCCGCATCACCTTGGACGGCCGCGCCCCGCTGTCCTTGCGCTCGCCCATGATGATCCGCCCGGCCGGGAAGGAGCGCCCGCCGTGCGCGTAGGGCGGGATGGTCTCCAGGTTCCCCATGGAGTTGAGCGACCAGTCGTCGGGCTCGGCCCGGTCGGTCACCTGCACCACACCGATGTCCCGGCCGCGCACCTTCTCGAACAGTTCCCGGCCGGCGTCCCGGTCCGGCTGGGCGGACCGCAGCATCACGCGCATCACGTGCCGTTCACCGCCCGGCCCGGTCATGCTGACGTAGGCCGGTTCGACGAAGTCCTGGGCCCAGGGGTCGGCGTACTTCTTGAACTTGACCAGGGGCGCGGTGATTCCGGCCTTCTGGACTTCCCTACCGAGTTCAGCGACGAACTTCTGCTGAAGACGGCTGTACGCGCCCTGACCCTGGACCTCGGTCACCATCACCTGCTGGGTGTTCTGCAGGTGATGGTGGGTCAGCAGCGGCGCGACGCGCAGGGTCACGGCGTCGGAGGTGGACTTCTGCCCGGACGTCACCGTCAGCCGGACCACCGCACGGCCGTCCCACTTCGCGCTGTCCCGGACGATGTCGGTGCCCTCGACACCGAACTCCACACCGGACCGCAACTCGGCGGCGGACAGCCGGGTCTTGGACGTCACCAGGACCCACGTCCCGGAACGCTTGACGAAGAGACGCGCGTGCTTGCCACCCGTGGTGACCTTCAGACTGCCCTTGGCGTCCTTGCCCAGGTCCGGCATGGGGACGGAACGGACCCGCGCGAGGTCGGCGGCGTCCGCGCTGCCGTTGACCTTGGTGTCCGAGCCGTCGTTGCACGCGGCCAGCTTGGCGTCGGACAGCGGTGTGCCACCGGGCCCGGTCACCGGGCACCGCTTGGTGTCGTCATCGATATTGGGCAGATACACAGCTCCACGCTCGACGGACCAGCTGTCCTCACCGGCCTTGTCGCTGCCGCCGGTGACATCGACCCGTCCGTCGCGGTTCACATCGGCCCGCAGATCGGCACGCCCGCCCGCATCGGCGGCGACGGCCGGCCCCGCCAGCACGGATCCCGCGGCGGCGAGAGCCAGGACGACGGACCCGGCCGGGTACAGGCGCGAAGGTCTACGTGTACGTATACGCGTACGTGAACGCACAGCACGTTCCTCTCGGTTGGGGGGTTCGCTGTGCAAGATGAGGAACAGCGGCTGTGCGTTCACTGTGTGGCCGGAGTTACTCCACTACCGGCCGGGGGGATGCGGCGACTACGAGCAGCTCTCAGTCCAGTCTCTTCCCCATGCGCGCTGAGAACTTCTCTGTGTCCTTCGTGTGCCACCACTCGAACAGGTGGGTGCGCACAAGGAACGCGAGGTAATCCAGGGTGTCCTCGGAGAGGTCTCCGCTCACCAGACTCGCTTCCTGCCCCTGGTAGTCGAGTGAGACTTCCCAGAGCTGCCCTGAGACGCGGATCCGGATTTTCAGAAGCAATTCAGGGAGGATGGATGCCACCTGCACCTCAAGGACTTCAAGAGAGGTTTCTCCTCCCTCGCTCTGCAGTCCTGCAAGTTTTCGGGTGAGTGCTTCCTCTACTTGCTTCGAGGTGGCCATGTGGGTCCTCTCAGCACTTTGCCCCGGCGCTCGCCGAAGCCGCAGCCACGGTCGCGGTTGTGTACTCTACCGTGGCCGTAATGACTCCCTGAGGCGTCAGACCGCCCGGCTTTCCTCCGAGGGGGCCCTTGTTGACGACCACCTTGAAGTTCTTCCTCGGCGGCTTCGAGGAGCAGCCGGTGCCCACCTTGTATCGGTAGTACACGCCGGGTGTCCGCTCGTAGCCGTTGAAGAGTGTGTCGCTGATCTTGTTCTTGAAGCTGGTGCTCCAGCGTCCGCGCTCAACTATGTGGTTGTAGCCCCAAGTCTTCGTTCCGCAGCGCAGAGGCATCTTGCTCGGGCCGATCCAGAACGTGTAGGCGACCTTCGAATAGTGCTTCGACTTGCAGGGGTTGGACGCGCTCACCGCGGCTGCCGCGGGCATCTCCGTGGATGCGTTCGCGGGCATGGGCGCGGCCAGCAGGACAGTGGCTCCTGCTGCCGCGATGAACGTCGCGGTGGACTTGCGGAAATACGTAGCGCGCACGTCTTCTCTTTTCGATGCGGGATGTGCCTGTGTGTCTCCTGCGGGCCCGCTTATGCTCTCGTTCCGGGATTTACATCTGCAAGGAATCACTGCGTGATCATGTTCACGTTCTGGAGTGGAACCGACACGCTGAGCTGCTCATCTTGCCCAGAATGCCTGGTGCGCGGCTGGACCGTGTCACCACCCCGTCCGCAGCAGATGGTTGAGCAGCAGCGCGAGCACCGCCTGGGCCGTGAGCCACGCACGCGGGTGGGGGAGCAACGCGCAGGACGGGAGGAGCCACACCGCGAAGGGGAGCCAGATGCGTTCCGTTTCCGCCTTGCTCATGCCGGACAGGTCGGCGACCAGCAGGGCGAGCAGGGCGGCGGAGACGAGGAGCGCGAGGCGGGCCTCGGCAGCCCGGTGGGGCGTGCCGGCGCGGCGGGAGAGCAGCGCCCCGGCCGTCCCCCGCAGCGCCCCGGCCGTCCCCCGCAGCGCCCGCGCCGTCCCGCACAGCGCCCCGGCCGTCCCCCGCAGCGCCCGCGCCGTCCCGCACAGCACCCCGCCCGTCCGGCGCAGGCCCGCCGCCGTCGCCGGCCCCGTGATCAGCACCGTGCAGGCCAGGTTGGCCCACACCCAGTAGCCGTAGGGGCGGATGCCGCCCGCGCCCTGGTGGTAGCGCGTCACCAGCAGGCGGTACGCCTCCCACCAGTCGAACCCGGCGAGCGTGAACGCCGCCGGGACCACGGCCAGTCCGGCGAGCAGCGGCACCAGCAGGACGGGGCGTTCGCGGACACGGCCCAGCACCAGGACCGCCGCCGCGATCAGCGCGACGAGTGTGAGGCCGTAGGAGAGGTAGCAGGTCAGGCCGAAGAGGAGGCCGGATGCCCCCGCCCACCACAACGACCGTCTCGTGAGCGCCAGTGCCAGCAGCGCCACCGCCCACGCCGCCACCGCCGCGAAGTACGCGTCGGCCGAGGTGCCCATCCACACCGCCGCCGGGGCCAGGACGAGGAAGGGGGCCGCCCGGCGTGCGAGGGTCTCGTCGGCCAGGGCGCGGATCGTGACCAGTACGGCGACGCAGGCCGCCGCCCCGACGGTGATGCACCACACGCCCGCCCAGCCGCCGCCCCGCAGCCCGATCCGGTCGAGCAGGACGAAGGTGAGTGTGGCCGCGGGCGGGTGGCCGGCGATGTGGGCGGGCCAGTTGTCGGGGGAGTCGAGGAGGATGTGCTGGGTGAAGTCCCCCAGCGCTGCCGGGATGTCGTCGAAGCGGTCGATGACCTGGAGGTATTCGTAGCGGGTGGTGAGCCGGTGCGCGATGCCCCGGTCCCAGCCGTCGATCAGGGCCAGGGAGAAGATCCACGTCGTGGCAGCGCCCCAGGTGACAGGGAGCAGAGTCCGCCAGGGGAGCCGGGCCGCGAGGGTGGGGCCGTAGGCCACGGTGGCGATCGCCAGGAGTACGGCCGCCGGGGTGCCGGGGCCCAGGTGGGGGCCCCAGGACGCCAGTAGCGGGGGCCAGTCGACGAACAGGGTGCGGCTGGTGTCCTGGATGTGGCGGCCGGCCAGGACGGCGGCCGTCACGAGCAGCACGGCAGCCCCGGCGGCGTACAGGTCACGGCGCGGGTCATGTCGCAGGGGGTGGGGCCGGCCGCGGCGCAGGTCGGGGCGGAGGGAGCGGGTCACAGCGGAACGCTAGGCCGACGGGGCGGGCACGGGCCGCCGTCCGGGCCGGACGTCAGCGTTTCGTCATGGGTTGCGCACCCTTTCATGGGGTCGTCCCGGCCTACCGTCGGAACATGCGCGACCTTGACGCCTCACGGTGGTCCCCCTCCTCGCCCGGTTTCTGGCGCAGTCCCCTGCGCGGCCCCTGGCTCACTTCCGTGCTGGGTCTCGTCCTGCTCGCCGGCATCACCGTGCTGTTCGTGACGGGCCTGGTCTCGTACGCCGCCTACAACCCGGGCCTGTCGCCGGTGAACGACAAGACCCCGGACAAGGGGATCCTCGGCTTCTACCTCTTCGCCTGGCCGACGCACCCGCACTGGCTGTACCGGCTCAACCAGGGCGTCCACGTCACCCTCGGCATCACCCTGATCCCCGTCCTGCTCGCCAAGCTGTGGTCCGTGGTCCCGAGGCTGTTCGCGCTGCCGCCGGCCCGCTCGCTCGCGCACGCCCTGGAGCGGATCTCGCTGCTGCTCCTGGTGGGCGGCGCGCTGTTCGAGTTCGTCACCGGTGTGCTCAACGTCCAGCTCGACTACGTCTTCCCCGGCTCGTTCTACCCGCTGCACTTCTACGGAGCGTGGGTGTTCTTCGCCGCCTTCGTCGCCCACGCGCTGCTGAAGATGCCCACGGCGCTGCGCAACC
Source organism: Streptomyces sp. NPDC045955 (assembly GCF_056430805.1). Lineage (NCBI taxonomy): Bacteria > Bacillati > Actinomycetota > Actinomycetes > Kitasatosporales > Streptomycetaceae > Streptomyces > Streptomyces sp. NPDC045955. The sequence continues at coordinate 398,606 of NZ_JBWKKY010000002.1, forward strand.
TGCGGCACCTGCGGGAGGAGAGGAACGACCTGGTGACTCCCCGTCCCGCCGCGCCGACCGTCTCCCGTCGCGGCGCCCTGTGGTTCGTCGGGGGCGGCTCGCTGCTGCTGTTCGCGACGACGGTGGGACAGAACTTCGACGGGCTCCTGCGGCGCACCGCCCTCCTCGCACCGCACGGCGGCGGCGAACCCGGCAGCGGCCCGAACGGCTTCCAGATCAACAAGACCGCCGCCTACGCCGGGATCGACACGGCCGAGACGGGCGAGGACGCCTGGCGGCTCGTCGTGACCGGGCCCGCGGGCACCGTCCGCCTCAGCCGGGCCCAGCTCGCCGGGCTCCCCCTGCACAGCTCGGCGTTGCCCATCGCCTGTGTGGAGGGCTGGTCGACGTCGGACCAGTGGTGGCGCGGTGTGCGGCTGCGCGATCTCGCGGCGCTCGTGGGCTACGACGCCGCCGACCCGCCGGACGTGTTCGTCGAGTCCCTCCAGCGGCGCGGTGCCTTCCGCAGGGCCGCCCTGCGCGCCAACCAGGTGGCCGACCCGCGTTCCCTGCTCGCGCTGTACGTCAATGGCGAGGAGCTGTCCCCCGACCACGGCTACCCGGCACGGATCATCGTGCCCGCGGCACCCGGCGTGCTGAACACCAAGTGGGTGGCCCGGATGACGTTCGGAGACCTGTGATGCGCCTCCCGAGACTGACGCGCCGCCCGCGGATCCGCGTAGGAGGCCCCTTCCAGCTCCTCCTGCTCGCCTGTTCGTTCGCGCTCGCCGCCTACGCGGGCGTACGGCTGCTCGCCGGTGACTGGTTCGGCGTCGCGCTGTGGTTCGTGGGGGCGGCGCTGCTGCACGACCTGGTGCTGCTGCCGCTGTACGCGGCCCTGGACCGGGCCGTCGTACGAGGGTTCGGCGCGCGCCGGGAGTGGGTGCCGTACGTGCGGGTACCGGCGGCCCTCTCGGGGTTGCTGCTCCTGGTGTGGTTCCCGTTGATCGGCGGGATGGTGGAGCGGCGTTACCGGTCCGCCACCGGGCTGCCGGCGGACGTGTTCCCGGCCCGCTGGCTGCTGATGACCGCCGTCCTCTTCGGCGGCTCGGCGCTGCTGCTGGCGGTGCGGCTGCTGCGGGTGCGCAGGGCGGCGAAGCGGCGGCCGTCGGCCGTCCACTGACCGGCCCGCGTCCAGCCCCGGGCGTACCGGAGCAGGGCGGGCGTGCCGAGCCGCGCCCAGGGGAAGGGGTCGCCGGCACCGCGCGCGTCCGTACGGCCGACGACCCGCACCTGGGCGCGTTCGTCGATGTCCACCGGCGCGGTCTCGGCGATCAACAGGCCGCCGGGGCGCAGCAGTCGGGCCACTCGGTCCAGCAGGGCGCGCGGGTCGCCGCCGATGCCGATGTTGCCGTCCATGAGCAGGACGGTGTCCCAGCGGCCCTCGCCGGGCAGCGGTGCGAACACCGAGCGCCGCAGCGCCTGGCCTCCCGTCCGTACGGTGTGGTCGACGGCGGCGGCGCTGACGTCGATGCCGAGGACGGCCCGGCCCCGGGCGGCGAGTTCCGTCACCAGCCGCCCGGGCCCGCATCCCACGTCCAGCACGGCCCCCTCACACCGGTCCAGCACGTCTCGGTCCACCGCGTCGGCCCGCGCACACCAGCGCTCCACCTCCAGCGGCAGCAGCCAGCCGTCGGCCCGCCGCAGGAACAGCGGCCCGCGACCGGCACGCAGGGCGTCGGCGTAGGGGTCGGCGGCCGCCCAGGCGACGGCGGTGACGGGCGGGGCGCTCATCGGGGCCCGGCCGGGCGGGAGGCCGGCGCCGCACACGGAGAAGGCCGCCCCGCGTTCCCGTCCGTACGGGAGGCCGGCGCCGCACACCGGGCCAGCCGCCCCGCGAACCGCCCGGCCGGGGCCAGCGCGGCGACCGCGTGGGCGTCGGCCGCCGTGTCGACGTCGCGCAGGCGGGGCAGGTCGCGGACCCGCAGGCCCGCCGCGACGAGCCGGTCCCGTTGGACGGCCCCCGTCGTGGCGGTCGACATGGGCACGCCCCGCAGCAGGGCGGGGTCGGGGCGGGTCAGGCCGAGGGCCCAGAAGCCGCCGTCCTCGGCCGGGCCGAACCAGGCGTCGCAGCCGGCGAAGTCCACGGTGAGCAGCTCCGGCGTCACCTGCGGGGTGTCCATGCCGATGAGCAGGGCAGGACCGGCGCTGCGCGCGAAGGCGTGCGCCAGCCGCTCGTCGAGACCGCCCGCGCACTGCCGTACGACGTCGAAGCCGGGCGGCAGCCAGCGGCCGGGCTCGCCGTCGAGGACGAGGACCCTGCGGCCGGCCGGGGCCGCCGCGACCGCCTCCAGGGTGTCGGCGAGGGACGCCTCGGCGAGGGACGCGGCCTGACGGGGCGTGAACGGCGGGGTGAGCCGGGTCTTGACCCGGCCGGGGCGCGGCTCCTTGGCGATGACGAGCAGGGTGGTCGCGAGCATTGGGGTCACCGAGCGCTCCCTTCCACGGCCGGAGTCCCGGCGGGCGCCTCGCCCAGCACCCGGCTCATGTCCCGTACGGCCTGCCAGGTGCCGCGCCATGTCCCTGTCACCTTCGAGGCCCCGGTGCGCGGCAGATACGGCACGTCGTGCTCGGTGATCCGCCAGCCCGCGTCGGCCGCGCGCACCACCATCTGCAGCGGATAGCCGCTGCGCCGGTCGGTGAGGCCGAGGGCGAGCAGCGGCTCGCGGCGGGCGGCGCGCAGGGGACCGAGGTCGTGCAGCCGCAGCCCGGTGCGGCGGCGCAGCATCCGCGACAGGGCGAGGTTCCCGGCGCGGGCGTGCGCGGGCCACGCGCCCCGCCCCCGCGGACGCCGCCGCCCGAGGACCAGGTCGGCCCCGCCGTCCCGCACCTCGCGCACGAAGGGGACGAGGAGCGACGGGTCGAGGGAGGCGTCGCAGTCGCAGAAGCACACCACGTCCGCGGTGGCGGCCGTCAGCCCGGCGTGGCAGGCGGCGCCGAAGCCCCGGCGCGGCTCGTGCACGACGGTCGCGCCGAGCGCGCGGGCGACCCGGGCCGAGTCGTCGGTGGAACCGTTGTCGACGACGAGTGCGCGCCAGCCCGGCGGGATCCGTTCGAGCACCCAGGGCAGGGCCTCGGCCTCGTTCAGGCAGGGCAGCACCACGTCGACGTCGGAAGATGTCGTCGTCACGGTCTCACCCTACGAACGCGAAACGGGCATTTAAGACTTCGGCTTCTTACGAAACGCGGACGTCGGCGGCGGGGAGGTGTCCGGGCAGGCCATCGCCGGCCGTCCGGTGCGACGCTGGAGCCATGCAGCAGCCCCATCAGCAGGAGCAGGCCCCCGGCGGGTCCCCGCGGGTCCTGGTCGTCGACGACGATCCGACCGTCGCCGAGGTCGTCGCCGGGTATCTGGACCGCGCCGGCTACGTCGTCGACCGCGCCGACGACGGCCCGGCCGCCCTCACCCGCGCCGCCGCGCACTGGCCGGACCTGGTCGTCCTCGACCTGATGCTGCCCGGGATGGACGGCCTGGAGGTGTGCCGGCGGATGCGCGGACAGGGGCCGGTTCCGGTCATCATGCTCACCGCGCGCGGCGACGAGGACGACCGCATCCTGGGCCTGGAGGTCGGCGCCGACGACTACGTCACCAAGCCCTTCAGCCCCCGCGAACTGGTGCTGCGCGTGGAGTCGGTGCTGCGCCGCAGCCGGCCCGCCGTCCCCGGGCACCGGCTGGGAGCGGCCGGTCTGACCGTCGACCCGGAAGCCCGCCGGGCCACCAAGAACGGCACCGAACTCGCCCTCACCCTCCGCGAGTTCGACCTGCTCTCCTTCTTCCTGCGCCACCCCGGGCGGGCCTTCGCCCGCGAGGATCTGATGCGCGAGGTGTGGGGGTGGGACTTCGGCGACCTGTCGACCGTCACGGTCCACGTCCGCCGCCTGCGCGGCAAGGTCGAGGACGACCCGGCCCGGCCGCGCCTGATCCAGACCGTGTGGGGCGTGGGCTACCGCTTCGACCCCACGGGAGAGGAGACCGGAGCGTGAACGACACCCTCCTCATCGCCGTGTACGCCTTCGCCGGTGCCGCGGCCACCGGCCTGGCCGGGGCCGGAGCGCTGCGCCTGATCCGGCGCCGCTCGCTCACGGCCTCGCTCGCCGTGGTCGCGGCGGTCGGGGTCGTCGCGATGCTCGCGGGCACGCTCGCCGTCGCCTGGGCGATGTTCCTGTCGCCGCACGACCTGTCCGTCGTCACGACCGTCGTCGCCATGGCGGCCGTCGTCTCCCTGGCCACCGCGCTGCTGCTGGGCCGGTGGGTCGTCGCCCGCAGCCGCGAACTCGCCGCCGCCGCACGCTCCTTCGGCGACGGCGGGGACTTCGCCGCCCCCGACGGTCCGACGACCGCCGAACTGGACCACCTGAGCCGCGAACTGGCCGCCACCAGCGCCAGACTCGCCGAATCCCGGGAGCGGGAACGTGCGCTGGAGACCTCCCGGCGCGAGCTCGTCGCCTGGATCTCGCACGACCTGCGCACCCCACTGGCCGGTCTGCGCGCCATGTCGGAGGCGCTGGAGGACGGCGTCGCCGCCGACCCCGGCCGCTATCTGAAGCAGATCCGCACCGAGGTCGAGCGCCTCAACGACATGGTCGGCGACCTCTTCGAACTCTCCCGCATCCACGCCGGCGCGCTCGCCCTGGCCCCCAGCCGGATCTCCCTGTACGACCTGGTGGGCGACGCGCTGGCGGGAGCCGACCCGCTCGCCCGGGAGCACGGGGTGCGGCTGGTGGGCGGCCGTATCGAGCCGGTGCCGGTGGAGGTGGACGGCAAGGAGATGAGCCGGGTGCTGGGCAACCTGCTGGTCAACGCCATCCGCCGGACCCCGGCCGACGGCACGGTCGCCGTCACCGCGGAACGCTCCACGGAGGGCGTGGTGCTGTCCGTGACGGACGGCTGCGGCGGCATCCCCGACGACGACCTGCCGCGGGTCTTCGACACCGGCTGGCGCGGCACGCACGCCCGGACGCCCCCGGCCGGAGCGGGTCTCGGCCTCGCCATCGTCCGGGGGATCGTCGAGGCGCACCAGGGCCGGGCCACCGTACGGAACATCCCCGGCGGCTGCCGTTTCGAGGTGGTGCTGCCCGCCGCCGCTTCGTAACACGGGCAGCACCACCGGTCTTTCACGAGCCGGACCCCACCTGGGGAGGGCCGACGGCTCCTACGCGTCCCGCATCCCGGCCCGCGCGAACTCGGCCATGCCCTCCTCGAAGGCGACCCCCGGCTTCCAGCCCAGCGCGTCCCGCAGCCGTGCGGAGTCGGCGGTGATGTGCCGTACGTCACCGAGCCGGTATTCGCCGGTGACGACGGGTGCCGGCCCGCCGTACGCGGTGGCCAGCGCCCGGGCCATCTCGCCGACGGTGTGCGGGTCGCCGCTGCCGGTGTTGTACGCCGTGAGCACGCCCGGGGCGGCCTCCGCCTCCAGGGCCACCGCATCGGCCTCCGCCACGTCCCGGACGTGCACGAAGTCCCTGCGCTGCCGCCCGTCCTCGAACACGTGCGGTGCCTCGCCCCGGGCGAGCGCCGAGCGGAAGAAGGAGGCGACACCGGCGTACGGGGTGTCGCGGGGCATGCCGGGCCCGTACACGTTGTGGTAGCGCAGCGACACCGCCGACCCGCCCGTGCAGCGGGCCCAGGCGGCGGCCAGGTGCTCCTGGGCGAGCTTGGTCGTCGCGTACACGTTCCGCGGGTCGGCCGGGGCGTCCTCGCCGACCAGCCCGGGGGCGAGGTCAGCCCCGCACACCGGGCACGGCGGCTCGAACCGGCCGGCGTCGAGGTCGGTGGCGGCACGCGGCCCCGGCCGGACGACCCCGTGCCGGGGGCACTCGTAGCGGCCCTCCCCGTAGACCACCATCGACCCGGCCAGCACGAGACGCCGTACGCCCGCCTCCGCCATGGCGGCGAGCAGTACGGCGGTTCCGAGGTCGTTGTGGGAGACGTACTGAGCCGCGTCGGCGACCCCGTCTCCGAGCCCGACCTTCGCGGCCTGGTGACACACGGCGTCCACACCGGCCAGGGCACGGGCGACGGCGGCCGGGTCCCGCACGTCGTCGGCGGCGTCCTCCCGCACGTCGAACACGACCGCCTCGTGCCCGCGCTCCCGGAGGGCGGCGACCACATGGGACCCGATGAACCCGGCACCGCCGGTGACCAGTACACGCATACGGCCACGCTAGGCCCGCCAACCCGCCGCACCACGGGAGCGCGCCCGCACGTCATGACTCCGTAAGGTCGACCACGGGCGCGGTCACGGTCACAGCGACGCGGTCTGCGAGGCCGTCGCCCAGGCGAACCCGTCCGGGTCGGTGAAGGGCCCGGCGTCGCCGTTGACGGTGAGCCGGTGCGATCCGGTGCCGTCGGGAGAGACGCCGACGAGCTTGGCCAGGCCCCGGCGCTTGTACAGCGCCAGCTTGACGGCGCCCGACCCGGTGTCGAACTCGACGTACTTGCTGCCGAAGCTCTTCGCCACGGGGAGGCCGTGCTCGACGTAGAACCGCTTGCTCCCGGCCATGTCCGCGACCCCCAGCAGCAGCACGATCTCGTCGATCCGCCGGGTGGCCGGGCCGGTGTCCTTCTTCGACGACGACGCGATCTGCCAGATCGTCCCGTCCGGCGCCTGCACGACGCCCCCGTAACCCCACAGCGACTTGGCGGCGGGCTTCAGCGTCGTGGCACCGGCGTCCATGGCGGCCTCGACGAGCGCGTTGACATCGGACGGTTGCGCCACCACGAGCGACAGCGTGAACCCGCGAAAGCCGGCCGTCGGAGCCTCGGAGCCCCGCACGCGCACCTGTCTGTCCAGTCCGAACGCGCTGGCGTAGAAGTGGCGGGCGGCGGCGGGGTCGTCCACCTCGAGGGTGAGGGATTCGATGGAAGTCATGCCACCGACGCTAGGCCCGGTACGCGACCCGCGCTTCTCGATTCCTGACCGGCCCGGGAACCCGTCGGTAAGACCCTTCCTCGTCAGCGCACGGGCCGCCGCCCCGCGCGCAGGGACACCCGTACGGCGAAGAAGATCACGTCGACGGCGAACACCACGATGCCGATGGCCAGGAGATAGCCCAGGCCGTCCGCTGCCACGCCGATGATTCCCAGGGCGACGGCCACGAGGACGACCAGAAGGAAGAGCGTCATCACCGCGGACCACCTCTCCTGTGCCACGTGCCCGGCGGTCATCCGCGGGCGAGGCGGCGTTCGCCCCCCGCCCCCGCCCGGTACGTCATGCCGTAGTGCTGGAAGATCTCCGCCTCCCGCTCGGCCGGCAGGACGTCGTCCGTCCCGATCGAGGGGGCCTTGCGCACCTGCCCCCTGGCGTAGGGCACCTTGACGTAGCCCGGTCCGAGAACGGCGTCGTCGAGGGGGACGAAGACCAGGCGCCGGCGGCTGGGGAGCCCGGTCCGGACGGTGGCCACGGCCGGTTCGTCGGTGGCGGTGTCCACGTAGACCGCTTCGAGCACACCGATCTTGTGCTGCTTCGGGTCGACCACCTCGTGGTCGCGCCATTCGCGGATGTCAGCTGACCGGATCATGCCGCACCCCCTGTCTGGTTCGCCCAATTCACCCTACTCCCGCCCGGGCCGGAGTACGGTGGTGAGGACGAGGACTTTCCGTATGCCGGAATTCTGACGGGTTCCGGACAGCGCACACCATCCGTCCTCGCATGGGCAGCCCGTGACCCCGGCCGCGCATCCGCACACAGGCCGAGGAGCCACACATGCCATCGCCGCACAGCCCGACCACGCCCCGGGCGGTCCCGCCGCCGGATCCCGCCCCGTCGCCCCAGGGTTACGACGGAACGTCCCCCTTCCCGCCGGACGGCCCGGCGCCCGCCCGCGACGGCGGTGAGCGGCTGTACGTCGCGGTCACGGGCATGATCGTCGTGCTGCCGTTCGTGGCGATCGGTCTCGCCGGCTGGCTGCTGTGGGGGAGCCTCATCCATCCCGCCGACATCGTGATCGCCCTCGTCCTGTACACGATCACGGGGCTCGGCGTCACCGTCGCCTTCCACCGCGGCCTCACCCACGGCGGCTACCGGGCCAACCGCCCCCTGCGCATCGCACTCGCGGTGGCGGGGCGGATGAGCTTCCAGGGCGACGTCATCGGCTGGGTCGCCACCCACCGCCGCCACCACGCCCTCACCGACCGGCCGGGGGACCCGCACTCCCCGTACCGCTACGGCACGCATCTGCGCGGCCAGTTGCGCGGGCTGCTGCACGCGCACGTCGGCTGGCTGTTCCGCAACGACCGCACACCCGCCGACCGCTACGCCCCCGACCTCCTCGCCGACCGCGACATCCTCCCCCACTCTCGACTTCGCTCGTGCGGGAGGTACCCCCATCGTGGCCCGCGCCTTCCCAGCCCTGTCCGTCCTCACGCTCGCCCTGCCGTTCGGGCTGGGCTGGGCCATCGGCGGCACCTGGCTGTACGGCGTGACGGCCCTGCTGTGGGCGGGACTCGTGCGCATCGCGCTGCTCCACCACGTCACCTGGAGCATGAACTCCCTCTGCCACCTGATCGGTGAGCGCCCGTTCCGCACCCCGCCGCCACGACCGGGCCACCAACCTGTGGCCGCTCGCCCTGCTCTCGTTCGGGGAGAGCTGGCACAACCTCCACCACGCCGACCCCACCAGCGCCCGCCACGGCGTCGACCGCGGCCAGGTCGACCCCTCCGCCGCCGTCAGCCGTCTCCTCGAACGCCTCGGCTGGGTGCACGACGTGCGCTGGCCGACCGCGGAACGGGTCGCGGCCCGACGTGTCTGACACCGCCCGTCCGCCCCCCTCATGACCCGTCGGCAGGAGCCCTCATGACCGCCCCGCCACAGCCCCCGCTCCCCTCCCACCCGGTCCTCCGGCTGCGTCTCGCACCCCGCAGCGCCATGCCCCGGCCCATCGACGGGGCGTGGTGGCCCCGCTCCTACGACCTGCTCGCGGAACTCCCGTCGCTGCTCGCCGGGTTGCCCCGGGCGTGGGGTCACATCACCAGCGTCACCGTCAACGGCGCGACGTGGTCCACGGGACCGGGCCGGATGCTCGTCTGCAACCAGGTCGTGGGACTGCACAGAGCCCTCGCGGCGTCCGCCCCGCACACCGCCGTCCTGCTCGCCCCCGGCCGGGGCCGCTGGGACCTGCTGGTCGTGCCGCCGGACGCGACCGAGGAGGCCGCGGAACCGCTGATGGCGGCCGCCGCGAGCGGCCACGCGTGACCGCACCCGCCGGGCACCGGCTCACGTCCGGTGGTGGCTGTCCTCCATGGGCCGGCTGGTCTCCAGCCACGACCGTGCGGGTTCTGCCGGGCGGGTGGTGTCCACGGTGAGGTCGAGGCGGGTTCCTCCGTCCGGGCCCGCGGGGTAGCTGCGCTGTTCGGTGGCGGCGAAGCAGTGGCGGAGGATCTCCGCGACCCGACGGGCGACCTCGGGCGAGGCGGCGACGATGCGGACCTCGGCGTGCCCGTCCGAGGATGGTTCCGTGGACTGCATGGCGACCTCGGAGTTCGATGAGGGCCGGATCTCTGACTCTGCTCCGGGATCTCCGGGCGCCGGCGGCCCGAGAGTACCGTGAAACGAGGAAGCCGCTCGGTTTCCGGATTACCGGCAGGCAGGCAGGCGAGAGCGATGTCCGACTCCGACTCTCCGCGTGTGACCAGGCTCCTGCCGGACGCCGTCCACCAGGCCGTGCGGCCCGGCACGGCCGTCGTACGGCTGGAGACGACACACGACCGGCAGGGCGTGCTCGACGGTGCGTGGTGGCCGCGCTCCCGCGACATCGCCGTCGAGCTCCCCGGCCTGATCACCGCACTGACCGAACACCTCGGTCCCGTCACCCGTGTCGGTTTGGACGCCGGTGCCTGGGAAGAGCTGCCGACGCGGATGACCGTCGACGGGCGTGTCGTCCACATCGACTCGTCGGCGGTCGGCGACGACACCGTCCTCATCACCCGGGGCGGGCAGGACCTCTTCTCCCTCCTCGTGGTTCCGCCGCACGCGACGCCCGACGCCGCGCGCGCCGCCATGGCCGAGGCCGTCCGCGCCGGCAGCGTGGCACAGGCCGAACAGATCCTCATCGAGACGGGCACCGAGCGGGCGGACTGAGGAGTACGGTGGAGGAACCGAGGGCATTCCGCGCACCGGCTTCCAAGCTCGTGTCGTTTTCGGCGATTGAATATGCCGGGCCGGTCACGGTCGGCCCGGGGCAGGGTTCGCGTCATGACTGCGACCATTTCCCACCCGCTGACAGCCGAAGCCGATGACCGGCTCTCCTCGTCCTCTCCGCGTCTGTCGCTCGCTCCCGTCGGTCCCGTACCGGCCCTGCTGGACGGCGCGTGGTGGCCCCGTTCGCGCGATCTCGCGACGGAACTCCCCTCCCTCACCGCCGTACTGGATCCGCTGTGGGGGCGGATCATCCGGGTCACGGTGAATCCCACCCACTGGCCGGTCGTACCCCGCAAGGTGCCCGTCGCCGGGCACGTGGTGAAGGTGGGCTGGTTCCTGCCCGAGCAGGACGCGCACGAACTGCTGCTGCTCTCGTACCACGTGGGCCGCTGGAACCTCCTGGTGATCCCGCCGGAGACGACGCCCGACTCGGCCGCCCGGCTGATGGCCGCCGCGAGCGACCCACTCGGCACGTCGACCGCGAGCCGGTTGATGGCGGAGGAGACGCGCTCGCGGACGGCGTACGAGGCCGACCGGGCCGTCGAGGCGGTCTGGGACTCCGAAGGAGGACACGAGGCCCGCCAGCCGGCCGCACGTCCGCGGGCCCCGGCCGTGACCGCCGCGGTGCCGCCGCAGCCGATGGGAAGGTGAGAACCGTGGAGACATTCGTGACCGTGGCCGCGATCCTGGGGATGATCGTCCTCGGCGTGTTCCTCATCCACCAGCTGAACTCCCAGCACGACGACCGCATCGCAGCCTTCCACTACCGCCGCTCCGGTCTGCCTGTCGCGGGACCGGCTCCAGCGGCTCGGCGCAAGACCCGCGGCCGGTTCCCCCGGCGCCGCACCCGACGGCGCGTCTGACACCCTCTGGGCGTTGGCGAAGCCGACGCGGTCCGCCACCACGGCGAGCGTCGCGTCGGGTTCATGGGGCCACCAGCTCAGTGTGGAACCGTGCCCGGATGATCAACCGGCGTCGGCCACGGAACCTTCGGGCGTGTCGTGCCCGGCGCGGCGGCGGTACTCGGCGTTGATGCGCTGGGCCTCCTCGAGCTGGTCCTCGAGGATGACGATGCGGCAGGCTGCCTCGATCGGGGTGCCCCGGTCGACGAGCTCGCGGGCGCGCGCGGCGATGCGCAGCTGGTAGCGGGAGTACCGGCGGTGTCCGCCCTCCGAGCGCAGCGGAGTGATCAGACGGGCCTCACCGATGGCCCGGAGGAAGGCCGGGGTGGTGCCGAGCATCTCGGCGGCCCGCCCCATCGTGTACGCGGGGTAGTCGTCGTCGTCCAGACGATCGCTGAGCGGGGTATCTGCTGTCATGTCACCTCGTAGTGCAGCGCACGCGTCGAGGGGCCCTGGTGCCGTACGGCACCAGGGCCCCGAAGGAAATTGAACACCATCTGTCGGCCCTAATGCTGCGCCGACCTTCTGTTTCCGCTACCGGCCCTGCAGGAGGGGGGGTGCGGGGATCGCGGCTGCGTGACCGGGGACCACCTTCCAATCCGGGGTCTTGCGGTACCCGGCCGAGCGCTGCTCGGGCCGGGCGATCCTGATGGCGTCTGCTCCTCCGTCCTTCTTCGATCAGTGATCCGTGTCAACGAGAAGAAGGCTAACTGCGCTGGAGCTCAATGTCTACTCTGACAAGAGTAGATTTTCGTTCGCTGGAGGCGCACATTGCCGGTGGCCCGCAAGGGGGCGAGACGACGACGAGGGCCCTGCCGACGCGCGTCGGCAGGGCCCTCATCGGGATCGGGGTGGGCGGTGGTCCGCCCGTCGTCATGCGTCCAGGGGTGCGGCGCCGAGCAGTGCCGACGCGGTCTGGAGCGGGGTGGCGACGCGCACGGGCGCGGCCTCGGGGTGGGCATGGCAGGTGAAGCCGAGGCGGGTCATGGCCCGTACGACCTCGGCGGCGGTGAAGTCGCGGGGGTCCTGCCGGGTGAGGACCTGCCCCACCTGCTTGACGGGGTAGCGGCGGCGGCCGATGGTCACGGACTCACCCGTGACGAGTTCGGGCGTGACGCCCTTCATGGAGGCCAGCACCCCGTTCTTGGTCAGGTCGAACGGGTACCGGGCGATGACACAGCGCATGATGCCCCTCAGGGAGAAGGAGGACGGGCTGACCGGGCGGGGCGGATCAGCTGGAGAGGGCGAGGACGCCCGGGTTCCGGTCGTGCTCCCGCAGGGCACCGATCCGGGGGACGGGCGAGGCGAACGGTCCGCCGAGGACGTCCCGCAGCCGGGTCCGGTCCGTGTACGTGGCGCTGCCGCGGTGCACGGCGAGTTCGGCCCGGGTCACCGAGCCCGTGCACTGGTCGTCCGCGTCGCACAGCAGGAGGTGGTCGACCCGGGCACTGGCCATGACGGACAGGGCAACCTCGACGGTCATGTCGTCCCGGACCCGGGGGCCGGATCCGTCGATGCCGTCGCTCACGGTCACGGAGCAGGTGTCCGCCTGCCGGTGCTGCGTCTGAACCGGTGTCAAAGCTGCCTCCTCGGAGATGGGTGAGCTACTGGCCCGACTGCCGGGTCCGACTGCCGGTCGATGTCACTAGGCCGCCGGGTTGTAGGCGGGCCGCTGCGCGGTGCGCCGCCCCGCCTGCCCGGTGGGGCGCCCCCGCGAGGGGCGGCGGCCGCGGGAGGAGGGGGCTCCGGAGGACGTGCCACGGCGGGGATGTGCCGGGGCCGGCGCGGTGATGACGACCGGGACACCGGACGGGGTCTGGGCGCCCGTGATCCGGCTCAGCTCCGCTTCACCCGAACGCACCGGCGTGACCTGGGGTGTGATGGCGGCCGAGGCCATCAGCCGGGTCATGCCGCGGCGCTGGCCGGGTGTCACGAGGGTGACGACGCTGCCGGACTCGCCGGCACGGGCGGTACGGCCGCCGCGGTGCAGGTAGTCCTTGTGGTCGGTGGGCGGGTCCACGTTGACGACCAGGTCGAGGTTGTCGACGTGGATGCCGCGGGCCGCGACGTTGGTCGCCACCAGCACCGTCACATGGCCGGTCTTGAACTGGGCGAGGGTCCGGGTGCGCTGGGGCTGGGACTTGCCGCCGTGCAGAGCCGCGGCGCGCACGCCGTTGTTCAGCAGGTGTTCGGTCAGCCGGTCCACGGCGCGCTTGGTGTCCAGGAACATGATCACCCGGCCGTCCCGCGCCGCGATCTCGGTCGTCGTGCGGTGCTTGTCCGCTTCGTGCACGTGCAGCACGTGGTGCTCCATCGTGGTGACCGCACCCGCGGACGGGTCGACGGAGTGGACCACGGGGTCCGTCAGGTAGGTGCGGACCAGGCGGTCGACGTTGCGGTCCAGCGTGGCCGAGAAGAGCATCCGCTGTCCCTCGGGGCGCACCTGGTCGAGCAGGGCCGTGACCTGGGGCATGAAGCCCATGTCGGCCATCTGGTCGGCCTCGTCGAGGACGGTGATGGCGACGTCGTCCAGCCGGCAGTCGCCGCGGTCGATGAGGTCCTTCAGCCGCCCCGGCGTCGCTACGACGACCTCCGCACCGGACCGCAGGGCCCCCGCCTGCCTGCCGATCGACATGCCGCCGACCACGGTGGCCAGCTTCAGCCGCACCGAGCGGGCGTACGGGGTGAGCGCGTCGGTCACCTGCTGGGCGAGCTCGCGGGTGGGGACGAGGACCAGGGCGAGCGGCTGCCGGGGGGCCGCGCGCCGGCCGGCGGTGCGGGCCAGCAGCGCGAGGCCGAAGGCGAGGGTCTTGCCCGACCCGGTACGGCCGCGGCCGAGGACGTCACGTCCGGCGAGCGAGTTCGGCAGGGTCGCCCCCTGGATGGGGAACGGCACGGTCACGCCCTCGTGGCCGAGCGCGGCCAGCAGCGGCGCCGGCAGGGCGAGGTCGGCGAACGCCTCGACGGCGGGCAGCGCCGGCGTGGTCGTCACCGGCAGCGCGAACTCCCCCTGGGGAGCGGCCGGCCGGCGGTCGTAGCCCTTGGAGCGCCGCGGCGCCCCCGAGCCCTTGGTGGCAGCGCCCCGGGAGCGGTCGTAGGTGCGGGGCGTGCGGGTGGTGCGTGCGCGGTTCAAGCGGAACCTTCCTCGATGTGAGCTGGTAGGCACGTATCAAGGAATTTCCGCAGCAAAACGAACGGCGCAGAGAATCGCGAGAACGAGCCTGAGAGGGTGGGCGCGGCGTTCTTGTCACGCGCCCTGAAAAGCAGCGAGCTGGGGCCCGCACCCCAAGGTGCGGGCCCCAGCTGCGAAATATGCGTTGCTGCCGTGATGTCAGGCGGGAACGATGTTCTCGGCCGTCGGGCCCTTCTGGCCCTGGGCGATGTCGAAGGACACCTTCTGGCCTTCCAGCAGCTCGCGGAAGCCCTGGGCAGCGATGTTCGAGTAGTGGGCGAAGACGTCGGCGCCGCCGCCGTCCTGCTCGATGAAGCCGAAGCCCTTTTCCGCGTTGAACCACTTCACGGTGCCAGTAGCCATGTTAATTCTCCTTCGGAGACGATGTTCGGAATTCGCCCTGTGCGGATTCCGCGTCGCCGTGCTGATTACCCCGTAGGAAAATGAACCTTCTGGCAACCACACCTGCAACTGAGATCGACAGTAGCATGGCGCGACCGGCCCTGTACGGAGCACTATTTCCGCCCCGTCCGGCGATCGAGGAATACTCGCCGGGGGCCGCGCCAATTTCTCATCTCGCAAAAACAGATATTGGCTTCGTGGGGCTGCACTGTTCCTGCCGCCGCCTCCGCCCGCAGCGCCATGACCTCCTCCGTTGACCCCTGCGCCGCGGCCGTCGCCCGCAGCGCGGGGGACGCGGGCGGACGTGCCGGGACCCCACGATCGCGAGGAAGGTCACATCGGCATACGAGTGACGGGGCGGCCGGCACGGCCGGCGTCAGTCGAGGGTGGCGAGGTGGTCGGCGTCGCCGCCGCGCCACTCGACGAGGAAGATGGTCGCGTCGTCGCTCGTCGTGCCGCCGCGTTCGTCCTTCAGGGCGTGCGAGAGCGCCCGCACCACCGCCCGGACCTCGGTGCGGTCGCGCAGGATCCGGTTGGTCCATTCGATGAGCTGCTCCTCACCGAACTGGTCCCCGCCGGCCTGGTGCTCCTCGATCAGGCCGTCGGTGAAGCACAGCACCCGGTCCCCGGGGCGCAGCATCCGCTCGCTGACCACCGGCTCCTCACCGCCGAAGCCGACCGGCAGCGTGGTCGGGCTCTCCAGCCGGTCCACCACGGCACGGTCACGGATCAGCAGCGGAGCCGGGTGACCGGCGTTCACCCACTGCATTCGGCCCGTGGCGATGTTCAGCACCATCATCTGCGCGGTGACGAAGTGGTCGGGACCGAACTGCTCGTTGATGGCCCGGTCCATGAACGCGTACACCTGCGACAGCTCGGTATGGGACCGTCGCGTGTGCCGGTACGCCCCGACGGCCACCGTCGCCATGGTCGCCGCGTCCAGCCCGTGACCCATCGCGTCGAGCATGGCGACGTGCAGGATGTCGCCGTTGAGGGCGTAGTCGAAGCTGTCGCCGGCCACGTCGTAGGCGGGCTCCAGGATTCCGGCCACCTCGACCTGCGGCACGGTCATCGACAGCGGGGGCAGCAACGACCACTGGATCTCCGCGGCCACGCTCATCGGAGCGCTGCGGCGGGCCTGGAAGAACCGGTCGGTGTAGGCGTCCTTGGTGACGATCATGTCCGCGACCAGACCGGCCAGCCTGCGGAGCAACCGCCGGTCGTCGTCGTCGACCCTGTCCAGGGTGACGGCCATCACCCCGATCTGGTCGCTGCCGTCCAGCAGCGGCAGGTACATCCGCACCCGGCCGTCCTGCGCCGCCTCCACCGTTCTGCGGCTGAGGAACGCCTCACCGGCGGGGGAGCCCTCGACCGGTTCGGGGCCGCCGACCTTCAGCCTGCGGCCCGGCAACGGCACGAGCAGCACCTGTTCGTAGTCCTGCAGGAGGATCGAGACCTCCCGCCCTCCCACCTTGGCCACCTCTTCCGCGACGAGCGGCGCGATCAGGTCCGGCGGCATCTCGTGGGCCCGGTCCAGCAGCACCCCCAGCAGCCGCTCGCCGAACCCCTCGGACCGGTCCACGCCGATCCTGCCGGGCTCGCGTCCGTCGTCGTACGTCATGGCTGTTCGCCCTTTTCGCCCTGTCTGGTCTGCTCGTTCTGTTCGCCGACGCGGGCGTCAGGCAGCGCCGCCGACGTCATCACGACTGCCACGAGGGTGCCTCTCCATCGCCTCGGCACGGTGGGGCGCGGTGGGCGCGGACCGCGCGGGGCATGAAGACGACGCTAAGCGGCTCGGGCCTGCGAGGCACTCCGGGGAGGGCCGTTCTGGGCTGCCGGGCACGAACGTCGCGGCTCGGACGGGGCTGTGCTCTCCGGCGCGACGCCGGTGTCCTAGCCGGCGCCTCCGGCGGTCCACGTGATGTGCGGAGGCTCGACGCGTCCGCACCGGGGCCCGCCCTGCGCGTCGGTCAGGCCGAGGTGTCCGACCAGTAGTCCGTCGCGTGCCGCGGCGGCGAGTACGCCGGCTGGGAGGACGTCGAGCATGAGCTTGGCGCGGCGGAACATCGTGAAGGTGCCCGTGTCGTCGACCGTGCCCCACGACAGGTAGACGAACCGCCGCCCCAGTCGGTCCTGCACGTAGGGGCCCTTGATCTCGGTGCCGGTCGGCGAGGTGCTCGTGGTGCACTCCAGGGTCCAGGTCGCGGACGGTGCGTCGCCGGGCTGGGGCGCGAGGAGTTCGGCCGGACGGTCGCGGCGTTGCACGGCGACGTGGAGGTTGCCGTAGGCGGGGACCCGGCCGTCGGCGGAGGCGGGGCCGGTGAGGCCGGGCAGGTCGACGGCGTCGATGCGGATGTGCATGGTGGCCATCATCGCGCTCATCCGCCCGCCATCGTCCCGGCCCTTCCCGTGACCCTTGCCGTGGCCCTTCCCGCGGCTCAGTGGTCGTCGCGGATGGTGGTGGCGATGCCGTTGCTGATGACGACCTCGGCGCTGACGCCCTTCTTGGCGGCCGTCTCCAGTTCCGCCTCGGTGCACTCGGTGCCGCCCTGGCCGCCCTCCCCCGTGTTCGTGTCACCGCAGATGTCGCCGTAGCCCCAGATCCTGGTGTCCTCGGAGACGAAGAACTGCTGCTCGGTGCCCTTCATGCCGGAGACCGTGTACTTGCCCGGCGCCAGGTAGGAGACGTTGCCGAACCAGGTTCCGTTGACACCCTTGCCCTTGTTGATGCCCTCGATGACGGTCTGCTGGGCGGCGCGCCGCTCGGTCACCAGGGTCGCGATGCCGTTCGTCATCTCCACGTCGGCGCTCACGGCGGCCTTCTTCGTGGCGGCCTCCAGCTGGCCCAGCGTGCAGGGCGCGTCCACCTTGGACCCGGCGTCGCCGCATATCGTGCCGGCGCCGTAGACCTCGGTGTCGTCGGCGACCAGGAACTGCTGGTCGCCCTTGCCCGGCACGGACACGATGTACTTGCCCGGGGCGAGATAGGTGACCTTGCCGTTCTTGAACGAGCCGCTGACGCCCTTCGAGTTCTTGGACTTCTTGGAGTTCTTCGAGGCCTTCGAGGCCTTCGAGGCCTTCGAGGTCTCGGCGTCGCTCGAGTTCGTGGAGCTCCTGGCGTCCGAAGCCTTCTCGGCGACCGTCGCCGTGCCCGTTGCGCTGTTGTCCGACGAGCTGTCGGCCGTGCTGCTCTGGCATGCCGTCATCAGCAGCCCGGCGGTGATCGCGGCGGTGGCGACGACGGCCTTGCGCAGGTGGCGGTTCTTCACGGGAGGTTCCTTCCGAGTCGGGGTGGAGCAGGTCTGTGCTGACTAGGAGGAGCCCCGGAGCCCCCGGGTCGCGCCCGTCGTGCCTTCAGGACACCGGCGTGGCACGGCCGTGACACGGCAACACATCGGCTGTGGACGGCGGTTCGCCGACGCGCCGCCTTGCGTCACGGGGCTCACCACTGCGGCTTCGGCGCAGTCTCTTCATGCCCGCGGGGGTGCCCGGAGAGGCAGCTGAATAAGATGTGCACTTATGTCGAACCCTGATGAGCTGCTCGTCGCCATCTCCGCCGCGGTTGAGTCCGAGCGAAGCAATCAGATGTCACTGACCGTGGTCGTCGGCGGCGCCGTCATCACCGGCCGGCTGGCGCCCGAGGCCGTGTGGCGCGAGCGGGTGGCGGACGTCCTGAAGGACTCGGAGCGGCTCGGCCCGTTCGCCGATGTCTTCGCTCACGGCCCGGGCGAGAACCGGCCCGGCCGCGGCGAGGCTCCCACACACCTGCACTTCCATCTCGCACGGATCCTGCAGGGCAGCCTCGGCATCCCCGAGACGGGCGGTATGTACCGAGTCGCGATCAAGGACGTCAGCGCCTGGACCGTGGGCGACTTCAGCTACATCGACCGCTGAGTCGTCGGCCGCCGAGTCACTGAACCTCCGGGGGCGTGAGCGCCCGGGCCGCACGACTCGGCCAGGACTGGGACGGCTGGACCGCGCACGACGACACCTATGTCGTCGACCGGGGAGAACGTCGTCGTCCTCGCCCGCTACACCGCGGCCCACTGGGCCACCGGCAAGCCGATCGACGTGCGCGTCGCCCACCACTTCGTGGTCCGTGGCGCTCTCATCGTCCGCTTCGAGCAGTTCGTCGACACCGCCCTCGTCCCCGACGCCGTGCGGGGGTAGGCACAGCGCCGTGGGGTGGCACGGCCGTGTCCAACGTGCCTGTGTCTCCCCATGTCGGCCGCTCTTGTGAATCGTCCGCCCGGGCGGGCGGTGGGCCTGTCGGAGGGCACGCCCACGTAACCTCTAGCTGTGCCCGCACCCCGCCTGCATCGCGTCGCCGTCCTTGTGCTCGAGGGTGCGAAGCCGCTCGACGTCGGCATTCCCGCGCAGGTGTTCACGACCCGCGCGAGCATGCCGTACGAGGTGCGGGTGTGCGGGGCGACACCCGGTCTCGTGACCGGCGGCGACGGCCTCGCGTACTACGTCGCCCACGGCCTCGACGCGCTTGCCTGGGCCGACATCGTCTTCGTCCCCGGCTACCGGTTCCCGGACCGCGAGGACCCGCCGCAGGCCGTCGTCGAGGCACTGATCGCCGCCCATGACCGGGGCGCGCGGCTCGCCGCCATCTCGACGGGTGCCTTCGCGCTCGCCGCCACGGGCCTGCTCGACGGCAGGCGCGCCACGACGCACTGGCACTACACGCGGGCCCTCA
The DNA here is from genome assembly GCF_056430805.1 of Streptomyces sp. NPDC045955. Classification (NCBI taxonomy): domain Bacteria; kingdom Bacillati; phylum Actinomycetota; class Actinomycetes; order Kitasatosporales; family Streptomycetaceae; genus Streptomyces; species Streptomyces sp. NPDC045955. Next base: position 417,963 of record NZ_JBWKKY010000002.1, read on the forward strand.
TGGCCAGGCATCCGCTCGTCCAGGTCGACGAGAACGTGCTGTTCGTCGACGAGGGCAGCGTCCTCACCTCGGCCGGCGCCGCCTCCGGCATCGACCTGTGCCTGCACATCCTGCGCCGCGACCTCGGAGTCGCCGCGTCCAACCACGCGGCCCGGCGTCTGGTCGCGGCTCCCTACCGCAGCGGCGGCCAGGCCCAGTACGTGCCGCGCAGCGTCCCCGAGCCGCTCGGCGAGCGGTTCGCCGCCACCCGCGAGTGGGCGCTGCACAGGCTGGGCGAGCCCCTCACCCTCGACCTGCTGGCGCGGCAGGCGGGGGTCTCGCCGCGCACGTTCTCCCGGCGCTTCGTCGAGGAGACCGGCTACACGCCGATGCAGTGGGTGATGCGCGCCAGGATCGACCTGGCCCGCGAGCTGCTGGAGCGCTCCGAGCGCAGCGTCGAGCAGATCGCCGCCGACGTCGGGCTCGGCACCGGCGCCAACCTGCGCCTGCACTTCCAGCGCATCCTCGGCACCACGCCGAGCGAGTACCGGCGCACCTTCACCCGGGGCGAATAGCCCCCGCGCAGGGGCGTGGCGGAATCCGTGGCGGGATCCTTTTGAACCGTGGCGATCCCGCCACTGTCAGCGGCGCGAGCCGCGGGCGAGCCTGGTGGGGAAGGGAAGGGACACCACTCATGACTCGCATCGCCATCAACGGATTCGGCCGCATCGGACGCAATGTGCTGCGCGCCCTGCTGGAGCGCGACAGCGCCCTCGAGGTCGTCGCCGTCAACGACCTGACGGAGCCCGCCACGCTCGCCCGGCTGCTCGCCTACGACAGCACGGCCGGCCGGCTCGGACGGCCGGTGACCGCCGACGGCAACGCCCTGGTCGTCGACGGCCGCCGGATCACGGTGACGGCCGAGCGCGAACCGGCGCAGCTGCCGTGGGCCGAGCTCGGCGTCGACATCGTCCTAGAAGCCACCGGCCGCTTCACCTCGGCCAAGGCCGCCCGCTCCCACCTCGACGCGGGCGCGAAGAAGGTCCTGGTCAGCGCGCCGTCGGACGGCGCCGACGTCACACTCGCGTTCGGGGTCAACACCGACGCCTACGACCCGGAGCTGCACACGATCGTCTCGAACGCCTCCTGCACCACCAACGCGCTCGCGCCGCTGGCCAAGGTGCTCGACGAACTCGCCGGTATCGAGCACGGGTTCATGACGACGGTGCACGCCTACACGCAGGAGCAGAACCTGCAGGACGGTCCGCACCGTGACGCCCGCCGCGCCCGGGCCGCCGGCGTCAACATCGTGCCGACCACGACCGGCGCCGCCAAGGCGATCGGCCTGGTGCTGCCGAACCTCGACGGCAAGCTGTCGGGCGACTCGATCCGCGTACCGGTGCCGGTGGGCTCGATCGTCGAACTCAACACGACCGTCGCCCGGGACGTGACGCGCGACGACGTGCTGGCGGCGTACCGGGCCGCGGCTCAGGGGCCGCTCGCGGGCGTCCTCGAGTACTCGGAGGACCCGCTCGTGTCGTCCGACATCACGGGCAATCCGGCCTCGTCGATCTTCGACTCGGCCCTCACCCGCGTCGAGGGCCGCCACGTCAAGGTGGTCGCCTGGTACGACAACGAGTGGGGCTTCTCGAACCGCGTGATCGACACACTGGAGCTCCTCGCCACCCGCTGACCGCGTCTTTCCCTCCTCGCCTCGGTCGACGGAAGACGTGAAGAGGCCGACCCCCGCGACGGAAACACGACGGCCGCCCCGCGCACGAGCGGCGCCTGAGGCAGGCGTGCGAGCACGGCCGGACGACCCGTCCGACGGTCGGCGCTGGTCCCGCTCCCGCCCGCGCTCAGCCGGTCCGCCAAGCCGACTCGAGGGCCGTCCGGTTGGCGCGCAGGAGCTCGTCCAGGTCCGTCTCGTAGAGCGAGTCCGGCACGTTGTCGGAGAAGATCTCCAGGACGCAGGGGCCGCGATAGCCGACGCCGTGGACGGCGTGCAGCAGTCGGCCCACCGGGATGTCACCGGTGCCGATGCCGCGCCGGTCCATCCGTGAGCGCGGGGTGCGCCAGTCGCTGGCCTGGAGCAGGAACAGGCGGTCGGGAGCGTCGGCGAGCCGGGGGACGAGGTCCGGGTCCTGCCACAGGTTCCACAGGTCGAGGCAGACGCCCACGTTCTCGCGGTCGACTTCCTGGACGATGTCGAGCGCCTGCCGGTAGGTCCAGATGGCGGTCTCCGTGTTGAGCAGCACGGGGTTGAGGGGTTCCAGCGCGATGCGTACGCCGTGGTCGGCGGCGATGTCCGCCAGTTCGCGGTGGTGGGTGACGACCTGACGGATCGCCTCGTGCAGGTTCCCGCCGGGCGCCGGCCCGGTGTTCGTGACGAAGACCGCGCCCGGGGCGAACGGTGCGATCAGCTCCACGCTGCGGCGGAAGCGGTCCAACCGGTCGCGCCGGGCGGTGGGGCCCGGCTGGGTCTCGCTCGGGAACACGGTCCGTACGACGGGCTGGACCGAGCTGATCGGCAGTCCCGACTCGGCGACCGAGGCGAGTTGCGCCTCGGCGCGGTCATGGTCGTCGTGGAGTTTGGTCTCGCACAGCTCGATCGCTTCGACACCGAGGTCGGCGTAGTGCGTCAGATCCTCCTCGAAGGACCAGGGCATGGTGGTGAACTGGTTGACGCCGTAGGGGAAGGCGAGGGGGGGCGTGGTGCTGTCCGTGAGAGTCATACGAGTACGTCCGCGTCGTGCCTGCTGTCGGCCAGGAACCCGGTGACCGTCCGGTGGAACTTCTCCGGCTCGTCGAAGAACAGCGCGTGGCCGCTGTGCTCGAAGAAGACGGTCCGGGCGCCCGGGAGCGCGTCGCCGACCCAAGCGGGGCCCTGCCACGGGAACACCCGGTCCTGACGTGCCACCAGGACCAGGCTGGGCAGCCGGATCGTGGGCAGCAGGTCGCGCCAGTCGTGGCGGGTGTGGTCGGCCATCAGCGCATTGCGTGCGGAAGCGGGTGACTTGGCCATCTCGGCCAGGAGCAACTCCCTCTCCCGCGGGGTGGGTTCGGTGGCGAAGACGGTGCGGATCTGGTCTTCGTCGAAGGCCGGGGGATCGCAGGTGAGCTGGGTCTGCAGGGCGGCCAGGGAGGGCTCGTCATAGCAGGTGGCGTGTGCGTGCGGCCAGTCCGGTGCGTAGTACTGGCGGGGTGCCTGCTCGACGTACACCGCGCGAGCCAGGCGGTGGCTGCCGAAGAGTTCGAGATAGCTCCAGATGACCGGGCAGCCCAGTGACCAGCCCAGGACGGTGACCTCGTGCAGGTCGAGTTCTTCGAGGAGGTCGAACAGGTCCTTGGCCAGCCTCGGCACGCGGTAGCCGTGGCGGGGTTTGCCGGAGTCGCCGTGGCCGCGCAGATCGACGGTGATGACGCGGGCGTGTTCGGCCAGGGCCTCCAGGTTGCGGGTGAAGAAGCGGCCGCTGAAGCCCCAGCCGTGGATCAGCACGAGAGGGGGGCCGGTGCCCTGTTCCTCGTAGTGGAGGGTGACGTCGTCGCTGGTGGTGATGGTGCCCATGGAGCTCCTTCTGCGTGCCTTCTACGTGCGTGGGTCGGTCAGGCCCTCACCGAGCGCGGCCACGGCGGCGGCCCCGTGCCCGGCCGCGAGCAGCGGCCCGCGGATGTCGTGTTCCAGGTCGGGCAGGTAGCCGAGGAGGACATCGGCCGGCCCCTGGATGCGTACGCGGCCCAGCGCCGCGGGCAGCAGCAGGCTCCGGGCCCGCCCGAGCCGCTCGGACCGGCCACCGGACTCCACGGTGACCGGGGCACCGGCGTTGCTGACGACCAGCGCGGCGGAGAAGTCGTGCACCAGTGGGGCGCTGGTGCCCACCCGCCACCGCTCCAGGGCGAAGTACGGGCCGGCGCACAGCACGGTGCGCTCCACCGCGTCGTCGACCTGGACGCTCAGGCCGGAGTGGAACTCGGGGCGTGGACCGGGCCGCCACTCATCGAGCAGTCGCCCGAGGTTGGTATGCCACTCCTCGTCGTCCAGTTCCGAGCCGTCCTCCATGTGCCGGCGCATGGCGTGCTGCTGGATGTCGGAGGTCTGCTCGATCTCGTAGACGAGGGTGCCGGGGCCGAAACTGTGCAGGGTGCCGCCAGGCACGTAGACGGTCTGCCCGGCCCGCACCGGAAGCCGGCGCATGACCGCGTCGAAGTCCTGTGCGAGCAGGGCCCGGTGCAGCGTGTCCCGGTCCACACCGGCCTTCGTCCCCACCAGGGCGGTGGCTCCCGGGGCCGCGTCGGGGACGTGCCACGCCTCGGTCTTGCCGTGGGGCTCGCCCTCCAGCCGGCGTGCGGTGTCGTCATCGGCGTGCAGATGGACCGGGAGGGCACCGGTTCCGTCGATGAACTTGGTCAGCACCGGGAACCGCGGGCCGCGCCACCCGCGCCCCACGAGTTCGTCGGGGTGCTCCTCGACGAGCCGGCGCAGGGTGTGGCCGGCCAGCGAGCCGTCCGCGACCCGTGCTCCCTCGCCGTCCACGTCGCTGACCTCCCAGGTCTCGGCGACCGGACCGTCGGGCAGACCGGTACGTCCCAGCCGCTCGGCGAGGGCCCGGCCGCCGAAGACGTGCTGCTTGACCGGGGTGGTCAGCCGCAAGGGGTACCAGTCCACGGTCACTCCTGGTTGCTCATGGCGAGGTTCCTGGCGGGGTGTCAGAGAATGGGCTGGCCGCCGGTGACGGCGATGCGCGCGCCCGAGACGTACGCGGCCTCGTCCGAGGCGAGCATGACGTACACGGGGGCGAGTTCGGCCGGCTGCCCGGCGCGTCCCAGCGGTGTCCGCCCGCCGAAGTCCTCGACCTGCTCGGGCGGCATCGTGGCGGGGATCAGCGGCGTCCAGATGGGCCCCGGGGCGACGCTGTTGACCCGGATGCCCCGCTCGGCGAGCGACTGGGACAGGGAGCCGACCATGTTGGCCAGACCCGCCTTCGTCGCGTTGTACGCCAGCAGGCCCGGCGGCGGCGTGTCGGAGTTCACCGAGCTGGACGCGATGATCGACGCGCCCGACTTCATGTGCGGCACCGCCGCCTTGCAGAGGTGGAACATGGCGCTGAGATTGGTCGCCAGGGTGTGGTCCCACTCCTCGTCCGGGATCTCCTCGATCGAGTCGCGGAACATCTGGAACGCCGCGTTGCTGACCAGGACGTCGATGCGGCCGAACGCCTCGACGGCCCGCGCCACCACCTCCCGGCAGTGGGCGGGATCGCTCAGATCACCGGGCACCAGAACCGCCTGGCGGCCGGCCTCCTCCACCCAGCGCGCCGTGTCGCGGGCGTCGTCCTCCTCCTCGTCCAGGTGCGAGAGGAGCACATCGGCACCCTCGCGGGCGTAGGCGATCGCGACGGCCTTGCCGATGCCGCTGTCACCCCCGGTGATCAGCGCTGCCTTCCCGGCCAGGCGGCCCGATCCGCGGTAGCTGTGCTCACCGTGGTCGGCCTGGGGCCGCAGGGCCGCTTCGGTGCCCGGGGGCTGTTGCTGCTGGGCGGGCTTGGACATGGGGAAATCCCCCTCTTCTCTCATCGCGGGGATCACTGCACCGGCTGGAGGCGTACGCCGCCGAACCCGAACGGAAGGGCTGCGTCAACGCGAGCAAGGAGATGGGCGCCGGTGCGCCTGTCACGCCGACCGGGGTACCCGGGGCGCCTGGCCGGAAACCAGCCCCTGCAGGGCCACACCGGGAAGAGTCACACCAGCCGCGGGCAACCGGGCACGCACCGCTCACGGACCCGCTGCGCAACAAGGGAGCCGCACTGTCCGACCCACTGTCCAACCCCACGGAGAAGATCGAGGCCGCGCGGAGGACGCGCTGCGGGCGCGGGCAGGACGAGGCGGGGATGTGATCCGCACGTGACCGCGGTCGCATAAGGTCCCCTGGGTCACGGTGACGCGTGGCGGCAGCGAAGCGAACACGGGGGGGCAGGCATGGAACACCGGCGCGCGGTGATACCGGCGGTGGCGGGTGGGCTGACGGTGACGCTGCTCCTGTGGTGGGCGGGGGCGAGCGCCGACGCGCTGCGCCTTCAGGGCGCCACCGGTCTTCTCGGCTACGAGGGCGTCGCCCGCCTGCAGAGCTGGCTGCTGCCCTGGGCGTACGAACCGTCCGGCCAGACCCCGGGCGGGTATCCCGACGGGACCGACGCCTCCCGCTATCTCGGTCTGCACCACACGGCGATCCAGATCCGCTTCGCCGCCCTGTTCGTCTTCTACACGGGCGGGGCGCTCCTGCTGCTGCGGCGGCTTCCCCCCGAGCGCGGTCGGACCTGGGCCACCCTGCTGGCACTGTGGGCCTGGGGCCTGGTGTCGGCGACCCTGGCGGTGACGGCGTCGGCCCCTTGGCTCATCGCGGCCGGAGGGCACGGCAGTTACCGGTTCCTGCCGCAGCTGGCCTCCCTCTCCTCGGCCGGTCGGCAGATCGTGGTGCCGGTGGCGCTGGCCGCGGCGGCGTGGACGGTGCTCGTGGCGCGGCTGGCGCTGAAGGGCACCGAGACCCAGCCGCGCGAGGACGTTCCGGCGCGGGCCGCCCTGCTGGCAGCCACCGCCGGAACCGCGGTGGTCGCGGTGTCCCTGGTCGTCCTGTCGTACCAGTCGAACGCCGCCACGCTCCAGACGGCCTTCACGGGCGGCGGGCTGCTCGGCGAACCGGGTGACCTGCTGCGCCAGTGGCTGCTGCTCGGCGCCTGGTCCGGTCCGGCCGGCGCACCGCTCGGCGACTGGCTCCTGTACCGCCTCGGGGACGTCCTGCTCCTCGCCGTGGTCTGGTGCGCCCTGCGGTGGCTGCCCGGGCTGCTCACCCGGGTGTCCGTCCCGGCGATGGCGGCGGGCGGGGTCTGCGCGATCGTCCTCGGGCTGCTGGCCGAACAGGCGCTGCGCATCGCGACAGACGGGACGCAGATGCGTTCGGGGCTGCTGAACGTGGCGTCCGTTCTCGGTGAGGGTGTGACCGCCGCACTGCTCTGGGGCGTCCTCGCGGGCGTCACGGCCACCGTGACCCTGCGGACGGCCGCCGGCCGCACGACCTCACCCCCCGACTGACGTACGGACCGCACCAAGGCGCGCTCTCGGGCAACGCGACATGAGCCCGTACGCCCCTCGGGCCGCTACAAGGCGTTCCGGGTACAAAGGGCCGTATCGGAGGAATCCGCTACGGCCCCTTGACCATTCACGGCGAACGCGCGGGGCCCGCAGGCCCAGGCCACCTACGAGGCGGCGGTGCCGTCCTCGCGCACCAGCCGGTCGTGAGCCTCTTCGAGCCGGTCCGTGATCTGCTCGACGCCGATGGCGTCAAGGCCCTTGTGCCGACCCGCCACGGCAGCCTTCGCCGCCGACGACGTGGAGGCGAACAGGGCCCAGGAGTCGGCCGTGTAGTCAGTCCGCTCCGGACGTCCGATCCTCTCCAGGGCGTCCCGGATCGGTGCCGTGTCCACAGTACTGTCCACGTCCCCGGAGATGGCGTTGAACGCGTCGAGAACGATTTTTCCGGACGTGAGGACGAACCTCGCCGTGTGGGCGCCGTCGGGCAGACCGCGGAGCGCGTACGTCGCGAGGCGCTTGTCGGTCGCGGCCGTCTTCGCGTCCCGTGCGATCAGCTTTCCGTCGACGTAGACGTCGAAGACGGCGGTGCCGTCGTTGCCGCCGATGACGTCGATGCCCGTGCCGGTGAACGGGACGGTGAACGACGAGCCGGCGGTCGTGCCGGTCGACGTCGACCGGTACCAGTCCATCGCGTCGCCGAAGGCGGCCTTCCTGCTCCACGTGCCGTCGTAGGTGACCGAGCTGTCCATGTTGTCGAGCTGTGCGCGGGCGTAGGGCGTGTACCCGTCGATCTTCTCGACCTTCAGGTTGTCGAACGCCGTCTTGTGGAAGTCGGATCCGAGCTTGACGCGGCCCTCGGTCTGCGGAGTCGGGTCCTGGTACGTGGAGACGGCCCTGCCGTCGATGTAGGTCGTGATCGTCCCGCCCTTCGCCTCGATGGCGAGGCGGTAGCCGTCGGATGCCGCGACCGTTCCCGACGCGACGGCCGTGCCGTATTCGTAGAACGTCCAGGCGCCGGTCGGTCCGATGCGCACGTTGTAGGCGGCGTCGCTGATCGCCATGCCCTTCTGCTGACGGACGCCCAGGGCGGCGAGTCCGCCGTCCGGGTCCGGGAACGAGACGTCGACCGTGGCCCGGTAGTTCTCCCAGCGGAAGTCGCCGACCGTCGTGTTCGGGGTGTGGCGGTTCCAGGCGCCGGTGTCCTTCATGGACTGGTCCATGTACTGGTACAGGACGTTGTTGCCGCTCGCGTCCTCACCGACCTCCCAGGCGCCGGTCTGGTCGACCATGTAGCGAGGCTGATTGCCGCGCGACCTCAGGTAGGGCTGGGACGTCTTGTGCGCGCCGTCGCCGGTGCCGACCTGGACCCTGCCCTCCTCCTCGTACCCGAAGTCGTCGGCGTACAGGACGTTGTCGCGGGTGTTGTGCTTCTTGCCGGTCGCGTCGGTGTCCAGCACCGTGCGGTCCCGGGACTCGGGCAGGCGTTGCTTCGTCGCCTTGTCGTGGCTCTTGTCGAGCGTCGTCAAGGTCACTATCGACCTCGGCTTGACCGTGTAGCTGTAGTACCCGGCGCCGCCGGGCCGGATCTCGTCGACGAGGCGCTTGAAGTTCGCGTCGTAGGGCCGGCCCGGGTCCGCTGCGCGGGTTTCCCAGATCTCCATGGTCGGGTCGGCACCGAGACGCATGTTCTCGGATGTGATCCGGTAGGTCTTGGGCTGGTCGCTGTCGTTGACGACGATCGTGGAGAAGTCCTTCTTACGGGGGTCCGCGAGCGTCATGTAACTCGGGGCCCCGTTCGAGCCGTCGACGTTCTCGGTGCCGCTCACCCCGCTGTAACTGGCCTCCGGCACGGTGCGCCAGATGCCCGCCGTGTTCGTGTCGTTCTCCCAGCCGGTCTTGGCGAACTGGGTGAAGTGCTGCATCACATAGACGGCCGCGTCGTAGTGGAGGTGGCCCGACCACGGGTCACGCGCGCTGACGAGTTCCTTGTGGCTGTACTGCGCGCCTTCGTAGAAGGAGCCGATCGCCGGCTGGAAGATGTAGTGCGTCCGCTTCGAGTTGGCGTAGCTCTTGACGGAACGGTTCGCGAGATCGAGGGCGCTCTGTACGCCGCCGATACCGGTGCTCGTTCCGTTCGGACCCTCGGTGTTGTTGACGCGGTAGTCGGTGTAGCCGAAGGAGCCGACTCCTTCGCTGTACCAGACTTCCTTGTCCTCGCCGTACTTGTTCTCACCGGTCGCCAGCCTCGTGTACGGCAGGTTGGTGTCGCTGCCGGCGGGGCCGTCGTGCCGGTCCTCGGTGGTGTAGTGGTAGCCCACCGCGTCGACCATGCCGAAGAGTTCCGCGTCGCTGAGCATCGACGGCCCGAAATTGAGGGTGTTGTTCTCGTCAGCGGCGATGATCTTTATGCTGTGGTAGGCCTTCTCGGCCTTCTCCCGCTTTTTCGCCGGGATGCCGTAGCGGGGGTCAGCGAAGTCCGTGTCGGTCAGGATCGCCTTCTTGTACCACTTGATGAAGGCCTCGTCCGGATCCCGCGTCTCGTTCGTGTCCGGGTCGACGTAGTCGACCATGTACCCGTATTTCTCGTAGGCGTCGAGAATCGTCTCCTTGTACCACTTGTACATCTCGTCGGAGCCGGTGCCCTTGTTCCATTCGTTCTGAACCCATCGGGGCATGACCCAACGGAGAATCGAGACCTTGAGCTTCGGGTTGACCGTCTTGGCGTCCGCTGCCAGTTGGAAGCCCGGGGAGCGCGACGCGTCGGCGAGTTCGTCCGCTGTGCGCATGGTCGCCGGGTCGGAACCGGTCGACGTGTTCGTGTCCGAACCCATCTCGACCTTGACATGGTTGATCAGGGGGTTCCTTCCACCGAACAGCACGCGGATGAGCTCCCAGTACCGGCCGGGGTGCTCCGCCTTGTAGTCCATCAGCAGGTTGCTCGTGCTGTTGCAACTGAGCACGCCGAGGCCCTTGTAGGTCAAACCGTTGACGTTGTCGGCGCGAACGTCGTCCCCGTTGACCACGACCTCCACGGGATCGTCCGCGGTGTGGGCGGCGGGTGCGGTGATCACTCCGGCCGCGAGTGCCATGCTGGTTGCCGCGGCGAGCGACAGCCAGCCGAGTCTTCGCTGTGGGCCCATTCCGCTTCGACTCCTTGTTCCCGTAGGGCGTACCGACGCCAGACGTTCGAGATTCCGAAAGGTGTCCGCGATTCCGGAAGGACCGTAGGTGGTAAGCGATTTCTACGTCAATCCCCGTGCACCTCATGGCAATTGAGGGGGCCAAGTCGGGTGTGCTTGCGCGTGCACAGCCCTGCCGGTGCCGGAATCGCCGATCAGACACAACAGCGCCATGGCCCGTGCTGGGCAGCCCTTGGGGAAGGCGACGCTGATCAGGACCGCTCATGTCCGTCCGTACGCATGTGACGTTCGAGCGTGCAGGTGCGCTGAATGTTGGGGGCGGCCTGTGACGGCTGTGCCCACGTCACGGGAAACTGGGGGATGAGGGTGGCTCGGCGTGCAGCACGTCATCGGCGTTCGGTGAAGCGTCAGAGTGAAGACCACGAACGGTGCGGTGGCGGCGATGCGCACCCTGGCGCCCGACGGTGCCGCGCCGTCCTGGCCGGAGACCGCCTCCGACGACACCGGCGACCCGGCGGTGGTCCGGCGGACGGCCGCGTACCCCAGGCCGGCCCCCGCCCGACCACCCGGCTCGCGGTGATCTGGCAGCAGGAGACCTTCCCGTACCCGATCACGTCAGTCACCGGTCCCTGACCGGCTTCGACTGCCCCGCCGCTCCCGCTCGGCGGGTTCCCACTCTTCCCTCTGTGAAGGAGATACATGCGCAAGCGCGCTGCCTTTGCTCTGCTCAGTGCCGTCGCCGCGCTGGCCGGTTATACCGCCGCCCCCGGTGCCTACGCGGGCGAGACCCAGACCGACGTCCAAGTCAGCGGCGTTTCCTTCGACGGTGGCAAGAACATCGTGGTCGGTCTCTACGCCAAGACGATCACGGTTTCGGGGACCTTCACCCACCCGTCGGGCATCCAGGACGCGGACTTCGTCCTGTGGCGCGGACCGGATGGTGCGAACCCCTACGAGACCTACGACGACCGCATCGTGTCGAACCAGTACTACTCCCATGCGGACTGCGTCGCCTCGAGTGCCACCACCTCCACCTGCTCGCAGACGATCTCCCTGGAACCGGACTGGAAGTACGGCGGCACCGCGCTCACCAACGCCCACGCCGGCACCTGGAAGGTCAGTGTGCAGGGGGTGGCCAATGACGACAGCTGGACCCACACGGCGAGCTACACCACGACCCGTCTGCAGCGGCAGTCCCAACTCACCGTGAACGCAGGCCCGGAACCGACTGCCAGGGGCAATACCCTCACCGTCACCGGCAGGCTCAGCCGGGCCGACTGGGACAACCTCGATTACCGGGGCTACACCAACCAGCCGGTCAAGCTCCAGTTCCGCAAGGCCGGCACTACGACCTACACGACCATCAAGACCGTGTACACGTCCAGCACCGGCAACCTGTCGACCACGGTCACCGCCTCCGAAGACGGCTACTGGCGCTGGAACTTCGCAGGGACCTCCACTACTCCGGCCGTCAAGGCGACCGGTGACTTCGTGGACGTGCAATAACCCGAACGTCGCCCTCCGTTCCGGCTGCAGCCCCAGGCCGCCGACCTGGGGCTGCAGCCGTTCTCGCCGCCGGCCGGCCGCCCCGGCGGGCCGCCGTGCCGGTGCTCGGTGTCAGCGTCTGCCGCGTCTGCCGCCTCTGCGCAGGACCTTGTCCACGCCGACCGCGACGACCACGAGGGTGCCGGTCGCGATGTCCTGATAGAGGCTGTCGATACCGGCCTGGGTGAGGCCGGAGCGGAGCACGTTGACGATGAGCGCGCCGATCAGCGTTCCGATGACGCTTCCCCGGCCGCCGAAGAGACTGGTCCCGCCGATGACGACGGCGGTGATGCTCTCGAGATTCGCGGTCTGGTAGGTGTTGGGGTCGGCGTTGGGGATGCGGCCGAGGGCCTGCCAGGCGGCGATGCCGTAGAGGAGCCCGGCGATGACGTAGACCGACAGGATCGTGCGCCGGACGTTGATACCGGTCAGGCGGGCGGACTCGGGTGCGTCGCCGACGGCGTAGATGTGCCGGCCCCAGCCCGTCTTGGTGAGCACGTACCAGAAGAACGCGTACAGGCCCAGGAGCAGGAACGTTCCCCACGTGACGAGTACGCCGCCGAGGTGGACGCCATGCCCCCAGAAGTCGAGCAGGTCGCTGGTGACCGGATAGTTGCGGGAACCGGAGTAGAGCCTGCTGGTGGCGTAGACGACGCTCAGTGCGCCGAGGGTGACGATGAAGGGGGGCAGCTCCAGCCCGGCCACGAGCAGGCCGTTGACGAGCCCGAGGAAGGTCGCCACGAGAAGGCCGAGCAGCAGCGCCGCCGCGGGACTGCCCCCTTCGAAGACGATCTTGCCCATGACGATCGTCCCGAGCACCGCGATGGCCCCGTTGGCCAGGTCGATGCCCGCGGTGAGGATGATCAGGGACTGTCCCAGCGCCAGGGTGCCGATCACGATGGTCTGCTGCAGTACCAGGGAGAGGTTCCCCGGCGTCATGAACGTGTCCGACGTGAGCGAGAAGACCAGTACGGCGGCGGCCAGCGCGGTGAGGGGGCCGACCGTAGGCGTGCGCAGGGCGTAACGCAGCGCCTCCCGCAGCGGGGTGCCCGGCTGTCTCTGGCCGACGGGGCTGGTGGTGCCGGGAGATCTCATGGTCCTTTGCCGGTTCCTTCCACCGATCGGTGCGCGAAGGTCATCCCCAGCACCGCTGGAGTCCCCAGTCCGTGTCGTGGGACTTCAGCCCCCGTACCGGCTTGTCGGTGATGAGTTCCGTACCCGTGTCGGTGAAGCCGGACGGCGTCTTCCCGCTCTCGGCGAACTCGGTGACCGCGGCGACGCCCTGCTCGGCCATCCTGACCGGGAACTGCATGACGGTGGCCGCGTACTTGCCGGCTCTGACGGCCCGCACGCCGTCGCACCCGCCGTCGATGGTGCCGATGGTCACCTGGCGGGTGAGGCCGCGTGCGGCGATGGCCGCCGAGGCGCCGTCGGCCACGGGTTCGTTGATGGTGTAGACCGCGTTCACGTCGGTCGTACGTTGCAGCAGGTTCTCTGTCGCGGTCTGCGCCAGGTTGCGATCGCCGTTGGTGTTCGCCCGCCCGCGGATCACCGGTGATCCGTCCTTGATCCGGAAGCCCTCGAGGAACCCGTCGTGGCGCTGCCGGCTGACCGAGGAGCCCTCCGTACCGTCCAGCATGATCAGCTGGGGAGCCCGGTCGGCGAGCGCGGCCCTGACGTACGCGCCCTGGAGGCGTCCGGCCTTGGTGTTGTCGGTCGCGTACGTGGCGTTCACGGCGTCGTCCGGGTCGGTGGCGCTGTCCAGCGCGATCACCAGGATGCCCTGCCGCCGGGCTTGCGCGATGGCGCCCAGCATTCCCGTCGTGTTCGACGGCGTGATCAGGATGCCCTGCACATCGCGGGCGATGAGGCTCTCCACCGCGGCGACCTGGCCCTCGTTGTCGCCGTCGAACTTGCCGGCCAGCGCGATGAGCTCGGCGCCGTTCTTCCTCGCCGCGTCCGCGGCGGCCTTGCGCATGGTCACGAAGAACGGATTGGTCTCGGTCTTGGTCACCAGACCGATCGTGACCTTTCGGGTCTCGTCACCTCCCGTGGAGCCCTGAGTCCCGTTGCAGGCGGCGACGCCGAGCAGCAGCGCGCCCACCAGGACAAGCACGGCCACGAGCCGGCGGGGCCGTGGCCGGCTGCGCTTGCGGACGGCGTGATGGTCCGCCATCGGTGACACCCTCCTCCGCTGCGTCCAGCGTCCGGGAACCTCTGTGGCACACATCCATGTCTGACTTTGCCAGCAAATATGGCACTGCATTCCGTTTCGGTCTCCTTCAGCGGCCGACCAGCGGAGAGTTGCGCCCGCCCTGAAGGGGGCGAAAGATGGGGATGCGGTACGAAAGATCTCGATTCTGTCAAGAAGGGCGCGGACTCGCCTGTGGCCGGGGACCCACCGGTCATGGTGCGGCGTCACCGCGAGCGGGCGGAGTAGGTGAGATTCGCGTGACTGGGCCGCCCTTGCTGTCACTGCGCAAAGTCTCCAAGCGATTCGGTGCCGTCCAAGCCCTCAAGGGTGTCGACCTGGAGCTGCGCAGAGGCGAGATCGTCGCCCTTCTGGGCGACAACGGTGCCGGCAAGTCCACCCTCGTCAAGGTCGTCGCGGGTGTCGACCCCGCCGATGCGGGCGTCATCGAGTGGGAGGGCCGGCCCGTCCACATCAGGACCCCCCGGATCGCCCAGCGTCTGGGGATCGCGACCGTGTACCAGAACCTGGCACTGTGCGACGACCTGGATGTCGCCGAGAACCTCTTCCTCGGGCGGGAGCAGCGGTGCTCCGGTGCCCGGGGCCGCCTGTTCCGCTTGCTGGACAACGCGGGCATGCGCAGAGAGGCACGACGGCAGCTCGACGCACTGGGCATCCGTGTTCCCGACGTGCGTGCTCCGATCGCCTCCCTGTCCGCGGGCCAGCGGCAGACCGTGGCGATCGCCCGCGCGGTTCTCGGCCGGCCGAAGGCCGTCCTGCTGGACGAGCCCACCGCGGCGCTGGGCGTCCCGCAGACCAACCATGTCCTCGACCTCGTCGACGCGCTCCGGGATCAGGGCATCGGGGTGATTCTCATCAGCCACAGCCTGGGAGACGTCAAGGCTGTGGCGGACGAGGCGGCGGTGTTGCGGCTGGGCCGCAACAACGGCTTCTTCCATGTGCCGACCACATCGCAGGACAGGATCTTCTCCGCCATCGTCGGCGCCACGAGCAACGACTGAACAGCGGGCCCGGACGGACCGGGCTCCGACGCCGACGCGGCCACCGTTCGCGGCGCGCGCGTCCGGCAGACTGCCACGCCGGTCCTTCCCGACGGCGCCGGAGGATGGCGCGCGGCTGTCTCGGTCAGGTGCGGGAACGCGGCGGGCGGCAGCTCGGTGATGGCTGTCGTCCCCGGACCGGACAGGGCCCCGAGGTGTTCCAGCTGGACCGCTCCGACCGATCCGACCGACCGGGCAGTCGACGCCGAACGTTGTGAGGTGATCGGCGCCGGTCACGACGCGCGCCTCGGACCGCCGTCCGCCGGGCACCCCCGGGGACGTGTTCGTCTACGTTTGACGATGGCGTGCCATGGGGTTCGACTGGATGTACCTGCGCTGCCGCAGATTCCGTTCGAGGGAGAGCAGCGATGGCAACCATGGAAGCCTTCGATCTTCTGCAGCCACACAAGATCGCCGAGGAGACGTTCGTCATCCCGTGGGCCCTGGAAGCCCCGCCGGTCGGCCACTTCCCCATGAATTCGATGGTGATCCGGGGAGCCGAGCCCGTGCTCGTGGACACGGGAGCACCGGCGGTGCGGTCGCAGTGGCTGGAGGCCGCGTGGTCCGTGGTGGATCCGTTGGACGTGCGGTGGATCTTCCTCACTCACGACGACCGTGATCACGCCGGCAACCTCCTGGCGGTTCTCGCGGCATGCCCGAACGCGACACTGCTGACGACCTGGTTCTCGATCGGGCGCATGGCCGAGGAGTGGGAGACGCCGATCAACCGGTGCCGCTTCATGATCGACGGCGATACGTTGGACGTGGGTGACCGGACGCTCGTTGCCAAACGGCCGCCGTTGTTCGACAACCCGACCACCCGTGCCCTCTTCGACCCGAAGACCCATGTCATGTGGGCAGTGGATACCTTCGCGACGAACGTGCCCACTCCCATGCCTGAAATCGCCGGCCTGTCCGCGGATGAGTTCCGCGACGGGCAGTTCTTCGGCGGGCGCCTGGTCTCGCCCTGGGTCGCGTGGCTGGACGGCCGGAAGTTCCAGGCAGTGGTGGACGACTTCCAGCGGCTGGACGCCGAGGTCATCGCCGGCTGCCACTCGCCGGTGCTCCGCGGGCCACAGATGGCGGAGGCGTTCGACCTTCTCCGTCAGCTTCCTGAGATTCCGCCATGGCCGGAGTTCACGCAGGCCGACCTCGATCAGTGGATGGCGACAGCCGAGGGGGCAGTCCCGCCGGAACAGCCGCGGCCGTCGGCCACGTGACGGTGTTCCCGGACATCAGGCTGCGCCGGTGTCGCCCGTTCCCTTCGTCGCTGAAGAGCGGGTGGGCGATGACCCCTTCCCGCCGGTCCTCGGCCAGGGCCGGTTCGGCCTGGATGCGCCCGGCCCCCTCCGCGACCTGATCCAAACGACGGGCCTTACGTCATCCCTCGTTCTCCGGGTCCGTTCCGTGGGCCGCCTGCTGCCGGCCGGCCAGGATCCGCGACGCCCGCGCCTGCGCGTGTGCTGCCTCCGGCGACAGCGCCTCCCCCTTCGTGAAGGCGTCCGAGAAGACCGTCGCCCCCAGCGCGGCGGTCGCCGCGGCGGTGGCGCGGTCGACGTCCCGTCGCTCCGCGGCCGGCAGCGGCGCGCCCGTGGCGGCACGGGCGGCGGACGCGGCGCCGAGCAGGAGCGCCGCGCTCCCGGGGCCGTCCGCGAGGACATGAGCGGCGGCGAGACCCTCCAGAGCGAGGGCGACCGCCCGGGGGTCGCCGGTGGTGAGGGCCGTTTCGTAGCCCTCCCCTCCTGACTGGTCGTCAGCAGCACCAGCCCGGGAGCCGACCGCAGCAGCAGCTCCGCCAGTGCCGCGGCCTCGTCGATCACATGCTCGCAGTTGTCGAGGACGAGCAGCATCGACTTGTCACGCGGCACCTCGGCGAGCCGGTCCGCCGTGTCGAGCGGCCGCTCCCCTTCGGGGCGTACGCCCCAGATCCCGTCGTCCCGCAACTCCATGGCGGCCGCGACGACGTCGGCCAGGTCACCAGCGGATCCGGCGAGTTCGACCAGCCATTCCCCGTCCGGGAAACCGCCCTTCAGCTGCTCGGCGACGCCGACGGCGAGCCGGGTCTTGCCGACGCCGCCGGTGAGGGTGACCAGCCGCCGGCTGGCCTTCCCCGGCCCTGTTCTCGAACTCGCCTCGACCCGGTGACCGGAGGCTCTGGCGCCGAGTTCCGCACACCGCCCCGACGTTTCGGGCGGGACCGCCCGATCAGGCGGGCGACGACGAACACGGACGCGCATCCATCTGCCCATGAGGGAAAGGCGCCCGGCGACATCAAGTCTCCAGGCGCCTTTGGAGGAGCGGACTCACCGCCTACGAAAGGAACTTGTAGCCGCTCCAGCCGCTCGCGATCTGCGTCCGCGAACCGAACGAGCCCTTTCCGTCCCCGCTGTTGCGCCACAGGTTGCCGCTGGTGTCACGGGAGACCAGGTCCGGCCTGCCGTCGTCCGTGATGTCGCCGACCCCGACGACCGCGTTGTACGAGCCGCCCCAGTTGGACAGCACCTTGACGCGGGCCGCGAACGTGCCGTCGCCCCTGCCGTCGTAGCGGTAGAGGTTGTTGGACGTGTCCTGGGCCAGGAGGTCCGCCTTGCCGTCGCCGGTGATGTCACCGGTGCCGACGATCTTCTTGTAGCCCTTCCAGTTGTCGTAGAGCTTGACGCGGGAGGCGAGCTTGCCGTCGCTCGTTCCCTTGTAGAGGTAGACCGCTCCGGTGGACGAGTTCCGCGCGATCAGGTCCGGGCGGCCGTCACCGCTCACGTCGCCGGGCGACGTCAGGGCGCTGTACTGCGTCCAGCCGCTGGTCGCGAGGGTCGTGTACGACGTCGACGGCTTGACCGCCGCCCCGCAGCCCGGCTTGTACAACCGCAGCGCGCCGCTGCTGTAGCGCACGAGGACGTCGTTGCAGCGGTCGCCGCTGAGGTCGCCGAAGGGGATCGCCGTGATGGTCGTCGGCCAGCCGGTGCCCGTGTACTTGCTGCCGAACTTGCCCGTCCCCGTGCCGCTGTGGAAGGTCAGTCCGCCCGAGGAGTTGAGGGTGAGCAGGTCGCCGCGGCCGTCGGGGCCGTCGGGGCTGACGAAGTCGTGGCGCACGGCGGCGCCGCGTTGCAGGAACGCCTTGCCGCTGGTCACCGTGTTCGCCGTCGTGGTGCCGAGACCGGTCGCCTTCAGGGTCCAGGTGAAGTGGCCGTTGGGGAAGTAACTCCCGCTCGCCGTCTTGCCGTTCCAGGTGGCGCTCACCCGGTCCGGGGTCGCGCCGCCGGTGAGCGTGCGGGTCGCCTTGCCATTGGCGCCGCTCTGGACCGACGTGAAGGTGAGCGACCAGGAGGTGACCGGGCGGGACAGCACCCAGGTGCCCTCGAAGGACACGCCCGTGGACACGTAGTCGCCGACCGACGTCTCGAAGGCGGTCACGGCGGACGGGGTGATGCCGGTGGTGGTGACGTGGGTGCGCTCGTAGTCGTCGAACCAGGCGACCAGGCCGGTGTACTCGTCGACCGTCCAGCGGTAACGGCGGTCCACGGTCAGGCCCTTGTCGGGCAGGCCGGAGGCGATCACCCGGGTGGTGCCGGTGGTCGCGTCGGTGAGCACCAGCGTGCCCGCGCCATGGTCGTGGCGGACGGTGAAGCCGTCGCCGAGGAGCACATCACCGGGGGTGACCGCCGTGGACGTACCGGCCTTGGTGTCATACACGCCCGCTGAAGTCGTCCCGCAGGCCCAGTACACCCAGCGGCCCGCCGCCTGGAGCTCGCTCGGCACACAGGCCAGGCCGGGGACGGTGACCGTGCTGAGCGTCTTCGCCAGCGGGATGCTGTACGAGGTGAGCGTGCCGGCGGTGGTGGTGGCGCTCCAGAGGGTGGAGCCGTTCAGGGCTGCGGCGCGCACGGACCGCTTCAGCTTCTGGCCCTGGCCGAACTCGCCGACGTACTGCGCCGGGGTGGTGCCGCCGGAGTTGTAGACGACGTAGTCGTCACCGGCGTCGACGATCGTGCCGCCCTGGGTGCCGAACTCCAGCTCGTGGCCGCCGATGGCGACGATCCGGTCCCAGTACTGCTCGGTGCCGTCGTTGGACTTGGTGAGGTAGGCGTCCTGGCCGTCGAGGTTCCCCCACATCACCGAGCAGGTGGTGCCCTCGTACGGGCAGACGGGGGAGTACACCGAGCCGCTGTCGGTGGCGTCGGAGGCGGTCAGCTCAGTGGAGCCGTTCGTGGTGAGGGCGCGCACGCCCGTCGTGGTGGTGCCGGACTCGGCGACGCGCAGGCTGCCGCGGCTGAGCGCGATGCCCGTCTTGGCGTTCTCCAGCGCCGGGGTCTGCTGGACCTTCTCCAGCTTCAGCGTGCCGTCCTCGGCCTGGCTCACCCGCTGCACCCACCAGTCGGTGGCGCCGGTGCCGCCGGAGACGAGCGCGCTGCCGTCACCGGCCGCCAGCGTGTACTCCCCGGCGCTCGTCAGCAGGGTCTGCTGCACCGAGGGGTCGGTGACGTTGACCGCGACGAGCTTCGAGCCGAGGTCGCCGGAGGACAGCGGCAGCAGCAGCCAGTCGCCGACCAGGACCGGGTCGCCGTCGAGCGCGCCCGGGTGCGACGGCAGTGTGACGACCTGCTCGGCGGCGGTGAGGTCGGTGCGGGACTTCAGGTGCAGTTCGGCGGTGCCGTTGTAGTACCAGCCGACGCGGTCCGTGCTCATCAGGAACGTCGAGTTGGTGGTGGCGCCCGCGAAGACCTTGGTGTTCACGGCCGACTCGATGTCGATGTAGTGGAGCGAGCCGTAGGTGCTGTTCTTCACGAGCACACCCGAGGGGTCTGCGGCGAGGACGTCTTCGCTCCCCACGCTGGTCGCCTCACCGGTGACCTTGCGGGTGCGCCACTCGCCGTCGACCTTGTCGATCAGGGAGTTGGTGGTCACGATGGTGTCCCCGACGAGGGCCCGGTAGTAGCCCTGGCCGTACTGGACCGACCCGTTCCAGCTCACCTTCTTGGACGTGGCCGTCGCCGGGTTCCAGAGGGTGGCGTACGCGTCGTCGGCCGTGGTCGGCAGGGCGACCAGGTCGCTGTCCGAGCCGTACCAGGCGTTACGGCACTCCGAGCCGATGTACGTACAGCCGGTGCCCGGGGTGTAGACGCCGTCGGCGTTCTCCACGGTCACGGTCCTGCCGGTCGCGTAGTCGGTCCACAGCAGTCCGGTCCTGCCGGTCTGCCGGTGCAGGAAGCCGGTGTCGCCCGCTACGTACGGGCGGTCGGTGCGTGGTGTGGTGGAGCTGGGATCGACCAGCGTGATCGCGGTGGTCCCGGCTTCGGCCGCTTCCGCGGAGCCGCCGCCCTCCGGCAGGACGACGACGGACGCGGCCGCGACGGCGACCGCGAGCGAGGAGACGGCGGCGGACAGCCCGACCCGTCTCAGGGCGTGTCTGCCCACGTGATATTCCCTCCCCTGCGAGGGCCCGTGCCCTCGCACAAGTGGCCGGATCTTACCAGGGGGTTATGGCGGAAAAGAGGTGCCGTTCGCCTGTGTGCTCGTGTCGGCCGCGGTCGTTCGGGCAGGTCACCACCTGTCATGACCGAGCTGGGCCGCTGCTAGTATCCGGCCACTCGGACGGTAGTTCGGACATCAACGTCTTGTCGTCCGCCCTGCCGCGCCATCCGTCAGACGAGTCTGACCGCTTTCCTTAGCTTTCCTGCTTCCATCTCCCTTCAAATCCCATCTCCTGTGGAGGAACCGAGTGGGCAGACGTGTCCTCAGACGCGGCGGTGTCGCCGCCGCCACCTCGCTCACCTTGGCCATGGGCTTCGGACCGCTGACCCTCGACGCGCACGCGGACGGGGCCGCCGAGGTGGTCATCCCGGCGGAAACGTCGTTGCGGCCCCAGACCGCCCTGTTCAGCGCGGGACCGTCGGGGTTCCTGCGCTATGAACCCGGGCGCGGCCACATATGGACGACCTACGCCGGTGAGGACACGGTGGTGGACTCCTCGGCCGCCGAGGTCTGGGGGATGCCGGAGTTCGGCGCCGGTTCGGACGTCGTCGCCCGCTACGACGACGACGCACAGACCGTGACGCTGCGGGACATGGCGGCCGGGGGGACGGCCACGACGATCCCGCTCCCGGACCGGCACACCTACCAGGGGACGCTCGGGCGGACCGTCGTGACAACCGCCTGGTCGGGGACGGGCGACGACCTGACGTGGCACCTGTTCGACCTCCAGGACGACGGTACGGTGCGCGATCGCACGGTGGCGGGCGTCCCGACGGGCATCACGTCGGTGACCAGCGGCGACTCGCCCGTGGCCGACGCCCACGGCATGGTGGTCCTGTACAAGGCCGACGGGACGTTCCGGCGCGGCTGGCTCGACGCCGACGAGGGCCGGCTGGTCGAGCTGTCCCACGACCCGAGCGGCAACGGCAGCGGGAACGTGATCCTCACCGCCACCCATCTGCTGTCGTGGGACGGTACCGCCGTCTCCGTCTACTCCCGCGACGACCTGAACACCGCCGTCCGTACCGTGCCCCTGGCGAACGACGGGCCGACACACCTGCTGGGCATGGTCGGCGACACGCTTCTGGTCTCCCGCTACGACTCCTCGCTGGGCGCCATGGACGGCGCGCTGCCCGTCTGGCGCGTCGACGCGCTCGCCACCGACGGCTCGACGACGGGGACCGTACTGGCCCGGTCGCGCAGCCTCTCCCTTGCCGTCCCCACCCCCGACGGCGGCCTTCTGGTGCCCGGCAGCGGCCCCGACACCGCCGACTGGGGAGTGAACCTGGTCCGCGCGGGCGCCGACGGCACCCCCGTGGTCAAGAAGGTCGCCGCCGCCGAACTGAAGCCCGTGGCCGACCCCGTGCAGGAACTCACCCTGGCGGGCGGCCGGCTGACCGTGACGGAACACGACTGGGACCGGGGGCGTACGTACATGTACGGCCGGACGGTCGACGCGACCGGCGACACCCTCACGGCCGGCTCACGCACAGCCCAGGGCGTCACCGACGACAACCCCTACCTGGTGGGCACCGGGGACGGCCGCACGGTGGTCTGGAACCAGTGGTCCTCGGGCGGGGACCGCGTGCCCCGGTTCGTGGGACCGACGGGCTCGCTGCCCGGCACGCCCGTCGACGCCGGGCACGACTACGTCCGCGTGTGGGACGCCAGGGGCCGGCACGTCGCGATGGCCACCGAGTACACCGACGAAGCCGGGTCGCAGACGCGGGTGATCGACCTCGACACGGGCGGCACGGTGCTGACCTCGCCGGAGAACGGCACGGCGATGTGGGGCACCACCCTGTGGGTGCGGGACGGCAACGACAGCGCGGCGCCGGTCGACGTCCGCACGGGCAGGCGCGGCGAATCGGTGTGGTTCGGACGAGGGTGTCTGCTGGAAGACCTGCAGGCGGCCGGGCGCTGGTTGCTGTGGTCGTGCGTGGGGTCGGCGGAGAGCCAGGGCGTCTACGACACCGTCGCGAAGACCAAGCTGACCCTCACCGAGGGAGACTGGGAGACCGCGAAGCTCGGTGACGGATTCGTCGTCACCGGCGTGGACGGTCAGTTCGAGGTCACCGACGTCCGCAGCGGCACGCCCGTGTCGCACTCGGTGGGGACCTTCCAGTCCGGGCAGCCCTGGGACGTCGACCCCTACACCGGCCTGATCGCGTACGTGGACGCCAAGGGCGACACCCACGTGGTGTCCAGCGGCGTCCCCGTCTCGGCGCTCACCCAGCTCGACTCGGCCGTCGCCGGCTCGGCCGATGTGAAGGGCGGTGCCGCGAGCTGGAGCCCCAAGTGGTGGCTGTCGAAGCCGGCTGCCTCCTGGCAGCTCGTGATCAGGAACAGGGCCACCGGTACGACCGTGCGCACCCTGACCGGCGGTACGGCACGCGGGGTGATCGCGGCGTCGTGGAACGGCAAGGACGGCGCGGGCAAGCTGGTCGCCAACGGCGCGTACACCTGGGCGCTGACCGCCGCCCCGGCCGACGGACAGGGCACGGCCCTGACGAAGACCGGCACGGTGAAGGTCACCGGCGCGACCCCGGTCCGGCGGGACTTCGCCACCTCGGACGGCTTCGGCGAGCTGCTCACCCTCAACAGCTCGGGCGCACTGACGTACCAGTACGGGACCGGCACCGGGACCCTCACCAGCAAGAAGACGGGCTCCGGATGGCCGACGAGCGCGAAGTTCGTGCCGTACGGCGACCTGAACGGCGACCGGTGCAACGACGTGCTCGTCCGCTACAGCAGCGGCACGCTGCGCGCCTACCGGCCCGCCTGCGGGGCGGCGGTGACCCCGTCGACCGCGTACACCTCGCTGGGCACGGGCTGGGACCAGTACGACGTGCTGACCTCGCCGGGAGACCTCAGCGGCGACGGCCGGGCGGACCTGATCACCCGTCAGGCCTCGACCGGGGACGTCTACCTCCACAAGGCGACGAGCACGGGGAAGCTCTCGGCGCGGGTGAAGATCGCGTCCAAGTGGACGGGCTACAAGAAGATCCTGGGCGCCGGTGACCTGAACGGCGACGGCCACGGCGATCTGCTGGCACAGGACACGTCGAACGAACTGTGGCGGTACGACGGCACGGGGACGGGCACGTTCAAGAGCCGGGTCAAGGTGTTCAACGACTGGGGCTCGTCGTACAACGTCGTCGTGGGCGTGGGCGACATCACCGGCGACGGCAAGGCCGACCTCGTGGCCCGCGACACCGCCGGCGACCTGTGGCGCAACAACGGCACCGGCAAGGGCTCCTTCGGCACCCGCACGAGGATCGCCACCGGCTGGCAGGGCTACAAGGGCGTCTTCTGAGCCGCAGCTCACCCCGTCGGACACCGAGCCCCAGGGCTCGGTGTCCGAGGAGCAGACGACGGACAGCAAAGGGCCCCGGTCTCCGACCCGGGTCACCTTGGCCGCCGGAACTCTGCAGGCGATCCGTGAGCGGGTCGGCAAGCGGGGTGTCTCGGCGTACCTGGAGAAGGCGGCCCAGCGGCAGATCGAGCGGGACAACCTGGACGAGCTGATCGCGGACTTCGACAGGGTGCACGGCCCGGCCGACCCCGAGGCCGTGGCGGCCAAGCGCGCCCGGCTGACCGGTGGCATGGTCGCAGGCGGCTAGAGCTGGCAGGTGGTGCCGGACGAGGATGCGGTGGGCGGTGGAGGTGGCGATGCCGGTGCGGGCGGCCAGCCGTACCGGTCCAATGCGATGCTCGCGCCGCAGGCGCACGACCTGCTCCTCGAGGGTGTCCGGGATGCGACGGGGCTGGTGGTGCGGTCGGCTGGAGCGGTCCTGCATCCCGGCGGGCCCGTGCTTGCGGTAGCGGCCTGCCCAGCGGGCGGCGGTGGTGTGGCTGACCTGGAAGTGTTCCGCGGCCCGCCGCAGCGGCCATCCGTCGTTGACGACACACCGGGCCAGACGCAGCCTGCCGGTCGCGGTCAGCGGGGCATTACGGTGTAACAACGAGGGCCTCCTGGGCATCGGTGCAGACTTCGCAATCCACACCGAACCCAGAGGCCCTCGCCCCGTTCAAGGACCACTCAAGGCGTGTCGCCTGTCACCAACGTCCCGGGTCAGCACACGGTTGTGGTGCTGCGCGACCGGCCCACCGGTCTGGACAACAAAGAACCCCCGGGCCTCTGACCTGGGGGTTTCACTGGAGCGGGTGACGAGAATCGAACTCGCGCTCTCAGCTTGGGAAGCTGATGTTCTACCATTAAACTACACCCGCGTAAGACGCCGACCGGAGTCGGTGTCCGAACGGTCGCCACTTTACCTCATGTCAGGCTCCTGGTGTTCATGCCGCGGAGCCTGAGGGCGTTTCAGGGGCGGGATGCGGCTGCGGCTGGCCGGAGTTGGGGCGTACGGTGGGGGCGCTGGCGAGGGTCCGGGCGGGACCGGAGTGCCGCCTCGAGGGCCGTCCCTTTGATCCCGTACTGTGGCTTTTGTCGTCAGGCAAGCAGCAGCCCGACGCGGCTCTTGGGGAAGGGACTCTTGGACTTGATGGAGCGCACCGTCGTCCGTTGTGCGGATGGGCACGTGTTCACCACCGCTTCGTTCCCGATGCAGCAGGCCGACCGGCTCGGCCCCGGCCGGCTGCTTCGGTGTCCGCGATGTGCGCGGCTGCGGAGCGTGGTGCCCGTGAGCTACGAGAAGCGGTAGCGGCACGGCCCGCCAGAAGCGCGTAGGCAGGCGCGCGGAGACGTCCGGTTGTGGTCGCTCCGCGCGCCTTGCGTATCCTCGGGGCGTGCTTCTCTCAGACAAGGACATCCGGGCCGAGATCGATGCCGGGCGGGTGCGCATCGATCCCTATGACGACGCGATGGTGCAGCCGTCGAGCATCGACGTGCGGCTCGACCGCTATTTCCGGGTGTTCGAGAACCACCGGTACCCGCACATCGACCCCTCGATCGAGCAGGCCGATCTGACCCGGCTCGTCGAGCCGGAGGGGGACGAGCCGTTCATCCTGCATCCCGGGGAGTTCGTGCTCGCCAGTACCTACGAGGTCATCTCGCTGCCCGACGATCTCGCCTCCCGGCTGGAGGGGAAGAGCTCGCTGGGGCGGCTGGGGCTGGTTACGCATTCGACGGCCGGCTTCATCGATCCCGGGTTCAGCGGGCACGTCACCCTTGAGCTGTCCAACCTCGCCACCCTGCCCATCAAGCTCTGGCCGGGGATGAAGATCGGGCAGCTGTGCATGTTCCGGCTCAGCTCGCCCGCCGACTTCCCGTACGGCAGCGAGCGGTATGGATCGCGGTACCAGGGGCAGCGGGGGCCGACCGCCTCCCGGTCCTTCCTCAACTTCCATCGGACCCAGGTGTGAGTGGCCCGACATGAGCGACACAAGCCTGAGTGGTGTGCGGGAGAACCTGACCTACGAGCAGTTCGGCATTGCCGTGCGCGAGCTCGCCCAGACCATCGCCGACGACGGGTACGAGCCCGACATAGTGCTCAGCATCGCCCGCGGCGGTGTCTTCGTGGCCGGCGGGCTCGCCTACGCCCTCGACTGCAAGAACATCCATCTCGTGAATGTCGAGTTCTATACGGGCGTGGGGACGACCCTAGACATGCCCGTCATGCTCGCTCCCGTCCCCAACGTGATCGACTTCTCCGAGAAGAAGGTGCTGATCACCGACGACGTCGCCGACACCGGCAAGACCCTCAAGCTGGTTCGCGACTTCTGCCTCGACACCGTCGCCGAGGTGCGCAGCGCCGTCGTCTACGAGAAGTCCCAGTCGCTCGTGAAGTGCGAGTACGTGTGGAAGCGGACGGACGAGTGGATCAACTTCCCGTGGTCCGTGGAGCCGCCCGTGGTGCGGCGGGCGGACCAGGTGCTCGACGCCTGACACCGGCATCGGGAAAGACGCCTGACACCGGCATCAGGAAAAGGGGCTCCCCTTCCGGGGAGCCCCTTTTCTCATGCCGTCCGGCAGAACTCAGACCGTGCCCAGCTTCACGATCGACAGCAGTGCGATCAGCTGGATCGCCGACGCGCCCAGCGCCTTCGGCCAGGGCAGGTCGTGGGAGCGGCCGACCATGAGGGTCAGCAGCGCGCCGCCCGCGACCCAGGTGGCCCAGCCCAGCAGCTGTACGAACGTCGCGTCGCCGCCGAAGAACATGGCGAAGACCAGGCGAGGGGCGTCCGTGAGGGACATGATCAGCATGGACAGGCCGACCGTGGGCTGCCAGGCACCGTCGCCGCCGAGCTGGCGGGCCAGGGTGTGGGTGACCACGCCCAGGATGAACGCGCTGATCACCATCGCGACGGCCGTCGTCAGGACGATGGGGATGGCGTTCGAGAGTGTGGCGTTTATCGCATCCTTGCGGGCGCCGTCGAAGCCGAAGACGGCGAGCAGGCCGTAGAGGAACGTGACGATGAGGGCCGGGCCCCACATCGTGTAGTCCCGCATCTGGAGGAACGTCTGGTTGGGGGCGAGGACGATGCCCCTCAGCAGAGCCTTCCAGTGCAGGCGCGGGCCGACCGGGCCGGGCGGCGGGGCGGCCGAGCCGGCGCGGTAGGTGTCGCCCTGGCTGTAGGGGTCCTCGCCGACCGAGAAGGCCTGGGTGTGGCCCGGGTTGTTCGCCGCGTACGGGTCGTGCGGGCCCTGCGGACCGGGCGGGTACGCGCCGTCGCCGAAGTACTCCGGCTCGCCCTGGTCGCCGTAGCCGCCGCCCGGCCGCCCGGCGTTCGGCTGCGGCCAGGTGGGGCCGCCGCCGTTGCCGTAGGGCGGCTGCTGCGGGTACGGCTGTGGCGCCGGCGGGTAGCCGTACGACGGTCCCTGCGGCGTCTGCTGCCCGTTCGGAGGGTTGTGCGTTCGCGTCTGAGGAGCGCCGTTGTTCCGGCCGCGTCCGATCCTGAATCCAGCCACGTCTTCGAACGTACCTGGTCCCGGGCGGTGGCGTGCCGGGCCCGGGCTTCCGGGCCCGGCTTTGCGGCCGAGCTGTGACATCCCCTAGGGGGTAAGGGCCTTTGGGCGTCCGTGGGTTGTAGGGGTTCGGCCGTACGGGCTTCCCGGTGGCCCCGGGCCGCCCCGGGCCGCCCCGGGCCGGACCGCGCTGGCCCGACCCGGTCCGGGCTGGCCCGACCCGACCCGACCCGGTCCGGTCAGTCGGGAAGCGTGCCGCCGAGGTCCGGCAGGGCGATCGCAC
This sequence comes from Streptomyces sp. NPDC045955, assembly GCF_056430805.1. NCBI lineage: Bacteria > Bacillati > Actinomycetota > Actinomycetes > Kitasatosporales > Streptomycetaceae > Streptomyces > Streptomyces sp. NPDC045955. The sequence goes on from NZ_JBWKKY010000002.1 coordinate 445,585, forward strand.
CGGTCGTCGTCGGGACGGTGCTCGTGCCGCGCATCAGCAGCGCGCCGTTCGCCGCGCCCACGGCCAGGTCGGCGCGGCCGTCGGCGGTCAGGTCGCGCAGGCGGACGGTGTAGCCGAAGGCGGCGTGGGAGTCGGCCGGGCCCAGCACCGTCTGGGCGATCCACGAGGAGCGGGCGCCGCTGAGACCGCCGGAGCCGCCGCGGAAGACGTGGACACCGCCCTGGTCCTGAAGACCCTCGACGTCCTCGTGCGGCACACCGACCGCGAGGTCCGCGTAGCCGTCGCCGTTGGCGTCCGCGGCCGAGATCGCGTAGCCGAAGTCGTCGCCGGCCTCCGGGCTGCCGGAGACGCCCGAGGTGGCCTGGGTGAACGTGGTCGCCGTGTCCGGGCCGGACGCCGTGCCGCGCCAGATCGTGACCGCGCCCTTGCCGTTGTCCTTGTCGGGCACGCCGAGGGCGATGTCGCCGTAGCCGTTCTTGTCGAAGTCGCCGACGACCGGGCTCGGGTAGAGGCCCTCCTGCCGGTCGCTGAGGGTCCTGGACGCGCCCGAGGCGAGGCCGGAGGACGTGCCCTTGAGGAACCAGGCGCGCTCGCGGATGTCGCTGCCGGTGATCTCCGTGCCGATCACCACCAGGTCCGTCCTGCCGTCGCCGTCGACCTTCCCGGCTCCGAGAGCGGAGGAGTACCAGCCACCGGACCCCTTGTCGATCTTGCTGACCTTCCCGGTCGTGCCCGACTTGGTGAACGGGCCCCGGTACAGCCACGCCTCCTCGCCGCCGATCACCGCCAGGTCGGGCGAGCCGTCGCCGGTGAAGTCGCCGGTGGCCAGGTCACGGCCGAAGTGGCCGGCCGCGCCGCCGGCGGGCGTGAGGTTGGTGCCGCCGGACAGGCCGGACCTGGAGCCCCAGAGGATGGTGACCGTGCCGCGGTACTCGGCGCTGCCGACGTGCTCGCTGGGGTTGCCGACGACGAGGTCCGCGTAGCCGTCCTTGTCGAGGTCGGCGCTCGCGAGGGACGCGCCGAACTGGTCGTCCTCCTCCCCGGCCCCGGGGACGCCGGCGCTGTCCTGGTGGAGGAACGTCGGGTGGGCGGTGTCGAGGCCGGTGGCGGTGCCGTACACGACGGTCACGGTACCGCCCTCGCGGTCGACGTCGTTGTAGCCGCCGTAGGCGAGGTCGCGGCGGCCGTCGCCGTTGAAGTCGTCGTAGTGCTTGGCCACCGCCGCGGAGGCGGGGCCGGTGAGGAACACGGGGGTGACGCCGGTCGCCAGCAGGGCGGCGACCAGGGCGGTCGTGGTGGATCTGCGCACGGGAGTCTCCCTGATTGGTCAGCCGATGAGGCCGGCGCCGAAGGCGCCGTAGGAGCGGGTCTGGCCGAGGCTGCCCGGGCCGAACGAGCGGGCGCCGTCGGTGACGGGGCCGGTGGCCGAGCCGCGCAGGGTGGTGATCGCGCCGATGCCCTCGTCCTCGAAGCCGGCGGTGATCGTGAACTCGGCGCGGCCGTCCTTGGTGACGTCGGCCAGCAGCACGTCCGAGCCGAAGTAGTCCATGGCCTCGGCGGTGCCCGGCACGCCGGCGGTGGCCTGGGTCAGGGTGCGGGCGCCGGTGCGCGAGACACCCGAGGCGGAGCCGTTCATCAGGACCGTGGAACCGGAGTCCTCGAGGCTGCCGACGTCCTCGAAGACGACGCCGATGGCGAGGTCGCCGTAGCCGTCGCCGTTGGCGTCACCGATGGAGACCGAGCCGCCGAAGCCGTCGTTCGCCTCGTCGGCGCCGGGGACGCCGGTGGAGGCCTGGGTCAGCTCGGCCATCGGGGCGTCGCCGTTGACCGGGCCGCCCTCGGAGCCGCGGATGACGACGACCTCGCCGCCGAGGCTGCCGCTGTGGTCGTCCTCCTTCGAGAAGACGTTGCCGAGGGCGATCTCGTCGTAGCCGTCGCCGTCGATGTCGCCCAGGGCCAGGGAGGTGCCGCCGTTCAGGGGGCGGGGGACGGAGGTGTCCGGGCCGGTGGGGGAGCCGAGGTAGGCGACGCCCTTGGACCAGCTGCCCGACTCGTCCGAGTCGAGGCGGACGCGGTAGGTGAGGACGAGGTCCGACCGGCCGTCGGCGTTGGTGTCGCCCGCGTCCATGGCGTCGACGCTGTACGCCGTCTCGGGGGTGTTGACGCGCTTCGCGGTGCCGGTGGTGCCGGTCTTGGTGAAGCCGCCGCGGATCACGTAGGCGTGGGACGAGCCGGTGCCGACGGCCAGGTCCTTCTTGCCGTCACCGTCGAAGTCGCCCGCGGTCAGCAGCCGGCCCCAGTTGTCGTGCCCGGAGATCGCCGGGTCCTTGACCGTGGTGCCGTTCTTCAGGCCGCTCGCCGAGCCCCACAGGATGGTGACGGAGCCGCCGTCGCCGTCGGTGCCGACGTCCTCTCCGGAGGCGCCGACCGCGAGGTCCGTGTAGCCGTCGCCGTCCAGGTCCGCCACGGCGAGCGCGTCGCCGAAGGTGTCCTCGGCCTCGGCGGCACCGGGCACGCCGGTGGTGTTCTGGCTGACCACGGTCCGCTTGGCCGGGTCGAGGCCGGTGGCGCCGCCGTAGACGACGGCGACGTAACCGGCCATGCCCTTGCCGTCGACCTTGGCGTACGGGGCGGCCAAGGCGACGTCGCCGTAGCCGTCGCCGTTGAAGTCGGCGGTCGGGCCGGTGGCGGGAGCGGCGGTGGCCGCCGTCGCGGGCAGGGCCGTGAGCAGGCCGGTGGTGAGGGCCGTGGCCAGCAGGAGGGTGCGCTTGCGCATCTGTGGATTCCCGGGTGTCGTTCGATCAGGAGTTGAGTGCGGTGCCGTAGCCCGGCGTGCCGGCCGTGGAGATGCCGGTCGTGCCCGGGCCGAAGCTGACGGAGCCGGTGGCCGTCGGGCCGGTGGCGGTGGCGCGCAGGGACCAGACCGCGCCGTCGCCGGCGTTCTCGCCCGGCGCGGAGACGGACAGGTCGGCGCGGCGGTCGCCGGTGTGGTCGGTGAGCGTGACGCGCTCGCCGAAGCGGTCGCCCTTCTCCGAGCCGCCGGGGACGCCCGCGGTGTTCTGGGTGTACGAGGTGGCGCCCTTGGTGGTGAGGCCGGACGCCGAGCCGTACAGCACGGTGACGGCACCGGCGGCGGAGTTCTCGCCCGCGGCGCCGATCGCCAGGTCGGCGTAGCCGTCGCCGTTGATGTCGCCGAGGGAGACGTCGCTGCCGAAGCGGTCGCCCTGCTCGGCGGCGCCGGGCACCCCGGCGGTGTCCTGGGTGAGGACGAGCGGGGCGCGGTCGGGGCGGGGGTCGTCGGGGCCGGTGCCGTAGACGACCGTGACTTTGCCGCCCAGGGCGGCCGCCGGGTCGGCGGAGGGCTCGCGCTCGTTGCCGACCGCGATGTCCCCGTACCCGTCCCTGTCGATGTCGCCGATGGCGGAGACGTGTCCGGCCGGCAGATCCCTCAGCCAGTCGGCGTAGTTGCCGATGGAGGGGTCGGGCACCCAGTGGGTGATCGCGTCGTCGGTGCCCGCCCGGCGTCCGTGCACGACCAGGCTGGTTTGCCAGGGTGCCGTGACGGGACCGGCGGCCAGGGATGTGACGCCGTACGACGTCGCGTACGAGTCGGGGAAGCCCGAGGCGGAAGAGCCGTGGTACCCACCGGACTTGGCGAACGGTCCGTTGACGAAGACAAGGGCGAGCGGGCCGTTGGAGCCCACGGCGACATCCAGGTCGCCGTCCCTGTCGAGGTCGCCGGCGGCCAGCGCCTGCCCGTAGCGGTCCACGTCGGTGCGGTAGTCGTTGACGAGCGTCCGGGCCCCGGACAGTCCGGTCGCGGAACCCCAGACCATGACCACCGTCCCGTCGTTGGTGTCGCCGTCCGTGTCCTCGCCGGGCGTGCCGATCAGCAGGTCGGCGTAGCCGTCGGTGTTCAGGTCGGCGGAGGCGAGCGCGGAGCCGAAGGCGTCGTCGGCCTCGGCGGCGCCGGGCATCCCGGCCGTGTTCTGGGTCAGGAGCGTGCGCGTGGAGCTCTTCGGCCCGCTGGGGCTGCCGTAGACGACGGACACGGCACCCGCCTTCGCCTGCCCGGCGACCGTGGCGCCCGGCGCACCGATCGCGAGGTCGGCGCGGCCGTCGCCGTTGAAGTCGTAGGGGGCGGCTGGGGTGGCGGCGTGCGCGGCGGGGGCGGACAGGGTGAGGGCGAGCGGGGTCAGGGCCGCCGTGAGGACGGCGGCGGTGATACGGGAGCGCATGGCGGTACGTGCCTCACTGGAGGTTTGACGGGACGTCACTGGCTCACGGGACGTTCCGGGGCGACGGAGCCCGGCTGGGTGACGGGAGGCCACTGGCTGACGGGACGTCACTGGGCCACGACCGAGCCGAGGTTGGCGCCGGACTTGAGGGAGACGGCGGTGGTGGTGATGCCCCGGGCCCCGCTCGTGGTCAGGCCGGAGGCGGAGCCGCGCAGGGTCCACAGGCCGCCCGTGGAGTTCTCCCCGTCGACGCCGATCACCAGGTCCGCCTTGCCGTCCCCGGTCACGTCGGTCAGGCCGACCGCGGAACCGAAACGGTCCCAGGACTCGGCGGAGCCGGGCACACCGGCGGTGTCCTGGGTGTACGACGTCACGCCGCTGCCGGTCTTCAGGCCGGAGGCGGAGCCGAACAGCACGGTCACCGAGCCCGCGTCCTTCGCCGAGCCGACGTCCTCGCCCGGGGCGGAGACCACGACGTCGGCGAACCCGTCGCCGTTGATGTCGCCGGTGCTCACCGCCGTGCCGAAGCCGTCGTCGGCCTCACCCGCGCCGGGCACGCCCGCGGTGTCCTGGTGGACGACCGTCGGCTGCTGCGCCGGGTCGGGGCCGTTCGGGCCGCCGTACCAGGCGGTGATCTGGCCGCCCTTGTGGCCGCCGGGCTTGAGGGCGTACGGGTCCGTGTAGTCGCCGAGGACGAGGTCGCCGTAGCCGTCGCCGTTGATGTCGCCGATCGAACCGGGATAGCCGTCGGCGTCCGGCAGATCGGCCATCTTGTACGTCGTACCGGTCCAGCGGAAGTAGTCGATCTGGCCGCCGGTGTCGCCGTCCACGTTGAACGGGTACACGCGTTCGGCCGCGCCGTCGCCGGTGAGGTCGCCCGCGAACACCTCGAACGTGGTGCCGACCTCGCCGACGCGAAGGTGGTTCAGCGGGCCGCCGGTGCGGGTGAAGGGGCCGTTGTAGATGCGGGTGTGGCTCTGGCCCGTGAGCGTGACGTCCGTGTCGCCGTCGCCGTCGAAGTCGCCGGTGGCGATGCCCCGGGAGAAGTTGCCGTACTCGGAGAGCGTCGACGGCTGCGGCAGGCCCTTGCCGCTGGTCAGGCCCGACTTGCCGCCCCACAGGATTGTGCCGGAGCCGATGCCGTCCCGGTCGCCGATGCTCTCGCCGCTGGCGCCGACGACGAGGTCGGAGTAGCCGTCCCGGTCCAGGTCGCCGGTGGCCAGGGCGGAGCCGAACAGGTCGCCGGACTCGGCGGTGCCGGGCACGCCGGTGGAGTTCTGGGTGATGACGGCCTTTCGGGCGGCCGAGACACCGGACGCCGAGCCGTACAGCACGACGACCGCGCCGGCGCAGGAGGCCGAGCCGACGTTGGTGCAGGGGGCGCCGGCCGCGACGTCCCGGTACCCGTCGCCGTTGAAGTCCCCGGCGAGGCCCGAGGGCGCGGCGGCGGCCGGGGTGACGGTGAGCAGGCCGGTGGTGAGCGTGGCGGCCAGGAGGAGGGTGCGCTTGCGCAAGAGGGGACTCCGGGTGGGAAGGGGCCGGCCCTGGAAGGCCCGGCCCCGGGGATGCGGGGTGGCTCAGTCGGCGAAGTTCGCCCCGAAGGTCGGGTAGCCCGTCGTCGAGACGCCCGAGGTGCTGGGGGAGACGGTGCGGGAGCCCGTGGCGGTGATCTTCGTGCCGCTGGACGGCAGGTGGAGGACCGCGCCGTTGCCGTCGTTCTCGGACGAGCCGGCCATCAGGTCGGCGCGGCCGTCGCCGGTGACGTCGTCGAGCTTCACGTCGGTGCCGAGGAAGTCGCCCTCCTCGTCCGAGCCGGGGACGCCCGCGGTGCTCTGCGCGAAGGACTGGGCGCCGGTGGAGGTGTCGATGCCCGCGGCCGAGCCGTACAGCACGACGAGCTGGCCGGCGTCGGCGACCGACCCGATGTCCTCGCCCGCGACGCCGACCACGAGGTCCTGGTAGCCGTCGCCGTCGAAGTCGGCGTAGGCGCTGTCGGCGCCGAACACGTCGCCGCTCTCGGCCGTGCCCGGGTTGCCGGCGGTGTTCCGGCTGATGACGGACCGCTTCGCGGAGGACACCCCGGTCTTCGTGCCGTACAGGACGACGAGCTGCCCGGCGTCCTTCCTGCCGCTCACGTACGCGCCGGAGGCGGAGCGCGGGTACGGGTGCCCGTGCGAGGACGCGTGCGCGTGCGGGCGCCCGGAGGGGCGCTCGTGCTGATGCATGCGAGGTCTCCTGCTGCATGCGGGGATGCCTGGCGGACATCCACAGTCGATGAAGGGCCGTCCTGTCCGTGTTCGCCGGGAGTCGTCCGGGCGTTCACGGGTGGTCGGCGATCAGGAGACCTGTGTCGGGACGTAAGGGTTGTACGTGAGTTCGGTTAATTTCCGAGGCCGCTGAGAAGGGGGACGCGTGCTTATCCACGCTGCTTGCGGACCCGGTAGCGCAGGTGCAGCACCCGGTCGCCCTGGATGACGATGTCCGGGTCCTCCAGCATGTGCCGGGCGTCGACCGACCCGAAGTACCGCTTGCCCGAGCCGAACACCACCGGCACGGCGTCCATCGCCACCTCGTCGACCAGCCCGAGCGCGAACGCCTGACCGCCGACGTCCCCCGCCGCCACACCGACGTCACGGCCTTCCCCGGTCAGCTCCTTGGCCTTGGCGATGGCCGCCGCCACACCATCGACGAAGTGGAACGGCGCGTCAGGGTGCCACCCCTCGGGCCGGGGCCCGTGCGACACGACCAGCAGCTGCTCACCGGTCGGCGGCACACCGCCCCACCCGTCGGTCATGTCGAACACATGCCGCCCGACGACCAGCGTCCCGATCTTCGCCATGGCCGGCTGCACGTGGTCGGCGGAGGCCTTGGAGACCTTGGCGTACTGGTTGACCGGGACGTCACCGTTGCCGTACCAGTCGAAGAGCGGCCCGACCTGATCGTCCGCGTCGGCGATGAAGCCGTCCACGGACACGACGTTGTGCATCACGACGGTGGTCATCGTGTCTGCCCTGCGTCCGGGGGCCGGGGCGGCCCTTGTGTATCCGTGGACCGGCCGGAGATCGGAAACTCATCGGACGCCGCTTGCCGAGTGGCGGCTCCGCGGCGGCGCCACGGAGGCTCCGCGAAAACCCGTTGGCAGGCGAGGACGACCACTGCTACGTTCCCGGAGGCCGTGCGAGAGAGCGAGGAGGTGGTACCCGTGAACGCAGTATCGACATGGGTGCTCCCCTCCGGGGTCACGGTCGGGCGATAGGCAGGTCGTCCGGGAGCGCCGTTCCAGCGCTCCCGAAAGGCACGACCATGCATGTCACTTCCGAGCAACGCCTCGACGACGGCGTCCTCGAACGCGAATTCACCCTCGGTGGGATCCCCGGCATCCTGTGGACACCCGCGTCCGCGTCCGCATCCGAACGTGTGCCGCTGATCCTGCTCGGCCACCCTCCCCTCGGGGTGCGCAAGATGTACCCCCGACTGGTGGCCCGGGCCCGGCATTCCGCGGCGGAGGGCTTCGCCACGGCCACCATCGAGCTCCCCGGAAGCGGCGACCGGCCTCGCTGGCCCGCCGTCGAGCAGGCCCGCGCCGACCTGCGCCGGGCGATGGAGGCCGGCGAGCCGGTCAGCGACGAGATCGTCGACGCCCTCGTCCTCCCGCTGGTCGACAAGGCCGTCCCGGAATGGCAGGCCGCCCTGGACGCCCTGCTGCCGCTGCCCGAGATCGGCGGCCCGGTCGGGTACTCGGGGGGAGTGATCTCCATCGGCATCCGGCTGGCGGTGGTCGAGCCGCGCATCGTTGCCGCCGCTCTCTTCGCCGGGAGTCTCGTGCCTCGCGCCATGTTCGAAGAGGCCCGGCAGGTCACCATTCCGCTGCATGTCCTGCTGCAGTGGGACGACGAAGGGAACGACCGGCAGGTGGCCCTGGACCTGTTCGACGCCTTCGGCTCCAAGGAGAAGTCCCTGTACGCCAACATGGGCGGGCACACCGGCGTCCCACAGTTCGCGGGGGACGCCGCGACCCAGTTCTTCACCCGGCATCTGAAGTGAGGCCGGGCCGTCTGACGTGAGGCCGGGCCGTCTGACGTGAGGCCGGGCCGTCTGACGTGAGGCCGGGCCCTCTGACGTGAGGCCGGGCCGTCTGACCGGCCCTGCGCAGTTCTCCGCACCGTGGGTCCCTGCTGAACTCCCGGCAGGGGCCCGCTGTGCCTGTCCGGCAACAACCTCGCCGCCGCCCGTCGAGAGGCCGAAGTACAGCATGGAATCACAGCAACCGCAGTGCCCAAGGCTCTACCGCCGCAAGAGCCGTCCACGACCCCTTGAACAGTCCGCCGGGACGACCGCGATGGCGTCGGCTGAAGCCCGCTGATCAGCCGTCCACCCGATGCACATCCGGACATCCGGACACGGCCCCAACTACGGTGCTGAACAAGGTGATCCACTGCATAGTAGGGATCATGACAACGCCGTTACCGCACCCCACCGGCCTTGCCTACCACCGCATGGGCCGCTCCACCGGCCATCACCGCTGGTGGCGGCCCCTGCTCGGCACCCTGCTGTTCCTCGGTGTCTACGCCGTACTCAACATCGTGCTGTTCGCCCTGTCCTACGTGATCGGGGCAGCGGCCGGGCTCCGTGAACTCCCCGACGGGGGACACGACTTCGGACCGCTCGCCGACACGGCCCTGGCCCTGACGGCCATCGCGGTCGCCCTGCCCCTGATCCTGCTGACCGTGTGGTGGCCGGGGCGACGACCGCCCGGCACCCTGTCGTCGGTCGACGGACGGCTGCGGTGGCGCTGGCTGGCCTGGTGCCTGCTTGCCGCCGTGCCCCCCGTGGCCGTGCTGGCGCTGACCGCCGCCCTCCTGCCCGACGACGGAACCGATTCGGGGGAGCTCGGCGCGTGGGTGGGCTGGCGATCGTTCCTCGGCGCGCTTGCCGTGCTGGCCGTCCTCGTCCCGGTGCAGGCCGCGGCCGAGGAGTACGTCTTCCGGGGCTGGCTGACACAGGCCGTCGGCGCTTTCGTCCGTTCTCCGTGGTTCGCGGTGCTCCCGCAAGCCGTGCTGTTCGCCGCCGCCCACGGCTGGGGCACCTGGTGGGGTTTCCTCAGCCTGCTGTTCTTCGGCGTGGTCGCCGGGTGGCTGACCATCCGTACGGGCGGCCTGGAGGCCGGCATCGCCCTGCACGTCCTGAACAACCTGCTGGCCTTCGGCGTCGCGGCCGCGGTCGTCGACGGGCTGTCGTCCGACGAGACCGCCGCCGACTCCCCCTGGCAACTCGCCCTCGCGGACATGGCAACGACCTTGCTCTACGCCGCACTCGTGCTGTGGCTCGCCCGACGTCACCAGCCCCAGATCCTCTCACGGCCGGTGGCCGTGCCCGCCTCATGGCCCGCACCGCACATGCCACCGCAGGGCGCTGCGACGCCCAGGATCACGTCCGCTCCTGGAGTTGCCTCGTCTTCACCAGGCGGCGCGGACGACCTGCCCGGCCGCGGACCGCACTCGTGCGGGCCCACGGCCTGAGAAGGGCGAGGATCCCCGCCGTGCGATACGTACGACATGCCAAAGGCGCCGTCACTGTCACCGCCGCCACCGCGGCCTGCCACACCCTCATGTCCGCCGGCTTCGCGGGGGCACGCGAAAGCGCAGCCGAGAGCGACGACGAGATGTGGACCGGCGCCTTCGAGTTCCTGCTCACCACAGCCGCTTCCTGGGTTCTCATGCCCCTTCTGCTGTGGGCCGGCATGCGAATGATGGGGGAGACCCACAACGCCGTGCTGGTGGCCGTCGGCGGGTTGTCCTGGTCAGGGGTATCCGGGTATTTCACCGACGACATCGACAGGGTGGGCGGGCACATACCGTTCCTGGCCCTCGCGGCATACGTCCTTCTCGGGACGGTGCTGGCGGGGGCCGGCGCCAGCCACCGCGACTGAGACCCCCCCCTGCTGACCGGCGGCATCCGGCGGCATCCGGCGACGGAACGCCGACGCCCCCCGCCCGGCAACGCGGACGGGGGGCGTCGAGAACAACCCGCGGCAATCGGCTACTTCACCGGCTCCGGCTCCGGGGCGTTCTCCGAGTCCGTCGTGCCCGCCGGCGGCTCGTCGTCATCGTCCTCGCCCTCCGCGGGGACCGGCGTCTTCACCGAGTCCAGCAGGAGCTGGGCGACATCGACGACCTGGATGGACTCCTTCGCCTTGCCGTCGTTCTTCTTGCCGTTGACGGAGTCCGTGAGCATCACGAGGCAGAACGGGCAGGCCGTCGAGACGATGTCGGGGTTGAGGGACAGCGCCTCATCCACGCGCTCGTTGTTGATGCGCTTGCCGATGCGCTCTTCCATCCACATCCGCGCACCACCCGCGCCGCAGCAGAAGCCCCGCTCCTTGTGGCGGTGCATCTCCTCGTTGCGGATGCCGGGGACGCTGGCGATGATCTCGCGCGGAGGCGTGTAGATCTTGTTGTGGCGGCCCAGGTAGCAGGGGTCGTGGTAGGTGATGATGCCCTCGACCGGGGTCACCGGGATGAGCTTGCCCTCGTCCACCAGGTGCTGGAGCAGCTGCGTGTGGTGGATGACCTCGTAGTCGCCGCCGAGCTGCGGGTACTCGTTGCCGAGCGTGTTGAGGCAGTGCGGGCAGGTCGCGACGATCTTCTTGGCCGACTTGGGCTTCGCCGACTCGGGGACGACCTTGCCCTCGTCGTCCATCTCCTCGCCGAACGCCATGTTCAGCGCCATGACGTTCTCCATGCCGAGCTCCTGGAACAGGGGCTCGTTGCCCAGGCGGCGGGCCGAGTCGCCCGTGCACTTCTCGTCGCCGCCCATGATGGCGAACTTGACGCCCGCGATGTGCAGGAGCTCCGCGAAGGCCTTCGTGGTCTTCTTGGCGCGGTCCTCCAGGGCGCCGGCGCAGCCGACCCAGTAGAGGTACTCGACCTCGGACAGGTCCTCGATGTCCTTGCCGACGACCGGGACCTCGAAGTCGACCTCCTTGAGCCACTCCAGGCGCTGCTTCTTCGCCAGGCCCCAGGGGTTGCCCTTCTTCTCCAGGTTCTTGAGCATCGTGCCCGCCTCGGACGGGAACGCGGACTCGATCATCACCTGGTAGCGGCGCATGTCGACGATGTGGTCGACGTGCTCGATGTCCACCGGGCACTGCTCGACGCAGGCACCGCAGGTGGTGCAGGACCACAGGACGTCCGGGTCGATGACGCCGTTGTCCTCCAGCGTGCCGACCAGGGGGCGCTCGGCCTCCGCCAGAGCGGCGGCGGGCACACCGGCCAGCTGCTCCTCGGACGCCTTCTCCTCGCCCTCCATCGTCTTGCCGCCGCCGGCCAGCAGATACGGCGCCTTGGCGTGCGCGTGGTCGCGCAGCGACATGATCAGCAGCTTCGGGGAGAGCGGCTTGCCCGTGTTCCAGGCGGGGCACTGCGACTGGCAGCGGCCGCACTCGGTGCACGTGGAGAAGTCCAGCAGGCCCTTCCAGGAGAACTGCTCGACCTGGGAGACGCCGAAGACGTCGTCCTCGCCCGGGTCGGTGAAGTCGATCGGCTCGCCGCCCGACGTCATGGGCTGGAGCGCGCCCAGGGCCGTCCCGCCCGACGCCTCGCGCTTGAACCAGATGTTCGGGAACGCCAGGAAGCGGTGCCAGGCGACACCCATGTTGGTGTTCAGGCTGACCGTGATCATCCAGATCATGGTCGTGCCCAGCTTGATCATCGCGAAGAAGTAGACGAGGTTCTGCAGCGCCGCCACGCTCAGGCCCTTGAAGGCCAGGACCAGCGGGTACGAGGCGAAGTACGCGGCCTCGTAGCCGTCCACGTGGTGGAGCGCGCCCTCCAGGCCCCGCAGGACGTAGATGGCCAGGCCGATCGTGAGGATGACGTACTCGACGAAGTACGCCTGGCCCATCTTCGAGCCGGCGAAGCGGGACTTGCGGCCCGGCCGCGACGGCAGGTTCAGCAGGCGGATCACCATCAGCGTGGCGATGCCGAGCGTCGTCATGGCCGCGATGAACTCGATGTAGAGCTCATAGGGGAGGAAGCCGCCGAGCACCGGCAGCGTCCAGTCAGCCTGGAACAGCTGGCCGTACGCGGTGATGATCGTCGGCGGCAGCGTCAGGAAGCCGATCGCGACGAACCAGTGGGCGACACCGACGATGCCCCACCGGTTCATGCGCGTGTGGCCGAGGAACTCCTTCACCAGCGTCACGCTGCGCTGGTAGGGGTTGTCGGTCCGGGTGCCGGCGGGCACGGGCTGGCCCAGCTTGAAGTACCGGACGAACTGGCCGATCGCGCGTGCGAGCAGCGCGACGCCGACCACGGTCAGGACCAGCGACACGATGATCGCGGCGAGTTGCATGGGGGCTCCTCGGGCCTGCGAGGGTTTGTCGGGGGAACGGGTCGTTCTTGGAGGGTTCCCCGAGATTACTAAGCGGTAACTTATGCAGTCCGTCTGAGACTACCCCTATCTTCCGCCGCACTGTAGCCGGGTGGGCAGTGATCTGAATCGCTGAGGGTTGCCTCAGAAGCAGTGCGGAATCCGGCCGCGATCCTGTCGTGTTATTCGTACCGAATTGTCATAGTGACGCCTAACTTATATCCGTGCTCTACGGGATCGCTGTCATCGCCACCGCCCTCCTCCTCACCGCCCTGCTCGCGGCCGCCCTCCGGATCCCCGCCCTGCGGCTGCGGCTGGTCGAGCGGCGGCGGCAGCGGGAGGTGCCGTTGTCCGGGGGCGTGGCCGTCGTGGTCGTCACCGGATCGGTGGTGGGTGTCAAGGAGTGGGGTTCGGCCGGGGTCGGGATCGGCGGGCTGCTCGCCGCCGGCGGTGTCGTCGCCCTGCTCGGGCTCGTCGACGACGTGTGGCGGCTGCGGCGGCGGGTGCTGGCCGCCGGTACGGCCGTGGCGGCCGCGTGTGTCATGCCGTACGCGGAGGCCGGGGTGGGGGCCGGGCTGCTCGGCGTCCTGTGGGTCGTGGGGGTGACCTTCGCCTTCCGGGGGATCGATCACGCCGACGGGCTCGCGGGGGCGGTCGGGGTCGTCGCCGCCTTCGGGGTGGCGGCCTGTGCCGCCGTGGACGTCAGGGACGGGATCGCGGCGCTGATGAGCGTGCTGGCCGCCGCGCTGACCGGGTTCCTGCTGCACAACTGGCACCCCGCGCGCGTGGCGCTGGGCAGTTGCGGGTCCATGTTCGCCGGGTTCCTGATCGCCGTGGCCGCCGTGCACGTCCGCGCCGGGTTCGGCCTCGGGGAGAGCGCCGGGGTGCTGTTCGCGCTGACCGCCGTGGTGTGTGCCGACGCCGTACTGGTGCTGCTGTCGCGGCGGTTGGGCGGGCGCGCCCTGCTGCGGAGCGGGCCGGATCATCTCGCGCACCGGCTGCGGCGGCTCGGACTGACCGTGCCGGGGGGCACCCTGCTGCTGGGCTTCGGGGCGTTCTCCGCTGCCCTCGCCGGGGTACTCGCGCACGTCGGCCGGGTCGGGAGCGACGCCTTGTGGTGGGTGGCGGGCGGGGCGCTCCTGGTGGTGTTCGCACTCTCCCGTGTTCCCGTGTACGCCGATCGACGCTCGGTATCTCCGCAGGTCAAGGCCTCGTTGCGTGTAAGGAGCGGATAAGAGTTGAGCCCGGTCGACTCAGCTCTGTTGACCGGTGGGGAGCCGTCGTGCACACTTGAGTCCGTTCCACTCAAGTCAGCTGGAGGAATCAACCATGGCACGTGCGGTCGGCATCGACCTGGGCACGACTAACTCCGTCGTCAGCGTTCTGGAGGGCGGCGAGCCCACCGTCATCACCAACGCCGAGGGCGCCAGGACCACGCCGTCCGTCGTCGCCTTCGCCAAGAACGGTGAGGTGCTCGTCGGAGAGGTGGCCAAGCGTCAGGCGGTCACCAACGTGGACCGGACCATTCGGTCGGTCAAGCGGCACATGGGCACCGACTGGAAGATCGAGCTGGACGGGAAGCCCTTCAACCCGCAGCAGATCAGCGCCTTCGTGCTCCAGAAGCTGAAGCGGGACGCCGAGTCCTACCTGGGCGAGAAGGTGACCGACGCGGTCATCACCGTCCCGGCGTACTTCAACGACTCCGAGCGCCAGGCCACCAAGGAGGCCGGCGAGATCGCCGGTCTGAACGTGCTGCGCATCGTCAACGAGCCCACCGCGGCCGCGCTGGCGTACGGCCTCGACAAGGACGACCAGACCATCCTGGTCTTCGACCTCGGCGGCGGTACGTTCGACGTCTCGCTGCTGGAGATCGGCGACGGTGTCGTCGAGGTGAAGGCCACCAACGGTGACAACCACCTCGGTGGTGACGACTGGGACCAGCGCATCGTCGACTACCTGGTCCAGCAGTTCCAGTCCGGCCACGGCGTGGACCTGGGCAAGGACAAGATGGCCCTGCAGCGTCTGCGCGAGGCCGCCGAGAAGGCGAAGATCGAGCTGTCCTCGTCCACCGAGACCTCGATCAACCTGCCCTACATCACCGCCTCCGCCGAGGGCCCCCTGCACCTCGACGAGAAGCTCACCCGCGCCCAGTTCCAGCAGCTGACCGCGGACCTCCTGGAGCGCTGCAAGACGCCGTTCCACAACGTCATCAAGGACGCAGGCATCTCCATCAGCGAGATCGACCACGTCGTCCTGGTCGGCGGCTCGACCCGTATGCCCGCCGTCGCCGAGCTCGTCAAGGAGCTGACCGGCGGCAAGGACGCCAACAAGGGCGTCAACCCGGACGAGGTCGTCGCCATCGGCGCCGCCCTGCAGGCCGGTGTCCTCAAGGGCGAGGTCAAGGACGTCCTGCTCCTCGACGTCACCCCGCTGTCCCTCGGTATCGAGACCAAGGGCGGCATCATGACCAAGCTCATCGAGCGCAACACCACGATCCCGACCAAGCGGTCCGAGATCTTCACCACGGCCGAGGACAACCAGCCGTCCGTGCAGATCCAGGTCTACCAGGGCGAGCGCGAGATCGCGGCGTACAACAAGAAGCTCGGGATGTTCGAGCTGACCGGTCTGCCCCCGGCGCCGCGCGGCGTCCCGCAGATCGAGGTCTCCTTCGACATCGACGCCAACGGCATCATGCACGTGACCGCGAAGGACCTGGGCACGGGCAAGGAGCAGAAGATGACCGTCACCGGCGGCTCCTCGCTGCCGAAGGACGAGGTCGACCGCATGCGCCAGGAGGCCGAGCAGTACGCGGAGGAGGACCACAAGCGCCGCGAGGCCGCCGAGTCCCGCAACCAGGGCGAGCAGCTCGTCTACCAGACGGAGAAGTTCCTCAAGGACAACGAGGACAAGGTCCCCGGCGACATCAAGACCGAGGTCGAGGAAGCCGTCAATGAGCTGAAGGAGAAGCTCAAGGGCGAGGACACGGCCGAGATCCGCACCGCCACGGAGAAGGTCGCGGCCGTCTCGCAGAAGCTCGGCCAGGCGATGTACGCCGACGCGAACGCCGCGCAGGCCGCCGGTGGCGCCGCCGCCGGAGCCGGTGCGGACGCCGGTGCCGGTGACGCCAAGGCCGACGACGACGTCGTGGACGCCGAGATCGTGGACGACGAGCGGAAGGACGGTGCCGCGTGACGGAGGAGACCCCGGGCTTCGACGAGCAGCAGCCCGACGTCCCTTCCGGCGCCACCTCCGACGACGCCGAGCCGAAGGCCGCCGACTCCCCCTCGACGGAGGAGGGGGCGGCCCCGGCCGGGGACACGGGCCAGGACGTGGCTCTGGTGGCCCAGCTGGACCAGGCACGCACGGCGCTGGGCGAGCGCACGGCGGACCTCCAGCGCCTCCAGGCCGAGTTCCAGAACTACCGCCGTCGGGTCGAGCGCGACCGGATCGCGGTCAAGGAGATCGCCATCGCGAACCTCCTGACCGAGCTCCTGCCCGTGCTCGACGACATCGGCCGCGCGCGTGAACACGGCGAACTGGTCGGCGGCTTCAAGTCCGTCGCCGAGTCGCTGGAGAGCACGGCGGCCAAGATGGGCCTCCAGCAGTTCGGCAAGGAGGGCGAGCCCTTCGACCCGACGATCCACGAAGCCCTGATGCACAGCTACGCACCGGACGTCACCGAGACGACGTGCGTCGCGATCCTGCAGCCCGGGTACCGGATCGGCGAGCGCACCATCCGCCCCGCGCGGGTGGCGGTGGCCGAGCCCCAGCCGGGGGCGCAGACGGTCAAGGCGGACGAGGCCGCCGAAGCCGACGACAAGGAGAGCGGTGGCCCGGAAGAGGGCTGACGTCATAGCGGACGAAGGGAAGGAGGGGCGTCGAGGATGAGCACCAAGGACTTCATCGAGAAGGACTACTACAAGGTCCTCGGCGTCCCCAAGGACGCCACCGAGGCCGAGATCAAGAAGGCGTACCGGAAGCTCGCCCGCGAGTACCACCCGGACGCCAACAAGGGCAACGTCAAGGCGGAGGAGCGCTTCAAGGAGATCTCCGAGGCCAATGACATCCTCGGCGATCCCAAGAAGCGCAAGGAGTACGACGAGGCACGCGCCCTCTTCGGCAACGGCGGCTTCCGCCCGGGGCCCGGCGCGGGCGGCGGCTCCTTCAACTTCGACCTGGGCGACCTCTTCGGAGGCGCCCCGGGCGGCGGCCAGGGAGCCGGCGGTTTCGGCGGTGGACTCGGTGACGTCTTCGGGGGCCTGTTCAACCGTGGCGGCGCGGGCGCGGGGACGCGCACGCATCCGCGGCGCGGCCAGGACATCGAGTCCGAGGTCACGCTGAGCTTCACGGAGGCGATCGAGGGCGCGACCGTCCCGCTGCGGATGTCCTCGCAGTCGCCCTGCAAGGCCTGCTCGGGCACCGGCGACAAGAACGGCACACCGCGCGTGTGCCCGACCTGCGTCGGCACCGGACAGGTCGCCCGGGGCAGCGGCGGCGGCTTCTCCCTCACCGACCCCTGCCCGGACTGCAAGGGCCGCGGCCTGATCGCGGAGAACGCCTGCGAGGTCTGCAAGGGCAGCGGCCGGGCCAAGTCCTCGCGGACCATGCAGGTGCGCATCCCCGCGGGTGTCAGCGACGGCCAGCGGATCCGGCTGCGCGGCAAGGGAGCGCCGGGCGAGCGCGGCGGCCCGGCGGGCGATCTGTACGTGGTCGTGCACGTCGACTCCCACCCGGTGTTCGGCCGCAAGGACGACAACCTCACCGTCACCGTCCCGGTGACCTTCGCCGAGGCGGCCCTCGGCGGCGAGGTCCGGGTGCCGACGCTGGGCGGCCCGCCCGTCACGCTGAAGCTGCCGCCGGGCACGCCGAACGGCCGTACGATGCGTGCCCGGGGCAAGGGCGCGGTCCGCAAGGACGGCACCCGCGGCGACCTTCTGGTCACCGTCGAGGTGAGTGTTCCGAAGGACCTGACGGGGAAGGCTCGTGACGCACTCGAGGCGTATCGCGAGGCGACCGCGGGTGAGGATCCGCGGGCGGAGCTGTTCCAGGCCGCGAAGGGAGCATGAGTCAGATGGACGGTCGTCGACGCAACCCGTATGAACTGACCGAGGAGACCCCGGTCTACGTCATCTCGGTGGCGGCCCAGCTGTCCGGCCTGCACCCGCAGACCCTGCGCCAGTACGACCGTCTGGGCCTGGTGTCCCCGGACCGCACGCCGGGCCGGGGCCGCCGCTACTCGGCCCGGGACATCGAACTGCTGCGCACCGTTCAGCAGTTGTCGCAGGACGAGGGCATCAACCTCGCGGGGATCAAGCGCATCATCGAACTGGAGAACCAGGTCGCCGCCCTCCAGGCCCGGGTGGCCGAGCTGGAGGACGCGCTCGACGGCGCGGCGGCGGCCATGCGGCAGCGTGAGGCGGCGGTGCACGCGTCGTACCGCCGCGACCTGGTGCCGTACCAGGAGGTCCAGCAGACCAGCGCGCTGGTGGTGTGGCGGCCGAAGCGGCAGCAGCAGTCGGACTGACGCGACCGACGCGCGTACACCTGCGAGAAGGGCCGGGAGGCGACTCCCGGCCCCTTTCGTATGCCTTGGTCTGCCTTGGGGTGTTTTCGCCGGGCCTCCTGTGGATGACCGGATGATGCAAGTCACTTGGAGGTGATTCCGCAGAGTCTTCACAACTGCTGCGGAGCGTGGTGTTGTCATCTCGTTAAGTGGTTCCGCTTGACGCTGAGGGGCGCACCCGCGTTGGCTTTTCAGTCACATGGGCCACAAAGTGCGCCCACGTCCGAATCACACGCGAAGTGAGCTCCCGCATGCGCCGTCGTATCTCCATACCCGTGGCCGCGGCCACGATGTCCGTCACGCTCGCCGGCTGCGGCGTGCTCAACGCGACCGGGAGCAGCGACGAGGCGAGCCCGACCAAGGGCAACGACATCACCGTGGGCCTGCTGCTCCCGGAGAAGGCGAACACCCGGTACGAGAACTTCGACTACCCCATCATCAAGAGGAAGGTCGAGTCCCTCACCAACGACCGGGGCCGCGTCGAGTACGCCAACGCCGAGGCGAGCGCGGACACGCAGGCGGCCCAGCTGCAGCAGATGGTCGACGACCGGGTCGACGTGATCCTGCTGGACGCCGTCGACTCGCACGCCATCGCCGACGGCGTGAAGAAGGCCAAGGACGCCGGCATCCCGGTCATCGCCTACGACCGGCTGGCCGAGGGCCCGATCGACGCGTACATCTCCTTCGACAACGAACTGGTCGGCGAGGTGCAGGGGCGCACCCTGCTGGAGGCGATCGGCGAGAAGGCGAGCCTCTCCGACAAGATCGTCATGATGAACGGCTCGCCGACGGACCCGAACGCCAAGCAGTTCAAGGCCGGTGCGATGTCCGAGCTGAACGGCAAGGTGACGATCGCCCAGTCCTTCGACACCAAGGACTGGAAGCCGGAGAACGCCGAGGCCAACATGGCCGAGGCGATTCAGAAGATCGGCAAGGACGACATCGACGCGGTGTACTCCGCCAACGACGGCATGGCCGGCGGCATCGTCAAGGCGCTGGAGGCCGCGGGCGTGACCGACCTGCCGCCGATCACCGGCCAGGACGCGGAGCTCCCGGCGGTGCAGCGGATCATCGCCGGTGACCAGTACATGAGCGTGTACAAGTCGTACCCGCAGGAGGCCGAGAACGCGGCGGAGATGGCCGTGGCCAAGGTCCAAGGCCGCGAGATCCAGTTCGCCGCCCTGACCCGCGACAAGGTCGACAGTCCCACCCACAAGGGCATCCCCGCCCAGCTCGTGCCCGTCGTCGCCCTGACCAAGGAGAACATCAAGGACACGGTGGTCGCGGACGACATCTACAAGCTGTCGGACATCTGCACGGCGAAGTACGAGGCGGCTTGCGAGACGATCGGGCTGAAGTAGGCGGACCCACGGGGGGCCGACATGCGGACAGGAGCGAGCGTGACCGACCGGACCGGTGCCGACCAGCCGGCCCCGCAGCCCTACATCGCCCTGGTGGTGATGGAGGCGACCACATCGTCCCCGGCCGCGGCCGGGACACAGGAGCAGCCCCTGTACCAGGAGAACGTCGTCCTGGTGCACGCGGCCGACGAGCGGTCCGCCCGAGAGCGGGTCGAGCGGCGGGCGCGCGAGGCGGAGACGAGCTACGTGAACGACCGGCAGGAGACGGTCACCTGGCGGCTCCGGGCGATCGTCGACGTGAAGGAGGCCGAGGACCCCGATCTCGGGCGTGACGCCGACCTGTACACGCGTCACTTCCGTGACTGGGCGGCCTACGAGCGGGTGGAGTCACTGCTCACGCGCGACGGCGACGGCGCCTAGCCGCAATCAGCCGCTGCCGGGACCGCAGCGTCCGTGCCGAGGTCGGGGCGCTCATCGAAGCGCCGGGCCGTGAGGAAACGGAACGCTGCCGCGGTGGAGCCGTGTTGCGGAGCAGGGGCAGGCCGCGCATAGTTGCCGCTGCGGCAAGGCGGTGAAACCGGGGGTGGGACGGGCGATGGCCGGGCACGGGGCGGAGGAGCATCCACACGGTGCCGACCGACTGTGCGCGGCCGGGGATCGCGTGTACTCCCGGGCCGTACGGCGGGGCCGCGTGCCGCGCCGGGACGCGGAGCCGGTGCCGTGCCTGCTGGAGCTCGCCCTGCTGCACCCGGACCCCGACGACATGGACTGGCTGGTGCCGACCTCACCGCAGGAGGTCATGACCCGGCTGCTGCGCGGGATGTACGACGAGGTCAGCGCGAGCCAGCGGCGGGTGGGTTCGGCCGTGGCGGCGTTCGAGCGGTACGCCGGGCTGGGGCGGCACCTGCAGCCGGCCCCGTCGGCGGCCGAGGGCCCGGCGATCCGGGTGCTGGACGGCCTCGCCCGGATCCAGACCGCGATGGACGAGGCGACCCAGGCGTGCACGACCGAGGTGCTCACGGTGCAGCCCGGCGGCATCCGGCGCGAGGCGGAACTCTCCGAGGGACTGCACCGGGCGCTGGCGCTGCGCGGCCGGGGCGTGCGGATGCGGGACCTGTACACGCATGTCGCCCGGCACGGGCAGGGTCTGATGACCTATCTGGAGCTGATGGGCGACGCGGTGGAGGCCCGCACGCTGGACGAGGTGATCGACCGGCTGATCCTCTTCGACCGGACGGTGGCCTTCATCCCCGCCAACACCGACCGCACGATGGCCCTGGAGCTGCGGCACCCGGCGATCGTCGAGTACCTGGTCACGGTGTTCGAACGGCTCTGGCGCCTGGCCATCCCGTTGACCGCGCCGCTGCCCGACACCGGCATCGAGGGCATCTCCCACCGGGAGCAGTCGATCGCGGCCCTGCTGGCGGAAGGGCACCAGGACGCGGTGATCGCTGAACGGCTGGGGATCAGTGTGCGGACGTGCCGGGCGCACATCGCCCGGCTGTCGGAGACGCTGGGGGCGGCGAGCCGTACGCAGTTGGGGGTGCGGATCGCCCAGGCGGGCCTGGACGGACCATCAGGGGAGGCTGCTGCCCGGCCCGTCAGCGTTCCTGGTCAAGAATCCCGGACTGCCCGATGAGGTAGCCGAGTTGCGCCCTGCTCTGACTGCCCAGCGTCGCGGCGAGCTTGGCGATGTGGACGCGGGCGGTGCGGATGTTCATGCCGAGGCGGTCGGCTATGACGGCGTCGGTGTGGCCTTCGACCAGGAGGGTGGCGATGGCGCGTTGGCGGGGGGTGATGCCGTTGTGGGAGGGCTGGGGGGCGGCATCGGGGTACATGGGCGTGGCCAGGCGCCAGAGGCGGTCGAAGGCCGTGGCCAGGTATCCGGCGATGGCTGGGTGCCGGATCTCCAGGGCGAGTTTGCCTTCCTTGTCGGCCGGGACAAAGGCCACTGTGCGGTCGATGAGGATGAGGCGGTCGGGGACTTCGTCCAGTGAGCGCACCTCGACGTCGCCCTTCAGTCGCTCGCAGCGGGCGGTGATGGTTGGGAAGTGGCGCAACGTGTGCGGGTACAGGGTGCGTATGCGGCAACCGCGGTCCAGCGCGGCCTGATCGCGGTCGAGCGACGTGGTATCGGCGACCTGGCCGCGTTCGCCGGTGAGTCCGGCGCGGGGCTGGACGGTGACCAGTTCCTCGGAGGCGTCGGCCACCGCGTCGGTGATGGCCCGGTTGATCTGCTTCGTGCCGGTGAGCAGTCGTATCGTGGGCGTGTCGGTGGCTGAGGTGCGTGGCCCGGCGATCCGCATGAGGGAACCGAATGTCTCGGCGAGCCGCGCCTCTCGCTGTCGTTCGCTCGCGATCCGCTCCTCGGAACTCCGCAGCAGCCGGTGCAACGCGACGAGCGGAGCGACGGGCTCCCACCTGAGCGGGTCGTCGACGGCGGGGTGCAGTAGACCGAGGTCGACGAGGCACGGGACGGTCCGGGCGTCCCCAGCGGGCAGGTGCCCCTCGCGCAGGGCCCGTTCGTACAGCTCCATACCCGCGGAGCAGAGGTCCTCCACGCCGTGCTCGTGGTGCGGCGCGCTCACTCGGGCGCTCCCTCCCGCTCCAGAATCCCCGACTGTGCGATGAGGTAGCCGAGTTGGGCCCGGCTGCCACTGCCCAGGAGCGAAGCGAGCTTCGCGATGTGGGCCCGGCACGTGCGCACGTTCATGCCCAGGCGGCGGGCGATGGCCTCGTCGACGTGGCCCTCGACGAGGAGCTTGGCTATCGAGTACTGGATCTCCGTGATGCCGTCTTGCGCGATCTCGTAGGGAGTGGTCGCGCTCAGCGGAACGGCCCGGTTCCACATGAACTCGAACACCTTGATCAGGTACCGGATGATCCCTGGGTGCCGAAGCTCCAGCGCGACTTGCTGGTCGTCGCGAGTGGGGATGAAGGCGACGGTCTCGTCGCAGATGATCAGCCGCTCCACGAGTTCGTCGATCGTGCGGTACTCCGCCTTACCGTCAGCGAGCCGGGCGGAGTAGGCCAGTTGCTCCGGGTTGTACCGGGCCGTGTGCTGGTACACCGTACGTATCCGCACACCGCGTTCTATCAACGGCCTGTCGCGCTTCATCCCTTGCAGGAGGCTCCGCTCGGACAAGCGGTCGCTCGGCTGGAGCGTGAGCATCTCGTTCTGGCACTGGGACGTGGCCATGTTCAGCGCGGCGTTGATCCGCTCGCCGCCCTCCAGGACGGTGATGGAGTCGCTGGTGGTGGCCATCTGGGCACCGAGGGCCATGAACGGCTGAAAGCTCTCCGCGAGATCGATCGCCCGTCGCCTGCGGTCCGCTATCTCCTGTTCCAGGGGGTTGAGCTGCCGCGAGAGGGCCACCACGGGCGGAACCGGGCGAAGCCAGGTCGGGTCGTCGGGGTCGGGATGGAGCAGCGCTAGCTCGATCAGGCAGGGTGCGGGGTCGGCATCCTCGCGCGCCAGACGTCCGGCACGCAGTGCGATGGTGTAAAGGCGACCACCTTCCTCGCACAACTCCGTAATCGGATGGGGATGTGTCTCCTTAGTCTGATTTGATCCCAAATCTCCACCCCCCAGGGTCCTGAACATGCAGGAACATGATGCATCGATTCTGTGGCCATGACGTGCCCGAATGAGCCATCGTCGTATTCGACGGGGGAAAAGGGGACCTTCAAGTGAGGACGAAGCCGACTATGTGCAGCAAAATGCTTCGCTCGGTGCTTGTCGCCGCCTTCTCCGTCGCCGCGACCCTGGGCGTGCTCGGGGGCTTCTCCGATGCGAAGGACGAGGTGCGGGCGAACAGTACCTGGCCTTCGGTGGCGGTGAACGCCGACGCCGGCAGCAGTGGAAGCTCAGCGAGTTCCGGTGCTGACGAGGTCGGGAGCTGACCGTGACCACTCCACCCGACGACCGCTCCTTCCGTCGCGAAATGGCCACCGCCTACCGCTCCGGCTGGCACTTCATCGACCTGGTCACCGCCATCCCCCACAGCGGTGACTCGTTGATGGTGACCGTGTTCGGCGAGCCGGTGGTCGTCACGCGGGACGAGGACGAGGACGTACGGGCTTACCGGTGTCTGCGGCGGCCTCGGGGGGCGCCGCAGCCCGTGCGGTGTGCCGTACGGTACGGAATGATCTTTGTGAACCTGGACCAGAGGGACCACGAGCAGGTGGAAGCCGACTCTCCCGTCCCGAGGACCATCTCTGCCACCCCCCGCAGTGCCTGACGCGATTCCCCCGTCGTAAAGATCGCTCAGGTGCTTCCCCCCGCAGCGGCGTCACCGTGACCTGAACACGGTGACGCCGCTGCAGTTTCTGGCGACATTTCCGGTTATCGCCACAGTCACGCAGTGGCCGGATCCAATCGATCATCGGTGTGGATTTTCACTTCGGTGAACCGCGGCATCACCCTCGCCCCATCGCTCGCGTCAGCTCGATCTCGATCACCACGCGCGCGGGGTTGGGTGAAGGGGTCCGTCCATAGCGCTCCGCGTAGCGGCGCTCCGCCTCGGCCACCCTCTCCGGTTCCGTGCGGACGAAGGCCCGGCCCTCCAGCGTCGCCCAGCGCCGGCCCTCCATCTGGCAGACGGCGACCGCCGCCCCCTGCTCCCCGGCGGCCCGTACGTGCCGCGCCTTGGCGCTCGCCTTGTTGGTGATCACCCGAGCGAGCCGGGCCTCGGGATCGTATGTGACCCCGACGGGTACCACGTGCGGAGTGCCGTCCGGGCGGGGGGTCGTCAGCGTGCACACGTGCCGCTCCCGCCAGAAGGCGAGATACGGCGGGTCCGGGGCACCCGGATCGACGGAGTACTTGGTCGCCATGCCCCGGAACTTAGCCCCTGTCTCCTCCCCGAACCGGCCTTGAGTGGACTAGACTCAACTTTGTGCAAGCCGTTCGGGTCAGTGCAAGGAGGAGAACGCGAACGTGGACGCCGAGCTGACCAACAGGAGCCGGGACGCCATCAACGCGGCCAGCAACCGGGCCGTGACGGAGGGCCACCCCGACCTCACCCCAGCCCACCTGCTCCTGGCGCTGCTCCAGGGGCAGGACAACGAGAACATCACCGATCTGCTCGCCGCGGTCGACGCCGACCAGGCGGCCGTACGCGCCGGAGCCGAGCGCGTCCTCGCCGGGCTGCCCAGCGTGACCGGGTCCACCGTGGCGCCGCCCCAGCCCAACCGCGAGATGCTCGCCGTCGTCGCCGACGCGCAGGCCCGTGCCAAGGACCTCGGGGACGAGTACCTCTCCACGGAGCACCTCCTCATCGGCATCGCCGCGAAGGGCGGCGCGGCCGGCGAGGTGCTGTCCCAGCAGGGCGCCGACGCCAGGAAGCTGCAGGACGCCTTCCAGAAGACGCGGGGCGCCCGGCGCGTGACCACGGCCGATCCCGAGGGGCAGTACAAGGCCCTGGAGAAGTTCGGCACCGACTTCACGGCCGCCGCGCGGGAAGGCAGGCTCGATCCCGTCATCGGGCGCGACCAGGAGATCCGGCGCGTGGTGCAGGTGCTGTCCCGGCGGACCAAGAACAACCCCGTGCTCATCGGTGAGCCCGGCGTCGGCAAGACCGCCGTCGTCGAAGGGCTCGCCCAGCGGATCGTCAAGGGGGACGTGCCGGAGTCCCTCAAGGACAAGCGGCTCGTCGCGCTCGATCTGGGCGCCATGGTCGCCGGTGCCAAGTACCGGGGCGAGTTCGAGGAGCGGCTGAAGACCGTCCTCGCCGAGATCAAGGACTCCGACGGGCAGATCATCACCTTCATCGACGAGCTGCACACCGTCGTGGGGGCCGGTGCCGGCGGCGACTCCGCCATGGACGCGGGCAACATGCTCAAGCCCATGCTCGCGCGCGGTGAGCTGCGCATGGTGGGTGCCACGACGCTGGACGAGTACCGGGAGCGGATCGAGAAGGACGCCGCTCTGGAGCGGCGCTTCCAGCAGGTGCTGGTCGCCGAGCCGAGCGTCGAGGACTCCATCGCGATCCTGCGCGGCCTCAAGGGACGGTACGAGGCCCACCACAAGGTGCAGATCGCGGACAGCGCGCTGGTCGCCGCCGCCGCCCTCTCCGACCGGTACATCACCTCCCGCTTCCTGCCCGACAAGGCCATCGACCTCGTCGACGAGGCGGCCTCGCGGCTGCGCATGGAGATCGACTCCTCGCCCGTCGAGATCGACGAACTCCAGCGCGCCGTCGACCGGCTGAAGATGGAGGAGCTGGCGATCGGCAAGGAGACCGACGCGGCCTCCCGCGAGCGCCTGGAGAAGCTGCGCCGCGACCTCGCCGACAAGGAGGAGGAGCTGCGCGGCCTCACCGCCCGCTGGGAGAAGGAGAAGCAGTCCCTCAACCGCGTCGGCGAGCTGAAGGAACGCCTCGACGAACTGCGCGGCCAGGCCGAGCGCGCCCAGCGCGACGGCGACTTCGACACCGCCTCCAAGCTGCTCTACGGCGAGATCCCCGCCCTGGAGAAGGAGCTGGAGGCCGCCTCCGAGGCCGAAGAGGAGGTCGCCAGGGACACCATGGTCAAGGAGGAGGTCGGCGCCGACGACATCGCCGACGTCGTCGCCTCCTGGACCGGCATCCCGGCCGGGCGTCTGCTGGAGGGCGAGACGCAGAAGCTGCTGCGCATGGAGGACGAGCTGGGCAAGCGGCTCATCGGCCAGACCGAGGCCGTGCGGGCGGTGTCCGACGCCGTGCGGCGCTCTCGCGCCGGGATCTCCGACCCCGACCGCCCCACCGGCTCCTTCCTCTTCCTCGGCCCGACCGGTGTCGGCAAGACCGAGCTGGCCAAGGCCCTCGCCGACTTCCTCTTCGACGACGAGCGGGCGATGGTCCGCATCGACATGTCGGAGTACAGCGAGAAGCACAGCGTGGCCCGGCTGGTCGGCGCCCCGCCCGGCTACGTCGGCTACGAGGAGGGCGGCCAGCTCACGGAGGCGGTGCGCCGCCGTCCGTACTCGGTCGTCCTGCTGGACGAGGTGGAGAAGGCCCATCCCGAGGTCTTCGACATCCTGCTCCAGGTGCTCGACGACGGGCGTCTCACGGACGGCCAGGGCCGCACGGTCGACTTCCGCAACACCATCCTGGTGCTGACGTCGAACCTGGGCAGCCAGTTCCTGGTCGACCCGCTCACCAGCGAGGCGGAGAAGAAGGAACAGGTCCTGGAGGTGGTGCGGAGCTCCTTCAAGCCGGAGTTCCTCAACCGCCTGGACGACCTGGTCGTCTTCGCCGCCCTGACCAAGCCCGAGCTGGAACGCATCGCGAAGCTCCAGATCGAACGCCTGGCCAAGCGGCTCGCCGAGCGGCGCCTCACCCTGGACATCACGCCCGAGGCCCTGGCCTGGCTCGCGGAGGAGGGCATGGACCCGGCGTACGGCGCCCGCCCGCTGCGCCGCCTCGTCCAGACCGCCATCGGCGACCGGCTCGCCAAGGAGATCCTCTCCGGCGAGATCAAGGACGGCGACACGGTCCGCGTGGACCGCTTCGGCGATGAACTGCTGCTGGGACCGGCGACGGGCAAGACGCTGTAGGACCGTCGATCACATCGTGAACGCCGAGAAGCGCACCCGCGCCGTCTCGGCGTTCACGTACTCCACGCGCACCTGCACCACGTGGGCCCCGGCCGTGGCGGGCAGGCCGTCCTCGTGGCTCACGTCGAGACAGAGTGCCCCGCAGGAGGCGTCCGAGCGGGCCTGGGGCGCCTTCGGATACGTCTCGCGCAGCCAGCCGCGCACGTCCTCGCGCGGCATCCGCAGCACCGCCGCGTACGCGGTGTCGATGCCCTGCTGCATGGTGCAGTTCCCGACGTGGGCGTGTGCCGGGGCCGAGGCACCGCCGAAGGCCAGCGCATCGGCGCAGGGCACCTTCTTCATGGCCCCGGCGCGCGGGTCCTCCTCGTCCGACAGGGCCCAGGCGAAGAGGCCGACGATCAGGAACCCGAGGACGAGCACCGGCACGGCCAGGACGGGCAGGATCAGCCACCACCGTGTGTCACCCCTGCCCGGTTCCGCCACCGTGCCCCCTCCGTCCGTCATTCAGGAGGACGGCGTGCGGCACCTGGAGGTTGCGGTTGACCGGATCGTGTCAGCCATGGGCTTAGCGGGGTAGTCGGGGCTTGCCACCCCCCTCCCCGCATGGGGGAGGATGGCGGGATCCGTACGAAGGGAAATTCACGGTGACCATCGACCCGTCCTCGATTCCGAACTTCGGGGGCCAGCCCGAGCCGCAGCCGCAAGGACCGGCGGGCCCCGTCGTCCCGGATCAGGACCTCGTGAAGCAGCTCCTCGACCAGATGGAGCTCAAGTACGTCGTCGACGACGAGGGAGACCTCGCGGCGCCGTGGGAGCAGTTCCGCACCTACTTCATGTTCCGGGGCGAGGGAGACCAGCAGGTCTTCTCCGTGCGGACGTTCTACGACCGGCCTCACGAGATCGAGGCCAAGCCGCAGATCCTGGAGTCCATCGACGACTGGAACCGCCGCACCCTGTGGCCCAAGGTCTACAGCCACACCCACGACGACGGCACGGTCCGCCTCATCGGCGAGGCCCAGATGCTGATCGGCATGGGCGTGAGCCTGGAGCACTTCGTGTCCTCGACGGTCAGCTGGGTGCGGGCCGCGATCGAGTTCGACAAGTGGCTCATCGAGCAGCTGGGTCTCGAGGAGGAGATCAACGAGGCGGAGAAGCCCGAAGACGACGAGTAGGCCTCCCGCAGGGCCCCGCACGGCGCGTCGGCGCGTACGAGCAGGTACGTGCTGTACGCGCCGTTTGCCTTTTCTTGAACGGACGGACCCAGCCCTGCGCCGATGTTTCCGATGAGTAGAGTGAACCGCAAACTGAAGATCGTAGGAGAAGGGAGCAAGGGTGCGCCGGTTACTGGGCGTAGCGGTTGTGATGGCGGGGATGGTTCTCGCTTTCTGGTTGGTCCTGGGGCCGTCGGCCGATTGGGAGGGCGGCGCGAGAGTCGCGCGGTTCGCCCTCTTGCTGAGCTGCTTCCTGGTGATCGGCGGTGGCGTGCGGTTGATCTACCCCGACAGATCCAAGGACGAGCCGACCGAGGCCGCCGGGTAGTGCCGTACACCGACCGGCCAGGATGCAGGCCCAGACGGGTGATGTCCTGGCCGGACGAGGCGGCCGGCGCCGGCGAGCGGGAGACGGCTCACCACCCCGGCGGAGCCTCACCGCGGTCCGAGGTATGGAGGGGTGCGGATGCCGAACTCGCGACGGAGGGCTGACAGCGCGGCAAGGTAGCCGGACATGCCGTGAACGCTCGGCCCGGGCGGGGTTGACGCAGAGCACATGTAGACACCGGTCAGCGGTGTGCGGTACGGGTCGAAACGCGGAACAGGGCGCATGACGGACTGCCAGAGAGTCATGGCACCCGCTCCGATGTCCCCGCCCACATAGTTCGGGTTGTATGCCTGGTACTCGGTACCGCTGATCCCGCGTCGATGGATCACCGTGTCGGCGAATCCGGGCGCGTAGCGCTCGATGCACGCCGTGACCATCGCGGTCGGGTCCACCGCGTCGCCGTTGGGGACGTGCGCGTAGGCCCACACAGGACGTCGCCCCGGTCTGGCGCGGCTCGGATCGGCCGAGGCGGGGTCGACCAGCAGAACGAACGGTTCCTCAGGCCGGATGCCGGCAGCGGCCTTTGTCTCGGCTTCGAACATGTCCGCCTGGGTTCCTCCCAGGTGAACGGTTGCGGCTTGCCCCACGTCAGGGTTGGCCCAGGGAATCGGCTCGGAGACGAGAAAGTCCACCTTGGCTGCGGCCGGCCCGTATCGGAATCGAGTCAGGCCTCGCCGGTAACCGGCGGGGAGCCGGTCAGCCGCGATCTCCGTGAACGTCTTGGGACTTGTGTCGAGAAGCACCAGTTTCGCTGGGGGGAGTTCGTCGAGGCTGGTCACGTGGTGGTCCGTGTGGAAGGTTCCGCCGTGGGCGGTGATGTCGTCGGCGAGCGCGTCGGCGATGCGTGCGCTGCCTCCCTCGGGGATCGGCCAGCCGCTGGCGTGCGCGAGGTGTCCGAGGAGCATGGCGACCGCTCCCGAGGCGAGGGAAGGAAGTTTGCCGACGGCGTGCGCCGCCACCCCGGTGAGGAGCGAGCGGGCTACCTCGGTGCTGAAGCAGCGGGGCGCCAGCGCAGTGCCGTGGGCAAGCAGGCGGGAACCCAGGAGCGCCGGGACGGCAAGGCTTCGCGGGAGTCCCCTTTGCCCCGACAGGATGAAGTCGACCAGTTCCTGGGAGTGGTCGACCAACGGCTGCATGAGACGACGCCAGCGCTCACCGTCCGGACCGAGGTGGGCGCAGGTCGCGTCCAGGTCCCGGTAAGCAAGGCCGGCTAGGCCGTTTTTCAGGGGGTGGGCGTAGCTGACGGATGGATACAGCATGTTCACCCCCCGGGACGCCAGGTCGAACTGACGGAAAAAAGGGGACACAACGGCCATAGGGTGAACGGCGGAACAGATGTCGTGTCCTATTTCGGCATCGAAGAGCTGTTCCGTCCGCAGCCCGCCTCCGATGGTCGTGCGGGCCTCATACAAGGCGACCTTGAGACCTGCCCGCCCGAGAGTGACCGCAGCGGCAAGGCCGTTCGGGCCGGTTCCTACCACAATGGCGTCGGGTTCCATGCGTCCTCCGTGAGTTTTGTCCCCATGGTCGACGGCGAATGGAGCCACTCGACGCCGGCGGTCGGCGGCGACTTTATGCGGGCACTTGGCCGTAT
The DNA here is from genome assembly GCF_056430805.1 of Streptomyces sp. NPDC045955. Lineage (NCBI taxonomy): Bacteria > Bacillati > Actinomycetota > Actinomycetes > Kitasatosporales > Streptomycetaceae > Streptomyces > Streptomyces sp. NPDC045955. The sequence goes on from NZ_JBWKKY010000002.1 coordinate 475,847, forward strand.
GTCACAGCGGCCAACAGGTGTAGACCGAGTCGACCGCCGGGGCGGGACTTCCGGAATGTTTAATTCCGCACCACTGTGATGATCGTCACGTGACCATTCCTTGAGATGCCCGCGTCAATCTCCATAAGATCATCAGGAATCGCGGCGGGCGTACGGAATCAACCTGCGAAAGCAAGTTGACATACGGAGTGCGTGTCGCAGTAAATCTTCCGACTTCGCCGGAAGGCTGATTCGTCCACGGGGGACGAGCGGTCGAAGTTGTCTGACCAGCATCTTCAAACATGCCGCTGTCGATGTCTGACCAACATCTCCGGTATGTGCCGCTGCTCTCCCCTCAGGCGATCAGGCAGTAAACAATAGAGGGGAAAACATGAAGAAGAAGAATGCCGCTGCCGTCATCGGCGTGGCCATTGCCGGCACGTTCCTGACCGTGTCGATGCAGGGTTCCGCTCAGGCCTCCACGCCGCCGCAGGCGAACGCGGCCCTGAGTGCTCAGGCCACCACCGAGGACGCTCCGAAGGCGCCTCAGGCCCGCGCTGCCGCCCGGGCCGCCGCCGCGGCCGGCCGGGCTGCCGCTCGCGCCACCGTTCACGCGCGGGCCGCTGCGGGATCCCTGGCGAGCCAGGCGGGACAGGTTGCCAACAACTTCAGCCTGTTCGCCCCGCCTGCGAAGGTGTCGGGTGACGGCGCCTCCGCTGCGGCGACCGTGTTCGACAGGTGACAATGCGCCATCGGCGCATCCAGAGGGCGGCACTGCTGGCTGGTGCCGCCCTCCTGGGCGCCCACTTCTCCATCGCGGCGTTCTCTCAGGCGCCGCTCAGCCCAGCCAAGATTCAGCTGCACGGAGTGATCAGCGGCTATCTGGAGCCGTACTTCACGCAGAACTGGAGCCTGTTCGCTCCTGATCCGACGAAGGACGACCAAGGGATAGTCGCGCGCGCGAAGTGCGCCGACGGTGCGGTCACGGATTACTACGACGTGACCGGCCCCTTGATCAAGAATACCCAGGAAGACCGGTTCTTCCCTTCTCGCACGGTGCGGCTCGTGAGTAATGGACTCAATCAGCTCAACGATTCGGACGACCTGTTGTGGCGTCTCCGTCAGAAGCACAAAGACGAGAACAGCGAAGGGCCGGAGAAGAAGGACGGAAATCAGAAGCTTGACATCCCTCTGACGCCCTACGAAAAGAGTCAGCACAAGGATGCCGAGCGCTCCTTGTCCCGTTTCGCGCTGACCCAGATGCACAACGTCTGCCCGGGTGGCGCGAGCCCGACCGCCGTCCAGGCGCGCATGTATATCAAGAAACTGCCTCCGTGGTCACAGCGAAACAACGCAAAGGCGAAAAGCAAGCTGGATATTTACGACTTGCCGTGGAAAAGGGCGGTTGAACTGCAGTGAGCATCATGAAAAAGATTGACTCAGCTGCCAGTCGCCCGGTCGCCGCACTGGGAGTCTCAGGAACCCGTGCGCTGCTCGGCTTCGTCGGGCTCATGTACTACCTGAGCCACTACGGCGATCGGAGCTACCTCTTCGGCCCGGGAGCCGATTCGGTCCTGCCGCACCGCCTCTTCCTCGAACAGATCGAGGAGAAGGGAAGCTTCAGCCTCTACGCCTGGAGCACGTCCGAAGTCTGGTTCGAAGCGGTCTTCCACCTCGGCGTGCTCGCCGCTCTCGCTGTGACCGTAGGAGTGGGAGGCAGAGCGGTTCTCGCGGCGCACGGAATCCTCATCTGGTCGCTCTACGAACGGCAGTCGGCCTTCCTGGACGGGGGAGACAACCTCGCCCAACTCGTCATCCCGATGCTGCTCCTGACGAACTGCTACCAGAACTTCTCGTTCTCGAGCGGAGTCGCAGACCGTGTCATCGGGCGGCTCCCGGAGAGCGTGCGCTCTCTCGGTGTTCCGCTGCACAACCTCGGTGTAGTGGCGATCGCCGTACAGATGTGCCTCGTGTACGTGGTGAGCGGTCTGTACAAGGTGCAGGGAGAGGTGTGGCAGGACGGCACCGCGCTCTTCTACATCATGCGCGTTCCCGAGTTCGAGCTGCCGGGTCTGTCCAGCCTCGTCTACAACAACGACGTACTCGTCTTCCTCGGCACCTACAGCACCACCCTGTTCCTGGTGTACTTCCCCGTGGGGATCCTGGTGCCCAGCCTGCGCCCGTGGACCGCGGCGGCCTCCATCGCGTTCCATGTGTCCATCGGTGTGTTCATGGGCCTCACCGCGTTCGCCCTGACGATGATCGCCTGCGACCTCATCTTCCTCTCCTCCGCGCTGTCCCGCGCCCGCCGGATGGCACGGACCGTCGGCAGGCGCTGGACGCGGAAGGAGGCCGAGAGCATCCCGGCGGTCACCGACCAGGACGCACCGGAACGTGACACCCCGGCCCCTGCGCCCGTTCCCCAAGCTGCGGGGTGAGGGCGATGCGCGGCGTCCCCACCTGCATCATCGGCAGCTCCCACACCGATCCGATCGTCACCGGCGAGCACGATCCCGACAAGTACGCGGAGGTGGGCTCCTTCACCAAGGTCATCACCGGAACCATCCTGCAGCAGCTGGCCGGGCAAGGTGTCCTCACGGTTGACGACCCCGTCGAACGATGGCTCGACGTCCCGTCGGGAACCGGCATCACCCTGCGCCACCTCGCCGAGCACACCTCGGGCCTGCCTCGCCTCCCCCCTGGCATCTCCCGCCGCGACCCGTACCGGGACTTCACCGCTGACCGGCTGCGCCAGCTGCTCGCCGGTCTCGACCGGCTCACCGAGGGTCCCGCCGGCGCGCACGAGGAGTACTCCAACTTCGGCTACGCGGTGCTCGGGGCGGCGCTGGCCGCGGCGACGGGGCAGGAATACGACGAGCTCGTCGCGGTGCACGTGCTGTCCCCACTCGGCCTGCCGCGAGAAGCCATGACCGCTCGGCCGCCCGAGCACAGCAGCCTGCTGCCGACCGGATGGTTCGGCCGCAGGGTGAAACCGTGGACCATGACGGGAGCCATCCTGCCCGCCGGCGGCCTGTGGGCGAGCCCTCGCACGCTGTCACGTGTGCTGACCGGTCTCGTACTCGACCGCTCGCTCGGAGAACCCGGCCTCGGCTGGCAACGTTCGGGGCCGCTGCCGCTGATCTGGCACAACGGAGCGACCGGCACGGCATCCTGCTTCGCCGGCGCCGTGGCCGACGGCCGCTGGACGGTGGTCCACCGTCTGAGCGGCTCGCCCGACGGGACGGACCGCACGGGCCTGGAATACCTGCGCTCAGCGCATTCCCAGTGAATCCAGAAGGGGCACCATGCGTGCACACATCCGAGCTGCCGCCGTAACGGGCATCAGCGCCGTCCTGCTCTCCACGGCGGCCTCGGCTGTCGCCGCGGAGAGCGCCGCGGCGGCGGGCCCTGTTCCCTGGTCGGCCGCGTACGCCACCGCTTCCGCCTCGGGTGAGCGGTGGACCGAAGGCACAGGTCCCACTCGGACCCTGGTGATCAAGGGCAAGCTGTCGAACTCCGCCGAGGGCTGCTACTCACTGTGGACGAAGTTCGATGCCGACCTCGTGCCAGGCGTTCCACGAAAGCAGGCAGAGCTGTGCGGTCCGGGCAGTGTCCCTGTCGAGGTGCGGCGGTCCTACTCCCTGACGACCACCGGCAGCCTCACCGTGTGCAAGGGCACAGCGAACACCAATCAGTGCGGCCCCTGGCAGAGTGTGACCTCATGGCCTGTCACAGGCCCACGGTGAGTGACGTCGGCGGGGCCCCTCTTGACGTTCACTCGGTCGCACGCGATACCCCAAAGCGGCTGCCCGGTGCGGCACTTCAGAGCTTCAATCTTCCCGGCAAGCGTCCTCGCCTTCCGCCTCCGCGAAACACCGCTGCCGGTACCGCCGCCATCCCCGCAGCCCTCCATCTCCGAGCGCCCTGCCGTCCTGCCCTTCCAGACCTGCGACGGCTGCGGGCGCGCCTTCCGCGCCCCGGGGCCCGGGCGCTGCCGGGACTGCCGACGACGCGGAACGGATCTCGCGGCCGCCGCCTGAACCGACAATGCAGTTGCGCTGATCACCGGAACGCCTGGCCCAGCTTCCACCCACGTACCGATCGGCCCCGACTGCGGGTGACCAAGTGCGACGAGCCCTACGTGAACTGCACCGGCCTGCACACCGTGGACATGGAGGAGCGCGTGCGGGTGATTCTGGGGCTCGTGTAGTCACCGCCCGCCCTTCGACGGAACGCGGCTGGGGACAGCCTGCCCGGTCCGTCTAGAACGCCGCCCCGAGCCGCTTCGCCGCCTCCTCCAGCACCCCCGTCCGCTTGCAGAACGCGAACCGTACGAACGGAGCGCCCTCCTCGCGGTGGTCGTAGAAGACCGCGTTGGGGATGGCGACGACGCCCGCGCGTTCCGGCAGGCCGCGGCAGAAGGCGAAGCCGTCGGTCTCGCCGAGGGGGCGGATGTCGGTGGTGATGAAGTACGTGCCCGAGGGGCGGAAGACCCGGAAACCGGCCTCTTCCAGGCCCGCCGCCAGCAGGTTCCGCTTGGCCAGCATGTCGTCCCGGAAGTCAGTGAAGTACGACTCGGGCAGCGCCAGGGCCTCGGCGACCGCGTACTGGAACGGACCCGCCGACACGTACGTCAGGTACTGCTTCGCCGAGCGCACCGCCGTGACCAGCTCAGGGGCCGCCGTCACCCAGCCGACCTTCCAGCCGGTGAACGAGAACGTCTTGCCGGCCGACCCGATGGTGACCGTACGCTCGCGCATCCCCGGGAACGTCGCCAGCGGGACGTGCTCGGCGTCGTCGAAGACCAGGTGCTCGTACACCTCGTCCGTCACCACCAGCAGGTCCCGCTCCACCGCGAGCTCGGCGATCGCGGCCAGCTCCGCGCGGGTGAGGACCGTGCCGGTCGGGTTGTGCGGGGTGTTGATCAGCAGCAGCCGGGTGCGGTCGGTGACGGCGTCGCGCAGTTCGTCGAGGTCCAGGCGGAAGCCGCCGTCGTCCGGGCGAAGGGTGACCGGCACGCGGCGCCCGCCCGCCATCGCGATGCACGCCGCGTACGAGTCGTAGTACGGCTCGAAGGCGATCACCTCGTCGCCGGGCTCCACCAGGGCCAGCAGAGCGGCGGCGATGGCCTCCGTGGCCCCGGCGGTGACCAGGACCTCCGTGTCGGGGTCGCAGGACAGGCCGTAGCGCCGCTGCTGGTGGGCGGCGATCGCGGTGCGCAGCTCGGGGACGCCCGGGCCCGGCGGGTACTGGTTGCCGAGGCCGTCCCGCAGCGCCCGTACGGCGGCCTCCCTGACCTCCTCGGGGCCGTCCGTGTCGGGGAAGCCCTGCCCGAGATTGATGGCGCCAGTGCTCAGGGCCAGGGCGGACATCTCGGCGAAGATCGTCGTCCCGAACTCGGCGAGCCGGCGGTTGAGGAGGGGGCGCGCGCTGGAGGTCATGCGGGTCATCCTCCGCCGAAGCTCTGGAGTTCCTCAACTCTGCTTTGGGTCGTGCGGGGAGCGGGCATCCCCCGTTCACGCAAGAGCGAGGCGCCCACGGGGGGCCGCTTCGGGGGAAACGGAAGGAGGGTGACGCCATGGTTGTCGGCATCATCCTGGCGGTGATCGGAGTCGTCCTGGTCGCGGCGCTGGTGTCCAAGGCGCGCGGTGGCGGTTCCGGACAGAGGGTGCGTCGTGGGGCCGCGTCGTCCGGCGGCAGCGGCAGTGGCAGCTGGTGGGCGGGCGGGGGAGACTCCGGATCGTCCGGCGGGCACTCCTGTGGCGGCGGCTCGTCCTGCGGAGGCGGGTCGTCCTGCGGCGGGGGTGGTGGAGGAGGTGGCTGCGGCGGCGGAGGCAGCTGACGCACGTCGTCGCGCTCCCGACGGGGAAGCCACAACCACCGAACGCGGGGCCCGCGCCTGGGGCGGGCTCCGCGTTCGTGTGTGTGGGGGAGTCCGAGGTTCACGTACGGCGTACGAGTCGAATGCCCGTCTGGTGAATCCGAGTGCGTTCCGGCGACTTCGCATGTCTGTAGGACAACTGGCGCCGCGGCGTGGGGGGATGAGGGATGACTCCGGCAACTGCGAGTGTCAAGTGGGCATTTCAGGAGCTCCACCTTGGCCCAGGGTGCCCGTCCCGTCCGGATCCCGGCGTGAGTCGCGGCGCACCGGCGCACGCCTCCCCGGCACCGGCGCACGCCCGTAGTTGAACAGTTGAGCTGTGGAGCCCTCTGAGGGGTGGAAACCCTACGAACTTGGGTAAAGACGCTGTTGCGGCGTCACAGTTCATGATTCCCTCTAAAACATCAACGCAGCCTCTCGGGCGTCCTGCGGATACCTTCCCGAAACCGGCCGACCGGTTTGCCCCGGGCCGAATCCCCCGGTGCGGCCGGGGTGCGGCGGACCCATCTCTCCCTCTCCTTGTGTGCTTGCGGAGCCGATCCATGCTCACGACCCTGAACACCTCCTACACCGACACGCGCGCGGCCGATCTCGCCTGGGCCCTGGGGCGCGAGCCGCTTCCCGCACTGGCCACGCTCGACCTCGAACTGGCAGGCGTCAGACTTCAGTTGCGTCTTCTCGGCGCGTCCCACCAGGTCCTGCTGGAGGAGGAGCGGGGCACCTGCTCGGAGACGGTGGCGTGCATCCCGGGCAGCAGCACCCCGCTGCCGCTCGGCGTCGCCAAGCGTGTGGGCGACTGGGAGTACGAGTTCGCGGCCCGGGTCGAGGCCCTCTCGCCCGGCTCCTTCGCGGGCCGTGCCCAGGAGTTGCTGGCCCTCGTCTCCGACCACCCGCACGGCCTGGCCGGCGTCTTCCCCGGCAGCCCGCACGCCTTCACGGCGCTGCTGGCCCAGCACCACGAGGGTCAGGTGCACTGGCGGACCTGGCACGCGTACCCGCAGGACGGGCAGTTGGTGGCGACCCGCACGAAGGTGGGCGTCCGGGTGCCGGCGGCGGCCACCGCCCCCTGAGTCTCTCCCCCCGGTACGGCGCACTCGGCGAACCGGATCTCGTACCGTGATCGGCCCTCCGCAAACCAGCATCACACGTGTGGGTGACGAACCGCAGTCGAGCCGTGACGTAACGTCGCAGCGTGATCGAGCCGCACGCGCCCGCCCCGCCCGGTTCCCCGCAGCCCTGGAGCGCCCCCGGCGGCCCCGGCGGCCCGGCGCGGCTGCCCGTCCGGCCCGGCACCGGACGGTTCCTGGTCCTCGCGGGCGTGTTCGTCTGTGCGGCCTGCGGGTTGGTGTATGAACTGCAACTCGTGGCCCTGGCCTCCTACTTGATGGGCGACTCGGTCACCCAGGCGTCCGTCGTGCTGTCCGTCATGGTCTTCGCGATGGGCATCGGCTCCCTCGCCGCGAAGCGGCTGCGCGGGCTCGCCGCCGCGGGCTTCGGCGCGGTCGAGGCGACCCTCGCCCTCGTCGGCGGATGCAGCGCGATGGCCCTGTACGCGGTCTTCGCCTGGACCGGCGACTGGGGCGGGCTGTGGGCCAGCGGACCGCGCTGCCTCCTGGTCGCCTTCTCCCTGGCCACCGGCCTGCTCATCGGCGCCGAGGTCCCGCTGCTGATGGAGCTGATCCAGCGCATCCGCCGCCAGGACGCGGGCGGCGCGGTGGCCGACCTGTTCGCCGCGGACTACGTCGGTGCGCTCGTCGGCGGACTCGCCTTTCCCTTCCTCCTGCTGCCGTTCATCGGCCAGCTGACCGGCGCGCTGCTCACCGGCGCCGTCAACGCGCTCATCGGGGGCGCTCTGGTGCTCGGCCTGTTCCGCCGGGACCTGACCCGGCGCGCCCGCTGGCTGCTGCTGGCCGCCAACGTGTTCGTGCTGGCGGTCCTCGCCTCGGCCGCCGTCCTCGTCGACGACTTCGAACGGGCCGCGCGACAGGCGGTGTACGGCGGGGACGTACGCGCGGCGCTCCAGACCGGCGTGCAGGAGGTGGTCCTCGCGGGCGGTACGGACGGCCGGCCCCTCGGCCTGTTCCTCGACGGCCGGCTCCGGGTCAGCGGGCGCGACGAACTGCGCTACCACGAGGCCCTCGTCCACCCGGCCATGACCGGGCCGCACGCGCGCGTGCTGGTCCTCGGCGGCGGTGACGGGCTGGCGGCGCGCGAGGTGCTGCGGCATCCCGGGGTGGAACGGGTCGACGTCGTCGAGCTCGACGGGGAGGTGCTGCGGCTGGCCCGCACCGACCCGGCCCTGTCGGCACTGAACAAGCACGCGTTCGGCGACCCGCGCGTGCGCGTGACCACACAGGACGCCTTCGGCTGGCTGCGCGGAGCGTCCCCGCGGGCGTACGACGTGGTCCTGTCGGATCTGCCGGACCCGGGCCTCACGGCCAGTACGAAGCTGTACTCGCAGGAGTTCTACGGCCTCGCGCGGCGGGTGCTCGCCCCCGGCGGCCGGCTCGTGGTGCACGCCGGGCCCGTCGTGTCCAGCCCGCGGGTGTTCTGGACGGTGGAGGCGACCGTGCGCGCGGCCGGTTTCCGTACCGCCCCGTACCGCACGGGAGGCCGCCACTCCGGTTTCGCCGCCGGCCCCGACCGCACCCGCGCCGACCGCTCCCGGGCGCCCCGGGACTGGGGATTCGTCCTGGCCGCCCGTACGGAGCCGCGACCGCGGCTCGACCCGGACGGCCCGCGCCCGTACGTCCTCGACGACGCGTCCCTCGCGGCGGGGGAGCGGGCGGCGCGGGCCACGCGGATCGCGGGGCTGCCCGCGTCGACGCTGGTGCATCCGCGCTACTGAGCGGGCCGGGGCGGCCTGGTGAGGGCGGATGAGGCGGGACGAGGGCGCGGAGGATACGCCTGGCGGGGGGCGGATCAGGGGGGAATCCCGAAGGCGGGGGTGCGATTCGGCGCGTGCTGGGTAGAGTCCGTCCACATGGAGCACGAGGTGTTCGTTCCGGTTCCGGCCGAGCGGCTCAGGGAGGTGCTGGACGACCCCGCGCTGGTCGCCCGGGCGGTCCCGGGGCTCCAGCAGGACGCCGGCGCCGAGCCCGTCGCGGGGCGGCTGAAGATCAGGGTCGGCAGCCACTCGGTCACGTACCGGGGTGCCGTACGGGTGTCCCGGGGGGACGACGGGGCGTACGCCGTCGAGGGCGACGCCACGGAGGCCCGTGGCACCGGCTCGGTGAAACTCGCGCTGCGGATCGTCCTGCGGGACGCCGAGGGCGGCACGACGGTCGTCTTCGACGGTACGGCCGCCGCGGACGGACGGATCAAGGACCTCCCGTCCGACGCGGTCGAGGGCGCCGTCACCCGCCTGCTGAACCGTTTCGCGGAACACCTGGCCGGGGCAGCCCCGGACACGACGGCGCCCCTGGCCACCCAGGACTTCGAGCCCCGCGCCACGACCGACTACGAAACGACCCCGGACGCGGACGACGCGCCCCCACCCCCTCCGGCGGGGGCCGAGAGGCGTGCGACGGCGGAGTCCGACGAGGAGGCCGGGGCATCGGGGCCTGCGGACGAGCCCCCGCCCCCCGAGCCCCCCACCGTCTTCGGCGCCGATGTTCCGCCGTCTTCTTTCGGGTCCTCCAGCGAGGACGACGCGGGCGACGAGGACGACGACATCGCCGAGGCGGCGCATGCGCGGCGGACGATGATCGGACGCAGTGCCGAGGAGGTCGATCACGCGCCGCCGCGCGGGCGGTACGCGCCGGTGCCCGCGCCGCAGACCGTGATGCCCTCCGCCCCGCTGCGCTGGGCGGCCCCCGCGGCGGCGCTCGCGCTGGCGTCGGCCGTCGTGGCGGTCCGGGCCCTGCGCCGACGCCGCTGAAAACGCCCCGCACCGCACGAGGCCCTCTTGATCACCCCAGTAGGGTCGTCCCGTGAGTGACGAAGACATCACGCTGACCGCGGGCGACGCGGAGGTGACCGTGCAGCCGGGCAACGGCGGCCGGATCGGAGGGCTGCGGATCGGCGGCGTGGAGCTGCTCCGTCAGGGGCAGCGGTTCGGCTGCTTCCCGATGGTGCCCTGGTGCGGACGGATCCGGGACGGGCGCTTCCTGGACGGCGCCGTCGTACGGCAGATGCCCCTCAACGCCCCGCCGCACGCCATTCACGGCACCGCCCGTGACGGCGCCTGGCGCACCGCCCGCACGAGCACGGCCGAGGCCGTCCTCACCTACGAACTCGTCGACCCCTGGCCCCACCCGGGCCGCGTCACCCAGGTCGTCGCCCTGGCCGAGGACGCGCTGACGCTGACCATGTCCGTGGAGACGTACGAGTCGTCGTTCCCGGCGCAGATCGGCTGGCACCCGTGGTTCAACCGGAACCTCGGCGGCGAGGACGTGACGCTCGCCTTCGACCCGGCGTGGCAGGAGGAGCGCGGCGACGACCACCTGCCCACCGGCAACCGCGTCGAGCCGAAGCCCCGCCCCTGGGACGACTGCTTCGGGATGCCCGGCGGCGTCGACGTGACCCTCACCTGGCCCGGTCAGCTGGAGCTGAAGGTGGCCAGCCGCCAGGAGTGGGTGGTCGTCTACGACGAGCAGGAGGCCGCCGTGTGCGTGGAGCCGCAGACCGGGCCGCCCAACGGGCTCAACACCGCGCCGCGCCTGGTCACGCCCCTGGAGCCGCTGGAGGCCACCACGACCTGGAGCTGGCGCCGCCTCTAAGCTGGGCGGCATGACGGATGTACGTGGTGCGCTGCTGCAGCAGATCAAGGACAAGGCCGTGGTGCACGGCAAGGTGACCCTGTCGTCGGGTCTGGAGGCCGACTACTACGTCGACCTGCGGCGCGTCACCCTCGACGGGGAGGCCGCGCCGCTGGTCGGGCAGGTGCTGCTCGACCTGACCGCCGACCTGGAGTTCGACGCGGTGGGCGGCCTCACCATGGGCGCCGACCCGGTGGCCGCCGCGATGCTGCACGCCGCCGCCGCGCGAGGCAAGCGCCTGGACGCCTTCGTCGTACGGAAGGCCGCCAAGGCGCACGGTCTGCAGCGGCGCGTCGAGGGGCCGGACATCGCGGGCCGCCGTGTGCTGGTCGTCGAGGACACCTCCACCACCGGCGGCTCCCCGCTCACCGCCGTCGAGGCGGTGCGCGAGGCCGGGGCCGAGGTCGTCGCCGTCGCGACCATCGTCGACCGGGCGACCGGCGCCGCGGAGAAGATCCAGGAGGGCGCCGGGGTGCCGTACCTCTTCGCCTTCTCGAAGGACGAGCTGGGCCTCGACTGACCAGGGCGTGGACGGTGGCCTGGACCTTCCGGCCAAGTCTGGAAAGATGGGGCCGACGATGACGTCGCACCCCAAGGTCTAGGTCAGGGCCGACAACGCAGTACGCCAACCCGCAGATACAAGGAGCGGACGCATGCCCATCGCAACTCCCGAGGTCTACAACGAGATGCTGGACCGGGCGAAGGCAGGAAAGTTCGCCTACCCGGCCATCAACGTGACCTCCACCCAGACCCTGCACGCGGCACTGCGCGGTTTCGCCGAGGCGGAGAGCGACGGCATCGTCCAGATCTCCACGGGCGGGGCCGAGTTCCTGGGCGGCCAGTACAGCAAGGACATGGTGACCGGCGCGGTCGCCCTGGCCGAGTTCGCGCACATCGTCGCCGAGAAGTACCCGGTGAACATCGCGCTGCACACGGACCACTGCCCGAAGGACAAGCTCGACGGGTACGTACGTCCGCTGCTGGCGCTGTCCAAGAAGCGCGTCGAGGCCGGCCTGAACCCGCTGTTCCAGTCGCACATGTGGGACGGCTCCGCCGAGACCCTCGCCGACAACCTCTCCATCGCGCAGGAGCTGCTGGAGCAGGCCCGCGCGGCGAAGATCATCCTCGAGGTGGAGATCACCCCGACCGGTGGCGAGGAGGACGGCGTCTCCCACGAGATCAACGACTCCCTCTACACCACGGTCGACGACGCGATCCGCACCGCCGAGGCCCTGGGCCTGGGCGAGAAGGGCCGCTACCTGCTGGCCGCGTCCTTCGGCAACGTGCACGGCGTGTACAAGCCGGGCAACGTCGTCCTCCGTCCCGACCTGCTGAAGGAGCTGAACGAGGGCGTCGCCGCGAAGTTCGGCAAGGCCTCCCCGTTCGACTTCGTCTTCCACGGCGGCTCGGGCTCCTCGGAGGAGGAGATCCGCACCGCGCTGGAGAACGGCGTGGTCAAGATGAACATCGACACGGACACGCAGTACGCCTTCACGCGCCCGGTCGCGGACCACATGTTCCGCAACTACGACGGTGTCCTGAAGGTCGACGGCGAGGTCGGCTCCAAGAAGACCTACGACCCGCGCACCTGGGGCAAGCTGGCCGAGGCGTCCATGTCCCAGCGTGTCGTCGAGGCCTGCGGTCACCTCCGTTCGACCGGCACCAAGATCAAGTAAGTCCGTCCCGGACCACGCGTTCGAGCCCGGCACCTCCCCTGGTGCCGGGCTCCTCCGTATGCTCCCTGCATGCCCGATGTGCGGCTCGCCTCGCCCCAGGGCCGGTGGATCCTGCTCACCACCGTCCTCGGCTCCAGCATGGCCCTGCTGGACTCGACCGTGGTCAACATCGCGCTGCCCCGCATCGGCCGTGACCTCGACGCGGACCTGGCGGCCCTGCAGTGGACCGTCAACGCGTACATGGTCACGCTGGCCGGGCTGATCCTGCTGGGCGGGGCGCTGGGCGACCGGTTCGGGCGCCGGAGGGTGTTCGTCGTCGGTGTGGTGTGGTTCGCGGTGGCGTCCCTGTTGTGCGGGATCGCGCCGAACGCCGGGGCGCTGATCGCCGCGCGCGCCCTGCAAGGGGTGGGCGGTGCCCTGCTCACCCCGGGGTCGCTGGCGCTGATCCAGGCGTCCTTCCACCCCGACGACCGGGGCCGCGCGGTGGGTCTGTGGTCCGGCTTCGGCGGGATCGGCGCGGCGGTCGGGCCCTTCGTCGGCGGCTGGCTGGTGGACGGGCCGGGCTGGCGGTGGGTGTTCCTGCTGAACGTTCCGCTGGCCCTGCTGTGTGTGCCGGTCGCCTTGCGGCACGTGCCCGAGTCGGGTGGGGGCACCGCCCGCTCGAGCGAAGCCGAGAGTGGGGGACAGCGGGTGCACGGGCGGTTCGACGTGCTCGGTGCCGTGCTGGGGGCGCTGGCGCTCGCGCTGGTGACCTATGCGCTGATCGAGGCCGGTGGGGGCGGTGCGGTGGTGGTGGTCTCGGTGGTGGCCGGGCTGGCCGCGGCCGTCGCGTTCGTGGTCGTCGAGCGGCGCCGGCCCGATCCGATGATGCCGACCGACATCTTCGCGTCCCGGCAGTTCACGGCCGTCAACCTGGTCACGCTGTGCGTGTACGCGGCCCTCGGCGGGTTCTTCTTCCTCGCCGCGCTCCAGCTCCAGGTGGTGGTGGGTTACTCGGCCCTCGCGGCCGGTACGGCGCTGCTGCCCACGACCGTGCTGATGCTGCTGCTGTCCGCGCGGTCCGGGGAACTGGCCGACCGGATCGGACCCCGGATCCCGCTGACGGTGGGGCCGCTGCTGTGCGCCGCGGGGATGCTGCTGATGCTGCGGGTCGGACCGGGGGCGTCGTACCTGGCCGATGTGCTGCCGGCGCTGCTGGTGCTCGGGCTGGGCATGGTCACGCTGGTGGCGCCGCTGACGGCGACCGTGCTCGGGTCGGTGGACGTGTCCCGGGCGGGGCTGGCCAGCGGGATCAACAACGCGGCGGCCCGGGCGGCGGGACTGGTGGCGGTGGCGGCGTTGCCCTTGCTGGCGGGGATGGGGGAGGAGGCGTACCGGGAGCCGGGGGCGTTCGACGTCGCCTTCGGGAAGGCGATGGCGTGGTGTGCGGGGGCCTTGGTGGTGGGGGCCGTCATCGCGGCCGCCGTCGTACGGAGGCCGCCGCCGGGCTGCAAGCGGCCGGAGTGTCTGCGGCACGGGGGTGTGACGGCACCGCCGCTGGAGGGGGAGCCGGTGCGGAAGCGGTTGTCGTAGAACTCGGCCGCGGGCAGTCGTCCGCTGGGGCGGCACGGGTGGGCGCGGCGGCACCCCGCTCCGCCGGGCTGCGGACTCACCCGGCCCCAGCGACGACGCCGTGCACCTCGAAGCACGGGATTGGCCACCCCGGCGCTGCGCCGCAGCCGTCCTCATGGCGCAGACTTGACCCCATGTCCATTCACGAGAACCTCCTCGGGGGCCCGCCCCCGACCCACCTCCCCGACGACCCCGGGCCACGGGAAATGCTCGCGTCGGGTACCGCGCCGGTCGACGTCGCCGCCGCGCACCCCACCTCCTCGCTCGCCTGGGCGCAGCTCGCCGACGAGGCGTACGAGCGGGGCGCGACCGTCGAGTCGTACGCGTACGCCCGTACGGGCTACCACCGCGGCCTGGACGCGCTGCGCCGCAACGGCTGGAAGGGCCACGGCCCGGTCCCCTGGGAGCACGAGCCGAACCGCGGCTTCCTGCGCGCTCTGCACGCCCTCGCCCGTGCCGCACAGGCGATCGGCGAGCAGGAGGAGTACGAGCGCTGCTCCCAGTTCCTCAAGGACTCCTCGCCGGAGGCGGCGCAGGTCCTGGGCTGACGGCGGTCCGTGTGCGTGAGGCCCGTCCGCCGAGCGGGCGGGCCTTGCGGTTTCGGGGGACGATTGCGGAGTATGCCCGTGGGGACCGGGGCCCCCGTGCCGGCATCGGCAGGGGCGGACCGCTACCCGGAGTTACAAAGCAGGAGACAGCGATGTCCCACGAGGCTCACGAGCCCGAGACCCCGCATCTCGATTTCCACGGCACGACGCCGTACGAGGACTACGTCAAGGCGGACGTCCTCACCCACCTCCAGCACACCCTCTCGGACGACCCCGGAGAGATGGTCTTCCTGGTCACGACCCAGGTGATGGAGCTGTGGTTCACCGTCATCGTCCACGAGTGGGAGACGGCGGCACACGCGCTGCGCGGCGACGACGTCCCCACCGCGACCGCCGCGCTGAAGAGGTCCGTGCGCGAGCTGGAGGCGCTGAACGCCTCCTGGAAGCCGCTCGGCCAGCTCACGCCGGCCCAGTTCAACTCGTACCGGTCCGCCCTCGGCGAGGGCTCCGGCTTCCAGTCGGCGATGTACCGGCGGATGGAGTTCCTGCTCGGCGACAAGTCCGCGTCCATGCTGGTTCCGCACCGGGGCGCGCCGCGTGTGCACGCCGAGCTGGAGAAGGCGCTGCACGAGCCGAGCCTGTACGACGAGGTGGTGCGGCTGCTGGCGCGGCGTGGGTACGACATCCCGCAGGCCGTGCTGGGGCGTGACGTGTCACAGCGCTACGAGCCGTCGCCGGAGGTGGAGGCCGCCTGGACGGCCGTCTACTCGGGTGACGAGAGCGGCGAACTCGCCCGGCTCGGCGAGGCGTTGACCGATGTCGCCGAGCTGGTGTGGCGCTGGCGCAACGACCACCTCGTCGCCACCCGCCGCGCGATGGGCGCCAAGACCGGTACGGGCGGCTCCGCCGGAGTGGCCTGGCTGGAGAAGCGGGCGCAGAAGCAGGTGTTCCCCGAGCTGTGGACGGCGCGGTCCTATGTCTGAACTCGCGATGCGCGCGGAGAAGCTGGACGCCGCCGACGATCTGCGCGGCAAGCGGGACGGGTTCGTTCTCGACGATGTCGTGTACCTCGACGGCAACTCGCTCGGCGCGCTGCCGGCCGTCGTCCCCGGGCGGGTCGAGGACGTCGTACGCCGCCAGTGGGGCGAGCTGCGCATCCGGTCCTGGGAGGAGAGCGGCTGGTGGACCGCGCCCGAGCGGATCGGTGACCGGATCGCCCCGCTGGTCGGGGCGGCGCCGGGGCAGATCGTGGTGGGCGACTCGACCAGTGTCAATGTCTTCAAGGCACTGGTGGGCGCCGTGCGGATGGCCGGGGAGGGCCGCGACGAGATCCTCGTCGACGCCACGACCTTCCCCACCGACGGGTACATCGCCGAGTCCGCCGCCCGGATGACCGGCTGCACGCTGCGGCCGGTGGCACCGGCGGACGTGCCGGGCGCGCTGGGCGGCCGTACCGCCGCCGTCCTCCTCAACCACGTCGACTACCGCACCGGCCGGCTGCACGACCTGCCGGCGCTCACGGCCACCGTGCACGAGGCGGGCGCCTGCGCCGTCTGGGACCTGTGCCACAGCGCGGGCGCGCTGCCCGTGGGGCTGGACGGGCACGGCGTGGACCTGGCGGTCGGCTGCACCTACAAGTACCTGAACGGCGGCCCGGGTTCACCGGCGTATCTGTACGTGCGCCGGGAGCTTCAGGACCGCTTCGACTCCCCGCTGCCCGGCTGGAACTCCCACGCCGAGCCCTTCGGGATGCGCAGCGGGTACGAGCCGGCCCCCGGCGCCCTGCGCGGCCGGGTGGGCACGCCGGACATCCTCTCCATGCTCGCCCTGGAGGCGGCTCTGGAGGTGTGGGACGGGGTGCCGGTCGAGGCGGTGCGGGCCAAGTCGCTCGCGCTGACGGACTTCTTCCTGGAGTGCGTGGGCGCGTACGTGCCCGAGGGCAGGGTCGAGTGCCTGACGCCGGTGCCGCACACGGAGCGGGGCAGCCAGATCGCCCTGCGCTGCGACGACGCCGGTGACGTGATGAAACGGCTCGTCGAGCGGGGGGTGGTCGGCGACTTCCGGGCGCCGGACGTGCTGCGCTTCGGCTTCACCCCGCTGTACGTGGGCTTCGCCGACGTGGAGCGGGCGGCGCGGGTACTGGCTCAGACGCTGGGGTGAGGTCCCGGGACGAACGGCCCCTGCCGCCGCGGGGGCCGTTCGGTCTTCACCCAGCGTGACATCCCCGTGTCCGCCCACGTCACCTGCCTGATACCGTCCCGGCCAACGGCCGGATCCCCACCTGGTCCGCCATCTACGTTTGATCGCTGAGGGGTTGGAGCATGACGGACGACGTCGCAGCAGCACGGGCCGCCGCGGAAGAGAAGTCGGTGTTCTCGCACGCGCCCGTCGAGCCCGACGTGACCGCCGCCTACGGCGACCACCCCGACCAGATGATCGACTTCTACGCCCCGCGCGCGCAGGGCGGCCCGGGCGGGCCCGCCCCGGTCGTCCTCGTGCTGCACGGCGGTGCCTGGCGGGCGCCCTACGACCGGCGTCACATCAGCCCGTTCGCGGACTTCCTCGCCCGGCGCGGGTTCGCCGTGGCCAGTGCCGAGTACCGGCGCGGTGGCGGTGACGACTCCGTCGCGGGGCGCTGGCCCGACACCTTCGACGACGTCGCGGCCGCGCTGGACGCCCTTCCGGCGCTCGTCCGGGAGCTGCTGCCGCAGGCCGACCCGCGCCGTACGGTCCTCACCGGTCACTCGGCGGGCGGGCACCTCGCGCTGTGGGCCGCGTCCCGGCACGTCCTGCCGGCCGGCTCGCCCTGGCACAGCGACAGCTCGGCGGCCCTGCGCGGTGTGGTCGCGCTCGCCCCGATCGCGGACTTCGCGGTCGCCGACAAGCTCGCCGTGTGCGGCGGTGCCGTACGGCAACTGCTGGGCGGGGACGAGCACTTCGCCGAGCGGCAGCCGTACGCGGACCCGGCGCTGCTGCTGCCCACCGGCATCGCCACCACTCTCGTCCAGGGCCGCACGGACCTCGACGTGCCGCAGGTGGTCGCCGAGTCGTACGCGGACGCGGCGGCGAAGGCCGGGGAGATGGTGGGAGTGACGCTGCTGGAGGACGTGGGGCACTTCCCGCTCATCGACCCGGCGGCGGACGCGTGCGCGGTGGTCGTGGAGGAGATCGCCCAACTGGCGTGGTGAATCGCCCGATTGGCTTGGTGAGCGGCCTCCCGGCGGCCTCCCGGCGGCCTCCCCTAGGTCGTACCCGTAGTACCTGAGAGCCAGGCCGCAGGTGAGCTCCGCGGTGTGACGCGGACGACGGTCCCCGATCCGTAACTTCCCTTCCATGCAGACCCGATGGCCGGGTGCGCGGAGGGGGACGACCATGGGGTTCGCGGCCAGGTACCGCTTTGGTGAAGGCGCTCGGCGCCGCGCCCACCGATGGCGTCGTGCCGCGCTCGCCGCCCTCATCGCGGGTGCGGTGGTGTTCCCTCTCTCCGCGGCGGGACGCCCGGAGATCCCCGCGCCGGCCCCCGCGTCCCTCGCACCGCTCAGCGCGTCGACGCTCGACGAGGCGTACGCGGCCAACCGCGCCAACGCCGCCGAAGCGGCCCGCATGGCCGCCGCCCACCACGACCGGGACCGGGCCGCGACGGACCGTCAGCTGGCCGCCCCGGCCCGGCATCTCCTCCGTTTCGACGGCCGTGGCTCCGGCCGGGTGACGGAGGTCCTGGGCGACCTCGCCCGCGCCGACCGCATCGCCGTCCTGGTCCCCGGCTCCGACACGAGCCTCGACACTTACGGCCGGTTCCACGCGGCCGCCGCCGCCCTGCACGGGCAGCTCGCACGGGAGGCCCCCGCGGGCACGCGCACGGCGGTCGTGGCCTGGCTGGGCTACGAGACGCCGGGCACGGTCAGCGCGACGGTCACGACGACCGGCAGGGCGGAGCAGGCGGCTCCGCAGCTGCGTGCGCTCGTCGCCGACCTGCGGGCCATAGCGGGCGGCGGACCGCGCGTCTCGCTGCTGTGCCACTCGTACGGTTCGGTCGTCTGCGGCCGGGCCGCCGCCGGGCTCGCCGTCGACGACATCGCGCTCGTCGGCAGCCCCGGCACCGGCGCGGACTCCGTGGCCGCCCTGCACACCCGCGCCCGCGTCTGGGCGGCCCGCGGCGGCGACGACTGGGTGGAGAACGTCCCGCACGTCAGCGCGGACCTGTTCGGCACCACCGTCGGCTTCGGCACCGACCCCGTCTCCCCGGCCTTCGGCGCCCGGGTCTTCGCGGCCGGCGACGGCGGCCACAGCGACTACTTCAGCCCCGGCTCGACCTCCCTGACGAACCTGGCCCGGATCGTCCTGGGCGAGACCAAGGCGGTGACCCATGACTGACGTCGAAGTGCGCGAAGTACGCGAAGTGCGCGGAGTGCTCGGAGTGCGAGGTGTCCGGCATGCGGTGCGCCGCGGCGCCGAACGCGTCGGTGCGGCCACCCCGGCCGACCGCGACCGGGCCGTGGACGCCCTGCGCGCCGCCGCGGTCCTCGGTGTCGTCCTCGGGCACTGGCTGGTCACGGCCCTGGTCGCCGACAGCGGCACCCTGCGCACGGCGAGTCCGCTCCAGCACATGCCCTGGCTGACGCCCGTCTCCTGGCTGTTCCAGACGCTCGCCGTGTTCTTCCTGGTCGGCGGCCATGTCGCCACGCGCGGCTATGCCTCGGCCCGGGCCCGCGGCGTCCCCTACCACCGCTGGCTGACGGGCCGTCTGACCCGGTTGTTCAAGCCGGTCGCGGCCGTCCTCAGCCTGTGGACAACGGCCGCGCTCGCCCTGCTGCTGTCGGGCGCCGAGTTCGGTACGGTCCGCACGCTGGTGAAACTGGCCCTGTCCCCGCTGTGGTTCCTCGTGGTGTTCGCGGCCCTGACGGCGGCGACCCCGCTGCTGACCCGGCTCAACCCGCTGTGGCCGCTGGCCGTCGTACTCCATGTGGACCTGCTGCGCTTCGGACTCGGCGGCCCCTCCTGGCTGGGCTGGGTGAACGTGGCCGCGGGCTGGCTGGTGCCCTACACGCTGGGCGCGGCCTGGACCCGGGGCGAGCTGGAGCGCCGCCGCGCGGGCTGGATCCTGGTCGCCGGCGGCGCGGTGGCGACCGCGGGGCTCGTCGCGTGGGCGGGCTATCCGGCGTCGATGGTCGGCGTCCCGGGGGAGGGCATGTCCAACCTGGACCCGCCGACGCTGGCCGTCGTCACCTTCGGGCTGGCCCAGTGCGGTCTCGCCCTGCTGCTGCGCGAGCGGCTGCGGCGGGCGATGCGCCGGCCCGTGGCGTGGGCGGCGGTGGCCCTCGTCAACCTCTCCGCGATGACCGTCTTCCTGTGGCACCAGACGGCCCTGATGGCCACGACGGCCACCGGCCTCCTCGCCGGGCACCTCCCCGGCCTGCACACGGTGCCCGACAGCCTCGGCTGGGTCGGGGCCCGGCTGCTCTGGCTGCCCGTGTTCGCCCTGGCCCTCGCCGCCTGCTGGGCCGCCTTCCGGTCCTTCGAGCAGGGCGCGGGCGGCCGGGGCCGCAGGTCGCGGGTGGTGCGGGCGCACCGGCCGTCCGACCGGGGGGCGGCGGTGAAGGCCCGCCGTGTCTAGGCTGGGCCGCGTGACGGACACGGGGGTGGGCCGCGCGCTGCGGGCGCGCGTCGGGGGCTGGCTGCGGGTGCTGCGCCAGGACCTATGGACCTTCCGGGCGGATCCGCTGCCGCCCCTCGTGTGGTTGCGCTGGTTTCCGCACGGCTTGCTGTGCCTGGTTGCGTTCGGGGTCACCCTCGGCGCGGTGGCGCAGCTCGGCGACAACGGAGGGGTGGGCCCGCAGATCGCCTTCCTGCTCGGGCTGGCGCAGGGCGGTGCCGTGGTGCTCGC
Organism: Streptomyces sp. NPDC045955; assembly: GCF_056430805.1. Taxonomy (NCBI): domain Bacteria; kingdom Bacillati; phylum Actinomycetota; class Actinomycetes; order Kitasatosporales; family Streptomycetaceae; genus Streptomyces; species Streptomyces sp. NPDC045955. The sequence continues at coordinate 496,186 of NZ_JBWKKY010000002.1, forward strand.
GCTGTGGCGCCCCGTCCCGGCGTGGTGGGTCTCGACGGCGGCCATGGTGCTGGGCGCCATCGAGGTGCGTCGCCAACTGCTGGCAGGTGGCGCCCACGACTTCACCTGGCCCTGGACGGCGGCGGGGATCATCGGACACCTGGCGGTGCTGCTGCTGCTCGCCCTGCGCGTGCGTACGCGGGTGTCCGCCGAGGCGCTCGCGCTGACCGTGTTCCTCACCTACGTCGTCCAAGGACTGCTGGGTGCGGCCGACTATCAGCCCACCGGGGTGCTCGCGGTCACCCTGTTCGCCGTCGTCGTGGTCGTCGGCACCGCCCTGCGCGGCCGCCGCGAGGCCCGTGCGCAACTCGTCGAGCAGACCACGCTCACCGCCGAGGAACGCACCCGGCGCACCCTGCTGGAGGAGCGCAGCCGCATCGCGCGGGAGCTGCACGACGTGGTGGCCCACCACATGTCGGTCATCTCCATCCAGGCGCAGGTCGCCCCGCACCTCGTCGAGAACCCGCCCGACGAACTCAAGGAGAACCTCGCGGGCATCCGGCAGAACGCGCTGGAGGCGCTGACCGAGCTGCGCCGGGTGCTGGGCGTGCTGCGCTCGGAGCACCCCGGGCCGGGGCAGCCCGCCGGCCCGGACGGCGACACCGCCGGCCACGCCCCGCAGCCCACGCTCGACCGGCTCGACGCGCTGGTGGAGAACACCCGGGCCGCCGGCCGCGAGGTCATCACCGAGATCAACGGCGAGCGGCGGCCGCTGCCGCCCGGCGTGGAGCTGTCCGCGTACCGGATCGTGCAGGAGGCGTTGAGCAACGTCCTGCGGCACGCGCCCGGCGCGAGAGCCACGGTCCGTCTCACGTATCAGCCGGACGGGCTGGAGGTGGAGGTCGTCAACGGCCGGCCGACCGGACCCGCCCCGCCGTCGACGGGAGCGGGACACGGACTGCTCGGCATGCGGGAGCGGGTCGCGATGCTCGGCGGCACCATGACGGCGCACCCGTGGCACTGGGACGGCTTCAAGGTCACCGCGTTCCTGCCGGACGTCCCGCCCGCCGACGCCCCGGGCACCGCCCGCTCCACCGTCGAAGACACCACCGATCCCCGGGGAGGGACCCCATGACGAGCAGCTCCGGCCGACCCATCCGGGTTCTCATCGTCGACGACCAGGCGATGGTCCGGCAGGGCTTCACCGTGCTGCTCGGCACCCAGCCCGACATAGAGGTCGTCGGCGAGGCGAAGGACGGCGAGGGCGGCGTCGAGAAGGCCGCCGAGACCGCCCCGGACGTCGTCCTCATGGACATCCGCATGCCCGGGATCGGCGGCATCGAGGCCACCGAGCGCATCACGACCGCGAACCCGGACATCAGGGTGCTGGTGCTCACCACCTTCGACCTCGACGAGTACGTGTACGACGCGCTGCGCGCCGGAGCCTCCGGCTTCCTGCTGAAGGACGCCTCGTCGGAGCAGCTCGCCGAGGCGGTCCGGGTGATCGCGGCCGGTGACGCGCTGCTCGCCCCGGTCATCACCCGCAAGCTGATCGCCGAGTTCTCCCGGCTGGACGACCGGCCCCGCGCCCCGCTCAAGGAGCGGATCGGTGACCTGACCGAGCGGGAGACGGAGGTGCTCGCCCTGATCGCGCAGGGCCTGTCGAACGCGGAGATCTCCAAGCACCTGTTCGTCGCCGAGCAGACGGTGAAGACCCATGTGGGCCGGATCCTGGTGAAGCTGGGCCTGAGGGACCGCACGCAGGCGGCGGTGTTCGCGTACGAGTCGGGGCTGGTCCGGCCGGCGGGGTACTGAGGCGGGGCCTCGACGTACCGGACGGGGACCCGGCCCGGCCCCCGTAGTACCTGAGAGGGACGCCCGGGAACCCCTCTCACTGAGGACGACCGCGACCCGGGGGTGCGCCTACCGTTCTGTACGTGACCGAGACGACTCATCCGCAGATCACGCCGCCGGTGGACGAGGCCAAGCCCCGCAGCCCGGAGTACCGGCTGGCCGTGGACGCCCTGCGCGGGCTGCGGCAGGACCTGTTCCACGACGCCTTCGCCTACCGCCTGCTGCCGCGCATGCGCGTCGACGGCCCCCTGACCAGGAGACTGCCCGGCCGTCTGCGGGAGCTCGCGGCCTGGACGCCGCACGCCGTGATCTGCGTGGCAGCCCTGATCGCCCTGTCCATCGCCACGGTCGACCAGGGCATGGCCCTGGTGCTCGGTCTGCTCGCAGCGGTCCCGGTCCTGCTGACCCTGGCCCGGCCGGTCGGCGCGTTCTGGATGTCCATGGCGGCCACCCCGCTCGCCCTCCCGTTCGGCGACCAGTGGGGCGACTGGCCCTGGCTGCCGGGCAGCTTCGCCTGTCACCTGACGGTGCTGACGGTCGTGGCCATCCGCACCAGGCCGCGCACGGCCGCCTGGATGTGGGCGCTGACCGCGGTGTACGGAATCCTCGCGGAGACGCTCTTCGGCTCGGCGGGCCGTTACGGCACCAACACCGGCCCCATGCTGGCCGTCTCCGCGTTCGTCCTCCTCGCCGTCACCGTCTGGCACATCCGCCGCCACGCGGAGCAGGAGGTCACCGCCCAGCAGACGGTCACCGCGCACGAGCGCTCCCGCCGCACGCTGCTGGAGGAGCGCACGACGATCGCCCGCGAACTGCACGACGTGGTCGCCCACCACATGTCGGTGGTCGCCATCCAGGCGGAGGCCGCGCCCTACCGGGTGGAGAACCCGCCGCCGGAGCTGGAGAAGGCCTTCGCCACGATCCGGGAGAACGCGGTGGCGGCCCTGACCGAGCTGCGCCGCGTGCTGGGCGTCGTCCGCGCCGAGGACTACGAGGCCCCGGACGCCCCGCAGCCCACGCTCGCCGACCTGGAGGGGCTGCTGGCCAATGTGCGGGAGGCCGGTCTGGGCGTCGAGAAGGTGGTGACCGGCGCGGTGCGCGAGCTCCCGCAGGGCGTGGAACTGTCGGCGTACCGGATCGTGCAGGAGGCCCTGAGCAACACCCTGCGGCACGCGCCGGGGTCGAGCGCCCGCGTCGAGATCGGGTACGTGCTCGGCGGCCTGGGCCTGCGCATAGTCAACGGCCCGCCGCCGAACCCCAGCCTGATCAAGCCCTCGCCGGGCGCCGGGCACGGCATCACGGGCATGCGGGAGCGCGTGTCGATGCTGAACGGCGAGATGACGGCGGGCGGCACGGACGACGGAGGTTACGAGGTGGCGGTGTTCCTGCCGGTCGCCCTGCCGGACGAGGACGACGCATGACCATTCGCGTGCTGATCGCGGACGACCAGATGATGGTGCGCGAGGGCTTCTCGGTCCTGCTGAACGCGATGCCGGACATCGAGGTCGTCGGCGAGGCGGTGAACGGCCGGGAGGCCGTCGCGAAGGTCCGCGAGCTCGCCCCGGACGTCGTGCTGATGGACATCCGCATGCCCGAGCTGAACGGCATCGAGGCGACCCGCGAGATCGTCGCCGCCGACGGAGCGGCCAAGGTGCTGGTGCTCACCACCTTCGACCTCGACGAGTACGTCTACCAGGCGCTGCGCGCGGGAGCCTCCGGGTTCCTCCTCAAGGACGCCTCGGCCCGGCAGCTCGCCGACGGGGTGCGGGTCGTGGCCGCCGGTGAGGCCCTCCTGGCCCCCTCGGTGACCAGGCGACTGATCACCGAGTTCTCCAAGCTCTCCGAGACCCCGCGGCTGATGCCCTCCGCGCAGGCGGCGTACGGCGACCTCACCGACCGGGAGACGGAGGTGCTGGTCCTCATCGCGCAGGGCCTGTCGAACGCGGAGATCGCCGAGCGGCTGGTGGTCGCCGAGTCGACGATCAAGACGCATGTCAGCCGGATCCTGGTGAAGCTGGGCCTGAGGGACAGGACACAGGCGGCGGTGTTCGCGTACGAGGCGCGACTGGTGACGCCGGGGTGAACGCCCAGGGAGGGCGGCGAGGCAGGAAGACGGAGCACGCCTCGGCGTGATCGGAATTCCACGACCAATGCCGCCTCACCAGCACCACCACTCACATGCGTCTGGCACCACCTCGCCCGCAGAGCGGGCGAAGAGCAAACTGGAACGGAGGGAGGGGTTCACCGCGAACCAGGCGGAGGGAAGCGAGATGACAGAGCAACCCACCACCGGTCACCCGCCGTGGCATCTAGCAGGCGACTGGTTCGATGTGTGCAAGTGCGCGATCCCGTGCCCCTGTACGTTCGCGCAGGCCCCCACCTACGGCGACTGCGAGGGCGTGCTCTCCTGGCACATCAGGGAGGGCACCTTCGGTGACGTGCGGCTCGACGGCCTCAACGTACTGATGCTCGGCTCCTTCGAGGGCAACGTCTGGGCCCGCGAGCACACGGACGCCTACGCCGCGGTCTTCTTCGACGAACGCGCCGACGAACAGCAGCGCGCCGCCCTCCAGGCGATCTTCGGCGGTGAGGCGGGCGGATGGCCCGCGGAGTTCGGCGAGATGTTCGGCCCCGAGATGAGGGGCATGGACTTCGCGCCCATCCGCATCGAGGTCGATGAGGACATGTCCGCCTGGCGCGCGGAAGTCCCCGGAAAGGTGATGGCAACCGCCGAAGCGCTGACCGGCCCGACCACCCCGGAAGGCGCACGGGTGCAGGCGCACAACGCCCCCGGCGCCGAGGTGGGACCCGGCCAGATCGCCACCTTTGGCCGGGCCACCACTGATCGGGCCGACGCCTTCGGCTTCACCTGGGACCGGTCGGGAAAGTCGAGCAAACACTTCCCCTTTGACTGGACCGGCCCCACCTGAGCTGGCTCCGTTTACCCGGTCACCGGGAAACAACATCTACACGCCGATTTCTACAGGCCCAGCGTAAAAGTAAATGCGACTTCAGCCGCTACACCCTCGGAGAAAGGGGCAGCCATGTCGTGGACGATATCCGGCACGTACGTCGCCGGCTGCTCGTGCGCCGTGCTGTGCAGTTGCCCGTACGACGGCCAGCCCAGGAACGCCAGAGGCGGGACCGATTGCCTGGGCACCGCCGTCTTCCACGTTGCGGATGGGAATCTGGACGATGTCGACCTGTCCGGTGTGGACTTCGCCTTCTACAACCACTTCCCGTCGAACCTGACCTCCGGCAACTGGAAAGTCGGCCTCGTGGTGGACAGCGCAGCGAGCGACGAGCAGGCGAACGCCCTGGAGCGCATCCTCTCCGGCCGCGAAGGCGGTCCGTTCGGCCAGCTCTCGCAGTTCTACGGCGAGTACCTCGGAATGGAGCGGGCGAAGGTGTCCCTGACGGACGGAGAGGGGCCCGGCCTCACGGTCGAGGGCAGGACGGAGCTGTCCTACGAGCCGCTCACCGGCCCCGACGGCAGTCCGACAAAGATCAAGGGCGCCATGTTCGGGTTCGCTCCCGAGTTCGAGGTCGGCAGGTCCAGCGGGCGTTCCGATGCTTTCGGGCTGAGTTACGAGGCGTCGTATGGCGAGACGGCCGACTACGTCTTCAGCAGCGAGGAGACCGAAGGAGCCAGCCAGGGACGCGCCTGACGAGGTCACATGCCGTCCATCGGCGGCATCGAGTCCCGCAGCCCCGGCAGCAGCCAGTCCTGGAACGGCGCGAGCACGGCCAGGACGAGGAACGCCAAGCCCACGACCCGGGCGAGCAGCGGGCCCCTGGACCACAGCTTCTCCACGAAGATCACTAGGGCCAGTCCGGCCATGGCCGCCACGTTCATCACACCGAGTGGGATCAGGGCCACCATCAGTCCCGTGCAGCAGCCGACGCAGTAGGCGCCGTGATGGACGCCCACCCGCAGGTCGCGCGCCGGTGCCCGGAAGCCGGCGTAATGCACGAGGTGGCTCATGGGATCGCGGCAGTGCCGCAGGCACACGTACTTCAGCGGGCCGAGCTGATAAAGGCCCGCCAGCAGGAACGCGGTGAAGCCGATCCAGCGCCCCGCGGTCGGGTGATCCGCCACCAGATCGCCGGTGAAGGCCAGACCCGCATAGGCGAGCGCACCGAAGGCGGCCCACACCATCAGGTACCCGCCGAGGAACTCGGCGGTGCGAGCGGCCCGGGTCCAGCCGGAGGACTGACGGCCGATCCCCCGCACCCACGTGATGGCCACCGGCGCCATCGACGGCAGCATCATGGCCGCCATCATCGTCACCCACAGCAGCAGGAACAGCGGTAGCGCTATCCCCATCGTGCCGGGCTCGACCCCCATGTCCCGGGCTTGGCCGATCGTGAGCACCCACGCAGGCACCGCGATCAGCACGACGAGGAACCAGGCGGCTGCGAGATCCCGCTTCGGCAGCAGCCCTCCGCCGGTTCCGGTCGGCGCGGGCGTCCGCGTGGGGACGAGGACGGAGTTCCGGGTGAAGCGCATCGGCACCCCTTCCTACGCGATACATCCAGCAGACCACTCCTGCACCTACGGCGCGACCTCGTCCGAACTCACGCTGAATGAGGGACCGCCCGTGCCGGGACAGCAGCACGGCGAGGCGACCACGGCATTCCGCGCGACCTCCCCCTACGCGGCCGCCAGCTCGCACCACACGTACTTGCCCCGATTGCCGTCTCTGGCCAACGGCTGCCAGCCCCAGAGGTCGGCGCAGGCGCGGACCAGGGCCAGGCCGCGGCCGGATTCCGCGTCGGTGAGACAGGTCAACGTCCCTGGGGGTTCGGGCGGTTCGGGGTTCGCATCCCACGCACCGATCCGCAGGACACCGGTCGACCAGCGCACGCGGAGGAGGGCGGGGCCCTTGGTGTGGAGTACGGCGTTGGAGATCAGCTCCGTGGCGAGGAGTTCGGCGGTGTCGGCGAGGCGGATCAGGCCGTGCAGGGTGAGGACCAGACGGAGGGTGCGGCGACAGACGGTGACCGCGCGGGGATCGTGGGGGATGGAGAGGGAGTACTCCCAGGGCTCGGCGGGGTCGATTTCCGGCAGGCGTGAACTCCGTGGCGGAGAGGGCGACACCTGCGTGGAGATCGCCCCCCATCCCACCGGCATAGCCATACGCGACTCCAAGAACCCCTCCCACGGCACGCTCTCCGTCCCCACCGGATCCTTCACCACGTTCATCGAGGCGCTCAAAGCACAGCACCCCTGGTCAGAGGCCGGTCCGACGGGCTAGCGTCCGGACATGGCAGCTGCTTCCGACCTCGCGTTCGACCCCTGGGACCCGGCGTTCCTCGCCGACCCGTACCCCGCCTACGCCGAGCTGCGCGCGCAGGGCCGGGTGCACTACTACGCGCCCACGAACCAGTGGCTCGTCCCGCATCACGCGGACGTCTCGGCGCTGCTGCGCGACCGGCGCCTGGGCCGGACGTACCAGCACCGGTTCACCCACGAGGAGTTCGGCCGCACCCCGCCCCCGCCGGAGCAGGAGCCGTTCCACACGCTCAACGACCACGGGATGCTCGACCTGGAGCCGCCGGACCACACCCGGATCCGGCGCCTGGTGTCGAAGGCGTTCACGCCGCGCACGGTGGAGCGGTTGAAGCCGTATGTGCGGGACCTCGCGGACGAGCTCGCCTCGGCCCTGGCCGAAGCGGGCGGCGGCGATCTGCTGAGGGACGTCGCCGAGCCCCTCCCGGTGGCGGTGATCGCGGAGATGCTCGGCATCCCGGAGTCCGACCGGGCCCCGCTGCGCCCCTGGTCGGCGGACATCTGCGGGATGTACGAGCTGAACCCGTCCGAGGAGACGGCGGCGAAGGCGGTCCGGGCGTCGGTGGAGTTCTCCGACTACCTGCGCGAACTGATCGCGGCCCGCCGCAAGGAGCCCGGCGATGACCTGATCTCGGGCCTGATCGCGGCCCACGACGAGGGCGACCGCCTCACCGAGCAGGAGATGATCTCGACAGCGGTCCTCCTCCTCAACGCCGGCCACGAGGCCACGGTGAACGCCACGGTCAACGGCTGGTACGCCCTGTTCCGCAACCCGGCCCAGCTGGAGCTGCTGCGCGCGGACCACTCGCTGATCCCCTCCGCCGTCGAGGAACTGATGCGCTACGACACCCCGCTCCAGCTCTTCGAGCGCTGGGTCCTGGACGAGATCGAGCTCGCCGGCACGACGATCCCCCGTGGCGCGGAGGTCGCCCTGCTCTTCGGCTCCGCCAACCACGACCCGACGGTGTTCGAGAACCCGTCCGCCCTGGACCTGACCCGCCAGGACAACCCCCACATCTCCTTCAGCGCCGGCATCCACTACTGCATCGGCGCACCCCTGGCCCGCATCGAGCTGGCGGCGTCGATGGGGGCGCTGCTGGAGAGGGCCCCGACGCTGCGACTGGCCGCCGAGCCGGTCCGCAAGCCGAACTTCGTGATCAGGGGGTTGGAGGGGCTGGCCGTGGAGGTGGGCTGATCACCCGTTCGGATGATCACGCGTGTGATCCGTCCTGCGCACACAGACTGCTCGGCGAGCTGGTCTGCGCCTGCGAAGGGGGGCACCATGACGGTTATGGCGCAGCACACGGCTCAGATGTCAGTGGAGGAGTTCGAGGAGCTCGCCGCACTCGTGGCCAACAGGTTCGACGCCGTCAGGTTGGAGTTCATCAACGGACGGGTCGGAGTCAAGGGCATGACGGACGGCAACCACAGTGAGGTCATCAGGTGGCTCCAGGAGTGCTTCCTGATGGCGGGCACCGGGTTGTGGCTGTATGGGGGTGGTGAGCTGGGCCTGCGGATCGAGAAGTACCGCAAGGGGCGAGCACTGCCGGACGCCGTGCTCGCACCCCGGGGGACATTCGCGGGTGAAGGGGACTGGGCCGACACCAAGGGTGTGGTGATGACGGTCGAGGTCACCTCCTCGACTCCGACACGCACCGGCGGGATCGCGAGGAGAAACCCCTGGGATACGCGGAGGCCGGAATCCCGCACTACTTGCTGATCGATCGCGACGACTGCTCGGTCACGCTGTACAGCGACCCGGCACCAGGCGTGGGTTACCGCAGCACTGTCAGGAAGTCCTTCGGTGCGAAACTTTCGCTCCCCGAACCCCTCGGCATCGAACTCGACACCGAAGAGCTCAAGCACTACGCCGACTGATCACGTGGACACGTCCCGCCTCCGCAGCCCGGCCAGCCCCCCGGCCACCAGCACCACAGCCAGCCCGGTCAGCACCACCGCCGGCCCCCACTCCATGGGTCCACCCGGCAGCTTCGGCAGATGCCCGAACGGTGAGACGTCCAGCACCGCCCGCGGGACATCCAGGGCGGGGCCGACCCAGCCGATCAGCAGGACCGCCCCGGCCACGCCCCATGCCGCCGCGGCTCCCCGGGGCAGCAGGCCGTGCAGCAGCACCGCCACCCCGCCGATCACCCAGACCGCAGGAAGCCGCACCAGGCACGCCCCCAGGGTCGGGCCGATCTCCTTGCCGTAGCCGATGGCGAAGCCGAGGCCGGCCAGCAGCATGATCAGGACGGCCCCGCCGAAGGCGATCACCAGGTGCCCGGCGGCCCAGCGCAGGCGGCCCACCGCGTTCGCCAGCACCGGTTCCGCCCGCCCCGAGATCTCCTCACCGTGCAGCCGCAGCACCGACGCCACGATGTACAGGGCCGCGATCAGGCCGAGCATCCCGATCACCGCCGCCAGGAACGCGTCCGTCAGGCCCGACTGCCCGCCCATGCGCTGGAAGATCTCGCGGGCGTTCTCGTTGTCCCCGACCAGGTCGGCCGCGCCCTCGGTCATGCCGCCGTAGACGACCCCGGCGAGGAGGAAGCCGATGCTCCAGCCCAGCACGCTGCCCCGCTGCAACCGCCAGGCCAGCGCGCCCGCGCTGCCCAGGCGGCCGGTCGCCGGGCCCGGCCGGGAGGGCAGGAAGCTCATGCCGAGGTCCCGGCGGCCGGCCAGCCCGTACGCCACCGCGCCCTGGAGGAGGACCGCCCCGGTGAGCAGCGCCAGCACCCACCAGCGTTCGTCCGCGTAGGGGCGCAGGTTCTCCAGCCAGCCCAGCGGCGACAGCCAGGTCAGGACCGACGAACCGTCGTCCGTCGCCGAGTCGCCCGCCGCGCGCAGCACGAACGCGGCGCCCAGCACCGCCGCCGTCAGACCGCGGGCCAGCCGCGCGCTCTCCGTCAGCTGGGCGACGATCGCCGCTATCGTGGCGAAGACCATGCCGACCCCGGCGATGCCGAGGGCGAGAGCAGGCGGGCGCCTCGCCTAGCGCAGCTGCTCGGCGGCGATGCCGCGCCGACGCCACGCCTTCCGTACGGCCAACTCGATGATGACGAAGGTGCGGTGGCCGTTCTCGCGCGTGAAGTCCTCCGGCACCTCGATGTCTGGAGGTTCTTCCACCAGCGGGTGTCCGGGGCGAGGTGGTAGCCGTACGTGAAGCCGATGACCTCGCTCCGTCGCGGGCCAGGACGAGACCAGCGGGTGTCCGGGGCGAGGTGGTAGCCGTACGTGAAGCCGATGACCTCGCTCCGTCGCGGGCCAGGACGAGACGGAAGCCGGGCCGCTGGGCGTGCAAGTCGACGCGCTCGCCCATCGCTGGGCAGCGAACTCGTGCACGGCGGGTAACGCGTGTGGGCCGAGCTGCGCGCGGACGGCGAACAGTGACCACGGCCCCCATGGCCGGGCTGCCGCGCGTTGATCAGTCGGCCCGCGCCAGCAGTATGGCCATCGACTGTGCGCGCTGCGTCCGCTGGTTGGGTATGGCCGGCCGCGTCTGGGGTCAGGCGCGCCACCGAGGCCGGTTGTTCCGGCTGTGGATCCGGGCGGCGCCCCTTGAGCCGCCTCCCGGTGCCGGAGACCGGGCGCCCGGCGGATCGCGCGCCGGACACAGGCCCGGCCGGCATGCCGGACGGCATCGGGGCCTCCCGCACGGCTACCGCTCCTTCGTCTCCTCCAGCACCGTCCGCCCGAGCAGCGCGTACCGGGACGGGTCGCGGCGCTTGAGGTACTGCGCGTAGCCGATGCCGCTCAGTGCGATCAGTGCCACGATCCACGGCGTGGCCTTCAGCACCAGGGAGCTGGACTCCGGGCCTGCCGCCGCGCCCATGTTGGACACCAGCAGCGCGACCACCGCGAGCATCGCGACACCACCGACCAGGGGGGCGGCGAACGTCCGGAACCAGTGCCGGCTCTCGGGGTGGTTCGTGCGGAAGTACGCCAGCACCGCGAAGGAGCACACCGCCTGGACGACCAGGATCGCCATCGTGCCGAGGATGGCCAGCAGGACGTACGTACCGCTGTACGGGTCCTTGCCCGCGGCCCAGAACGCGCCGAGCAGTACGGCGGTGACGATCGTCTGCACCAGGCCGGCGATGTGCGGGGAGCCGTTCTTGGCATGGGTGCGGCCGAGGGTGTGCTTCAGGGACGGCAGGACGCCCTCGCGGCCCAGGGCGTACATGTAGCGGGCGGCGCAGTTGTGGAAGGCCATGCCGCAGGCCAGCGAGCCGGTGATCATCAGCCACTGCATGACGACGACCGCCCAGTGGCCGACGTAGTGCTCGGTGGGGTTGAAGAAGAGCGCGAGCGGGTTGGCGCTCGAGGCCGCCTTCACGGCCGCCGCCTCGCCGTTGCCCGTGATGGCCATCCAGGAGACGAAGACGTAGAAGACGCCGACGCCGAGCACGCTGATCATCGTCGCCTTGGGGATGATCTTCTTCGGGTCGCGGGACTCCTCGCCGTACATCGCGGTCGACTCGAAGCCGACCCACGACCAGAAGGCGAAGAAGAGACCGAGACCGGCGGACGTCCCATGGAAGGCGTTGACCGGGTTGACCGGGTCGAAGGTGAAGCCGTCCGGGCCACCGCCGTGCAGGGCGACGGAGATCGCCATCGCGGCGAGGACGGTGACCTCCGTGGCCAGCAGGACGACGAGCAGCTTCTCGGCGACGTCGATGCCGAACCACGTCCCCACCGCGTTGATCGCCAGCATGAGGATCGCGAAGGCCCACCAGGGGATGTGCAGTCCCGTCTGGTCCTTCAGGGTCGTCGTCGCGAAGGTCGAGAAGATGCCGATGAGCGCCGGCTCGAAGACGACGTACGCGAAGGTGGCCAGCAGCCCGGAGGCGAGGCCGACGGTGCGGCCGAGGCCGTAGGAGATGAAGCCGTAGAAGGCGCCCGTCGAGGTGATGTGCTTCGCCATCGACGTGAAGCCGACGGCAAAGATTGCCAGGACGACCATTGCGACGAGGTAGCTCGCCGGGGCCCCGACGCCGTTGCCGGACGACACCATGAAGGGCACGTTGCCCGTCATCGCGGTGATCGGCGCGGCGGTCGCCACGGCCATGAAGACCACGCCGAGCAGGCCCACGGCATTGGGCTTGAGCCGGTGAACCGTCCCTGAGTCGTCTGTTTCCGCCGCCGGGGCGACGCCCTCGTCCACTGCCATCGGGTGGCCCCTTCCATGACCGTTCCACTGTCTGCTGGGTGAGGATGCTGTCTGGCGTATGAGTCGATCCAGGGGGTGGAGCGGTTAAATGTTTGTCAACCAGACCTTTAAGTGGCCGCCGTGGCGAACGGCTGGGTTAACTCTTCGCGCACGCGTGGACGGGCCCCTTCGGCGGCTCGTACGGTCGCCGACATGAGCTACACGTCCACCCTCGGCGGCCACCGCCACCGCTTCGACTCCCTCGCCCGCCTGCTCGCCGCCGCCAGTCCCGAGCGCTCCGGCGACCGGCTGGCCGGGCTCGCCGCCGAGTCGGCGCAGGAGCGGGTCGCGGCACGCTGGGCGCTGGCGGAGGTGCCGCTCGCGGCCTTCCTGACCGAGCCGTTGATCCCCTACGAGACCGACGACGTGACCCGGCTGATCCTCGACACGCACGACGCGGCGGCCTTCGCGCCCGTGGCCGGGCTGACGGTCGGCGAGTTCCGGGAGTGGTTGCTGTCGGAGACGGCGGACACCGGGACGCTGGCCGCGCTGGCCCCCGGGCTGACGCCGGAGATGGTGGCCGCGGTGTCCAAGCTGATGGGGAACGCGGACCTGGTGGCCGTGGCCCGCAAAGTGCGGGTGGTGACGGCGTTCCGCTCGACGATCGGGCTGCCGGGCCGGCTGGCGACGCGACTGCAGCCCAATCATCCGACCGATGACCCGGCGGGAGTGGCGGCGGCGTTGCTGGACGGCCTGCTGCTGGGCTCCGGCGACGCGGTCATCGGCATCAACCCGGCGACGGACAGCCCGAAGGCGGTACGGGACCTGCTGGAACTGCTGGACGGCGTGATCGAGCGGTACGCGATTCCGACCCAGTCGTGCGTGCTGTGCCACGTCACGACGAGCCTCGACCTGATGGCGAGCGGCGCTCCCGTGGACCTGGTCTTCCAGTCCATCGCGGGGACACAGGCGGCGAACGCGTCCTTCGGGGTCACGCTGGACCTGCTGGACGAGGCGTACGAGGCGGCGCGGGCACTGCAGCGGGGCACCGTCGGCCGGAACGTCATGTACTTCGAGACGGGGCAGGGCAGCGCCCTGTCGGCCGACGCGCACCACGGGGTGGACCAGCAGACGGTGGAGGCGAGGGCGTACGCGGTCGCCCGCCGCTACGACCCCCTGCTCGTGAACACGGTGGTCGGCTTCATCGGCCCGGAGTACCTCTACGACGGCCGCCAGATCCTGCGCGCCGCCCTGGAGGACCACTTCTGCGGCAAGCTGCTCGGCCTGCCGATGGGCCTGGACATCTGCTACACGAACCACGCGGACGCCGATGACGACGACGTGGCGACGATGCTGACCATGCTGGGCGTGGCCGGCGCCTCCTTCGTGATCTGCACGCCGGGCGGCGACGACATCATGCTCAACTACCAGTCGGCCTCGTTCCACGACGCCCTGTACCTGCGCGAGGTGCTGGGCCTGCGCCCGGCGCCGGAGTTCGAGGCGTGGCTGGAGTCGATCGGGCTACTGGACGAACGGGGTGGGGTGAGGGACGTATCGCATACGGCCCACCCGCTCACGGCGATCGGACGGGAGCGGGCGGCATGACGACACCTGACGTCACCGGTGACCTGTGGCCGGCCCTCCGCCGCCACACCCAGGCCCGCATCGGCCTGGGCCGCGCGGGATCGGCGCTGTCCACCCGCCACCGCCTGGAACTCCAGTCCGCGCACGCGGCCGCCCGCGACGCCGTGCACGCGCCGTTCGCCCCGGACGCGATCGCGGCGGCGCTGCCCGGCCTGCCGACGGTACGGGTGCGCAGCGCGGCCCCCGACCGGCTCACGTACCTCCAGCGCCCGGACCTGGGCCGCCGCCTGGACCCCACGGACCGCGCACACCTGCCCGTGGGCGACTGGGACGTGGTCTTCGTGGTCGCCGACGGCCTGTCCAGCCGGGCGGTGCACGAGCACGCGGCGGCGGTGGTGCGGGAGACGGTGACGCGGCTGCCGGCCTGGAGCATCGCCCCTGTGGTCCTCGCCGAACAGGCCCGGGTGGCCCTCGGTGACGACATCGCCCACGCGATGGGTGCGGCGATGGTGGTCGTGCTCGTCGGCGAACGCCCGGGCATGTCGGCGGCCAACTCCCTGGGCGCCTACCTGACGTACGCGCCGAAGCCGGGAGTGACGACGGACGCCGACCGCAACTGCCTGTCCAACATCCGGCCACCGCGAGGGCTCACGTACGAGACGGCGGCGGGGAAGCTGGCGGGGCTGATGGGGAGGGCACGGGAGTCGGGGATCACGGGAGTCGGGCTGAAGGACGAGATCGACTGCGGCTCCGTGAGCGAGCGGCTACTCTGAGTGGCGGCTGGTCCGTGGCAAGGGGAGGGCGCATCATGACACTCATGGCAGAGCGACCGGTGATAAGCGGCACCACGCCCCGCAGTGGCTTCGAGGACCTTCTGGACCTCCTCGACGAGCTGCACGTGCCCGACGGCTACAAGGCCGAGATCATCAGGGGGAGCATCGTCGTGTCGCCGTGGTCCAAGGGGTACTACACCCGCGTCATGAAGCTGGTGTGCAACCAACTCGAGCCACATCTCCCCGCTGGCCACATCATCGAGCGGGCTCCGCAGTTGTTCGTCTTCCCCCGAGTCGAGCGTGCGTATGGGCCGGACATCCATGCCGCGCACGAGCGGACGTACGAGACAAGCAGCAACCACCTGGACGGGGAAGGCCTGTCCTTCGTCGCCGAACTGACCTCGACCTCCACCAGGGACGAAGACCTCACCGACAAGGCCGAGACGTACGGGAAGGCCGGCGTCCCCCTCTACCTGGTCCTCGACATGCAGGAAGAGCAGGCCATCGTCTACGGGTCCCCGTCCGCGAAGGGATACGAGGTCCGCTTCACCAAGCCCTTCGGCGAGAAGCTCTACATCCCGGACCCCTTCGGCTGCACGCTCGACACCACAGGCTTCCAGGCCCCCGAACAGGAAGCCCAGGAGCAGCACGAGGCCTGAAGGCTCACGCCGACGAAGGCAACGTAAGCCCCCAAGCCCCCTCCCAAACCGTCCAGGTCCGCCTGCGCACCGGCCCCGCCACCCCCGCGTCCGACCGGTACCGGAAATCCGCGCCCACCACGGTCACCGTCCTCCCGGCCGCCCGCACGGGCGACGCCTCCGCGCCCACCGAAGCCGGCCGTACCTCGACCTCCGCCACCCCGGAGGACCCGGGCGTCACCGACACCGCCTCCACCGGCTGGCCCAGATCCACCAGCGTCACCCCGTCGACCTCCACCCGCAGCCGGGACGGCCGGGGACCGGCGACGGGAACCTCCCGCGCGGGCCGTACCGGCACCAGCGTCTTGACGAGAAACTGGCACGTCCGCAGCCAGGGACGCGCCGCAGGCTCATCCGGCGAAGCCTGCGGATACACCGGCGGTATCCGCAGCGCGCCGAGCACCACCCCGTCGCTGTCGTCCACCATCAGGTCCATCCGCCGCTCGACCCCGTCGAGCACCGCCCGCGCCGCCGCCACCGTCCCCGTCGGCACCCCCAGCGACCGGACGAGGGACTGCACGCCCCCGACCGGCACCACCGACAGCGCACATCCGGCCAGCTCCCGATGCCGGTGCAACAGCGACACCGCGCGGATCAGGGCCCGGTCGTCGCCCACCACCACCGGGCGCCGCGAGCCCCGCCGGCGCAACGCCCGCGCGAACTCCTCCGGGCCGTCCGGCAGACACAGCTTCACGGCCGCACCCGCTCCGAGCACGTCTTTCGCGATCCGGACGGACTCGCCGTCCGACCGACGGGCGACCGGGTCGACCACCACCAGCAGCTGCTCGGACGTCGCGGAAGTCGCCACCTCGGCCATGCCTCGCTTCCTCGGGTAGCATCTTTGTGCAAGAGCCCCTTGCGCTATTGCGCCAGGGGCTTCGTCTATTCCGGGGCATCCGGTCCGACGGTTGGCGGCCAACGGCGGTCGCGGTGTACGCGGCTTCCTACCACCGCGTGCGCCCTCGACCATGGACATGCCCCACCCGGAAGGGGTGTACGCGCGTGCCCGCACTTGTGCTGCTCGGTGCTCAGTGGGGTGACGAGGGCAAGGGAAAGGCCACCGACCTGCTCGGTGGATCCGTGGACTATGTAGTGCGCTACCAGGGCGGCAACAACGCCGGCCACACGGTGGTCGTCGGAGACCAGAAGTACGCACTGCACCTCCTCCCTTCCGGAATCCTGTCCCCCGGCTGCACGCCGGTCATCGGTAACGGTGTCGTCGTCGACCCGTCGGTCCTGCTCTCCGAGCTGAGCGGTCTGAACGAGCGTGGTGTCGACACCTCCAAGCTCCTCCTCAGCGGAAACGCGCACATCATCACGCCGTACAACGTCACGGTCGACAAGGTGACGGAGCGTTTCCTTGGCAAGCGGAAGATCGGCACGACCGGGCGCGGTATCGGCCCGACCTACGCCGACAAGATCAACCGCGTCGGTATCCGCGTGCAGGACCTGTACGACGAGTCGATCCTCACGCAGAAGGTCGAGGCGGCCCTCGACGTCAAGAACCAGATCCTCACCAAGCTCTACAACCGGCGCGCGATCGCCGTCGACCAGGTCGTCGAGGAGCTGCTGGGCTACGCCGACAAGCTCGCGCCGTACGTCGCCGACACCGTCCTGGTCCTCAACCAGGCGCTGGAGGAGGACAAGGTCGTCCTGTTCGAGGGTGGCCAGGGCACGCTCCTGGACATCGATCACGGCACGTATCCCTTCGTCACCTCCTCCAACCCGACCGCGGGCGGCGCGTGCACCGGCGCGGGGGTCGGCCCGACGAAGATCAGCCGGGTCATCGGCATCCTCAAGGCCTACACGACCCGTGTCGGCGCGGGACCGTTCCCGACGGAGCTGTTCGACGAGGACGGCGAGGCGCTGCGCCGGATCGGCGGCGAGCGGGGTGTCACCACCGGCCGTGACCGGCGCTGCGGCTGGTTCGACGCGGTGATCGCCCGCTACGCGACCCGGGTGAACGGCCTGACGGACTTCTTCCTCACCAAGCTCGACGTCCTCACCGGCTGGGAGCAGATCCCGGTCTGCGTGGCGTACGAGATCGACGGCAGGCGCGTCGAGGAGCTCCCGTACTCCCAGACCGACTTCCACCACGCGAAGCCGGTCTACGAGATGCTGCCGGGCTGGAGCGAGGACATCTCCAAGGCCAAGTCCTTCTCCGACCTGCCGAAGAACGCCCAGAGCTACGTCAAGGCGCTGGAGGAGATGTCCGGCGCCCCGATCTCCGCGATCGGCGTGGGCCCGGGCCGGGACGAGACGATCGAGATCAACTCGTTCCTGTAGGCCGGCCCCTGTGTTCCCCCTCCGGTGGTCGGCTCGCATTCCAGAACCGGCCGCCGGAGTTTGCGGGACTCATGCATCCGACCCGTAGATCCGGCGGTGTGTGACCAGTCCTTCCGCCATGAAGGAGCCAGGATGCTGCTGAGATTCCGGGTGGCGAACGTCCGGTCACTGCGCGACGGGCAGGAACTGTCGTTCGTCGCCCCCGAGGAGTCCGAGGCGGAGTGCGCTGCCGCCCGCGAGACGGTGCTCTCCGACGGCCGACGGCTCCCCGTGCACACCGTGCTCGGTGTCTTCGGCGCCAACGCGTCCGGCAAGTCCAATGTCGTGGCCGCCCTCAAGAACATGCGCCACGTGGTGCTGCGCTCCTACGCCGACTGGACCTCCTAGGACGGCATCCCGCGCGACGAGTTCGCTCTCGACCCGAAGGCCGCCTCCGAGACCTCCTTCTACGAGGCGGACATCGTCCTGGAAGACGGCGTGCGCTGGACCTACGGCTTCGAACTGGGCTCCCGCAGGGTCGAGGCGAAATGGCTGTACGCCTATCCCAAGGGCCGTCGCCAGGTCTGGTACGAGCGGGACGCCACCGGTGACAACCCCTTCGACTTCCCGGGTGACCGGCTCCACGACCGCGCCAGGCCGGCCCGCACCATGGCCCCCGACGACCACAGGTCGAAACGGCGAGCGGCCGCTTGTGGAGCACCTCAAGGCGATGGGGTGGCAGCACATCGAGGGCGCTGCCGCCGCAGGCCGTCGCCCGCCATGTGTCCTCCCGGCCCCTACCAGAGTCATCGGCCTGCGTGTTTGGCAGATTCCGGTGAGGAGACAAACATTCGGCCCCGTCTCTCTCACCCCAACAAGCGCAGCCCACCCCCTGAATGCTCAAGAGGTGGGCGAAAGCACTTCATGTGCAGTTTGTTACACGCGGTGGACACCGCTCCTCAGAATCGTTAGTGCGTTCCGAGTTGTGCGCTCAGTTCCATGACGAGGTGATAGCCGCCTGCCAGGTCGATGTCCGTCTGTTTCCGGAGGGATTTGATCGCGGAATCACGGTCGCCGTTGCGGAGCAGGTTCGTCATCTCCTCGATCAGTGACGCGTCGAGTCGACGCAGCGCGTCCAGCGCCTGGCCATAGGTGGTCGGCAGTGCGTTCCCCTCGGTGAGCAGATCCAAAGCGGCCGGGGCTGTATGGAGTGCGAGACCGGAGTTCTTGCGCAGTCGGCGGATTGCCTTGGTCGTCCGACCCTCGTCCGCCAGTGCTTTCGCTTCGTCCTGGCTTTCCTGCTCAACTGGTGTGATCAGCGCCGTGAGGCGTGCCTTAGTGCTCGTCATGGTGAGGAGTCCCCGTCACTTGCACTGCTTCTTGATCTGATCGATACCGAGCACGACCGACGCCAGGCCGCCAAGAGTCGCACCCAACTCGCTGATCTTCTCTTCGCCCTTGGCGACGCGTATCAGCAGGTAGGCAGCCTCCTTGACCGACCCTACCTTCTTGATGAACGCCCTGAGCTTGAGCAGCTTCGCCACGGGAATTGCTCCGCCGGCGACAGCCGCTGTGATGGCTCCGACGCACTTGGCGGTCTGCCACCAGCCGAACGGCACAACCTTTCCGCCCGTTGAGGGAAGGTGCTGAGCGAGGTACGACTGAACTGCAGCGTCCCCCTGGTCCACCACGCTCTCAGGCATGGCATCGAGCACGCCGAAGACCTCGATAAGTCGCTGCCCATCGGGCGTGGCCAATTCTTGCGCAGCCGTCATAGGGGCTTCGTCGGCGGCAGCGACGGGCATTGCCGCTGAGCGAGCAGGGATGTCGCGGTCGGCCGCCGTGGCCGCGTATGAAAGCCCCGTGCTGAAAATCGCTGCTGCGACAGTCGCGGCGGTCAGGGTGGTGATTCTGGTGATCTTCAAGATTCCCCCAAGAGATCGTGCGGTGGGTCAGACCGGCCGGAGATGGCTTCACCGCTGGTCAGGCGATGGTTGCCGTTCGACGAGAACGATCTTGTACATCCAGCTGCGCTACCTCAACGAACTTGAGGGACTTCTGAGCTTCCATCTACCGGTACGGTGAATACCGCTGCCGCTGTCACGACGCCTTTCCCCTGGAAGCCGAGCGGGACGACGAGTGGGATCGGACGGCCGGTGCGGTTGTAGCGGTGGATGCCCAGGCGATATCGCCGCCAAGACCCAGCTCAGCGACATGCGTCGCCAGCTGCGTCCCGTCCGTACGCTCCGGGACGGTGAGATTCCTCGCTACCTCGGGCGGGACTGTCGGCTGCTTGTTGTCGACGACGAAACGGGCGAGCACCCGTCGCCGGAAGATGCCTCAGGTGGGGCGGTCCCCGTCCGGCTTGTGGCGGGACGGCTGCGTCTGGACGCCTCCGTCGCCGCCCACCCGCCGCTCGCCCGGAAGGCACTGGCCGACTGGTACAGCCGGGTCGGCGAGCGTTGGATGCGGGGGCGTCTCCAGCCGTGGGCAGCTCGGATGGACGTCCCCGAGCCATCCGTACAGGTGCGTGACCTGGGACATCGGTGGGGAAGCTTCCTTCCCGGAACGGCCGGGAACGGTGTCGTTTCCCTGCACTGGGCCACCTTCCAACTGCCGATCCATCCCGTCGACTAGCCCTCGTCGCACACGAGTTGGCACATGCGCGGGTGTCGGGGCATGGCGATGACTACTGGCGGTTGCTGGGCAGGGCCCTTCCCGAGTGCCGTCGGCTGAAGGCCGAGCTGGACGAACGGGGACGAGGGGTGTGGATGGGTGACGTCGCCGGCTGATCATGTCCCACGCACGAGTGCGCCCCGGGCCGACATCCGCGGTGTACACCGGCCTGGGAACCTGGCGTCGGCGTGAGGCCGACGGCGCTGGACACGGACAAGCCAACGAGGCGATCCGGGGCAGCAAGATGCCGTAGATCACGACAGCTCTCAGAGGCGTCCCGCGCGGGCGCCGGTGATCGGGCATAGGCTGAAATTCATACCCCGCGTGCGTCGACAGAAGAAGGTGAGTGCGATGCGCGTACTGCTCAAGGCCCACTTCGACACGGAAAAAGGGAACGAACTGGTCAGCAGCGGCAAGATGGGCGAACTGATCCAGGGGATCGTGGAAAAGGTCCATCCGGAAGCCGCCTACTTCCTCCCGGATGAGGGAGACCGCACGGCCTTCCTGGTCTTCGACATGGAAGACCCGTCGCAGATGCCGGTGATCACCGAGCCGCTCTTCCGGGAAGCGGACGCCAAGGTGTCCTACAGCCCGGTGATGAACCTGGACGACGTGCAGAAGGGGCTGTCCCAGCTGTCCGGCAGCTGACTCAGCTGAACACGATCATCGACCCCTGGGCCAGACTCCGCGTCACGGCCGCGTGCAGACCGAGCCAGACGTGGCGTTCCCGGGCGAAGGGGCTCGGATCGTACGGGGCCGGGACGGCGGGTTCCTCCAGCTCCGTGGGCACGAGCGGCGGTTGCGGCGCGGCCGGCGGGTTGGCCGGGTCGATGCCGATGGCCGGGGCGACCAGCTCCAGCTCCCGCAGCAGCGCGTGGGAGGAGCCCAGCGGACCGCCGCCCGCGAGAAGTTCGTCGTCGGCGAGCGGGCTGGGGAAGTCGACGGGGACGTACGCGCCCGCGTGGTCGTAGTGCCAAACGAGGTGCGACTGCTGGGCCGTCGACTCGAACATCTCCAGCAACTGCTCGTAGTCACCGCCGAGTTCGTCCACGGGCGTCACCGGCAGGCCGCACACCTGGAGCAGGTAGGCGCGGCGCAGGAAGTGCAGCGCGTCGTAGTCGAAGCCCGCCACCGGGGCGACGTCGCCCGACAGCCCCGGCATGTACTGGTACACCGGCACCGGCGGCAGCCCGGCCTCGGCGAGCACCTTGTTGTATTGCGCGAGTTCCTCGGCGAACGGGTTGTCCGGCGTGTGGCACAACACGTCGACGAGCGGTACCAGCCACAGGTCACAGGCCAAAGAAGGCTCCTCGCTCAGCTCGGTGGGTCGGTGGCGCGGTGGTCAGGGAAGCGTATCGGTGCGGCACGGAAAGCGGCTCCCGTCATGCATGTCCCATACCCATACGGACAGATGCGACGCAGGTCATCCTGAGGCGAGACGCTCGATCAGGGCGATGGAGTGGGCGTTGTAGCCGGCGATGATCGACCGTGCGGTGTCCGTGTCGCGGGCGCTCAGGGCGTCGACCAACTCGGTGTGCCCGGCCCACAGTTCGCCCCGCAGGTCCCTGAGCCGGCGCAGGTGCTGCACCGCGCAGACCCAGGTCTGCACGCGCAGCCGGTGCAGGAAGTCGGCGAGGTAGGGGTTGCCGAAGAGGGCGGCGAGCTCGCGCCAGAAGCGCAGGTCGTAGCCGATGAGGACGGTGAGGTCACCGGCCGCCGCGGCCCGCTGTGCCTCCTCGCCGCGCCGCCGTACCCCGGCGAGCACGGCGGCGACCCGGGGGTCGCCCGGCTGCCCGGAGGCGTGCCGGCCGGTGGTGAGGGCGTGGAACATCCCCTCGATGACCAGGTCGCGGGCCTCGATCATGCCGCGGAAGTCCTCGGCCGAGTACTCGTGGACGCGGAAGCCGCGGTGCTGGTCGGCGTCGAGGAGCCCCTGCGCTGAAAGGTCGACCAGCGCCTCCCGGACCGGCGTGGCGGACACCCCGTACTGGTCGGCGATCTCCTTGACCGTGAACTCCTGCCCCGGCTGGAGCCGTCCCGCCAGTACCTCGTCACGGAGCGCGTCGGCGATCTGCTGTCGCAGGGTGCTGCGCGTCACGGCGCCGTTGCCGGAGCTGCGGGGCATGGTCAGGGCGTCTCCCTCGTCGCGTTCGGGTGGCGTGCACGTGTATGTCTACGGCCACGCCACCTTACGCGTTCGAACGAGGTGTGAGGTTGGTCGGCTACTGACGGGTTGTGGTCGTTTTCTGGTCGGTTTACAGCTGTCTCCTTACAGCTGTCTACTTCGTGTATTCGTCCGCCACCGAGAGTGCCGCGTCCAGCACCGCGAGACCCTCCTTCAGCTCCGCCTCGGTGACGGTGCAGGGCGGCACCACATGCGTCCGGTTCATGTTCACGAACGGCCACAGTCCGCCGTTCTTCGCGGCGGCGGCGAAGGCGGCCATCGGCGCGTTCGCCTCCCCGGCCGCGTTGTACGGCACCAGTGGCTCGCGCGTCTCGCGGTCCCGGACCAGCTCCAGCGCCCAGAACATGCCGACGCCGCGTACCTCGCCCACGCTCGGGTGCCGCGCGGCCAGCTCGCGCAGCTGGGGACCGACGACGGACGCGCCCAGCCGGGCCGCGTTCTCGACGACGCCCTCCTCCGCCATGACGTTGATCGTCGCGACGGCGGCGGCACAGGCCAGCGGGTGCCCGGAGTACGTCAGACCGCCGGGGTACGGCCGCTTGCCGAAGGTCTCGGCGATCGCGCCGGAGATCGCGACCCCGCCCAGCGGCACGTATCCGCTGTTCACGCCCTTGGCGAAGGTCAGCAGGTCGGGCGTGACGCCGAACAGGTCCGCCGCGAACCACTCACCCGTCCGCCCGAACCCGGCCATGACCTCGTCCAGGACGAAGACGATCCCGTACTTGTCGCACAGCTCCCGCACCCCGGCGAGATAGCCGGGCGGCGGGACCATGATCCCGGCCGTGCCCGGGATCGTCTCCAGGATGATCGCCGCGACGGTCGAGGGCCCCTCGAAGGCGATCGTCGTCTCCAGGTGCTCCAGCGCCCGCGCGCACTCCTGCTCCTCGGTCTCCGCGTAGAAGCGGGAGCGGTAGAGGTAGGGCGCCCAGAAGTGCACGACCCCGGCGGTGCCGCTGTCGGAGGCCCAGCGGCGCGGGTCGCCGGTGATGTTCACGGCCTGCTGCGTACCGCCGTGGTACGAGCGGTACGCCGAGAGCACCTTCGGGCGGCCGGTGTGCAGCCGGGCCATCCGGATGGCGTGCTCGACGGCGTCGGCGCCGCCGTTGGTGAAGAAGATCTTGTCGAGGTCGCCCGGGGTCCGCTCGGCGATCAGCCGGGCCGCCTCGGACCGGGCCTCGATCGCGAACGCCGGAGCGAAGGTCGTCATCCTCGCCGCCTGCTCCTGGATCGCGGCGACGACCCTGGGGTGCTGATAGCCGACGTTCGTGTAGACGAGCCCGCTGGAGAAGTCGAGGTAGCGCCGGCCGTCGTAGTCCCAGAAGTAGGACCCCTCCGCCCCGGCGACGGCGAGCGGGTCGATGAGCTCCTGAGCGGACCAGGAGTGGAACACGTGGTCGCGGTCGGCGGCCTTGACGGCGGCACCGGCTTCGGGGTTCGGCTGAGGGGTCATGCGGGCGAGCGTAGGTGTGGGGGAGAGGGCGGTGAAATCGGCGGCCTGTCTGCCGTCGGCGGCATTCCGCGACAGGTTGTCCAGAAGACCCGGAGTGAATTGACAGCGTGCTGTCTAAATGGCAGGATGCTGTCATAGCCCTTCGGGGTGGAGCTCGGGTCTCAGGAGGAGTCATGAACGCCATCGCAGACCGCAAGCCCGTCCATCTCGCCGTCTACGACACCCTCGCCGACTGGGAGACGGGCCACGCCACGGCCCATCTGGCCCGCGCCGGGTACCGGATCCGGACCGTCGGCCCGTCCACGGACCCGGTCACCAGCGTCGGCGGACTGCGCATCCAGCCCGACACGGCCCTGGGCGACGTACGGCCCGAGGACAGCTCCCTGCTGATCCTTCCGGGCGCCGACCTCTGGGCTGAGACATCAGCCGCTACCGCGGCGGGGTCCGGTGACCTGGCGCCCTTCGCCCGCAAGGCCCGGGCGTTCCTGGACGCGGGCGTGCCCGTCGCCGCGATCTGCGGGGCCACCGCCGGGCTCGCCCGCGAGGGCCTGCTCGACGACCGCGACCACACCAGCGCGGTCTCCTTCTACCTGGCCGCGACCGGCTACGCCGGCGGCGAGCGCTACGTCGAGACCGACGCCGTCACCGACGGAAACCTGGTCACCGCGGGCCCGACCGAGCCCGTCGCCTTCGCCCGGGAGATCCTCCGGCTGCTCGGTGTGTACGAGGGCGAGGTGCTCGACGCCTGGTACCGGCTGTTCCACGACTCCGACGCGGCGGCCTACGCCGTGCTGGAGAAGGCCGGGGCGGCATGAGCCGGGAGCGTCAGGACCTGCTCAGCCGCAGCGCCCTCGGGGTGTTCCGGCTGAACGGCCAGTTCCTCGCCGTGGCCGAGGAACTGGCCCGGCCCGCGGGGCTGACCGCCGCCTGGTGGCAGGTGCTCGGCGCGGTCCTCGGGGAGCCGCTGCCCGTCTCCGGCATCGCCCGCGCCATGGGCATCACGCGCCAGAGCGTGCAGCGCATCGCCGACCTGCTGGTGGAGCGCGGGCTCGCCGAGTACCGGCCGAACCCCGCGCACCGCCGGGCCAAGCTCCTCGCGCCGACCGGGGAGGGGCGGGCGGCGATCGCCCGGATCGACCCCGGGCACGCGGCCTTCGCCGACCGGCTGGCGGAGGCGCTCGGGGAGGCGGAACTGGCGGAGGCGGTGCGGGTACTGGAACGGCTGTCGAAGGTGCTCGACGAGGTGGGAGCGCCTGTTACGGAACCGTAGACATCGTTCGGCCCTGCCTCACCGGGCCCGGCACTATTCTCGATCTGTTGCTCACGTGCGGGGGGAAGGCGGCTGAGCGATGGAGAAGCTGGGGTCCGGGGATCCACCGCGCATCGGTGCGTACCGGCTGCTGGCGCGGCTCGGCGCGGGCGGCATGGGGCACGTGTATCTGGCCCGCTCGGAGCGGGGCCGTACGGTCGCCGTGAAACTCGTGCGCGAGGAGCTGGCCGCGCAGGAGGAGTTCCGGGAGCGCTTCCGGCAGGAGGTGCAGGCCGCGCGGCGGGTCGGCGGGTACTGGACGGCGCCGGTGCTGGACGCGGACACCGAGGCGGCGGTGCCGTGGGTGGCCACCGGGTACGTCGCCGGGCCGAGCCTCCAGCAGGTCGTCGGGCACGACCACGGCGCCCTGCCCGAGCGGACGGTCCGCATCCTCGCGGCCGGGCTCGCGCACGCGCTGAAGGACATCCACGCGGCCGGCATCGTCCACCGCGACCTCAAGCCGTCCAACGTCCTGGTCACCATCGACGGCCCGCGCGTCATCGACTTCGGTATCGCCCGGGCCCTGCAGACCGTGACGGACGGCGGGCTCACCCGCACCGGCGCCCTCGTCGGATCGCCCGGTTTCATGGCGCCCGAGCAGGTGCGGGGCGACCGCATCACCCCGGCGTGCGACGTCTTCTGCCTCGGCTCGGTCCTCGCCTACGCCGCCACCGGCGCCCTGCCCTTCGGCACCGCCAACAGCGGCGTGCACGCCCTGATGTTCCGCATCGCCCAGGAGGAACCGGACCTGGAGGGCGTCCCCGAGGGCATCGCCGACCTGGTCCGCGACTGCCTGCGCAAGGACCCCGCCGCACGCCCGTCCCTCGACCGCGTCCTGGAACGCACGGGTGCGGACGACACCGTCTCCGACGGCCGCGCCCTCGACCCGTGGCTCCCGAGCACCCTGGTCGCCCAACTCGGGCGGCACGCCGTGCGGTTGCTGGAGGCGGAGGATCCGGAGGGGGCCGGCCGCGCCGAGGGAGCGGATACCGCCGAGCCGCCCGCCGGGCAGCGGGGTTCCGGCCCCGAGGGGAACCCCGGCCCCGGCCGCCCCACCCCCGAACACGCCCCCGCCGCCGACGAGTCGTCGCCGCGCCCCGCGCTGCCCCCGTCCCCCGCGACGGCGCCCGCCGCGGCCCTGGGCCCGCCCCCGCCGGGCCTGCCGGGCGAGGGCGCGCCGGTGAACCATCTGCCCACCATGGTCGCCGGTCAGAGCGCACCCCCGGCACCCCAGCGGCCCCCGGGCACGGGCGCCCCCACCCCGTCCCAGCCGCAGCCGCCCCCGCAACCGCACCCGGCGTACGGCTACCCCCAGCAGCACCCCCAGCCCGGCGCCCCCGGCACTCCGGGCGTCGCCCCGCCGTACCACCCCGTCTACGGCGGCCTCGGCTCCACCCCGCCCTACGGTCCACCGCCCTACGGCACGACTCCGCCCTACAACCCCCCGCGGGACCCGGGGCGGAGAAACGGCCGTTCCACCGCGCTGCTCGTCGTGATCGCCCTGGTCGTCGCGCTGGCCGCGGGCGGCTCGGTGTACGCGCTGATGCAGGGCGGCGACGGCGACCAGGCGGGCGGCGACCCCACCCCCACGCAGAGCACCGGCGCGCCCCCGACCACGCCGGGCCCGTCCCCGACGACCTCGCAGCCGGACACCTCCGCCTCTCCGGCGGACGGCTCGATCCCGACGGCGTACCTGGGCACCTGGGCCACGACCATCGACAACGCCGACGGCGAGCACAGCCGTTCGCTCACCATCCAGCAGGGCGAACCGGGTGACACGGTCCTGTCCCTCGTGGCCGACGGCCCGACGAAGGACGGCGGCAGCTACCACTGCGTGTTCGAGGGGCGGCTGACCGCGGAACCCGGCGGCGACGGCACCCTGAGGATCGGCCCGTCCACCGT
The DNA here is from genome assembly GCF_056430805.1 of Streptomyces sp. NPDC045955. Taxonomy (NCBI): domain Bacteria; kingdom Bacillati; phylum Actinomycetota; class Actinomycetes; order Kitasatosporales; family Streptomycetaceae; genus Streptomyces; species Streptomyces sp. NPDC045955. Next base: position 523,303 of record NZ_JBWKKY010000002.1, read on the forward strand.
GACCGTCGGGCAGCCGAGCACCGCCTGCACCCCGGGCGCCGCCACCGAGATCACCGTTCTCCCGGACGGCACGCTCCAGCGCGTCAACACGAGCAGCGGGGAGCGGCTGACGTACACGAGGCAGTGACCGACTCCCCGCGGACGGGACGTCGTTGAACGTCCGGCGAATTCGAGCCGACGAATTCCGGATACCCGCTCGTACCGCCGTACGGTGACCGGACGATCGCATTCGTCCGGCGGCGGGGGCACCGACGATGGAGTGGCTGAGCGCGGAGAACCTGGCGTCGAGCTTCCTCACCTACCTCGCCCGCGGCAATGGCCAGGACGTCATCCGCACACACGGCCACCTGCCGTGCTGGACACCCGAGGGCCTGACCCTGTGCGCGCAGGACTGAACCTCGATCCACCGGTCACCTGGGCTCCGGCGGCCGCTGCCGGGGCATGTTCGGCCGCGCTCCGCCCCCCGGCGGCACGGAGAACCGTCCATGGAAACCCGCCGCGTCACCCGCGCGCCCACTCCCCGAGTACGCCACCGCCTGCAACCCCACAGGCGCACCGCCGCTGCGGAATTCCCCCACCCACTCCGCCGTCTCTCCCCGCACCAGCTCGCTCACGTCCTCGGAGAACCTCCGCAGCACCCCCAGACACCGCTCGGCCGCCTCACTCGCCGTCCCCTCCGCCGGCCCCAGAACCTCCCGCACGCACTCCGCCGCCCAGTCGAACTGAAGCGCCTGCAACCGCCGCTGCACGGCCTGCGCGGTGGCCACGTCCCGCATCCAGCCCGACGTCACCCCGAAGTACCGGTCGACGGCCACACAGGCCACCCCCAGCAGCAGTGCCAGGCACCCCCAGGGCGCGATCCCGCCCGCCACCCCGGTCAGATCCAGCAGGGGCAGCGCGACCCCGGTGACCGCCCCCGCCGCGGCCCCGCAGCGCAGCACCCGCGCGCACCGCCGCTTCCACACCCGGTCCTCCAGATACCAGGCCGCCGTCCGCAGGGCACCGCGCTCCACCCACCGATACAGCTCGTCGAGCCGGACCGCCGGCTCCCCCCAGTCCCCGAGCGGGAAGGCCCGCCCGGTCAGATCGCCCGGCCGCAGCCGGCCCGCCCCCTCGCCCCGTCCGTCCTGAGGCGGCCCCTCGGGCTGCATCTCCGGCTGACCCACCCGGCACTCCCAACTGACCACGCTGCGTGACAAGTGACACACACGACGCACACGCGCCGGACCCTTCCTACCCCCCAACGGGTGGCGAAGATGTAGCTTTCGCCGCTTTTCCGCCCGGAAGTATTCCTTGATCAGTTATAGGGCGCGAGGGGAACTCACTCGAAAGAGTGCTGGGGCGACGGCAGGCCCGACCACGTAGGCTCGTGCCGAACGGGAAAACCCGTACCGAGCAAGGAGCTGATCGTGATCCCCGGTGGTGGCCAGCCCAATATGCAGCAGCTGCTCCAGCAGGCCCAGAAGATGCAACAGGACCTGGCACAGGCGCAGGAGGAACTGGCGCAGACGGAGGTCGACGGCCAGGCGGGCGGTGGCCTCGTGACCGCGACCGTCACCGGCGCCGGCGAGCTGCGCAACCTGAAGATCGACCCGAAGGCGGTGGACCCGGAGGACACCGAGACCCTCGCCGACCTGGTCGTGGCGGCAGTGCAGGCGGCCAACGAGAACGCGCAGGCGCTCCAGCAGCAGAAGCTGGGCCCGCTCGCGCAGGGTCTGGGCGGCGGCGGCATCCCCGGACTGCCGTTCTGAGACGCAGCCGCCTTCCTCGGACAGGCGGCTGACAACTACGGTACGTACGGGAAGGCCGTACGGCGCGAACGACCTCGATGACCCAGGAAAGGCAGTCCGTTGTACGAAGGCGTGGTCCAGGACCTGATCGACGAGCTGGGGCGGCTGCCCGGCGTCGGTCCCAAGAGCGCCCAGCGGATCGCCTTCCACATCCTGCAGGCGGAGCCCACGGACGTGCGGCGGCTCGCCCAGGCCCTCATGGAGGTCAAGGCGAAGGTCCGCTTCTGCGCGACCTGTGGCAACGTCGCGCAGGAGGAACTGTGCAACATCTGCCGCGACACCCGCCGCGACCCCGCCGTCATCTGCGTCGTCGAGGAGCCGAAGGACGTCGTGGCGATCGAGCGCACGCGTGAGTTCCGGGGCCGGTACCACGTCCTGGGCGGCGCGATCAGCCCGATCGACGGGGTCGGGCCGGACGACCTGCGGATCAGGGAACTCCTGGCCCGCCTCGCCGACGGCACGGTCACGGAGCTCATCCTCGCCACGGACCCCAATCTCGAAGGCGAGGCGACCGCCACGTACCTCGCCCGCATGATCAAGCCCATGGGCCTGAAGGTCACCCGCCTGGCCAGCGGCCTCCCGGTGGGTGGCGACCTGGAATACGCGGACGAGGTGACCCTCGGTCGCGCCTTCGAGGGGAGACGACTCCTAGATGTCTGACGCCACGCTGCACGCGACCGACCAGAACCCGGACGACTTCGCCGTCCAGATCGCGGACCAGGTCGAGAGCTTCCTGGTCGCCGTCACGGAGATCGCGAAGGGCGACGAGCCGGAATCGGCCGTGCCCTTCCTGCTCCTGGAGGTCTCCCAGCTCCTCCTGGCCGGCGGCCGTCTCGGCGCGCACGAGGACATCGTGCCCGACGAGCGGTACGAGCCCGACCCGGGCCCCGAGCCGGACGTCGACGAACTCCGCGAGAACCTGGCCCGCCTCCTCGACCCCGTCGACGTCTACTCGGAGGTCTTCGACCCCTACGAGCCCCGCAAGGCTCCGGTCCCGGCCCGTATCTCCGACGACCTCACCGACGTCATCACCGACCTGCGCCACGGCATGGTCCACTACCGGGCGGGCCGCACCACGGAGGCCCTGTGGTGGTGGCAGTTCTCCTACTTCTCCAACTGGGGTTCCACCGCCTCCGCGACGCTGCGCGCTCTCCAGTCGGTCCTCGCCCACGTCCGCCTCGACCAGCCCCTGGCCGAACTCGACGGCCTCGACACGGACCAGGGCATGGGCGACGACACCCTGGAGATCGAGGCGGGCCGGGTGATGGCGGAGGAGATCGCGGGCCCCCTTGGCCTGCGCCCGGCCAAGTAACCGCCCCCGCCTCAACGGCTTTTCGCACCACAGCCCGGCCCCGAGCGCGATGATGGCCGTATGACCGGTCAGTCCAAGGCATTGATGTGGACGGGTGTCGGGCTGTGCGCCGCCGGGGCCCTGGGGCTCGTCGTCGGCGCCGTCCTGGACGTCGAGGCGGCGGACCCCTGGGCCAGTGTGGCCGGCGGCGTCGCCGCGCTGATCGGCCTGGCGCTCGCGGTGTACGCCGGGTTCCAGGGCTCGGCGGGCACGTCCGGCACGTCCGGTGCTGCCGCTGGTACCGCTGGTACTTCTGGTACGACGGTGAACGCGCGCGGTACCAGGTCCGTCGCCGCCGGCGGGAACATCGGTACGGTCTCGACCGGCGACGGCCCGGGGACCCCCGCGGCCGCCCCGCCGGCGAACCCCTCGCCCGCCCCGCCGGCGAACCCCTCGCCCCGGCCCCCGTCCTCGCCCTCTTCAGCGCCTCCGCAGCCTCGGAACGTCACCGCCTCCGGAGAGCGTTCCATCGCCGCGGGCGGTGACATCGGCTCCGCCTCCACGGGAGACACATGAGCACGTCGGTGGAGGCCTCCGGGGACCGCTCCATCGCCGCCGGGCACGGCAGGGACTGGCCAACCTGCCCGACGCGGCAGCCCTGTTCGTCGGGCGGGCCCGGGAACTCGCCCTGCTCGACGAGGCGTTGCGATCGGCGGGCGGCGTGGCCGTCCAGGCCGTTCACGGGCTGGGCGGCATCGGCAAGTCGACGCTCGCCGCGCGCTGGGCGGCGGGGCGTACGGACGTCTTCAACCCGGTGTGGTGGATCAACGCCGAGACCCCCGCCGACCTCGACGCGGGGCTCGCCGTTCGCCCCCTTGCTGTACGCGACCGAGGATGCACCCTGAAGTTGGCTGCATGCTGGACGTCCCCTGTACGACACCTGCACGGCCCCTAACCGGTGAAACGCGAGTCTGGAGTCACTTCACCAACTCCCCTCGCACTCACCGGAGATGAAGATGACCCGTCGCCTCGCAGCCCCGTCCATACGCAAGCGCGTCGCCGTCACCACCGCCATCGCCGCCCTGGCCGCCGGCACCTTCGCCGTCGGTGCCGATGTCGCCGGAGCCGACTCGCGCGGCGCCTCCGGGAAGACGTCCGCCAAGACGGCCACCAAGGCCCAGGTGCTCGGACTCTTCGACCAGTGGAACGCGGCACTGCGGACCGGCGACCCGCACAAGGTCGCCGACCTGTACGCGAAGGACGCGGTCCTGCTGCCGACCGTCTCCAACAACGTCCGCACGGACAGAGCCGAGATCGTCGACTACTTCGAGCACTTCCTCCGGAACAAGCCGGTCGGCACGAAGGTCGAGTCGGTCGTCAGCGTTCTCGACCGGAACACCGCCATCGACACCGGTGTGTACGAGTTCGCGCTCACCGACCACGAGACGGGCGCGAAGAACACCGTCAAGGCCCGCTACACGTACGTCTACGAGAAGCAGCCGAACGGCACGTGGCTGATCGTCAACCACCACTCCTCGAAGATGCCCGAGAGCTGACCGCCCGGAGGGTGATGGTCACGCACAGACCGCCCCCGGGAGCGTCCGTCAGGGCCACGGTCCCGCCGTCGTCCGTCGCCAGTTGCCTGACGACGGCGAGACCGAGACCGGAACCGCCCTTCCCGGTCAGGCCCTGGCCGCGCCAGAAGCGGTCGAAGGCGCGGGACTTCTCGGCATCCGACATGCCGGGCCCCTCGTCCAGGACCGACACCCCCACCACATCGCCCCGGGGGTCCACCCGCACGGTGATCGTCCCGCCGTCCGGTGAGACCTCCAGGGCGTTGGAGAGCACGTTGTCCAGCATCTGGTCCAGATGACCGGGGCTGGACAGCACGGACGGCCGGCCGTCGATACTCCCCCTGAGCGCGACGGTGACTCCGCGCTCGTCGGCGGCCGGTCTCCACACGGCGAGCCGCTCCCGCAGGATGTCCAGCAGCGGGAGCGGCTCGGCCGCCGTCACCTTCGCCTCGGCCCGGGCCAGCACCAGCAGGCCGTTGACCAGTCGGTTCATACGGACGACCTCGGCGGTGGCCTGTTCCACGTCCTCCCGGACGAACTCGTCGTCCACACCGTCCGCGATGTTGTCCAGGGACAGCCGCAGGGCCGTGAGCGGGGTGCGCAACTGGTGCGAGGCGTCCGCCACGAAGATGCGCTGGGCCGCGATCAGGGTGTCCAGGCGTTCCGCGCCCTGGTTGAGGGTGCGTGCCAGCGTCTGGGTCTCCGGCGGGCCCGTCACCGGGGAGCGGGCGGTCAGGTCGCCGTCGCTGAACCGGCTCGCCATGTCGTTGAGCTGGCGCAGCGGGCGGGTGAGGCGGCGCGCCACCCCCGCGCCGAGCAGAGCGGCCACCACGAGCACCAGCACCGCGAGGACCGCCCGGAAACCCCAGATCGTCCACAGGCGGTCGGTCATCCCGTCCGTCGAGTAGACGATGCGCACGGCGCCGACGGGGCGGTCTTCCCCGGCCTTCTTGGCGGGGACCGTGATCACCAGGTCGGGCCCCCAGATGAAGGAGGAGCCCCAGTCGGTCGTCGAGCGGTTCCGGTCGAGGGCCGCGGTCAGGGCCGCGTCCTCCCGCGCGCGGAGCAGGCCCGGCGCGCAGCCCGGAGCTCCGGTCACCTGCACGTCGCCGGGCGTCTGGGCGGCGTACGCCTCGGCCATCTGCTGGAGTGCCTCGCACGAGGTGGAGTCGCCGCCCGCCAGCAGCAGCGCCATGGTCCTGGCCTCGCGCACCACGGAGTCCTCGGTGTCGCCCCGCAGCTGGCCGGTGAGGGAGAAGGCCACCGGGACCGTGAACAGGGCGATGGCGATGGCGACGAGGAAGATGTAGCTGCGGACGAGCTGGCGGATCATGAGGCGCCGCTGTCCGTTCCGGTGCCCGGGTCGCCGCAGCCGTCCTCGCCGCCGCCGTCCTTGACGATCTCCAGACGGAATCCCACCCCGCGCACCGCCTCGATCGTGATCGCACCCGCGAGTTTCCGCCGCAGCGCCGCCACGTGCACGTCCAGCGTCTTCGTCGGCCCGAACCAGTTCGCGTCCCAGACCGCTTCCATGATCTGCTCGCGCGACATCAGCGCCCCGGGCTCCTCGGTGAGGAAGGCCAGCAGGTCGTACTCCTTGGGCGCGAGGGCCACCTCCTCGCCGTCGAGCCGCACCCGGGCCGCCTTGCGGTCGAGGGTCAGGCGGGGGCCGTAGCGGTCGGGGCCGTTCCCGGGTGCCCCGGCGGCGGGACTGCGGGGCTGTGCGCGGCGCATGACCGCGCGGATCCGGGCGATGACCTCGCGGACGCCGAACGGCTTGGAGACGTAGTCGTCCGCGCCGATCTCCAGGCCCACCACCCGGTCCGTCTCGTCACTGCGGGCGCTGATCACGATGATCGGGACGTCGCCGCGTGCGCGCAGCGTCTTGCAGACGTCCAGGCCGTCGGTGTCGGGCAGGCCGAGGTCCAGCAGGACGACGTCGTAGGGGCTCGTGTGGTCCAGCGCCGCCCGGCCCGTGGTCACCCACTCCACCTCGAAGCCGTAGCGCTTCAAGCCGCGCCTGAGGGACTCGGCGACCGGTTCATCGTCTTCCACCAGAAGTACGCGCACAGGCGAACCCTAGTGCTTGAAAGTTGAGGCACAGAGAGCGGCCCGTGTGCGATTGTGACGCCGGGCACTTTCTCGCGTGGCCTGTGCCCAGGTGGGCATGAGCAGACCTGAACGAGTACCCCGGGAAGTCTCACCATGCGATATCGCAGAGGGGTTTTTCGGACGCTCGTTAGACTGAGCCGACCGCAGTACGAATGCGTATGAGCGGATAGAGACGGATTGAGCGAGGAGCGCACGTGGGCCTTGTCGTGCAGAAGTACGGAGGCTCCTCCGTAGCCGATGCCGAGGGCATCAAGCGCGTCGCCAAGCGGATCGTGGAAGCGAAGCAGAACGGCAACCAGGTGGTTGCCGTCGTTTCCGCGATGGGCGACACGACGGACGAGCTGATCGATCTCGCCGAGCAGGTTTCCCCGATGCCTGCCGGGCGCGAGCTCGACATGCTGCTGACCGCCGGAGAGCGGATCTCCATGGCCCTGCTGGCCATGGCGATCAAAAAGCTGGGCCACGAGGCCCAGTCGTTCACCGGCAGCCAGGCAGGTGTCATCACCGACTCGGTCCACAACAAAGCCCGGATCATCGACGTCACGCCGGGCCGGATCAAGACCTCGGTGGACGAGGGCAACATCGCGATCGTGGCCGGCTTCCAGGGCGTCAGCCAGGACACCAAGGACATCACCACGCTCGGCCGCGGCGGCTCCGACACCACCGCGGTGGCCCTCGCCGCCGCCCTCGACGCCGACGTGTGCGAGATCTACACCGACGTCGACGGCGTGTTCACCGCCGACCCGCGCGTGGTGAAGAAGGCCCGGAAGATCGACTGGATCTCCCTCGAGGACATGCTCGAGCTGGCGGCATCCGGGTCGAAGGTGCTGCTCCACCGCTGCGTGGAGTACGCCCGCCGGTACGACATCCCGATCCACGTCCGGTCCAGCTTCAGCGGACTTCAGGGCACGTGGGTCAGCAGTGAGCCGATTCAGCAAGGGGACAAGCAGGTGGAGCAGGCCATCATCTCCGGTGTCGCGCACGACACCTCCGAGGCCAAGGTCACGGTCGTCGGCGTGCCGGACAAGCCGGGCGAGGCGGCCGCGATCTTCCGGACGATCTCGGACGCCGAGATCAACATCGACATGATCGTGCAGAACGTGTCCGCCGCCTCCACGGGTCTGACGGACATCTCCTTCACGCTCCCCAAGGCCGAGGGCCGCAAGGCCATCGACGCCCTGGAGAAGAACAAGGGCGGCATCGGCTTCGAATCCCTGCGCTACGACGACCAGATCGGCAAGATCTCCCTCGTCGGCGCCGGGATGAAGACCAACCCGGGTGTCACGGCGGACTTCTTCAAGGCGCTGTCCGACGCCGGTGTGAACATCGAGCTGATCTCGACCTCCGAGATCCGCATCTCGGTCGTCACGCGCGCCGACGACGTGCCCGAGGCCGTCCGTGCCGTGCACACCGCGTTCGGGCTCGACTCCGACAGCGACGAGGCCGTCGTCTACGGAGGCACCGGCCGCTGATGGCAGGCCTCCGACGGGCCGACGGGTCCGGCCGGTCCGGGCGGCCGACGCTCGCCGTCGTGGGAGCGACCGGGGCCGTCGGCACGGTCATGCTCCAGATCCTGTCCCAGCGGGCGGATGTCTGGGGCGAGATCCGACTGATCGCCTCCCCGCGCTCGGCCGGCCGCAAGCTGGCCGTGCGCGGCGAGGAGACCGAGGTCGTGGCGCTCACCGAGGAAGCCTTCGACGGGGTCGACGTCGCCATGTTCGACGTCCCCGACGAGGTCGCCGAGCGGTGGGCGCCCCTGGCCGCCGCCAAGGGCGCGGTGGTGGTCGACAACTCCGGCACGTTCCGGATGGACCCCGAGGTGCCGCTCGTGGTGCCCGAGGTCAATCCGCACGCCGTGCGGATGCGCCCGCGCGGCATCATCGCCAACCCCAGCTGCACGACGCTGACCATGATCGTGGCCCTGGGCGCGCTGCACGCCGAGTTCGGGCTGTGCGAGCTGGTGGTCTCCTCGTACCAGGCGGTCAGCGGCGCCGGCCGTGCGGGCGTGGCGGCGCTGCGGCAGCAGTTGTCCCTGGTCGCCGGTACGGAGCTGGGGACCAGCCCCGGTGACGTACGACGGGCCGTGGGGGACGGCACCGGGCCGTTCTCGGAGCCGGTCGCGCTGAACGTCGTGCCGTGGGCCGGGTCGCCGCGCGAGGACGGCTGGTCGTCGGAGGAGCTGAAGGTCCGCGACGAGTCCCGCAAGATCCTCGGGCTGCCCGGCCTGCCCGTGGCCGTCACCTGCGTGCGCGTACCGGTGATCACCACGCACTCGCTGACCGTGCATGCCCGCTTCGAGGGCGAGGTCACCGTCGACAAAGCCCGCGAGATCCTCGCCACGGCGCCCGGTGTCGTGCTGTTCGACAACCCGGCCGCGGGCGAGTTCCCCACCCCCGCCGACGTGGTCGGCACGGACCCGACGTGGGTCGGGCGGGTGCGGCGCGCGCTGGACGACCCGACGGCGCTCGAACTGTTCGTCTGCGGGGACAACCTGCGCAAGGGCTCCGCGCTGAACACCGCGCAGATCGCCGAACTGGTGGCCGCCGAGCTCTCGTGAGGTGCCGAAGCGGCGGCCGTCGGTCTTCGTGACCTGCCGAACCGGTGGCCGCCGGGTTTTCGGGAAGTTTCGCCGCGCCTCATCCCCCGCCGCCTGTCACAGGCGGTTTGTAGGATCTGTGTACGACATGTGAGCCGATCGATGGTCCGGACCACTTGTCCCGGAGCCCATCGGCATCCGAGGATTTACCTCCCCGTCCTCCGCAACCGCGCGGAGGGCGGGGAGCGTCTTTGCGGTCGCCCTTCCGGGCCGCGGGACGTGCATTCAGGCGTGGGGACGCCTGGAACCGGGCGTGGGGACGCCCGTTACATATGGACATAGGGGAAGAGCGGGACGCATGAGGGCATTTAATGCACCACCGGTTGTGCTGCCTGACGCGGGTAGACCGTCGACGACAGAGGTCGGCGTGAAAGTGATGCCCGGCACGTACAACCCTCACGGGGGGGAGCGTGTCCAACAGGCGTGGCAGAGGTTCTCGACTTCAGCGCGGCACGCGGCACGGTCATCAGACCGCCCCGTCCGGCGGCTCTACGACCCCGCATGCCCGGTACTGCCGGTGGCATGCCGGTGATCGCGCCCGTGCCCGCAGCGCGGCCGGCCCGCATCCCGAACCAGCGTGACGGCGCCGAGGACGGGGTCGCGGCCGGGACGACCGTCGACCACCTCACCGAGACCTACCGGGCGCACTACCGCTCGCTGCTCGGTCTCGCCGCCCTCCTCCTCGACGACACGGCCTCCTGCGAGGACGTCGTCCAGGAGGCCTTCATCCGTGTCCACTCGGCCCGCAAGCGCGTCCGCGACCCCGAGAAGACCCTGGCCTACCTGCGTCAGACGGTCGTCAACCTGTCGCGCTCGGCGCTGCGCCGCCGCATCCTCGGCCTCAAGCTGCTGTCGAAGCCCATGCCCGACATGGCGAGCGCCGAGGAAGGCGCCTACGACCAGCTGGAGCGTGACTCCCTCATCAAGGCGATGAAGGGCCTCCAGCGCCGCCAGCGCGAGGTGCTGGTGCTGCGCTACTTCGCGGACATGACCGAGGCCCAGGTCGCCGAGACCCTCGGCATATCCCTGGGCTCGGTCAAGGCCTACGGCTCGCGCGGCATCGCGGCGCTCCGGCTGGCCATGGAGGCGCCGGCATGAGCGACGGCAACGGCGTGCCCCGCGACGGGCGCGACCGGCACGAACCCTTCGAGTGGCACGAGCCGACAAGGCTGCACGGGCAAGATCCGAAGCAATCGCACGCTGGGAACGGAACTGTGAACCACGGCCTGGACGACCAGAGCCCCGAGGGGTTCGACTCGGACGAGCTGGACCTGCGCACGATGCTGCACCAGGTGGTGCAGGAGGTGGAGCCGCGCGACGGCACCCTGGACTATCTGCGCAAGGCGGTGCCCCAGCGCCGGGCCCGCAAGCGGCAGGCCGTCGTCGGCATGGCCGCCGCCGCGCTGTTCATCGGCACGGCCGTCCCCGCCCTGGTGCACGTCTCCAACTCCACCGGCTCCGACGCCAACCCGTCGGTCGCCGGCCACGCCTCCGCGACTCAGGGCGGCGCGAGCCAGGGCAAGGGCCCGGACGGCGGCGAGACCGCGGGCAGCTCCCCCGGCAAGACCGAGGGCAAGGGCAAGGGCGACAAGAAGGAGAAGGAGAAGGAAGGCAAGGCCACCGGCGGCGCCTCGACCGGCGCGTCCCAGGGGGCCGGCCCGTCCGCCACCACCGCTGCCGGCATCCCGGCGTGCACCGCCGCCCAGCTCGGCCCCGCCTCCGGCAGCAGCGTCGCCCCCGACTCCACCGGCGCGGTCTACGGCTCCTTCCGTGTCACCAACGTCTCCGCGGCGAGCTGTACGGTCACCGACCCGGGGTCGGTGAGCGCGCTGGCGCAGGGTTCGGCCGACGCCACCAAGATCGGTGCGGCCCGGCACACGGCCGGGGACGCGGCGGCCGGGCTGCCCGACCCGTCCCTGGAGGCCGCCCAGCTGGAGCTCGCGCCGGGCGCCGCCTACGACGTGAAGTTCGCCTGGGTGCCCACGGAGACCTGCCCCACCCCCGGCGGCGACCCGGGCGACCCCGGCGACCCCACTCCCGATCCCACACCGACGCCGGACAGCGGCACCACGGGCGGCACCTCCACCGGCGACACGGGCACGGCCCCGCAGCTGGCCACGGAGGACGGCACGGCCGACGGCAGCGTGGCGGTGACGTACACCCCGGCAACCGGCTCGGGCGGGACCTCGGTGACGGTGACCAACGCGTGCGCGGGCACGGTGTACTGGACGGGCGTACTGGCGGCGTCGTAGTCGTGGCCGCCCGCCTGCTGAGCTGCGGGCAATCGTCCCTCCCCCAGTGCCTCAAGGGCCTGGGAGGTGCCCCCAGGCGGCACGGGTGGGCGCACCGGCACCCCGCTCCGCCGGGCCGCGGACCCACCCGCACTCAGCAGCGACGCCGCGTCACTTGCTGCCGGCGTCCACAGCGACAGGCTCCTCATCCGCCACCAGCCCCAGCTCCGCATCCCGCGCGAACTCCACCTCGCGCCGCAGCAACCGGAACCACATGAAGATCACAAACCCCACGAAGGCGAACCACTCGGCGGTGTAACCGAGGTTCTGGAACGCCTTCAGGTCCAGCCCCGTGTCCGGCGGCGCACTCGCCGGCACCGCCTTCATCCCCGAGTCACCCTTCGTCAGCGTGACCCACGCGTCGTACACGTCGTACGGCACCAGATTCACCAAAGACGCCGCACTGATCGCCCCGGTCTGCCCGGGCGGCAGACCGCCCTGCGCGCTGACGCCGTTGTCACCCGGCGTCTCGGACGCCTGAAGCGCCCCGGTGACCGTGACCTCACCGGCGGGCGCGGCGGGCGCCTTCGCCGCGTCGGCGGCCCCGGGCAGCCAGCCCCGTACCACCGGCAGCGCCTCGCCCGAGTCGGTCCGCAGCAGCGTGAGGACGTAGAACCCCTGCTTGCCGTCGAGCTCCCGGCCGGGCACCAGCAGCTGCTTGCCGTAGCGGCCGGTCGCGGTGACCAGCTTGCCGGACGTCGCCTTGGTCACCGGCAGCATCTCGCCGAGCGGCCGGGGCGCCTCGTGCCGCGCCTCGGAGACCTGCTCGGTCGCCGTGCGGTGGTCCTGCACTCGGTCCTCGAACCGGCCCAGCTGCCAGGACCCCATGAAGATGCAGAAGGGGATGGACAACAGCACGAAGACGTTGATCCCCCACCATCGGGGCGTCAGCAGAAACCGGTACACACCCTTACGGTACGGGGCAGCCGGGCGGGCCCGGCCTGCGGGGTCGGCCGTCAGTCCTTGCAGGCCCGGACGGAGTACATCAGCGGGATCCGCGGCCGGTCCGCCGGATAGCGGAAGTAGCCGTCCCGCCGCTCGAAGCATCCGAACCGCCGGAACAGCGACACGTCGTGCTCGTGCAGGAACTCGATGCGCAGCCCGGCCGCCGCCAGCGCCGAGACGACCTCGCCGACCGGGTGCTGCCACTCCACGCGCCGGTTGTGGACGAACTCGGCGCCCTCGGCCGCGTACGAACCCGGGCTCTCCTCGACCCAGGCGTCGCGGGCGAAGTAGTCGTACGTGATCCGCGAGCCGGTCTCGTCGTCGAGGACGTCGGTGAGCGGGTGGAACTCGGACAGGTACAGGAACCCGCCGGGCGCCACCAGCGAGGCCGCCGTCTCGGCCCAGCGCCCGATGTCGGGCAGCCAGCACAGCGCGCCGACGCCGGTGTAGACGATGTCGTACGAGGTGTCCGGGACCGCCGTGGCCGCGTCGTACACGTCCGCCGCGACGAACGCGGCCCGGTCCTGGCCGAGGCCGAGATCGCGCGCGAGGCCGCGGGCGATGTCGACCGCGGGAGCGGAGAAGTCGAGGCCGACGACGCGGTCGGCGCCGTGCCGGGCCCAGGACAGGGTGTCGAGACCGATATGGCACTGCAGGTGCAGCAGCGAGCGGCCGGAGACGTCACCGACCTCGGCGAGCTCGAAGTCCCGCAGGGGGTCCTGCCCGGCACGGAAGGCGTCGAGGTCGTAGAAATCGCCCGCGGCGTGCAGCGGGACGCGTTCGTCCCAGTGCGCGCGGTTGGCCTCGTGCCAGTCGGCCGGGGTGGGGGAGTACATGGGGGTGACTCCTGACCTGCTCGGAAGGGGGATCGGTGGAGGTTATCCACAGGCTGAGGACCTCGCCAGCGAATTGTCGGTGAGGGCGGGCAGTATGGGGCCATGACTGAGAGCAACGGATCCGACGCGCGGGATCAGCGGGACCAGCACGAGCAAGAGGTACAGGCGGCACAGCGGGAGCGGATGCCGGACTGGGAGAAGCGCTTCCGGGCGCCCCGGGTGTCCCTGCCCGACTGGGCGGAGGACGCGCCGGACCGCTCCCTGTTCGTGTCGAACGCGACGGGGACGTACGAGCTGTACGCCTGGGACCGCAAGACGGGCGAACAGCGCCAGGTGACGGACCGGCCGAATGGCACGACGGACGGCGTGCTGTCCCCGGACGGCGCCTGGATCTGGTGGTTCGACGACAAGGACGGCGACGAGTTCGGCGTCTGGCGCCGCCAGCCCTTCACGGGCGGGGCGGACGAACTCGCCGCCGAGGGCCTGGACCCCTCCTACCCGGCGGGCCTCGCCCTCGGCCGTGACGGGCGCACGGCGGTCATCGGCCGCTCGACCGACGAGGACGGCACGACGATCCACCTCGTCCGCACGGGCGAGCAGCCGGTGGAGATCTACCGCCACCGTGAGTCGGCCGGCGTCGGCGACCTCTCCCACGACGGCTCGCTCATCGCCATCGAGCACACCGAGCACGGCGACGCCATGCACTCCGCCCTGCGCGTCCTGCGCACCGACGGCACCCCGGTCGCCGACCTCGACGACACCGAGGGCGGGACGCGTGAGCTGGGGCTTGAGGTCCTCGGCTTCGCCCCGGTGGACGGCGACACCCGCCTCCTCATCGGCCACCAGCGCCGGGGCCGCTGGGAGCCCCTGGTCTGGGACGTCGCCTCCGGCGAGGAGACGGACCTGGCGCTGGAGCTGCCGGGCGACGTCAGCGCCGAGTGGTACCCGGACGGCACGGGCCTGCTCATCGCGCACAGCTTCGAGGCCCGCAGCGAGCTGTTCCGCTACGACCTGGCGAGCCGCGCCCTGACGGAGATCCCGACCCCGCCCGGCACGGTGTCCGGCGCCACGGCCCGTCCCGACGGCAGCGTGGAGTTCCTGTGGTCCTCGGCCGCCGAACCGTCGGCGGTCCGTTCCACCTCCGGCGGTGTCGTGCTCGACCCGCCCGGCATGAAGTCGCCCGGTTCGGTTCCGGTGGAGGACGTGTGGGTGGAGGGGCCGGGCGGCCGCATCCACGCACTCGTCCAGAAGCCGGAGGGCAGCACCGGCCCGCTCCCCACGGTCTTCGACATCCACGGCGGCCCGACCTGGCACGACAGCGACTCCTTCGCGGCGGGCCCGGCGGCCTGGGTCGACCACGGCTACGCGGTGATCCGTGTCAACTACCGCGGCTCCACGGGCTACGGCCGTGCCTGGACGGACGCCCTGAAGCACCGCGTGGGCCTCATCGAACTGGAGGACATCGCCGCGGTCCGCGAATGGGCCGTCACCTCCGGCCTCGCGGACCCCGACCGCCTCGTCCTGACCGGCGGTTCCTGGGGCGGCTACCTCACCCTCCTCGGCCTCGGCGTCCAGCCCGACGCGTGGGCCCTGGGCATCGCGGCGGTCCCCGTCGCCGACTACGTCACGGCGTACCACGACGAGATGGAAGCGCTGAAGGCGATGGACCGCACGCTCCTCGGCGGCACCCCCGAGGAGGTCCCCGACCGCTTCGAGGCATCCTCCCCCCTCACCTACGTCGACCGGGTCAAGGCCCCGGTCTACATCTCGGCCGGCGTCAACGACCCTCGCTGCCCGATCCGCCAGATCGAGAACTACGTCAAGCGCCTGGAGGCGAGGGGCGCGGTCCACGAGGTGTACCGCTACGACGCCGGACACGGCTCACTGGTGGTGGACGAACGGATCAAGCAGGTGAGGCTGGAACTGGAGTTCGCGGAGAGGCACCTGAAGAAGTAACCCGCGCTGCCCGCGCGTAGCCGCCCGCCCCCAGCCCGCGCGTAGCCGCCCCAGCCCGCGGGCAGTCGTGCCTCCCCCAGTGCCTCAAGGGCCTGGGAGGTGCCCCCAGGCGGCATGGGTGGGCGCGGGCGGCACCCCGCTGCGCCGGGTTGCGCCACGCCCCGGCCTCAGCTTCGACGCCGAGCACCCGGTACCGCCGGGTGGCGCAACCACCCTGCGCATCGACCCGACGGCCCCGACGCCGAGCACCTCGTGAGCGCCGAGCAGTGAACCCCACCGCTCGGCGCTCACGCCCCCGCCCGCTCCCGCCGCCTGCGCCCCAGCAACTCCGCCAGCCCCCGCCGCGTAGCCGCCAGCACCACCCGATCACCGGCCCCCAGCACATACGTAGGAGGCAGATCCCACACCAGCCCCGAAGCCGGCGCCGCTTGCTCCTCCGGAGTCTCCCCCTCACCCCGCCGCCCCCCAGGAGGTGCCGTATTGAGCGCCAGCACCCGCCACGCCCCCGCCCGGAAGGCCTGCCCCACCGTCCGCCCCTCCAGCTGCGGATGCCCGGCCACCTCCACCTCCGCGAACAGCAACACCCGCCGCTCGACCGGAATCGCCCCCAGGATCTGCCGCCCCATCATCGCCCCGGCGAACGCGGGCGCGGCCAGATGGGACACACTCCGGCTCCGCGTGAGGGCGAACGGATGCGCGGCCCGCAGCGTCCGGTACACCGCGGTCGCGAAGTCGTCGTCGTACAGCCGCAGCACCACCCGCAGATCGGGCCGCACGGACCGGGCGTACAGCGCGGCCTCCAGATTCGTCGTGTCCGCACTGGTCAACGCCAGCAGCGCATGCGCCCGATGGATCTTCGCGGCCTCCAGCACCCCCTCCTGCGTGACGTCCCCAAGCACCACCGGCACCCGCAGCCGCCGCGCCGTGGCCATTCCCCTGGCCTCCGGATCGGACTCGACGCACACCACGGGAATGTGCAGTTCCCGCAGCCGCGTCAGCACCCGCGTGCCGATCTTGCCGAGCCCGAGCAGCACCACATGCCCGCCGAGCCCCCGCGGCGGCTTCCGCAGCGCCGAGGCGCTGCGGAACGTGCCCAGTGCCTCCAGCACCGCGGCCAGCAGCACCGGCAGCAGCAGCAACCCGACCAGCCCGGACAGCAGTTGCAGCACCTGCCGCCCGGTCGACGCGTGGTACGCGGGATCGTTGATGCCGAACAGGTCGAGGAGCGTGACGTACGTGGCGTACAGCGGATGCTCCCCGGTCACGAACATCAACGCGACGGCGAGCGCGAGCACACACCCCACCAACCCGGCCAGCGACCACCGCAGCCGCCGCGAGAACAGCGAGGCGAACGGCGGCACGGCACCCCGCCCGGCGGGCAGGGACGGCCCGGTGTACGCCACCTGCTCCAGGACGACGGTCCCGCGCCCGGTCGCCGACGCCACCGCCGTCTCGTCCGGCAGCAGTCGCGGACCCTGCTCCCCGCTGCCCTCCGAACCGTCCGCCCCGGCCGGGTCGTTGCTGGTGGCGGACAGCAGCGCCAGGGTGCACAGGCCGGGGTCGGCCACCTCGCCCGGCCGCGGCGGCTGCCGCTCCACGGCACGCAGGACGAGCCCTTCGGTCTGGACGACCTTGCTGGTGCCGGCGAGGGCGGTCGCGGCCAGCGCGGGAGCGGCCGTGTCGGCGTCGGACAGCACGGTCGTCGACGCGTCCAGTCCACCGCCCGTGCCGGGCCCCGCGCCGGAGGCCACCGCCGCCGTCTGGTCGAGCAGTTCCTCGATGTGCTGGCCCAACCGCCGGTTGTACAGCCGGAGGACGAGCCTGACGCGAGGGTTGAGCCGACGGGCGGTGAGTGCGGCGCGGATGTTGGTCTCGTCGTCGTCGTACACGAGCGCCAGGGCTGCCGCCCGGTCGGCGCCCACGTCGGTGAGCACGGCCTCGGTGACCTCGGGAGCCTCCACGATCTGCTCGTTCGCGGCCGGTTCGGCGCCGGCCGTGCCCGTGCGGTTGACGGCCGCGCTGACCCGGTCGAGCAGGGCAGCCGAGGCGGCCCGGGCCCGTCCGACCACCGGTTGCCGTACCCGGCGCCCCGAGGGCGGCACCACGAGCGTGACCTGCTCGCCGTACACACCGCGCAGTTCGGCGGCCAGCCGGTGCGCGAGCCCGTCGTCCCCGCACACGATCATGTGCGTGGCCGGATCACCTGGCAGACCTTGGTTCGGAACGCTCCCCACAAGGGAGAAGACTGCCTCACCGGGACGGCCGGTTCCAGAAGGGACCAGCGGTGGCTGAACGCCCGGCGCGGCCCGGCCGTACAGAAGGGGAGGCAATGCCCGTGCGCACGACCGGAGGTACCGGGCCCGTGGCCACCACGAAACCCGCCCCGCAGGAGATCGACGAGAAGGTCGGGAACGAGACCACCGAACCGGTCGCCGACAAGGGCCCGGGCCCGGACGACGCCCGCCACCCCAGCCCGGACGAGGCCCACCACCCGGGCCCGGACGACGCCCGCCATTTCAACTCCCCCCTCCTGCTCACCCTCCTGCTGCTCACGGCGGTGATGCTCCAGGGCCCGATCCGCGAAGCCCTGTCCGCACCGGTGATGCAGAGCTGGATGACGGTGTTCGTCGCGGTCATGGTCCAGGCGCTGCCGTTCCTGGTGCTCGGCGTGCTGCTGTCGGCGGCGATCGCGGTGTTCGTGCCGCCGTCCTTCTTCGCCCGGGCCCTGCCGAAGCGCCCGGCCCTGGCGGTCCCGGCCGCGGGCGTGGCGGGCGCGGTGCTGCCGGGCTGCGAGTGCGCGTCGGTGCCGGTGGCCGGTGCGCTGGTCCGCCGCGGCGTCACACCGGCGGCGGCGCTGGCGTTCCTCCTCTCGGCGCCCGCCATCAACCCGATCGTGCTGACGGCGACGGCCGTGGCCTTCCCCGGCGACCCGGAGATGGTCCTGGCCCGCTTCGTCGCGAGCCTGCTGGTGGCCTGCGCGATGGGCTGGCTCTGGCACCGCGTCGGCCGCGCGGACTGGCTGCGCCCGCCGGACAGACCCACGTACGAAGGCCAGGGCAAGGGAGCGGCCTTCTGGGGTTCGGTGCGCCACGACGTGACGCACGCGGGCGGTTTCCTGGTGGTCGGTGCGATGGCCGCGGCGACGCTGAAGGCGGTGGTGCCGGAGGAGTGGCTGCGCGCGGCGGCCGGGAATCCGGTGTTCTCGGTGCTGGCCCTCGCGGTGCTCGCCGTCCTGCTGTCCATCTGCTCGGAGGCGGACGCGTTCGTGGCGGCGTCCCTGACCCAGTTCTCGCTGACGGCCCGTCTGACGTTCCTGGTCGTGGGGCCGATGATCGACCTGAAGCTCTTCGCGATGCAGGCGGGCACCTTCGGCCGGTCCTTCGCCCTGCGCTTCGCCCCCGCGACGTTCGCCCTGGCCGTCGTCGTGTCGGCCCTGACCGGAACGGTCCTGCTGTGAACCGCCTGGCCCAGACGGCCCTCCTCTTCCTGCTCGGCGCGACCCTGCTGCACGCCGGCCTGACCGACCTGTACCTGCGCTACGTCAAGGCGGGCCTGCGCCCGCTGGTGCTGCTGGCGGGCGTGGTGCTGATCGCGACGGCGGTGGCGACGCTCTGGTACGAACGTCGCCGCGCACGCGGGCAACAGCACCACCACCACGAGCCCCGTATCGCCTGGCTCCTCACCCTCCCCGTCCTCGCCCTGATCCTGGTCTCCCCGCCGGCCCTCGGCTCCTACAGCGCGGCCCACACGGGCACGGCCCTGACGAAGCCCTTCGGCTTCCCGGACCTCCCCGCCGGCGAACCCCTCCGCCTCGGCGTGGCCGACTACGCGGGCCGAGCGGTGTACGACCACGGCCGCTCCCTCCGCGGCCGCGAGCTGAAGATCACCGGTTTCGTCACCCTGGACCGGTCGGGCACCCCCTACCTGGTCCGCATGGGCCTCAACTGCTGCGCTGCGGACGCCCAGCCGGTCAAGATCGCCCTGACCGGCAGCATCCCCCCGGTCCTGAGCCCGGACACCTGGCTGGAGATCACCGGCCGGTACACACCCCGCCGGACCAAGGACCCGGTCAACGACGGCCCGATCCCGTACCTCCAAGTCACCAGCGCCAGACCCGTACCGGCACCGGCCGACCCGTACGACGAGACATGGAACACCTGAGCCCCGCGTACCAGCTGTCACCACGCCGCGTACTAGAAGAGCCACTTCCGGGTACTCGGGAATCTCGCTGATCAGCGAGGGGGAGGCATGACCACATCGACTCGCGAGACCGGGACGCGGCCCGACCTAGCGGCGGAACCCACCCGGGACCTCCTGACCGAGGCCCGCGAGCAACTCACGAAGGCCGACAGCAAGGCCGGACTGACCCTGGCGACCCTGGGCGCGGCCCTGACCGCCCTGCTCGGCGCGATCGCCGGCGGCCTCATCGTGCCGGGCCAGTACGCCGTGATCCCACAACTCCTGGTCTGGTCCGGCTGCGCCGCCTGCGCCCCGTCCCTCGTCCTCCTGGGCCTTGCCGTATCGCCCCGGCGCACTGCCCAGGCCTCCTGTACCCCGGACGAGAGGCAGTTGGAGATCCTGTCCCGCACCGCCCGGCTCAAGTACCGCTGCACACGCCGGGCGATGGCCTGGGGCGCGGCCTTCCTCACGCTCACAGTGGCGGGGACGCTGGCCGGGGCGCTGTCCTGACAGTCCACTCGGATCACTGTGACTGATCCAGGACACGGGGGCCGGTCGTACACCCAGACCGCGATCTAGCCGTCGGAGTCCGGACGACCACGTGCACGTCGTCACCGAACCACGACCCGGCCCCTTCCCGGGCCCTGGTCGACGTGGACGGTCCATTGCGGCCCCGGCGTTCAGCGAGGCGCGGCGGTCGTCCGCGGCACGACGAGCCGGGGCGCGACGACATCCTCCCCGGTCGCGGCCCGCTTACCCTCGAGACGTGCGACGGGCCCGGCCGACCGCGAGCCGGGCGAGGCTCGGGATGTCCTGGCCGACGGTGGTGAGGCCGATGTGGGCCAGCCGGGCCAGATGGCTGTCGTCGAAGCCGACGACGGAGATGTCGCCGGGGACCGTGACACGGTCGCGGTGGAGGCCTGGGCCTCCGGCGCCGGCGAACTCGCACTCGAACGCTTCCGCTCGGCTTTCACGCTCTGATTAACTCACCAGTAATAATCCTGGGCCGTCTTCTCGCAAGGAACGCCCGTTCGGTCAATTCCGGCTGTAAGGCAAGAAGAACAGGCCACATCCCGTCCTGTCTGTTTGCCGGGGCACGGCTCGGCGGCAGCATGGTCAGACGCTTGAACGGCGCGTTGTGCCGCGGAGTGAGATCGTCGGGGGTGCTGGTGAATCACGTGTGGCCGCCGTCCACCTTTCTTGGCCGGCTGCGGAACACGACACGCGAAGAACTCCTGGGACAGGGCACCCCCATCGCCTATCCGACGCATCGCGCGCTGCTGCAGCAGGGCGACGACAGCCGGCACGTCCTGTTGGTCACCAGTGGTGTCGTGAAGGTCGTCGCCAGCGCGGAGAGCGGCTACGACATGCTGCTCGCCGTCCGGATAGCGGGTGACCTGGTGGGCGAGATGGCGGCCTTCGAGGAGCGTCCCAGGTCCGGCACGGTGGTCGCGTGCAGTGACGTGACCGCGCGGATCATCCAGGTACAGGCGCTGGAGACCTTCCTCACCCGGCACCCGGACGCCATGCGGGCCATCCTCCAGATGCTGTGCGCCCGGCTGCGCTGGGCCAACCGGCGCCGGGTCGACTTCCAGGCCTACGACTCGCTGACCCGCCTGGCCCGGGTCCTGGCCGAGTTGTGCCAGGCCTACGCGCAGCCCGCGCGGGACGGCGACGGCAGGCGGTGCGCCCTCGGTGTGACGCTCACCCAGAAGGAACTCGCGTCCCTGGCAGGCCTGAAGCTCAACACGGCCGAAAAGAGCCTGGCCGCACTGACAGCCCAGGGGCTGGTGGAACGCAGTTACCGAAACATAACCATCTGTGACGTTCCGAAGCTGATGGAATTCGCCAAAGTCGTTGCCGACAACCCGTACTGATACGGAATCACTTCGCGCCAACTCTCCTAGCCTCTCGGGCAGCACATTCGTGGGCAGTGTCTGCCCATCGCCTGCCCAGAGAGGAATGATCGGGTGGCTGCGTGGCCTGACTTCTATCCCTGCACCTGCATAGCCGTGGACGCCCAGTCCTACGGAAGCAAGAACGACCGCAGGCAGTCCGAAATCCAGCACGATCTGCCGAGGCTCCTCGACCGTGCCGCCAGAGGCGCCGGACTGGACCGCGCGCAGTGGCACATCCAGCACAAGGGCGACGAGCAGCTGGCGATCCGGCCCGTCGACGGCAAGGAACCGCGCCTGGTCGACGACTACGTCCGCCATCTCGTCGCCGAGCTGCGCGAGTACAACGCCCAGCGCGTTCCCGAGGCCCGGATGCGGCTGCGGGCCGTCGTCCACCAGGGACTGGTGGAGCTGGCCGACAACGGCTTCGCCGGCACGGCCGTGGTGGCCACGGCCCGCCTGCTGAACGCGCCCGCGCTCTACGACGCCCTGGCCGCCTACCCGGAGGCCGACCTGGCGCTGTTGCTGTCCGACGACGTCTTCCGGACCACGGTGGCGGGCGGTCACACGACCCTGGCCACGGAGGACTTCACCCGCGTCACCGTCCATGTGAAGGAGTACGAGGCCACGGCCTGGCTGTGGGTGCCCGCGTCCGGCGCACCGGCCGAGGCCTCCCGTGAGCCCGGGGCCGCGCAGTGGGGGAAGCACGCGGCCCCGGTGCCGGGGGAGCCCGCGGCGGACCGGCCCGAGCCGGCCGCCGCGGGCGGGACGGGGATCAGCAACGCCTACCAAGGCGACCACATCAACGTCACCAACATCGCCGGCCCGGTGGACGCCCGGGGTGCCGTCTTCGGCTTCGGGAGCGCCGGTGGCTGACGACACGGACCCGGACGGCGGGCTGGACATAGCGCCACCCGCCCCCGTACCCGGCCAGGACGCCGAGCCGCCCGAGCCGGAGGACGACGGCAGCGCGCCGCAGGCCCGGGACGAGGACCCGGGCCCGGACAAGGCCCCCGAGCAGCGCACGGAGCCGGACGAGCGGGAGGAGGACGACCGCGGCTACGACGACCTCCGCCGCGTCCACCAGCTCGTCAACAACAACTTCTACGGCGTCGTCGACGCGGCCGGGGCGGCGTTCGGCTTCGGCCCCGCCTCGTCCCCGGGTCTCGCCCCGGGCACCATCGAGCCCGAGGAGGCGGACCGGGCACTGCGGTACTACCTGCCCCCGCAGCCCTGCTTCGACGAGGCGCTGGGCAGGCTGCGCGCGGACGGTCTCGTGGTCCTGACCGGTCAGGACGGCTGCGGCCGGGGCGCGGCCTCCCTCGCCCTGCTCAGGGACGTCCTGGGCGAGCAGGCCACACTGCGCAGCCTGTCGCCCGCCAACGCCCTCGCCGAGCTGGCGGCCTCACGGGACCTCAAGCCGGGCCGGGGCTACGTCATCCTCGACTACGTCGGCGAGCTGCCCGACCAGGCGGTGCAGGCGTACGAGGTCGGGCGGCTGAGCGAGGAACTGCACCGCAAGGGGTCGTACCTGGTGATCACGGCGGGCGACACGACCCGCCGGCGGCTGGCGCTGCGGGACCGCTGTGTGCCCTGGCAGTCCCCGGACCCCGTGGAGCTGTTCGAACACTGCCGGGAGCAGCTGCCGCACGCCGGCCTCACGCCGGACACGGAGCAGGAGCTGCTGGAGAGGGTCGGCGAGCAGCGGCGGCCCGCGGACGTCGTCGCTGCGGCCGTGGCCCTGTCCCAGGAGGGCGCGGAGAAGGCGCTGGACACCCTGCGGGACCGGTACCGGGAGCGGGTCCAGGAGTGGTTCCGCCGGCAGCCGCCCGCGGCCGACCTGCTCCCGCTCGCGGCGCTGGCCTTCCTGGAGGGCGTCCCGGAGCGGACGTTCGAGCAGGAGTGCGCCGCGCTCACCGCCCACGTGCGCAACTGGGAGCAGAGCGGCGAGACGCCGGTCGCCGAGCCGGACGACGAGACGAGGACACCGTCGGGCGGCGCGGTGGCCCGGCAGTCCAGGGCCCGGTGGAAGGAGCGGGCGGTGGGACTCGTGGCCACCGAGTACCGCCCGGGCCCGGGCCGGGACGCCGGGCGCAGCGAACGGCGCCTGGTCTTCACCTCGCCGCGCGTCCGCGAGCTCGTCATCGCGGAGCTGCACGACCTGTACGGCTACGAGCTCTGGTACCCGCTGCGCCAGTGGCTGGGCGAGCTGGCCCTGCGGGGCGACCTCGACACGCGGACGGAAGTGGCCCGGGGCGTCGCGCTGCTGGCCCGGTACGCACTGGTCGAGGTCGACGAGAACCTGCTGAAGGTGTGGTCCGAGGGCATCACCAGTCAGCGGGTGACCGCCGCGCTGACGCTGCAGTTCATGTGCGATGTGGAGCATCTCGCCCCGCAGGCCCTGAACATCGTCCTGAGCTGGACGGACAACAGCGGCCAGGGCCGTGCCGTGACGGCCGCCATGGCGCTGACGGGCCGCCTGGGCTCCTTGTACCGCTTTCAGGCGCTCACCCTGCTGTGGTTCCTGATGCAGCGTGGCGAGCGGATCGCGTTCTCGGCCCGGCGTTCCCTGGTCCTCCTGCTGCAGACCGCCGAACAGGACCCCGAGCGCGTCCTGTTCACCCTCCGGTACGTGCGGACGGTGATCGCCAGGACGGCGCCCCGCTCCCGGGAGCGGTCGATCGCACTGCGAACCGCCCTCCAGCTGCTGGAGGCCACCCGGCTGGAGGTCCCCGAGCCCGTCACCGCGGCACTCCTGCGCACCGTCCCGGACAGCGCCCGCCAGCTCGGCGCGCTGTGGGCGGACGTCCTGCACAGCAGCAACCGGAGCCGGGCGGTCAGCGCGCTGTGCCGCACGCTGGTGCAGTTGCGGGACGACCCTTCCGTCACCGGCGCCGTGCGCGAACTCGGCGAGGCCATGCGCAACGCCATGAGCGGGCGCCAGTGGGCCGCTCTGTGCCACCACCTGTCCATCGCCCTGAAGCACCCCGACTACGCGATCCCCGGCGCCCGCCAACTGGCGCGGATCCTCCTCGGATCGTTGCGCGGCCGGCCACCGGCCGACTCCCGGAGCTCCGCCGCGCCCCTGATGTCCACCGCTCCCGTCCCTTCCTCTCCTGGAGGTCGAAGCAAGTGAACTACCCGGTCATCGCCGAGCACATACTGGCCACGGTCCAGGGAACCTGGTGGTCTCGGCGTCGTCGCCGCGAGGACGTACCGCCGCTGCCGCCCGGCGCGGCCTACGTCTTCAGGGTCGGCGGGAACTACCGCATGTTCCCCGAGGGCATGGTGTTCGACCCGTCCCACCCCGACGTGCTCGACGCTTCCTCGGTCAGCCTGGTCGACACCCGGGCGCGCCTGGTCGATGTGGAGCGTCCCCTGCCGTCGATGAGCGAGGCGGACAACTTCACGATGCGGGCGTCCTTCACCTGCCAGGTGACCGACCCGATCGTCATCGCCCGGCAGGGCATCATCGACGTCACCGTTCCCCTGCGCGCCTACCTGATGGGCGACAGCGACCTGCCGAGGGTGAGCGCCGGGCACCGCGTGGAGGAGGTCAACGCGGTGCGCACCGAGGCGAGTCATCGTATGACCGCCTACAGTGCGATCGTGCCGCCGCGTGTCGCGGGCATGAGCGTCGAGTTCGTCAGTGCCGAGGTGCACGCGTCGGACGACTTGCGCAACTGGGAGCAGAAGCTGCGCGACGAGCGGCGCGCCTGGGAACTGCAGCGCGGCCAGCGCGACTTCGAGACCGAGGACGCCCGGCGGATCGCGGAACTGCTCTCCCAGGGATCCGACCACGTGGACGCCTTCGGCATCGCCCGGAAGGAGATGGACGTCACCGAGGTGGCGGCCCGCATTCACCGGATCACCGACGAGGAGTCGGCCCGCCGCCACACGGCGGAGACGGCGGAGCGGTCCCACGCGCAGGCGCGTGAGACGGCGGAGGCGCAGATGCGCCGCGACATGCTGCTGACGCTGCTGCGGCAGATGGGCGGCAGCGAGTACGTCGACTACCACCAGGTCCTGGAACAGGTCCTGCGCGAGACGGGTGGCCAGGTCGCGCCGGGCCTCTCGGCCGCCGCCGACAGCGCCCGCATGGTCGAGTCGGGACGGGGAGGCCCCGGTGGCACGGCAGCGGGCCGGGACGGGGCGCGCGACGCGCAGGGCGGCTTCGTCAGGGACGAGGACGATCTCGTTGACTGACGTCCCGACGAACCGTGTGACGGCCACCGGCACGCCGGAGGGCCACAGAACCGGCGACAAGGCGGCACGACGGTTGCGTGCCCTCACCGGTGTCGACGAGGAACTTCTGGCCCGGGTCCGATACGAGCGAAGCAAGTACACGGCCCTCGGCGGGGTGGTGCTCGGCACGTCAGTGATAGCGGCGTTCTCCATGTGGAACTTCGCGACCCAGGCGCTCGGCGGGGTTTCCTTCGTGGCCGTGGTCCCGACGGTCATCTGGATGCTGTTCGTCCTCAACCTCGACCGCTGGCTGGTCACTCCTCAGCCCAACGCCCGGCGACGGGCCGGCCCCCTCGTCACACGTCTGCTGATCGCACTGATGCTCGGTGTGGTGATCGCCGAGCCGCTGGTGCTGCGCATCTTCCAGACGGCCATCGAGGAACGCGTCGCGAGCGAACGTACGGACACCATCGACCGGTTGCGCACGAACCTGGTCCGCTGCAACCCCGTCCCGTCCACCACGCAGGCCGTCACGCCGAAGGGCTGCGGCAGGACGTACGTCCTCTCCTTCGGCGCGACACCCGGCGAACGGGGCGAGGAACTCGACGCCTTGCGCTCGGACGCCGCCGCCCTGCAGAAGCGGGT
This sequence comes from Streptomyces sp. NPDC045955, assembly GCF_056430805.1. NCBI lineage: Bacteria > Bacillati > Actinomycetota > Actinomycetes > Kitasatosporales > Streptomycetaceae > Streptomyces > Streptomyces sp. NPDC045955. The sequence goes on from NZ_JBWKKY010000002.1 coordinate 549,598, forward strand.
GGACCGGGACACCACCAGGCTGGAGACGATCGACTCCGAGGTACGGGACGAGTGCCGCCGGCTGATCCGCATCGCCGCCACCGGCCTCTATCAGCGGACGTCAGAGTGCCTGCGCCTGCGCGACAAGGCACAGGACTACCGGACCACCCACCGCACGAGTGAGAACGAGAAGCGACTCGCCGGCATGAACAACCGCATCTCGAAGATCGAGGCCCAACTGACCTCGTCACGCGGCACGTTCCTCAAGGACCGGGCCGACGGCATCGAACGGCGGCTGGAGGAGGAACGGGCCAAGCAGAAGGAGATCGGGGTCCTGGAACGGATCCGGGCGCTGGATGAACTCGCGAGTGGCAACGCGGTGCTGTTCGTGGGCATCTGGCTGATCCGCCTGCTGTTCGTACTCCTCGACATGCTCCCCGTGCTGGTGAAATACCTGAGCGGTGACACCGCGTACGACCGGATGCTCACCAGCGAGAGCAACAGCGCGGTCAAGATCCACGGCGAGGAGGTCCGCCTCACCGAGCGCCGGGCCATGGCGAACCTCGAGATCGCCCAGGACGCCATCGAACAGGAGGTCCGGCGCCACCGCGCCGAGTCGGAGGCGGCGGCCCGGGAACACACGGCGGCGATGAACATCCGGGTCCGGCAGGCGGTGAACGCGCTCGAGGACGAGATCCGCCGCTCGTCCACGGTCTGACACACCCGCCCGCACCACCGTCCGCACCACCCGTCCGCACCACCCGTCCCCACCAAGGACACAGCTCCACGGCCGCCCCGCACGCCGGGGCGGCCGCCCGGCACCGACGGAAAGGAGGGGCAGGCATGACCACACCCGCAGGCGCCCCCGGCACAGGCCCGGACACCGGCACAGGCCCGGACACCGACACCGGAACCGGCACGGGCACCGGCAACGCGACCGACCGCGCCGCGGAACTCGCCAGGGTGCTGCTGTCCGAGGTCCGTGAGGAGCTCGTGAAAGCCGACACCAAGGCCGGACTCATGCTGGCGTCCCTGGGCGCGGTGCTGACCGCCCTGCTCGGCGCGATTGGCAGCGGCGTCATCGCCCCGCGCCAGTACCCGGTCGTCCCGCAGCTGCTCCTCTGGGTGGGCTGCGCCGCCTGCGCACCGGCACTCGTCCTGCTCGGTCTGGCAGTGACCCCACGGCTGGGAAACCCCCACCACTCCCGCACCCACTACTTCGGCGACGCGAGGCTGGCGATGTCGGCCGCACACCTGGAGCGGACGGTCCGCCGCACCGACCCCGTGACCCGGGACCTGTGTCAACTGGCGGCCCTGTCCCGGACCGCCTGGACCAAATACCGCTGCATACGCCACGCACTGGCCTGGAGCACGGTCTTCTTCGTGCTCACCCTGTTGGGCATAGTGACGGGAGCGTCGGCTTGACGGCGAGATCTGCCAAGGCGGGGTAACAGGTGACTGATCAGTCGGTATTCGTCCTGGGGAGCGCTCTGCAGGCCCTGGAGCCGGCCGCGTTCGAGACCGAGGCGGAGTCCAGGAGCTTCTCGCGCGCCATCCACGGGTCCTGGACTCCGGCTCGCTTGCCGACGGTCCCCCGTTGCGGCTGGTGCTGGTGGTGCGGAGGGGGCCGATGCCTGTCCCAGCGTTGCGCCCAACGAGGTGGACGTGGTCATCAGCGTGACGTTCGGCTGTCGTCGGGACGCCGGGCATCGTCGTCGTCCGGAGTGATGCCGGTGGCGGCGACCATGCGTCGGGCGATGTCGCGCCATGGTTCGTCGGTGGTGCCCTGCCCGTACGGGTAGACAGCAGGCCGACGGTGCCCCCTCAGGAATCACTCAAGGGCCCGACCCGTTAAGCGGATCAGGCCCCTGACCTGGTGTTTCAACTGTCGGGGTGGCGGGATTTGAACCCACGACCTCTTCGTCCCGAATGAGGTTCGGGCGGGATTGGTGCCGGGTCGTTTGGTGTTTTGCCTGGTCAGGGTGTTGGGGTGCGGTGGTCTGGGGTGGTCTGGAAGGGGCTTGGGGAGCGGGTTGGCTCCCAGATGGCTCCCAGCGGGGCCTTGGCCAACGGCCGCCGAGTCCAGCCGCCTGCCGTATTGGCTCACACGAAATCCTCGGCGCCGTGGCACTTGACCAGCGGGCTCAGATCACCGTTGAGGGCGCGTGCTTGCTCAGGTAGCTCTTGAAGGTCTTCCTGATCTCCGCCTGGAGATAGCCTGCCTGCGGTGAGTTGGGCACCACGTCCGGCTCGAAACCTCTCTTTCGGGCGTCGAGGTACCGCACGATGCTCGATGACCTTGTGTTGGAGACGAAGAGCTCGTTCTGGGTGCGAATATCGGCGCGCAGCCCCTCGAAGTTCCGCGCGAGGCCGATGCCGAGGTTGGAGATGTAGTACTTGCACTCGACGATGAGGACGCACTGACTGCCTCGTGGTGCGATGCCCTGCGCCCGACTCAGGGCGGCTTCCTCGGCCGGCAACACCAGCACGTCGCACTCGTGCAGGACGCCCGACGAGCCGGTCACGTACACGCCGAGATGGACCTCAAGGGCGGGAGCACCGTCGAACTCGATCAAGGCGTGGGTGAAGGGCTGGCTGTTGCTGTACAAATGACCGGGCCCCGTCCGGAAGACAAGGCTGCTGGCCTTCGCCCCGTAGACGTCTTCGTAGGTGACGGTGGCACCGTGCCGACTCGCAGTGGCGACAATTAGGGAGAAGACGAAGCCCTCGTAGACGTCGGACGGCTTCGAAGCGGAGTCGTACGACACTGCCCCCGCCGCCAGAAGGCTCTTGATCTCGTTGACCAGGTCATCGACCGTGCTCAACTGACGACCTCCCTCGTCACATCGGCCAGTAGTTGACTGACGCGTGTACGTCGCTCAGTCGGCATCCGATCGCCCCGGAACTCCGTTCGACTACGGCGCGATCGAGCGCCTTCGTCCGGCTCGAACACGACCGCCTCAGCGATGCTCCGGCTGCCGACATCGCCCTCGGGCTCGGTCCGGAGCGTCTTCAGCACCTCCAGTTCCATTTCAGGCAGTTCGACGAGTACTCGCCTCACCGCATCCAGGAGGAGCTGGACACGCTCTTCATCCGTCATGGCTCGCGTTGCGATGACCAGCGTTCCCCGCTTGCGCGATGCCTCGAACTCGACGAGACCAAGCACGCTGCGGTCCACGACCTCATATCGAAGCGCTGCTGCGGCCGGGCTCGCGCCAGGGGAGTCATCATCGCGGCGCTGTTGGCGTCGGCGGAGGATCTTCTCCTCAGGCACTCCCGCGGCGATTGCCGCGTCGACGTCGTCGAGCACCCAACTCAGGGCGGTATCTTGCAGTGCTTCGCGGAGCTGCTGCTCCACACGGCGCAGTTCGAACTGGTTCATGTCCCCCTCGTATCAGGAGTCTTCGTGTGAGGTAGCCAGCAAGTCTGCGGCTCCTCCCTTATATGGGCCAGTGCAAATGGCCCTGGGCTGGCCAAGGAACGCTGATGCCGACGCCGCGTCAGACGTTCACTGTCGGCGGCGCGGCGGCCTGCGTCCGCCGCGCCGGGCAGGTGTCCGGCGCGCAGCCGTGACCGACGCGCGCGGTGCCGTCGTCGAGGCGGAGGAGGACGGCGAGCAGACAGCCGTCGACGACCTCGAGTTCGAGCGCGTGGCGACGCAGGCTGGAAATCTGGGCGCTGCTGGTGCCGCGGCGGACGACGAGCGGTGAATGGTCGCCGGACGTCGCGAACGTGCGGGTCATCGGGGCCTGGCGCAGCCCCAGCCGCCAGGTCAGCCAGGTGTGCACGTTGACGCCGCTGCCGCGCAGGATGTCCCGGTTCACGGGGATCCGCACGCCGAGCACCTCGCCTTCGACGGCCATCGTGTCCGGCCGGACTGGTTCCTCCTCCTCCAGGGGGCGGGCACCGCGGGAGACGAGGTCGACGAGGCCGTCGGGGGTCTCACCGAGCTGGTCACTGAGCAGGCACTGCTTCAGGCGCCAGGGGGTGACCGGGTACAGCTCCGTCACTCTGGCGAAGAGTTGCGCCCGGGAGAGGGGGCCCGACTCGGTGACCACCGCGACCATCGCCTGTTCCGCAGTGGCGTACGTGGACGCCCGCAGGTGCGTCCACTCAGTCAGGGCCCAGGTGCCCTCGGGGCGGATCTGCCGGAACCGGTCGTCACGGCGCAGCGCCTCCCGCACGGCCGCGACGGTCGTCGCGGCCATCGGGTCGAGCAACTCGTCGGCCCGGCCCGGGCGCCCGGTCTCCAGCAGCCACAGGTACGCGGCGTCGCGCCCCCGTGCCTTGCGGCGGACCCAGTGCCCGTCGGGGCTCAGGGCGAGCCGCGACTCGGAGTGGCTCAGGAGCCGCGCCAGGGGGAGACCCGCAGGCAGTCCGGCCTCGGAAGCCGCCTGGCCGAGGTCGTCGCCGCGGAGGGGCGCGGCGTCAACGAGACGGCGCAGGGCGCTGTCCAGCGCGCCGGGGTTGGCAGTCCACCAGCCGCGCAGGGGCCCCGCCCACGTCCGCGGCGCGTCCAGCCCTGCCGCAGCCAGCAGCTCGTCCAGCGCCACGTGGTCGACGATCCCGAGCGCGGCGGCGAAGGCTTCTCGCGGGGCGGCCGGGCCCGCGCCCGCAGTGCGGGCCGTCTCCCGCCAACCGTCCTGGACGATGTCCGCCATCGCCGCGAGCTGCTTCCGCGCTCGGTTCTGGATCTGGCGCGCGCGCTCGCGGCTCAGCCCAAGTGCCGCCCCGACCTCGTCCAGCGTCCGGCCCTGGGAACGGCCCGCGACGACGGCCCGCTCACGCTCGTCGAAGACCTCCCACGCCCTGACCAGCCACTCGTCCCCCATAGTTCCCCCTACATCTCGTTGAAATAGACGACCTGCACGCCGAGGAACTCGGCCACGCGCCGGTGTTCCTCCTTCTTCTCGGGCGGTACGGGAGCGCGGAACGGATCGACGACGCAGATCGTCCAGGGCCAGGTCTCCCCGTTGGACCGGTCGAGGATGGCCGGCCACACGAGGTGCTTGAGATTCGCCGCCGTGCCGGCCACGAAGTACCGCTCCTCGTCCTCCGTGCCGACCTCGCGGATACTCGCGCGCATCGGCTTCTGCTGGGTGGTACCCGGGATGACCTCCCAGCCGGGGCCAAGGGTCGCCGCGACCATCTGCTCGAGCGTCGCGGCCGGCCGGGTCACGTACTTGGCGTACTTGCCCTCGCCGCGCCGTGCCCGCTCGTACTCCTTCATGGGACAGTCCTTCAACCACGGGCGGATATTGGCCCGTTGCCCCACGAAGTTGAGGAGGCGGCCGCCGATCTCCGGGTCCTCCGTCCACTCCCGGTACAGGCGGGTGCGGTCCGCGTCCTGGAGGTGCGGCCACTGTGCCTCGTCAGCCTGGGCGTAGATCCGCGTGACCACGGCCTTCTCGACGGAGGGCGGGATCCTGTAGTCGGTCACAGTATTCCTTTCGGCAGGGGGAATTGGAGGCGGACTTCGTCCGCCGCGGTCTCAAGGTCGGCGGCATCTTGGATCCACATGTCCATCAGGGAGCCGACCGTCTCGTCCTGAAACTCGATCCGGGAGACGTGCGGGAGCTCCAAGTGCTCGGTCTCCTCGGCCTCCAGCGTCCGGCGAAGGTTCAGCACCGCTGCGGCCCGACGGATGTCGGTCACGAAGTCGAGAACCTTCAGAGCCTTTTTGCCGGGGCTCAAACGCAGCCCTCGGCCGAGCTGTTGCACGAAGATCCGTCGGCTGTGGGTGACGCGCAGGAAGGCGATCAAGTTCACGTCGGGCACGTCGACGCCCTCGTTGAACACGTCAACGCAGGTGATCACCGGGACGCGGCCGAGACGGAACTGGTTAAGCAGGACGTCACGGTGACGCTTCGGCAAACCGCTGTGCAGGTGGGAGGCATTGGCCCACGCCGGATCCGAGACGGCGAGGAGATCCGCCATGTGCTCGGCGTGCTCGATTGTCTGGCAGAACACGATGGCGCGGGGCTCGGCGGTCTCCCGCCACGCCGCCCGCAGATGCTCGACGATCTCCTCATCCCGCTGGGGGAGAAACAGACGCCGGTTGAGGTCCTTGATCGAGTAGCCGTGACGACTGATGTCCTGGACGGCATCCCAGTCGACACCGTCCGCGTACAGCTTGTAGTCGACGGCCGACAGATAGCCCGCTGCCATGCCCTCGGCGATGCCCATCTTGAAGCTGGGGCGGCCGAAGCGGGCGGTGATGTCGAATTTATCGCCGCGCCAAGGGGTGGCGGTGACTCCGAATCGTCCCGCAGTCCCACACAGATCGAGGAGTTCCGCAAACCTGCCGGTCTCGGCCACGTGGTGGGTCTCGTCGATCATGACGAGGTCAGGTTCGTAGCCCGCGCGCACGGCGGATAGCGCCGACTCGACCGTCGCGACGACGACGCCGTCGAGGGCCCGGGGCTTGCTTTCTCCGGTAAGGAGGCGGGTGGGCACGCTCTTCGGGAGGTGCCGCCACAGCGCCTTTTCCAGCTGACCGACCAAGTCGCGCATGTGGGCGACGACCAGGACGCGCGCGTCCGGCCGCGACGCCAGCAGGTTCCCGACGACCTCGCCGCCGACGACCGTCTTTCCCAGCCCTGTCGCCAGGACCAGCAACGCCGTCCCCTCGGTGCCGAGGTCCCGCTCGATCGCGGCCACGGCCTGTTCCTGGTACGGCCGCAGGGAGTAGGGGGCGGGCACGCGATCGGGCATCCTCTGACCGATCGCGTCCAGGGTGGCTCCGTGCCACAGGGCGATGTCGACGCCGATCCCTGCCAGCGCCTGGCGCCGCGCCTCGGCTGACGCGGTGATGTCCGTGTTGGTCACCAGCACGGCCTTGTCAGCCCGGTAGTGGGTGCGCGCGCGTTCGAGGTCGTCGACGCCCGCATGGTCGGCCGTGCCGTGCGCCTTCCACTTGCTCTGAAACACCCACTGCTCCCGGGCACGGACCGCGAGCAGGTCGGCGCCGTGGTCGTGAGCGCCATCGATGACGCGGACGTCCTGAAACCCCAGGTGCCACAGGGTCCGCTCGAGCGCCTTGGTCAATCCCTCCGGGCCGCCGTCACGCAGTTCGGCGGCCGTCAGGAACACGGCGCTCATCCCTCGCCAGCCAGCTCGTCGCGCAGCAAGGCGATACTCAGGCGGGCCCGCCGCAGCTGCTGGGTGGTCGCCCCACCCGCGAACGTGCCGAGTGTCGCCACGTCCGCGAGGCAGCCCGTGACTCGGGCCAGGCTCAGCGCCTTCCCGGACGGCGACGACACCCCGGCGTACGGGCCACGGAAGACGGCGCCGTCCATAAACGACTCCGGCATCGCCTGGACGAGCCGGACCAGGGCCAGTGCGGGCATGTGGTGGACGAAACCGGAGTCCTGGCCGAGACGGCCGACGAGGCCGACCCGTCCGGCGGCGATCACCGCCTCCTCGGTCGCGTTCTCCTCCTCGTCGGAGAGATGACCGTAGGCCGTAGTGCAGCTGCCGCTCTCATCGAGGGCCTCGGCCACGCGCTCGCGGATCTCCGACAGGAGGTCGCGGGCCTCCGCGCCGACTGTCGTGCCGTCGAGCACGCTGTCCTGCAGGGACTCGGCGCGGATCGCGGCAACGAGCTGAGATGGGCTCCAGTCGGAGCGCGCCCGCACTTTCAGGACGGCGCCCAGTTCGACCAGGAGGAGGTCAGCGTAGTCCGCGCCGAACCGCCGGAAGGCATCGTGCTCGGGGTCGACGAGGGCGGTGAGTTCGTTGCCGGACCGCTGGTCGAGGAGGACCGGGACGGGCAGCCCGTTGTCGTCGAGGAGCCGCTCGCCCGGCTTCAGCAGCAGGGTCCGCACCTTCACGTAACCGAGCTCGGGATGCCCGAACGACCGGCTCAGGTAGGTGTGCGGCGACGCCGCGCTCTCGTACCGGGCCAGGCGCTCGCCACGGGTCTCCGTCTTCTCCTTGACCGCCACAGCAGCCGGGGCGGGCAGAGTGGTGACAGTCTTTTGCTCGGTCTCGGGCTTGGTGGCGCCGGAGGCGGGGATGTCGGCGGGCAGGCCGAGGGCGCCCAGGACAGCCTGCTCGTCGGGCTGCGCCGGCACACTGGCCGCCGTCTTGGCCTCCTTGCCTCGCTTCTTGATTTCCTCGTGCCGCAGGACCGCCTGCCACCAGTGTTCGTCGGTCTGGAACTCGGAGACACCTGCCTGGAACTTCCGGCCCCAGTCCCGGGTATCCGCGTGGATCGGCTTGTGGCCGTCGCCGGGGACGAGGCAGCGCAGGCCCGCGTCATTGCGGCGGAAGCCCTTGAACAGCAGGGCCAGCGGGCTCTCGTTCTCCGGGTAGCCGAGCTTGCGGGCGCGCTGGGGCTGGAGCGGAGCCAGGCCGCGCAGCAGCTCGACAGCGGTGAGCCAGCTGCGATCCCCGTACTCGAAGGCGTCTTTCTGGTAGGTGACGGGGACGTGGTCCAGGTGGATCTCACCGATGAGACGGCCGCCCTGGTGGGCGAGCTCGACCGGGTACTCGGGCTCCTCGTTCCCCGCGATCCCGTCAGGGTTGTTCCAGGTGAAGAGCTGCTTGTCCCAGCGCAGGATCTTCCGGCCGTTGCGCAGGAAGTCGATCCCGTACTCGGTCTTGTCGAGATAGCGCTGGACGCCGAGCCAGCCGTGGATCCGGCGCTCGCGCACGGTCAGATTGCCGCTGCCGCAGACCGAGCAAACCTCGCCCGAACCGATCTGCCACTCCCCGCAGTCCCGGCAGGCGATCCCATCCTGGAGCTTCTCGTCGATCGGGATGTAGGCGGGGATCCGCTCCTTGCCGTTGTAGAGCACATATCGGTCGTCGCCCCAGCGGCAGTGGCGGACCGGCTTGACGCGGGTCCCGCCCACGTAGAGCTCGAAAGGGTGCTCGGTGAGGATCCACGAGTACACGGAGCCCAGGATGTTGCGCAGCGAGGCGCCGTTGCGGCGCAGCCACTCGGCGCGCGTCCTGTGCAGGCGGTCGACGATGATCCTCGTTCCGTGCTGGGACGGGTCGGTCTTCGGCTCGGTGATGTCCTTCGCCTCGAAGTCGTCCTTGATCTGGTCGAGGTCGATCTCGACGCCGATCCACTCCGTGTCGCCCGCGCGGGTCGTCAGGACGCGGGTGCGCCTGCCGAGGCGGGCGGTCGAGATGTTGAAGCCCATGCCGAACAGGCCGAGCTTGTCGTGCATGTCGTTCCCGGACCAGCCGGCCCGCACTGCGCGCGCCAGCCGGTCGTACGACATGCCCCGCCCCGTGTCGCGGACCTCCAGGATCCCCTTCGGGGACGACGGAAGGGTCACGCTCACCGTGAAGCCGTCCGGCCACTCCGTCCCCGCGCGGATGATGTCGAGGAAGTCATCGAAAGGGTTGTCGACGAGTTCGGCGACGCACTGCCACTCATCGAAGTCGATCTCGCCCAGCATGCTCAGCACGCGGGCGGAAGGGGTGATCTTCACTCCGGCGGAACCCTCCTGGCGGATCGGGACGCTGTCACGGTGGCCGCGGCATGCGTAGGCACGGCGAAGCCGCCCGACTCTCATGAGCCGAGCTTTCGATCTCGAGAGTAGGGGGTGCCACTGACAATCCGGCCGTAGTTTGCGGACCCCGGCGAATCGTGGGGCTACGGGGACGGGGAAGAAGGCGTCAAACCCGTGTGAACGGGATAATCCGGTCCCGGATGGTGTGGCAGAGCTGGCGGCTGTAGCGGCCGCGGCCTTCTCGCGCACCAGGTCCGCGACGCGTTCCACAGCGACATCAGGGTCCTCGCGCTCCCAGAGCCGCACGACTTCTCAGCGCTGTCAGCGAGGATCCGATCCATCTCGACGTCCCGGATCAGGGTGCGGCGATCTTGACCTGCCAGAAGTCGCTTGGTCGTCGCCGGCCAGCAACGGTCGCTCGCCTCACTGGCCCCGTGCCCACGTCTCGGCGGACTCCGTAGCCAGATGTCGTGCCCGCGTCGACTCACACCACACGGCTAAACAACTGCCTCACCATCGCTGCACCCCTTTGCGTCCGGCCCTCTCCCTCTCCATACATGAAAGACTGGGGTGATGATTCAAAGCCCATCCGAAGTCACCGTCGGCGCCGACGGCACGGTTGCCCTGCCCATGAGCATCTTGGCCGAGGCTGGGATTAACCCGGGTGAGACATTGCTGGCTTACAGTGACGGGGATGGCAGAATCGTCCTTCGCCGTTTGGATGACGCTGTCAGTGACCTGATGAGTGGGCGTCTGCTGTAGCGACGAGGTGCGCTGAGCCACGCTTTCGCCGGACGGCGTTCTCGATTTGAGCTGCTGCTCGGGCCGGGTCGTCGTGCTCCCATACGCGGATGACTGTCCATCCGGCCGCCGCCAGCGTCTCGTTGGTCTCAGCGTCCCTTGCCTTGTTGCTGTTGATCTTCTCCCGCCAGAAGTCCGCGTTCTTCACGGCGGGCCGGTAGTGGTCCGGGCAGCCATGCCAGAAGCAGCCGTCCATGAACACCGCGATGCGGGCGCCTGGGAAGACGAGGTCGGCCCTGCGCCGGACATCAGCGATTGGCCGGATGTCGACCCGGTAACGCATGCCGCGGCGATAGAGCAGGCTGCGGAGTAGTAGTTCCGGCTTGGTGTCCTTGCCGCGGTTGCCACGCATCGAGGCCCGCACGTCGAGCGACGACGCGGTTGACTCGGGAGGCAGCTGTTCTTCTGCTAGGAGCCCCTTCGCCCGCGCTTGCCGCCATGCCTCAGCTAGATTCTCTTTGCGTGAATCGGACTCGACCTCGCAGACGTACCTCTCCTCGGTCTTGCCGTCCTTTGACCAGCGTAGATAGGCGCGAATGCGCCGTGTGCTCCGGTACAAGCGGAGGGTGATCGAGGCGCGTGCGAGGCGCCCGTCGCCCAGGTCGACATTGCGCCGATTGCGACCGCCGGCGGCGCGGTCCTGTTCGATTGCTGGCGCGGCTGCGCCAGCTCGACGCTTGTACGCACGCTCCGGGGGCAGCCTGTCCTTCCAGTGCCCTCCGACCCCTGTCTGCGGCATGAATCTAGTGTCCCGCTGCGGCCAGGGCGTCGGCGACGGCCTTCGCGAAGAACTCGCCAAGGACGACCGGAACCGCGTTGCCCAGTTGCCGCATCTGTTCGCCGCGGGGGCCTGAGCCGTGCCACTCGTCTGGGAACGTCATCACTCGAGCCGTCTCGCGCACGGTCATGTAGCGGTGCAAGTATTTCCAGCCATCCGGCGACGAGGTGTCGGGGATGCGGTCGTCGAGCAGCATCACGGACTCGCCGCCCGGCACGCCGTGAACGCCGGCCTTGACCGTCTTCGCGGGACGGTCTAGTTCGTTTGGTGTGTGACCCTTATAGATTCGGGCCCCAGGCCATCCAATGTGACCTACGACATCGATCTCTCGGCCGAAGTCGGGCTTCTCGTGGAGGCGATCCAGGTCGACAGGTGGCAGCGCCGGAAGTTCCACGTCTGTGCCGTAGCCCTGGATGGCGTCACGCAATGTGCGCCACGGTTGGCAGTCATCCTCCTTGATCACCTTGGGGAGGCGTGCGCGCACTCGGTCGCGAACATGGTCCTCCACGTCTGGGTGGCGCTTCCAGTAGGGGCCGTCTTCGTCGCGCATGGACCGGAATAGAGCCGCCTCAGAGAACCTTTCCGTCTTGACGTACTTCTCGAAGGCATCGACATCCACGCCGAGGTCTGCCCGGAAGGCCACGATCATGACCCGGTTACGTACCTGTGGGACGCCGTACTTGGCGGCGTTGACCGGCACCACCACGACCTTGTAGTGATCCGGGTCACTGTCCTCATCGGATAGTTGGTCGAGGATGCGCGTTAGGTGGGCGTTGTGGTCCTGCCACTTGACCTCATCCACGCGCTTCTCAAACGGAAGGCACAGTTCGTTCTGGATGTATTGGAAGTACTCGGCGAACGACGGCCGCAGGAGCCCGCGGACGTTTTCGCAGATAACCGCCTTCGGTCGCATCTCCCGCACGGCCTTGAACATGGCGGGGAACATATTGCGCTTGTCCTCATCGCCCTTGGCGACCCCGCCAGCACTGAACGGCTGGCATGGAGGGCCTCCGGCGAGGACGTCGACCTCGCCCTGGAAGGCGCTCAGGTCTAGGTCGCGCACGTCTCCCGGGTAGAGGGGGGCGGGCTGCCCCGGCTGCGGCGGCTTGGGGTTCTTGTCCTCGGTGAGTTCCAAGCCGTCGACGCCGAGGGTCTTCCGCGCGCTCGCGATGAGCGTCTCGCAGGCTCGGTTGTTGAACTCGTTGAACAGGAGTGGGCGGAAGCCCGCTTGGTGGACCGCCATGGCAAGGCCGCCTCCACCCGCGAACAGTTCGACGCTGGTCCGAGGCTTCTTCGGTTCTTCAGGCAGGTCAACCATGGGGAAACCATACCGCGGAGTTAGTGATCACGGCGGCTTTTCACTCGAACGAGTCGCTCGTAAGTGACCAAGACCATAGGGTTCTCAGTGATCAACGCGGCAGAAGGGGCTCAAGAGCATGACGCAGGCGGCCAGGTCGGACGGCCGTGGCACCTATCACGATGACTTCCGACTGAGCATCACCAAGGCCCTTGGCGATCAACTGGCCAAGGCGTTGAAGCACCTCGGTCGGGCCCCGCTCGCCGATCAGTACCTCGCCAGTCTCGATGAGCGGCCCGGCGTATACCAGCTCTACCTGCACGGTGAGTTCGTCTACGTAGGCAAGGCTGACAAGTCCCTGCCCGGTCGACTGGCTAACCACCTACGGAAGCTCTCGGGTCGGCGTAACGTCGACCTCCGCGACGTCACCTTCTCCTGCCTGTACGTCGATGAGGACTTCTCCGCCCTGGCGCCCGAGCAGTTGCTCATAAGCCACCACAAGGAAATGGGCAACATACCGTGGAACAACAACGGGTTCGGCAATAAGGACCCGGGGCGCCAGCGTGACAGCACGGTCCTGAAGAAGAACCACTTCGACGTTCTATATCCGATTGACCTGGATCGTCCCGTCGAGGGTTTGGAACCTGGGCAGATCGCGTTGAGTTCCTTCCTTAAGGCGCTCAAGAACGGGCTGCCTTACAACTTCCGGTACCTCGAACCGCCGCGCTCCAAGGCGACCTTCTTGACAGTGCCGCAGACTGGCCTCTCCGCTGACCAGGCGTTCCGTATGGTCTCCGCGACGCTTCCAGAGAAGTGGCAGATCACTGCCCTCATGGGGTACGTGATCATGTACTCGGACTCCCCGAACGAGTACAAGAGTGCCTGGCGGTACTACCGGTCTGGCGAGGTGGTCGAGAGCGAGCCCGAGGCGTCGCTCGAGGAGATCACCCAGGATGATCTTTTTGACGCCGATGAGTGACCGGAAACCGCAGTAGCCTACATAGGCCCTCCCCCGGTAGACATCTCCCAGGGTGGGTCGATCAAGGATCAGGAAGCCATGCCCGCCGAGTACACCCCCGCGAGGTTCGACCCTCTGTCGACCGAGCAGATCGCGATCACCATCTGTGAGACCTTCGAGCGGCAACCTCTGGTCTCCATGACGCACGAGATCCCGAGGTTCGAGGGCTCCGGGCTCTACGCCCTGTACTACCGCGGTTCGAGCGTAGACCTGTACCTCCCGCTTGCCGGCCTTCAAATCCCCGTCTACGCGGGGCAGGCGCTTTCCAGTAACAGCGCTACCGGGGAGAGGGTTCGGGAGCGGTACCCCCTCCATAGCAGGCTCAAGCAACACCGTCTGTCGATCATGGAGGGTGGGCTGCCGATCGCCGAGTTCCGGTTCCGGGCTCTCCTGTTGCCTGACGTGCACGCCGATCTGGGAGAGAACGCGCTGCGCGTTGGATACACGCCGGTCTGGAACAGCAAGCTCAAGGGCTTCGGTAGCAAAGAGCAGGGGGCGACGACCCGCCAGAGCAAAAAGAGTAAGTGGGACACGGTGCATGACGGACGTCGGCGTACTCACGGTGGCATCGTCCACGACGTTTACAAGCTGGTCGTGGAGGTCGAGGCCCACATCGCGCAGCAGGTGAGCGACTACGACGAACTGCCGTGGCCGCACCCCGCCACCGAGACATGCCTGGACCTTGCGTGAACTCGACGGCCGCCGGGTGTCACCGAGCTGGATGAGCCAGGATGACCGGCGCCTGCACCTCACGCGGGCAGGCCGTTCGCTGCCCGAAGGCCAGGGTTGCTCATAGCGCTGTCGCTCTCGCATTAGGGTGCGGGATGTGCAGCGCCTCCTGGTTCTCTTCGACCTCGACAACACACTCGTGGACCGGCGAGGCACGCTCGCCGACTGGGCGGCTGAGTTCACCGCCCGCCACGACCTGGGGGATGAGGAGAGGGAGTATGTCCTGAGCAGGGTGGCTGAGCGAGCATATCCATCCACCTTTGACGCGATCCGCATCCGGTACCGGCTACCCATGTCAGCTGCGGAGTTGTGGCGAGCGTACTGCGCCGACATCGCGGCCATGGTGTCGTGCCCCGCCGAGACTCTCGACGGCTTGGACGAACTGCGTGCGGTCGGCTGGCGGGTCGGGGTGGCGACCAACGGTGCGTCGGACATCCAGCGCGCCAAGCTGCGGGCAACTGGTGTTGCCGAACGTGTAGACGGCGTCTTCGTCTCCGAGGAGGCTGACGCCCGCAAACCGCAGCGCCAGCACTTCGCCCTGGCTGCGGCCCGCTGCGGCGCTGTCCTGGGCGACGGCGGCTGGATGGTCGGCGACAACCCAGTCAACGACATCGACGGCGGACGCTCCGCGGGTCTGCGCACCATCTGGGTCAGCAACGGCCGCTCCTGGCCGCTGGACGACCCCGGGCCCGACCACACAGTGCCGGACGCACGCGCCGCCATCGACCACCTGCTTCTACACCCCGTAAACCGCGTAGGGACCAGGGCATGACGTACACCATTGGACTGCTGCACCCCGGCAGCATGGGATGTGCCTTCGGCGCCCAGCTGCGCGCCGGAGGCCATACGGTCCTGTGGTGTCCCGATGGGCGCAGCAACGCAACCCGCCACCGGGCCGAGCAGGCGGGCGTCGAACCCGCGACGTTGCCCGAGCTCGTCTCCCGCTCCGATGTGCTGCTCACCCTCTGCCCGCCGGCCGCTGCGGAGGACGTTGCCGCCCAGGTGGCCCAGCAGGGCATGCTCGACACGAGCAGGATCTATGTCGAAGCGAACGCCGTCGCGCCGCCGCGCGTCCAGCGCATCGCCGACCGCCTAGCCCCCATGCCGGTCATCGATGCCGCAGTGGTCGGATCGCCTCCAGTGGGCGGAAAGACTCCCACGCTCTACCTCTCCGGCCCTAGTAAGCAGGCCGACCGGATCGTCGAGCTCTTCGCGAGAACCGATGTGCGGACCCACGTGCTGGGCGACAGCATCGGCCAAGCGTCGGCGCTCAAGCTCGCGTACTCCAGTTACCAGAAGGTCTCCCGCGTCCTCGCCGCTGTGGCGTACGGAGCAGCCGAATCGTACGGAGTAGCGGACGAGCTGCTGGTGATCGCGGCCAAGCGCACCCGAAGCTACCTTCTGGAAACCGACTACATCCCCAAGACTGCAGCCCGCGCCTGGCGTTGGGGCCCGGAGCTTGAGGACGCAGCGGCTCTGCTCGCAGACGCCGGCCTGCCGGATTCCCTGCTGCACGCCGCTGCCTCAACGCTTGCCCGGTGGGATGGCAAGAGGGACGAGCGGCTTGATGTCGCCGAGGCACTGGAGGCCCTGCGCGTTGAGAGGGACCTGGACGGGCCGAGTTGAGCAGATCGCATCCGCTGAGTCGCTGGCGTCCTGGCTGTCAGGCTCGATGCGACGTGGCGCGGACGATGTCGTCGATCCTCTTCGCTGCCTCAAGGGGAGCCGTCGTATCCGTGTCCACGCGCAGCTCCCACTGAGCCTGCGGATGAGCCGCAAGATCGGACTCGGTGACGTCCCACGCGGCCAGCCGAGCCGCCGTGTCGGTGTCGCCCCGTTGTGGCGAGCGTCGGGCGGTGGTCTCTCTGGAGCACCACAGCAGAACGCGTACCCAGTTTGCCGGGAAGCGGGTGGTCACCTGCTCCATCCCCACCATCTGCCCCAGGTGGACGATGGGGATCCTTTCCCCCTCCATGACCTGGTCGAGGCCGGGGCGGTCGACGACGTAGATGTTGCCGTACCGCTCGTTGCGGTAGATGACGTCGCCACGTGCCTCCAGGTCGGCCAGTTGCCCCGGTGTGCCCATTCGGTAGCCTTTGGTCTTCCCTGTCCCGATCTTCAGGCGGCTGAACGGCACGTATCGCGCATCGAGTTCACGGAGTACGTCTGTGATCGTGTCCTTGCCTGCTGCCGGCGGTCCGTACAGCAGAATGCCCTGCCTCATTGGAACACCGTCCCGAAGACCTGGCGCACCTGGTCCGTGAGCGAGATCGCGGCTCCGAGCCGGTTGTCGACAACCAAGTGCGGTACGACGGGTCGCAGTTCGAGATCTATACCCGCGGCGTAGGTGTCCCAGTTCTGGAGTTTCCAGCTGTCCCGGGCTGCGGATCGGAAGCTGATGTATTCGTGCATCGTCTCGATGTCGCACTGGATCCAGACGACAACGACGGTGACCCCGCGTGCTTCGCAGCGGTTGATCAGGCGGCGCATCCACCGGGCATCTGTGGCTTCGGCGATGAACGGGGCGGAGAGTACGGTGCTGATCGCGCAGTCGATGTTCGCGTACGCGGTCTCCAGCAGGCACTGGTACTCCAGCGGGCGGACCTTCTCCCGGTAGAGGTCGGTGTGCCGGTCATTCGGGTCGCTGCCCATCTCCACTAGGAGTCGCTCGACGAGGGGGCGCGTGATCGGGTCCTTGTCGAGGACGGGCCAGCCGGTGAGCTGGGATATGAAGCGGGCGAATTCCGATTTCCCGCTGCCAGCGTAGCCGCCGACCATCATCAGAGTCGGCTTGTTCGGGTCGCCGCCGGTGTGGCGGCGCTTCCAGGCGTCGAGGATTCGCTGCTGTACGCCCTGTCCGTCGGTGTCCTCGGTACCGGGGGCGAGTTGGAGCAAGGCGCGCTCCACTGCCAGCACGTGGGCGCCGTTGTGCGGTTCGCTCGACGCGGTGAACTTGAGCTTCCGGGCCTCGTCGGGTAGGGCATTGCGAAAGCCGAGCTCAGGCTCGGTCGCGCGGTACAGCAGGCAGTAGGCGCGGCGATAGTGCGGTCCGGGATAGACCTCACCCTGCTCGTGCTGCCACAGCGTCTGGAAGTTGGCGGCCGGGACCGTGAGGCCGGCTGCCCGGGCCACCTCGCGCAGCTGTTCACCCGCGCCTTCGAGCGTCAGGCCGTGGGCTTCGCGTTGCTGCCTCAGCTTGTCCGGGCGCCACCCCGGGCGACTCTTCCCCACCGCTCCTACCGCCTGCCCATCCCTGGTCATGATCCGGAGCCTAAGTCTGCCTGTCATGAACCCGTGTGTAAGCGGATGTTGAAAAGTCAGACCAACCGGCCATGAGCTGCTGATGAGCAGCTTCGGCAACAGCTTGTGATACTCCGCACAGCTCCGAGCCGCTGTCATGGTCACACCGACGCGGTCACCGCAGAGTCCGCCTCGGTCTCCAGTGTCCGTACGAGGTCGGAAGGGGCTCCGCGGTGGCTGTCGATGTCGCTGTCCTGCTGCTCCTCGGCATCGTGATCGTCTTCTTGTGCCGAGGAGGTGGGCTCAAGGCGGGTCACGCCTTGGTGTGTGCGGTCTTCGGCCTCTACCTCGCTGGGACCCGCAACGTCGGCCCGTTCGTGAAGGACGTCACGGCTTCGGTCGCGAACCTGCTGTCGGGGCTGAGGCTGTGAGCGCGCCGGCGGATTCGCACTCGTCCGACCGTTGGAATGACTCCCCTGACAGGAGGCGACCTGTGCCCGTGGGCGACGTGACGTTACGGACGGCCGAGCTCCGGTACGGCCCCTTCGGCTGTGCGACCGTCAAGCCGTACTCCAGGACGCAGCGGGCAGCCGACGGCGGTTCTCTGCTGAAGGTCTACGTGGGGATCGACCCCGAGGGCCGGCGGCGCCGGGAAGCAGACACGGTCCGGCGTGCGGCTCACTCGGGTCTGTCCGTATCAGAAGTCCTGGCCACGGGCAGGTGCGACGCTGAGTCGTGGTCGGTGTTCCGTGTGCTGCCAGGGGTGCCATGCAGCGTCCGTTCGGGCGAGGCGGTCGAGGAGTACATCGGTCACGTCCTTGATCTGACGGAGAGGCTTCACCGGCCTACGCCCGGGCTCACACCAGGTTCGGGGTGGACCGGTGAAGGTGGATGCCCTGTGCTCCAGGACCACTTCCTGCTCAACCAGCTCTCTCCGCGCTGCCGACCACGACCGTGGTGGGAGGACTTGGCAGCGTCACTCCAGCCTCTTCAATCGCATCCCGTCGTCTACCTTCACGGTGATCTCAAGCCTGAGCACCTGTTGGTCGATGGCCATCGGCTGAGCGTCGTCGACTGGGAGGCCAGTGCCCGCGGGCCCGCCGTCGTCGACTACGCCGACGTGGTGTTCCACCTCGTGCGTGACCTGCTGTACGCGGGCGTGAAGCCCGGCCGTGTCCCGATCGATCTCATGATCCGCCTGCCGTTCTGCGGCCCTGTTCTGGCCTGGCGCCTGCTGCTCTGGCTTGATCGCCGTCGCCCTGAGGACATCGACCTCATCTCGGCCCGCGATGTCCACCGGCTTGCCGCTGAGGACCATGCCCCAGCCGCGTACGCGTCGCTGGCTCGGGCTGTCTCGGCCGTGCGTGCCGCCGGTGTCCCGCGCTGACTCCTCGCTCACTGCTCGACCAGGCGCCTCGACGCCTGCACTCATCCACCTTTCGTCCACGCCCAACGGGAGTTCGTCATGCCTCGTACCAGCACGATCATCGGCAACAGCCACCTCGTCATCGACACGGCCATGGCCAGACCGGACGCGACGACCATCGTCGAGCGGAAGGGCCTCGGTCACCCGGACACCCTGGCCGACCACCTCGCCGAGCGGCTTTCCCGCGCCTACAGCCACCACACCGTTCAACGCTTCGGTGCCGTGCTGCACCACAACTTCGACAAGCTCGCCCTCCTCGGCGGCGCGAGCGAGGTCCGGTACGGCGCCGGCCGGATGACCTCCCCGGTCAGGGTGCTCGTCAATGGCCGTGCCGCGCCCATGTGCGGCGGGGAGCGGATTCCCGTCGAGGAGATCGTGGAGGCCGAGGTGCGGGCGTTCTTCGCCGAGCGGCTCCCCGAGGTCTCGAACTATCTCGACATCGTCTTCAACATCACCAGCAATTCGAGCCCGGGTGCCGTTCTCACCGGCGACGAGGTGCCCGACCGGACACGTTGGTTCAATCCGCGGTCGATCGAGGACCTGCGTGAGCGGCGGGTGCGGCTGTCCAACGACACCTCACTGGGTACGGGCTGGGCACCGGAGAACAGCTTCGAGTCGTTCGTCCGCGAGCTGGTGAACCACTTCTCTGGGGACAGCGAGTTCACCCGTACCCACGCCTGGTGCGGGTCGGACGTCAAGCTCATGGGCTACTGGGATGGGGAGCAGGCTGACGTCGTGCTCTGCGTCCCGCAGAAGTCGCGGTTCGTCGCCAGCCGGGCCGAGTACGTGCTCAACGCGGAGAGCGTGCTCGCCGAGTGCCACAGGCTCGCGGGCCTCCGGCTCGCTGGTGCGGAGGCGCGGTTCCGACTCAATGCGCGCGACGTACCGGAGAAGGACGAGCTGTACCTGACCTACACCGGCAGCTCGATCGAGTCCGGCGACGAAGGTGTCGTCGGCCGCGGCAACCGGGTCAACGGGCTCATCACGCCGCTGCGGCCGATGAACCTGGAAGGCGCCAACGGCAAGAACCCCGTGTATCACGTGGGCAAGCTCTACAACATCGCCGCGCGACGGCTCGCCGAGCGGCTGCACGAGGCGACCGGGGAGCACGCCGAGGTCCACTTGGTGAGTGCTACGGGGCAGCGGCTCGACCAGCCGTGGCGTGTCCTCGTCCGCCTGTCGTCTCCGGACGCTGAGGTGGACAAGGTGCAGGCCCTGGTGGAGGAGGCGCTGGGAGAGTTTCCCGCCCTCACCGACGAGCTGGTCTCCGACGGGATCGTGCTGAGCTGATGGTGAAGCGGACGCTTGGAGAGGTCTCCCCGGAGTGTCGGCGGCGCCTGATCACCCACTATGGCACCGAGGTCTCCGGGTGGCTCGACGCTGTGCCGGCTCTGCTGGATCAGGCGGCGGAGCGCTGGAAGCTCACGCTCGGCGGGTACCACGACGCCGGACACGCCTCCGTGATCGCCACGGCCGACACCCTCGACGGGCGTCCGCTGCTCCTCAAGGCATGGGCCGACCCCGCACGGTTCCACAACGAGGTGACCGCCCTGCGCCTCTGGGCGGGCGGACCCACGGCGGACGTTGTCGAGGTGGCGGACGACCTCGCCGTGGCGGCCCTGGAGATGGTCAATGGCCAGCCGGGCGGCGGCGAGCGGCCACCACGGGAGCTGCAAACGGTGGCCGCCGCCCTTCAGGGCCTCCACGCTTTCGGCCGTCTCCGTTGCCGACAGCGTGAAATGCCGCTCCTGGCCACATACCTGCACCAGGAGATTCGCCCCCGGATCTGGCGCAGATTGGAGTCGGTCGTTCTTGGCCCGTGGTGCGACCTCGCCAACGCGATGCTCCCCGAACTCATGACCTTGGAGGAGGACGACGGCCGCGCGACGGTCCTGCACGCGGACCTCTACCGCGAAAACGTGCTGTTCGACTGGCTGGGGCACCCGCGGTTCATCGATCCCCTTCCGATGGTCGGTGACGCCGTCTTCGACTGGGCCTTCTGGACCGTGTACTACGACCTTGGGCACGGCACGGACACTCGCCTGGCCACAGCCGCCCGGATCGCCCGCATCTCCGTCCCCGTGCTCGCACCGTGGTGCCGAGCCCTGGCACTGGACGGTCTCCTCTACTACCTCGAAACCGCCGATCCACGCGTGCCACGGATGGCCGACGTCCTCGCGTGGCTGTCGGCGCCAACCCCAGGGACCCGACCATGACGACTTACGTCCTCCGCCACGGGCCGACCGACTACAGCCGGCGGTATCTCGTCAACGGCGACCCGGCCAAACCCATCCACCTGAACGAGGACGGCCGACAGGCGTTGACCAGGGGATGGAGCACCTTGCCCCTCCACAGCGTGAGAACGTGGGTGGCCAGCGAATTCCCCCGCACCGAGCAGACTGCGAACCTGCTGATGGGGGTTCCCGGACCGGAACTGATCATCGATGCGCGGCTGAACGAACTCGACTACGGGGACTTCGAAGGGGGCCCGTTCCTCGAATACGCCGCATGGCTCGACGGACACAGCGCCGACGAGCGACCGCCTGGCAGTGCCGAATCGCAGAGCGAGGGCATCCGCAGGATGCTCACGGGGGTCCTCGCATCTCTGGACCACCCCGGCCCTCGCGTCCTCGTGGCCCACGGCCTACTGCTCTCCGTACTCCTGTGGCACAGCGCCCGGACTCCCGACCAGGCCATGCCCCTGTTCTTCCCCGAGGCACCGTACGTCGAGCCCATCGCCATCCCTGACGAGGAGCTGCCGGAATTCATCAGGACACTGACGAACGATCTCGAAGGCGGCGCTGAGCGCCTTGCCGCCGATAGCGGCGACAGTGGGATATTCCGGAACGGGAACAACTCGGCGGTTGCTACCGTCGATTCCGCATCCCCATCCCACTCGCAAGATCAGAAGGATCTTCCTCATGCATGATGCCCGCGCCCTGATCGACATGGGTGCCGAAGCGGTTCGTCGGCTCGCTCGTCGCGGCTACACCCTGGACCTGTCCGAGCTTGAGTCCCTCTACTCTCGGCGCAACCAGAACATCCGCTCGGCCGACGAGATGCGGGCAGAGTCCAAGCGAGTGGCGAGCGAGGTCCAGCAGACGGCCAAGCAGGGCGGCGACATCACCAAGCTCAAGGAGCGCGCCCGCGAGCTGAAGGACCAGATCCGCGAGATCGAGGCCGGCCAGGAGCAGATCGAGGCCCAGCTTCGCGACCTGCTCCTGAGCATCCCGAATCTGCCGGACGACTCGGCCCCCGACGGCGACTCCGAGGAGTTCGCCGTGGAGATCCGGCGCGTCGGCACGCCCCCCGCGTTCCCGTTCGAGCCGAAGGACCACGTCGACCTCGGCGAGGCCACCGGCATCCTCGACTTCGGCAAGGCCACGAAGCTGTCCGGCCCGCGCTTCGCGGTCTCCTGCGGGGCTGGTGCCGCCCTGGAGCGCGCCCTGGCCACGCTCTTCCTCGACCTCCACACCCGGCGGCACGGCTACGTCGAGTACGCGGTCCCCTACCTGGTCAGCCGCAAGACCATGACCGGCACCGGCCAGCTCCCGAAGTTCGAGGAAGACCTGTTCAAGACCGGCGTCGCCGACCGCGAGCTGTTCCTCATCCCGACGGCCGAGGTACCGCTGACCAACCTCTACGCCAACGAGATCATCCCCCCGGCCGAGCTGCCGCTCGCACTCACCGCGCACACCCCGTGCTTCCGGTCCGAGGCCGGCTCGTACGGCCGCGACACCCGCGGCCTGATCCGCCAGCATCAGTTCGCCAAGGTCGAGATCGTCCGCATCGTCGACCCTGCGGACGCCGACGCCGAGCTGGAGAAAATGATCGGACACGCCGAGGCGTGCCTGAAGGAACTCGGCCTCGCCTACCGCGTCATCAAGCTGGCCGCCGGCGACACGGGCTTCTCCGCCCAGCTCACCTACGACATCGAAGTCTGGATCCCGAGCCAGAACACGTACCGCGAGATCTCCTCGGTCTCCAACTTCGGCACCTTCCAGGCTCGCCGGGCGAACATCCGGACTCGTGGCGAGGACGGCAAGCCCAAGCTCGTCGCCACCCTCAACGGCTCCGGCCTGCCCATCGGCCGCACCCTGGCCGCTCTCCTTGAGCAGTGCCAGCAGCAGGACGGTTCCATCCTCCTGCCCGAATCCCTCGTCCCGTACCTCGGCTTCCGCCGGATCTCGGCGGACGGAACACCGGAGGCATAGTGCTTGTCGGCGTCTGCGACTTCCCTGGTAGCTACGCCTTTCCACCCGCCGGCTACGGCGGAATCGAACGATGGCTGTGGGCGGTCGCCACAGGCGCCCGAGCCGCAGGCGCCGACGTACACCTCCTTGGGCCGGGCTGGCTCACGGACCTGGAAGAAGACTGGGTCCGCAAGCCGGTCCGCCTGGAGGACGTCACCCCCGGAACGCTCGCCGAGCGCGAGCTACGCGACAGCGGGTACGACCTCCTGGTCGTGGGCCACGAGTACCCGTCGCTTCCGGCTTGGACCCGTACGTGGCGCGAGCTGGACTGCGACGTCGCCACGTTCCAGCACTCGCCGGTCTTCCAACACACCGCCACGGCCTTCGATGGCCAGCGGTTGCGGCTCTACTGCTACTCGCCCGAGATGATCGAGCGGTACGTTGACCACTGGCCGATCCCCGAACTCGCCGTTCACCTGGGCCTCCGCGAGGAGGAGCCTCCCGCCATCGCTGGTACCGACCTCGTCTGGCTCGGCCGGGTCGACGAGGACAAGGCCCCGCACATCGCGGTGCGGGCGGCGCAGATCCTTGGCCGTCGCATCCGGATCGTCGGTCCCGTCTTCGACGAGGAGTACGTACGCCGGCACGAGCGGCTCCTCATGGCCGACCACGTGAAGTGGATCGGGGAACTCGGCGGCCCCGACAAGACCGCCGCGATCGCCGAAGCGTCCGTCTTCGTCTACACGTACGCCCGTGCGTACGTGGAAGCCGGGGCCGCCGTCTTCGGTGAATCCCTCCGCGCCGGCACTCCCATGGCCGCTCTGACCTGGCGGGTTGGGACATGCGCCCAGGCCGCCCTGTGTGACGAGACGGGCGCGATCGCCGTCGTCGACCCGCGGGAAGACGATGAGACGGCGGCACGGAGGCTCGCCGACGCAATCGCGCAGGCGGAAGGTCTCGACCACCGCTGGGTCCAAGACATCGGGATGCGGCGCTTCGACCCGGCACGCCACTTCAAGGCGATGGCAACGCGGCCGTGCTGACCCGCGCGAAAAGCACGGCCGGAGACATCTTGGCCAAGCAGATACCGGTCGCTATGCGCACCGCGTTAGGCCCTCATTGGGAGTTCACGGGCGACGACCATCACATCGAGGTCCGCCACCCGAACCGCGGTACCCCCTACAGGCCACCACGCAAACCACCCTCTTGGAGGGACCTACTCGACTCCCTGGAGACCGGCTTCGCCCGGGCTGGGGTCGCACGTGATGCCTGCCTTCCCCTCCGTTGGGGGCGGGAGACCGAACTGACCATCTCCGCCATCCAAGCACTCGACCCACTCCTCAAGGACGGCCAACTCCGCACGTACCGAAGCGGGTTCCTTCCCCAGCCAGTCGTCCGCTTCACAGGCGAGCGCGATGCCACCGGCCACTTGAAGGACGGATTCCTGACCTCCTTCGTCAACGTTTCCCGGGTCCAACCCATAGGTGGCCTGGACGAGTACGGCGCCGTCCTTGACGGCTGGCTGACGGTCCTCTCCCAACTCGGCTTCCACGCAAGGCACCTGAGCATCAACGGCAAGCTGGCCTCGTGGCGGCGGCGACAGGTCGAGGGAATCACGCTGCGCTTCCGCCATCTGGACCGCACCCTCGGCGACATCGTCCTTCTGCGGAACACCGAACGCCCAGACCGCATGGCCGTAGACCTCGGCAGCGGCCTGGAACGCCTGGCCTGGGCCCGCACCCAAGAGCCCTGGCACCAACTGATCTACGGCAGTTTTTCTGGAGCTGCGCCACCGACCACACTGGATGCCATCCGAACCGGCACGCTCCTCCTCGGGCACGGGATCACCCCAGCCGCCCGAGGAGCGGGAGGAATCACCCGGCGGGTCATAGGCACCATCGACCGAGACGCCGCACGCCTTGGCGTCGGGGCCCTGGTACGGCACATGTACGGTTACTGGTCGATCTTCGGCGTCCTGCGCGCACCGTGGCCAGAGATCGCTCGGGCTATCGAAGAAGAGATGCGCCTGTAGGGCGCCCGGTGTCAGTTCTCCTCGCTGACAAGTGATCTTGACCAGTTGTCCGAGGACTCTGCTCACGGCGCGGCTCCGGTCGTCAGGGACGCGGCCCGAACAGAATCTGCGCGAGACGCTGCCGTACCTCTGGTCGAGCGAGTGCGTTGCCGGTACTGAAGAACGTGATGTCGCCCGAGTCACTGATGAGCTGCGGTGCGAAGTATTCAAGCCCAGGATGCTTCTGCATCACAGGGCACGTCGGTTCGTGTGGCAGGCGGTGGCCTCCCCGCCCAGCGCACGAAGTGCAGCGGCCAGTGGCGTCTCGCCGACGCCCGTCTTCAGGCAGCGGCGTCACCCAACCTTCGCCTCTGCAGTCCTGACAGACGCTGTCCTTCGCGGGGCAGGTACAAGCTTCAGTGGTTTCGGCGACCTGTGACTTCATTAGGGGACGGTAGCCAACGCGCATGGCCGGCGGTGGCAGACCCGGAGAACGGAAACACGGCGATCAAACGCACCTGGTAAACGGTCAAGATCACTCTGTAGGTTCTCACTTTCGACGTCATGTGCCGACCCTGCGACCTGGACGTTCCCCCCTCAGTCTCACGACATGTCGGCAGGCGGCTGTCTCAGAGCGGTGTCATTTGCTCGAGCTGTCCAGCCGCCTCCACCACTGTCCAGGGCGTCACGAATCTGCATCGGCAACCATCCGTTCCACCCACTCATGCACCTTCACTGCTCGCTCGATGCGGCTGAGGAGGTCCTTCTTGGACGCCGTGTCCCAAGGTCTCCGGGATCTTGTCGAAGGTGTCGGGAAGAACGTTGAGGAGACCCCAGATCTGTTCGCCGGTGCTGACGGTCAGCAGTTGCTGGCACCTCCGCTGCAGCGGCGTCTCGGGCCGGTGCGTGAGCCACTGCACGAGTGTCGGGAACAGGTAGTGCGTCGCATCTGCGGCGAGGTGCTCTCGAAGCCAGTCGACCGGGAGCCGCTGGCTGAAGCCGTGCATGGCGGCCTCCTGGGCCAGGTCCAGGAGCTGAGCGGTGTCGACGGCTCGGACGGTGCGGGGAAGGGTCGGGGCATGCCGAGATGATCCCAAGAAGCCTCCGCGGCGCCGAGAGGTCAGATTGGCCGGGACGCGATCTGCGGACGGGCAGAAGCCCAGACTTCCTCGAACTCCTCGTAGGCGAGTTGTTCGGGGTCTGGCCTTCCCATTCCGAAACGGGCAGCTCGGCTGTGATCCCGAACTTGCTGTCGTACTCACCGAGGCGGCCTGCGTCGCGGGCCCGCTGCCACTCGGCGAGGGAGGCAGCTGTGATCGGGATCAGCTCAGGCCCTTCGAGTCCGACCGCCGAGTCACCCGCGGGTGTCCGTACCGGGCCAGGGCCGCACGGGAGGAACAGTAGGGCTGGGCTCGGACATCGCCGAGTCACTGCCGTCGGTGTCGTCCGGGTACAGGCGGCGGTTGAGGAGGCGGCCGAGCGTGTGCACGGCGGTCTGGATCGCCAGGCGGTCGGCGGCCGTGAGCTGGGGGCCCAGCTGCGGGTGGTCGCTGCTCACGGCGGTCCATCCGGCGGGCTCGAAGGGATCGGGGTCGAACCTGACGCTGAAGGTCTCTCGGGAACCTGACAGGCCGAGGGTCAGCTCGACGCCGTGGATCACGGCCTGGCCCTCGCCCCCGACGGGGACGGCGGTCCGAAACGCCGTCAGATGCTCTTTGCGGGGGGTGTCCAGTTCCGCCCAGTGCTTCTGCGCGGCCTCCTGGGCAGCAGCCAGTAGCGCGAGAAGGCTCTCGCCCGCGTCCACCTTCCGGTCGGAGTTGGTGGAGTCCTCCAGCAGGATGCCGATGCGGTCCAGGGCGATGCTCAGGTGCCAGGCGGCCCAAGTCGCCCAGTCGGGCCGGCAGGTGAGCATCGCGGGCCGGACCAGGGACCATGCGTGCTGGGCGAGTTCCCGCACGGGCTCGGCGGTGAGCGGTGCGTAGGGCGGAAGGATGCCGACGCCTTCGGCTGTCTTGTCGGTGGGTTCGACGCCGCAGGCGCGCAGGTTGTCGTAGAAGGTGTCCGGTGATGGGGTCAACAGACCTGGCTCAATAGGCGCATGGAGATTGGCGAGCACTGGACATACCGAGCGAGGCCGAAGGAGCTGGGCGGCGCGGTTCGCCGGGTGGAGGTCGTTCGAGTGGGCGGCCCTGGCAGGCCGGGTTGGATCCACGTCCGGTTTCTCGATGGCGATGACGCCGGTCTGCAGGAATGGGTAAGTCCCGGCTCTCTCGTAGCACTGTGGGCGGACGTCGATACGTTCCGCGCAGATGACGCGGCGGAGTTGGCACTGGTCGAGGCGTCCCGCCACGTCCGAGGCAGCACAGCTTTCGAGGCAGCCCGCGTGATCTTCGGGTTCGTCCGTCCGAAGAACAAGTTGCGCTTGCGCCGAACGGTGGCGGACGCGGGGGTTCTGGAGCTGGGTCGACTCGACGAGACGGCACCGCTTATCGGCATTGATGCCGCCGAACTCCGCGGAGACGCCATGGTGTACGAGAACCGCCACGGAATGTGCCTGGCCGGGTGGCCGGTCACCGAGCGCGTCGCCCGCCATGTGGCCGGCCGCCTCGCCGATGAGATCCTTCCGGAGGTGGACCGCAAGCAGCAGGACATCGAGCAGGAGCGCGCCCAGCCCTCCTGGTACTCCTACAGTCGGCGGGACGATCGCAAGTTGGACGCGGAGGCGGCCGTGTTGCGGACCGTCCGGGCGTGGTGCGGCGAGGACAAGGCAGACCGCTACGACGAGTTGGTTGCCCTGCGCGCCGAGGTCATCCGGCTCGGGGAGCTGGTCGAGAAGGCGGTCAAGGCCCTACGCGACCGCGGACATGGCGTCATCGCCTCCACCATTGAGCGCGACCTTGGCGTCCATATCTCCAGCCTCGATCCTGACGTGCGTCGATAAAACCGCGCCATGGGTCCGGCTCCGGCTTGGGTGGCGCGAGCTGTGGCGGAGGCTCCTCTTTCTCCGGCCAGTGCGGATGCCAGCCGTTGAGGAACGGTCGCAGTTGGTCTCTCGTGGGCTCTGCGTGGAAGTCGAGAGAAGCCAAGCCCTGGCCGTTCATGGTGGGGTCGAGCCGGTCGGCTTCTGCCTTCCCCCAAGCCGACCACTCATGCAGCCTCTCGGCTTCGAGGGCGTCTTCCGACGCGGCGGCGGCTTCATCCAGAGCGGCGCAGAACGCCCGCATCTCACCGCCACTGCTCAAGGGCCGTGGCGAAGTGCTCGGTCCGTACTGCGTGGACCGCCTTGGTCGAAGCCGCGCTGACGGCGGCCTCCCACTCCCGACGCTCGCGCTCCTCCCGCTCCGCTTCCAGTCGTCGGCGCTCTGCCTCCTGCCGCTTTCGTTCCTCTCGCAGACGCTGCTGCTCCGCCTCACGTTCCAGCCGAGCCCGCTCCTGCTGCTCCGCGCGCGCCTTCAACGCCCGGAAGACCGAACCGATCTGCTCCTCCAAGGGCTTCTTGGCGGTGTCGGCCCACTCCTTCTTCCAGCTGTGGCCGTAGCCGTAGCCCGAGCGCTGGCCGACCACCAGCTCCAGCTCGCCGGACGGCTCGAACTTGTGCGCCGGGGTGACCCGCTGCCAGTCGTACGTACGTCGGCCGGGCTGCTTGGGTACGTACCGGACCTGCTTCTGCCGTTCACGGAAGCTGATCTCGTACGTCCTGCCGTGGACGGTGAGCAATGGCCTGGGCTGCTTGCGCTTCTTGGACACTGCGATCTCGCCGTACCGTGCGAGCGCCTGCTCGGCGAGGAGCCGGAGCAGCGTGAGCACTCTCGGCAGGACCTCCTCGGAGATCTCGAAGGCGCTGTGGTCCGCGGTGACTGCGGCGAGCACGTCCTCGACGTCGGTGATCACACGGCTGCGTGCCAGGCGGATACCGGTTCCACTCGGTGTCGTGCTCACCGGTCACCCGGAGCAGGCCGAGGAAGAAATCGCCCTTCGCTCGCCCGCTGTACTTCAGGTGGTATCCCTCCGGAGCGCACTGCCGCGCCGCGTCGAAGGCCCTGCGATAGCGAGCCCGATCCTCGTCGCTGGGGTCCGGGATCCGAAGGAATCGCCCGGCTTCCTGCACCTGTGCGATCAGCGCCGCCCCGATTTCCGCTGGTGACGGGCGCGGGGGTTTCACGGCTCGCTGCGCGGCCGGCTTCGTCTCCGCCGAGGGAGCGGCATCCTGCTGAGGGCGAGGGGCAGTCGGCGCCTTGGCTTCAGGCGCCGGCGAACGAGGCTTGCGTGGAGCTGGCTCCGGGCGGTCAGGATGGTGACCGTGCTCCAGGTAGTAGCGTCCCGCGTCGGTGATCTCCGCCTGCCACTTCCCATTCCTTCTGGGCATAGTAATCAAGCCGCAGTCCTTGAGCGCACGGGCCGTGGTGGCGAGCTCGGGGCTGTCCGATGTGACGGGGTCAGTTCCGTCCCCGATGCGAGTGAGGAGTGCGAACTGCCGGTCATTTAACGGAGACCATGGGTGCATGGCGATCGTCGTACCGTCTGTGTTCGCCCCGGCACAAGCTCTGCGCAGTGATCCCTCCTGCACGCTCGTGTGCCGACGTCCTTGAGCAGCCACCACCACTCGCTGGAAGTCGGTGCGGCACCGAGACCGCGTGCCGGCGCGCTGGGTTAGGCGACGCCTTCCTCTTGCACCACGTCAGCGATCTGCTGTGCGATCTCCTCGATGGAGTAGTCGCTGGTGCTCATCGCCACCTTGTCTGCGAGGGAGGGACTGTAGCGCCGGACATCATCAGCACTCAGGTTGTGCCAGATCGGCAGGAGCGACTGCTCGCCAGCCACGTTGCGGGTGACGAGTCCGTCGAGTTCGTGGTTGGTCCAGCCCTTGGCGAAGAAGGGTTCCGAGAGCACGACGATTCCGTATCGGCTTGCCCTGATCCCTTCATCGATCTTGCGGCGGAGGCTATGGCCGATCCGCATTTGGGCTTCGTCGAGCCAGACAGTCACACCCAGCTTGGTCAGTGCATCTCGAAGGGGTCTGGCAACAGCTCCTTTGTCCTCGGACGCGTGGGAGATGAAGACATCCCAGGTCTGGCCCCCCAGCACGTCTCCGGCAGGCTCCTCCGGCTCATGGACTGCGACGGAGCGGGCCGGGTTGCCCTGTGGTTCCTGGGCCGGGGGCAGGAAACCCCGCGGAGGCGGTTGGATCTGGACAGAAGCGGCGATACGACCGGAATAGCCGCCCAGGTCGATGGCTACGACCCAGTGTCCGTTGCTGGGGATGGTGATCTGGTGAGGAGAGCGAGTGACACGACCGCCCAGGTATCTATACCTCCTCCCCGACTTGTACTTGCTGTACTCGCTGCGCATCATCACCTGGACGTTGGCTTGGTTGCGCAAGGTGACGATGACCGTGGAACCTCTCTTGAGGTTGCCGAGGTCTTTGTAGAGGTGGTCCACGGGTGCTCCTGGGGACGTGCGGCTGAGCACGTCTCAGGGTAAGGACCGCCACTGACAATCGGAGGGTGATGTTGCCTGAAGCAGGGTGGAAGCCCCTGCCGGCTGGACGCTCGACTTCCGTCAGGCACGAGTCATTCTTGGCAGTGCTCGTGGGAGCCGCCCGGGAGCCGGATCCCGAACTCGGCTCCCAAATGGCTCCCAGAAGGGCCCCCGGAACCACTCAGGGGCCCGACCCGCTGAGCGGATCAGGCCCCTGACCTGGTGTTTCAACTGTCGGGGTGGCGGGATTTGAACCCACGACCTCTTCGTCCCGAACGAAGCGCGCTGCCAAGCTGCGCTACACCCCGATGTCGCTGCTGTCGCGGCGACGACGTTTACTTTAGCCCACTGGTGGCTAGAGACGAAATCCGGTTTTCCAGGGGTGGTGGAGGGGGTTCGGGCGGGCGTGGTCGAGGGCCACGAGGAGGATCGCCAGGGCGTAGAAGGAGAGGCCGAGGAGGAGCGCGTTGCCGAGGACCTTCTTGTAGCCGTCCTGGTCGACGTCCAGGAAGGGGTAGAGGTAGCGGTCGGCGGTGCCCGGGAGGAGCAGCTCGCCTCGGATGAGGGAGAAGGCCAGGTAGGCCAGGGGGTAGAGCAGCCACGTGCCGGCCTGGCGCAGGTGCAGGCGGCCGGGGGTCGTGAGCAGGAGCCAGTCCAGTACGGCCGCGATCGGGGTGAGCGTGTGGAGGGTGTGGTGGGCGACGGCCTGCCAGCCCGTCGGAGCTGCCGCGGCCTCGCCCGTGAGGGAGAACGGGCTCGCCTCGTTCGCCAGGAGCAGGTGGTGCACCAGGGCCGTGATGACGACGTAGAGCAGGGTCGCGCCCAGGACGGCTCCTGGCAGTGGGCGGCCGGCCGACCATGCTCGGCGGGCCGAGAGGGTCATGACCAGTGCGAGGAGGATGTTGCTCTGGACCGCGAAGTGGCCGAGGGTCCGGGACGCGTCGCCCAGGAGTATTTCGACCGTCACGCTCGCGGTTGCCGCGAGGGCGACCAGCAGGCGGAAGGCCGCGGCCACCGGGCGGCGGACCGGGGTGATGACGGCCGTGGCGGGGACGGGGGAGGGCTTCAGCGCGGGCTTGCCCGGAATCGCGGGGAGATCCGGTATGTCCCGGGGTATCGGGGCGGTCATGCCGTCACGCTGACAGAAGCGGACACAGTGGGCGATTTTGGGCGGGCTGTGTGGGTTAATGGGCCGGCGCAGGCCCGCCCCGTCCGGGTCCTGCCGATGGGCAGGCGCTGCCCGCTACTCCCGCCCCACCAGCGTCAGCAACGTCGCCTCCGGCGGGCACGCGAACCGTACCGGTGTGTAGCGGTTCGTGCCGCAGCCCGCCGAGACGTGCAGGTACGACGTACGACCCTCCGCCGTGTGCGTGGACAGGCCCTTCACGCGGTCCGTGTCCAGGTCGCAGTTGGTGACCAGGGCGCCGTAGAAGGGAACGCACACCTGGCCGCCGTGGGTGTGGCCGGCCAGGATCAAGGGGTAGCCGTCGGCAGTGAAGGCGTCCAGCGCGCGCAGGTACGGCGCGTGGACCACGCCCATGGAGAAATCGGCCGAGTCCGACGGGCCGCCGGCCACCTGCTCGTAGCGGTCCCGCTTGATGTGCGGGTCGTCCAGGCCTGTCAGCTCCAGCGAGACGCCGTCGACCTTGAGCGTGCCTCGTGTGTTGGTCAGGTTCAGCCAGCCCGCCGCGTCGAAGGCGTCCCGCATGTCCTCCCACGGGATGTGCGCCACGCCCACGGCCGGCGGGTTGCCGTTCAGGCCGTGGCGGCCCTGCACCCTTTCCCACAGGTAGAGGGCGGGGTTGCGGAACCTCGGGCCGTAGTAGTCGTTGGAGCCGAAGACGTACGCGCCCGGGAACTCCATCAGGGGGCCGAGCGCGTCCAGGACCTCCGGGATGCCCCCCGCGTCGGAGAGGTTGTCACCCGTGTTGATCACGAAGTCGGGGCGCAGGCCCGCCAGGGAACGCAGCCAGCGCTGCTTCTTGCGCTGGCCGCTGACCATGTGGATGTCGGAGACCTGCAGCACGCGCAGGGGGCGCATTCCCGAGGGCAGGACCGGGACGGTGACCCGGCGGAGGCGGAAGGAGCGGGCCTCGAAGCCCG
Organism: Streptomyces sp. NPDC045955; assembly: GCF_056430805.1. Classification (NCBI taxonomy): domain Bacteria; kingdom Bacillati; phylum Actinomycetota; class Actinomycetes; order Kitasatosporales; family Streptomycetaceae; genus Streptomyces; species Streptomyces sp. NPDC045955. The sequence goes on from NZ_JBWKKY010000002.1 coordinate 582,121, forward strand.
CCGAGTACAACAGACCGGCGGCACCAGCCGCCGCGATTCCCAGGGGGACTCCGTATCGCGCGCGCATACGTCCATCCTGTCAGACCGCGCCGGTCGTCTCCGCCGGGCGGTGCTCCGAAATCCCCTGACGTCCCCGGCCCTTCAGCCGTCCGTTGACGCACGACCTCGCAAATGAAGGGGCGCCTGCCCGCCCGCACCTGCGACAATCAACCTCATGACCACGCTCAAGTCGAAGCTGCAGGACGACCTCAACGCCGCGATCAAGGAGCGCGACGAGCTCCGCTCCTCGACGCTCCGGCTGACCCTCGCCGCGATCACCAAGGAGGAGGTCGCGGGCAAGGAGAAGCGCGAGCTCTCCGACGACGAGGTGCAGAAGGTGATCACCCGGGAGGCGAAGAAGCGCCGTGAGGCGGCCGAGGCCTTCGCGCAGGGTGGTCGCGCCGAGAGTGCGGAGCGGGAGAAGGCGGAGGGCGAGGTGCTCGCCGCGTACCTGCCGAAGCAGCTCAGTGACGACGAGCTGAACCGGATCGTCGCCCAGGCCGTCGAGGAGGCCAAGGCGGCCGGGGCGGAGGGGCCGCGGGCCATGGGTGCGGTCATGAAGATCGTGAACCCGAAGGTCGCGGGCCAGGCCGAGGGCGGCCGCGTCGCCGCTGCCGTGAAGAAGACCCTCGCGGGCTAGGGGCGACCCGGATACCCGCTGGCCGCTTGGTTCCGCGGTCGCCCGGACCCTGGTCGCCCGGACCGCGGCCGCCCGGCAACTCGGTCACGCGGACGCCTGGCCACCCGGACGCCCGCCACCCCGGCCACCCAGACGCGGGAGTGTGATTTCCGAAACCCCGCCCTGGGGCGGGTGTACCGTCAGCCGACTCTGAACCTTTGTTCGAATCGAGGGTGGGATGACTGGGTCGAGACGGTCGATCGTGTACAACGACCGGACCGTCGCGTACGACTCGATCGGCTGGCAGCACTGCGGCTGACAAACACGCGGCCCCTTCCCGCCGTACGAAGATCTCCGTACGGCGGGAAGGGGCCGTCCGCGTTCAAGGCGCCGCCTCGGCCGCCTCGGCCGCCTCAGCCTCGTCAGGCGTCAGCCGAGTCAGCCGCGCCCCCCGTTCCCGTTACCCCCGTTGCCCTGGCCCCGGAAGAACCCCTCCGGGATGGAGAACGAAGGAGTCGGGAAGGTCTCGTCGCCCCCGCCGCCGTTGTTGCCGCCGACCAGGCCGCCGATGAAGCCGTCGTTGTCGTCGTCGCCGTTGTCCCCGCCGTCGCGGCCCTCGTCGTCGCCGTCACCGCGGTCCCGGTCGACGCCGGCGGGGATGTGGACGGTGTTGAAGTTCTCGACGGGCTTGCCCTCCAGGGCGCCGGTCATCATGTCGCCCCAGATCGGCCCGGGGACCTCGCCACCGAACACCTTGTCGTACGGGACGCCGCCGATGTTGATGCCGACCATCTTCCGCTTGTGCGCGGGGTCGCCGACCCACACGGCACCGGCCAGGTTCGGCGTGTAACCCACGAACCAGGCCGCGTAGCGCTCGTCCGTCGTACCGGTCTTACCGGCGCTGGGGCGGCTGCCGAGGCCGGCCTTCTTGCCCGTACCGTCCTCGACGACGCCCCGCAGCAGCGTGTTGATGGTGTCGGCGGTCTTCTCCGACATCGCGCGCGAGCAGGTCGACTTCGGGACCGGGAGCGACTTCTTGCTGTCGCCGACGCGCTGGCTGATCGACTCGATGGCGACCGGCGTGCAGTACATGCCGCGCGAGGCGAACGTGGCGTACGCGTTCGCCATGGTCAGCGGGGACATCTCCTGGGTGCCGAGGGCGATGGAGGGCACCTGGGGCATCTTGTTGCCGTCGGCCCGCTCGACGCCCATCTTCTTCGCCATCTTCGTCACCGGGCAGATGCCGATGTCGCTGATCATCTGCACGTAGTAGGTGTTGACCGACTTGGCGGTCGCCTCCCGCATGTCGTACGGACCGACCTCGGACCTGTTCTCGTTGGCGACCTTGGCGGGGTTGTTCGGATCGTTCTTCCAGGTCCTGCCGTTGCAGACCGCGACCGGGCTCGGGTACTGCATTTCGTACGGCGAGGGGTACACCTTGTTCGCCGGCATGCCGTCCTCGAGGGCCGCGGCGGCCACGATCGGCTTGAACGTCGAACCGGGCTGGTAGCCGACACCGCCGCCCATGTCGTCGTTGACGGACAGGTTGAGGGTCGTCTGGCCCTTCTTGATGTCGACGCCGTACGGACGCGACTGGCCCATCGCGACGATCTTCCCGGTGCCGGGTTCCACGAGGGTGGCCGCGGTCGCCACGTCGTCGCTCGTGTAGACGTGGTCCTTGATCGACCGCTGCGCCGACTTCTGGGCCTGCGGGTCGAGGGTGGTGCGGATCGTCAGGCCGCCCTGGTTCCAGACCTTCGCCCGCGCCTCCTTGGTCTTGCCGAAGACCGGGTCGTTCAGGAAGACCTCGCGCACGTAGTCGCAGAAGAAGCCCGCACCCTTGACCGCCGTGATGCAGCCGTTCTTGGGCTTGCTGACCTTCAGGCCCAGCGGCGCCTTCATCGCTTCGGCGGCCTGCGCCCGGGAGATGTCGCCGACGTCGGCCATGCGCCGGAGCACGGTGTTGCGGCGCTTGGTGGCCTCCGCCTCGTCGTTGACCGGGTCGTACCGGCTGGGCGACTGGACGATGCCGGCGAGGAGGGCCGCCTCCTGCACGTTCAGGTCCTTGGCGGACTTGGAGAAGTAGCGCCGGGCCGCGGCCTCGATGCCGTAGGCCTGCTGGCCGAAGAACGTGATGTTCAGGTAGTTCTCGAGGATCTTCTTCTTCCCGAGCTCCTCCTCGACCTGGATCGCGTACTTCAGTTCGCGGATCTTGCGGCCGATGGTCTGCTGGGTGGCCTGCGCGACCTTCGTCGGGTCGTCGCCGGCCTCCTCGACGAAGACGTTCTTCACATACTGCTGCGTCAGGGTCGAGGCGCCCTGGGCGACCTCACCGCTGCGCGCGTTCTTGTTGAGGGCCCGCAGCACGCCCTTCAGGTCGACCGCGCCGTGCTGGTAGAAGCGCGAGTCCTCGATCGCGACGATCGCCTTCTGCATGTACGGCGAGATGTCCTTGAGGGGGACCACCGTGCGGTCGCGCGAGTAGACCGTGGCGATCTGGCCGCCGTCGGCGTCGAGGATCGTGGTGCGCTGGCTCAGGGGCGGGGTCTTCATGGTGGCCGGGAGTTCGTCGAAGCTCTCGACCGATCCCTTCGCCGCCAGCCCCAGCGCGCCCACCGCGGGCAGCGCGATACCGGCCAGCACGGCTCCCGCGAGAACACTGACACCGAGGAACTTGGCGGCCTGTTGCGTGGGAGACAGACCACCGCCCGAGCGCTTCTTTGGCATGAGAGCAGCCTACGTTCTCATTCGCCGGACAGGCGTATAGGCCTTGGCCTAAGCTGCTCTTAACTGTCACGGCAGTGAGGCCACGTATCAATACGTCCGGCGACCCCGAATCGTTCCGGGTGTTCCCCAACTTTTTTGGTGGGGTCGTGTCCGGATTCGCCTTGTGTGTCATACGGCGTCCGTTGTGACGCATGCGAACTGTCCTGGTTTGCCGGGAAAGTTACGTATGTCGCCAGCTCACTCCCCCGGGTGATCTGCCGCTTACCCATAGTCCGTTCGGACCATTCAAGATTGGGCCCGCTGGGGGTGTTGCGCTGTGCCCACCTTCCGTAACGTCCTCAACTGGCGGCGGTGAATATGCCGCTGCCGCCGTGGGGGAGCCTCGATTCGGGAGAGGACGGCGCCGGTATGGGCTGGGTAGTCGACTGGAGTGCGCAGGCGGCCTGCCGCACTACCGATCCGGATGAACTGTTCGTTCAAGGAGCGGCGCAGAACAGGGCCAAGGCGGTGTGCACCGGATGCCCGGTGCGCACGGAGTGCCTGGCCGACGCGCTGGACAACCGCGTCGAGTTCGGCGTGTGGGGAGGCATGACGGAGCGGGAGCGCCGCGCACTGCTGCGCAGGCGGCCCACCGTGACCTCCTGGCGCCGGCTGCTGGAGACGGCGCGTACGGAGTACGAGCGCGGCACGGGCATCGTGCCCCTCGACGACGACGAGGTCTACGAGAACTACGCGGCGGTGAGCTGAGGGGTTCCCTCCGGGAGCTCCGAAGGGCCGAGGGCCCGGTACGGGCCCTTCGCCATCACCGGGTTGCCCGCAGGCACTTGCTCAGATGCCCGCAGGCACTTGCTCAGGTACGTGCCCAGCTCTCGCCTCGGGCGGGCACTTGTGCTCAGGTGCTCGCCTCGGGTCTGGGCTCAGGCGCTCGCCTCGGGCCGGGTGTCCGCGTCCGGCAGCCCGGAGTCGTCGGCGGGGCCGGGAAGCTCGCGCTCGTCCGCCGCGAGCCGGTCGCCGATGTCGCGCAGTCCCGCGAGATCGTGCACATCGCCGGGCAGCGCGCCCACTTCCGTCACGGCCACCTCGGGGTGGAGCGCGGTGAAGCGGTCACGCGTGCGCTGCTCACGGGAGAGCAGCTGCATACGGTCGGCGTGCAGCCTGAGCAGGCCCGCCGTGAGCTGGTCGACGGACCGCTCGGCGTTCTCGGTGTTCTGGGTGTTCTCAGCGTCCTCGGCGTCCTCGGCGGGGGAGCCACCGTCAGAAGCCTCAGCAACAGCCTGAGCTGGTGTTCCGGATGTGGGAGAGCCTGAACTGTCATACGTGTCGGGGGAGTTACGAAGTACTGCTTTCCCGTCCTCCTGATCGACAATGCGGGGCTCTTCAAGATTTTCCGCGGCGGCGAGCGCCCGCTCGGCCGACAGCCGGCCGGCGCCGCTGCCGTGGACCCGGTTGAGCACCAGCCCGGCGAGCGGCATGTTCTCCGCGGCCAGCCGCTCCACGAAGTACGCGGCCTCGCGCAGCGCGTCCCGCTCCGGGGCCGCCACCACGAGGAAGGCCGTGCCGGGCGCCTGGAGCAGCTTGTACGTGGCGTCCGCACGCGTGCGGAACCCGCCGAAGGTCGTGTCCATCGCGGACACGAACGTCTGGACGTCCTTGAGGAGCTGGCCGCCGAGCAGCTTGCCGAGGGTGCCGGTCATCATCGACATCCCGACGTTCAGGAACTTCATGCCGGCGCGGCCGCCCAGCTTCGCCGGTGCCGTCAGCAGCCGGATCAGCCGCCCGTCCAGGAACGACCCGAGCCGCTTGGGCGCGTCCAGGAAGTCCAGCGCCGAGCGGGAGGGTGGGGTGTCGACGACGATCAGGTCCCACTCGTCCCTGGCCCGAAGCTGCCCGAGCTTCTCCATCGCCATGTACTCCTGCGTGCCCGCGAAGCCCGCCGAGAGCGACTGGTAGAAGGGGTTGCCCAAGATCGCGGCGGCCCGCTCGGGATCCGCGTGCGCCTCGACGATCTCGTCGAAGGTGCGCTTCATGTCGAGCATCATCGCGTGCAGCTCGCCGCCCGCGGAGTCGTCGATGCCCTTCACCCGGCGTGGGGTGTTGTCGAGGGAGTCGATGCCCATGGACTGGGCGAGCCGGCGGGCCGGGTCGATGGTGAGGACGACGACCTTGCGGCCCCGCTCGGCCGCGCGCAGCCCCAGGGCCGCCGCGGTCGTGGTCTTGCCGACCCCGCCCGAGCCGCAGCACACCACGATGCGGGTCTTCGGGTCCTCCAGCAGCGGGTCGATGTCGAGCACGCGCGCGGGGGACAGGTGGTGGCGGGCCGGGTCGTGGGTGTGGGCCGGGTCCGGACGACTCATGACATCCCCTGCTTCCGACTCATGACGGGCCTTGCCTGTGTGCTGTTCCCGGGGCCGGAGCCTTCCCGGCTCATGACATGCCCTGCTCGCGCAGCTCGCGGGCCAGCTCGTACAGCCCCGCCAGGTCCATGCCCTCGGCGAACAGCGGCAATTCGTGCAGTGGCAGGCCCAGCTCGGTGAGGACCGCGCGCTGCTCGTGCTCCAGCGCGTACCGCTCGGCGTACTCCTCGGCCTGCCTGAGCAGCGGATCCACCAGCCGCTCCGCGCGCCCGCCGCGCCGCGCCCCGCCGAGCCCGGCGGACGACAGCGACCGCGCAACCGTGGAACGCGGGACCGTCCGGACGAGTTCCAGGTCGTCCGCGTCCAACACCTCCGGCCGCACCATGTTCACGATGATCCGCCCCACCGGCAGCCGCGCCGACCGCAGCTCGGCGATGCCGTCCACCGTTTCCTGGACGGGCATCTCCTCCAGCAGCGTCACCAGGTGCACGGCCGTCTCCGGCGACTTCAGCACCCGCATTACGGCCTGGGCCTGATTGTGTATCGGGCCGATCTTGGCGAGCCCGGCGACCTCGTCGTTGACGTTGAGGAAGCGCGTGATGCGGCCGGTGGGCGGGGCGTCCATGACGACGTAGTCGTAGGCGAACCGCCCGCTCTTGTCCTTGCGCCGTACCGCCTCGCACGCCTTGCCGGTGAGGAGTACGTCCCTCAGGCCGGGCGCGATGGTGGTGGCGAAGTCGATCGCGCCGAGCTTCTTCAGGGCCCGCCCGGCGCCCCCCAGTTTGTAGAACATCTGGAGGTAGTCCAGAAGGGCCAGTTCGGGGTCGATGGCCAGCGCGTACACCTCCCCGCCCCCGGGAGCGACCGCGATCTTCCGTTCCTCATAAGGCAGCGCCTCCGTTTCGAAGAGCTGCGCGATTCCCTGGCGGCCCTCGACCTCGACGAGAAGCGTCCGCTTCCCCTCCGTGGCCAGGGCCAGCGCTAGGGCCGCGGCCACCGTGGTCTTGCCGGTACCGCCCTTGCCGCTGACGACCTGGAGCCTGCTCACGTATTCGAGCCTAACCAGTCCGTGCCCGGGCTACGCGGGAGGCTGTGGATAACCGTCGGCGAGGCGGGCGGACGCCCGGGGCGTGGTCGGCCGCGTGACCCCTCTCCGGCAGCGGCTAGAGTCGGCCGCATGACCAAGTGGGAATACGCAACCGTGCCGCTGCTCGTCCACGCCACGAAGCAGATTCTGGACACCTGGGGCGAGGACGGCTGGGAGCTCGTCCAGGTCGTGCCCGGGCCGAACAACCCCGAGCAGCTCGTGGCCTACCTGAAGCGGGAGAAGCAGTAATGGGCGCCGTCGAGGCGAAACTGGCCGAGCTGGGCCTGACCCTGCCCGACGTCGTCCCGCCGCTCGCCGCGTACCAGCCGGCCGTGCAGTCCGGGCCGTACGTCTACACCGCCGGGCAGCTCCCGATGGTGGAGGGCAAGCTTCCGGTCACCGGCAAGGTCGGTGCGGAGGTCACCCCGGAGGAGGCCAAGGAGCTGGCACGCACGTGTGCGCTGAACGCCCTGGCCGCCGTCAAGTCCGTCGCCGGTGACCTGGACCGCATCGCGCGCGTGGTCAAGGTCGTCGGCTTCGTGGCCTCGGCCTCGGACTTCACCGGCCAGCCCGCGGTGCTGAACGGCGCCAGCGAGCTGCTCGGCGAGGTCCTCGGCGACAAGGGCGTGCACGCGCGCAGCGCGGTGGGCGTGGCGGTGCTGCCGCTGGACGCACCGGTGGAGGTCGAGATCCAGGTGGAGCTCGCCTGACCCGCTTTCGGTGGTCCTAGCTGCGGAATCCGTCCCCGGGGCCACTCGAACATCCGCCCGTCACGGGATAGCCTCGCGCCCATGGCGAACGGTCAGTGGTACCCCCCGGAGTGGCCGGACCGCATCCGCGCACTCGCGGCCGGCACCCTCACCCCGGTGCCCCCCAAGCGCGCGGCCACCGTCATGCTCCTGAAGGACACCGGCACCGGCCCCGCCGTCCACATGCTGCGCCGACGCGCCTCCATGGCTTTCGCCGGAGGCGCGTACGCCTATCCGGGCGGCGGCGTCGACCCCCGGGACGACGACCACCAGGTCCGCTGGGCGGGCCCCACGCGCGCGTGGTGGGCGGACCGGCTCGGCGTCGACGAGACGACGGCCCAGGCGATCGTCTGCGCGGCCGTCCGGGAGACGTACGAGGAGGCGGGCGTGCTGCTCGCCGGCGAGACGCCCGACTCGGTCGTCGGCGACACCACCGGCGCCGGCTGGGAGGCCGACCGTGCCGCCCTGGTCGCCCGGGAGCTGTCCTTCGCGGATTTCCTGGACCGCCGCGGCCTGGTCCTGCGCTCCGACCTGCTCGGTGCCTGGACCCGCTGGATCACCCCGGAGTTCGAGGCCCGCCGCTACGACACCTGGTTCTTCGTGGCCGCCCTCCCCGCGGGGCAGCGCACCCGCAACGCCTCCACGGAGGCCGACCGTACGGTGTGGATCGCCCCGGGCGAGGCGGCGGCCGGGTACGACAAGGGCGAGCTGCTGATGATGCCGCCGACGATCGCGACCCTGCGTCAGCTGACGGCGTACGAGACGGCCGCCCAGGCGCTCGCGGCCGCCCCCGCGCGGGACCTCACGCCCGTCCTGGCCACCGCCCGCCTGGTGGACGGCGAGATCGTGCTCTCCTGGCCGGGCCACGACGAGTTCACCAAGCACATCCCGAACGCCCCGACCGGTGGAGCCAGCGCATGACGGACGCAGCAGCCCTTCCCGGCCAGCCCCGCGGCGGGGTCCTCTCGGGGCCCGCCACCACGCGGGCCGTCAACGTCCTGGCCCCCAACCCGTCGGCGATGACCCTGGACGGCACGAACACCTGGATCCTGTCCGAGCCCGACTCGGACCTGGCGGTGGTGGTCGACCCGGGCCCCCTCGACGACGGTCACCTGCGCCGTGTCGTCGCCACGGCCGAGCAGGCCGGCAAGCGCGTCGCCCTGACCCTGCTGACCCACGGTCATCCCGACCACGCGGCGGGCGCCGCCCGGTTCGCGGAACTGACCGGCACGCGCGTGCGTGCGCTCGATCCGGCACTGCGGCTGGGCGACGAGGGCCTGGCCGCCGGAGACGTGATCACCACCGGCGGCCTCGAACTGAGGGTCGTCCCGACGCCCGGCCACACCGCCGACTCCCTGTCCTTCCATCTCCCGGCGGACCAGGCCGTCCTGACCGGCGACACGATCCTCGGGCGCGGGACGACGGTCGTGGCCCACCCCGACGGCCGTCTCGGCGACTACCTGGACACCCTGCGGCGCCTGAGGTCCCTCACGGTCGACGACGGCGTCCACACGGTGCTCCCGGGCCACGGCCCGGTCCTGGAGGACGCCCAGGGCGCCGTCGAGTACTACCTCGCCCACCGCGCACACCGCCTGGCCCAGGTCGAAACGGCCGTCGAGGACGGCTACCGCACCCCCGGGCAGGTCGTCGCCCACGTCTACGCCGACGTGGACCGCTCCCTGTGGCCGGCGGCGGAACTGTCGGTACGGGCGCAGTTGGACTACCTGGAGGAGCACGGGCTCATCTGACCGTGCCCCGTACGACGTCGGGCCCCGTCTCACGAGGAGACGGGGCCCGGTGTCGTACGGCCAGGGTGCGTGCGCGTCAGCGCGAGCGCTTGGCGAGGCGTTCCACGTCCAGGAGGATCACCGCGCGGGCCTCCAGGCGCAGCCAGCCGCGCTGGGCGAAGTCCGCCAGCGCCTTGTTGACCGTCTCGCGGGAGGCGCCGACGAGCTGCGCCAGCTCCTCCTGCGTGAGGTCGTGGACGACGTGGATGCCCTCCTCGGACTGCACGCCGAACCGGCGCGAGAGGTCCAGCAGGGCCCGGGCGACACGGCCCGGGACGTCCGAGAAGACGAGGTCGGACATCGCGTCGTTGGTCTTGCGCAGCCGGCGTGCGACGGCGCGCAGGAGCGCCGTGGCCACCTCGGGGCGGGCGTTCAGCCAGGGCTGGAGGTCGCCGTGGCCGAGGCCGAGCAGCTTGACCTCGGTCAGCGCCGTGGCGGTCGCGGTGCGCGGGCCCGGGTCGAACAGCGACAGCTCGCCGATGAGCTCGCCGGGGCCGACCACGGCCAGCATGTTCTCGCGGCCGTCGGGGGACGTGCGGTGGAGCTTGACCTTCCCCTCCGTGACCACGTACAGGCGGTCGCCGGGGTCACCCTCGTGGAACAGCGAGTCACCGCGCGCGAGGGTCACCTCACTCATGGAGGCGCGGAGCTCCGCGGCCTGCTCGTCGTCGAGCGCCGCGAAGAGCGGATTGCGCCGCAGAACGTCGTCCACGAGTTCTCTCCTTGTCGACCTGCTCAGGGGCTGTCGCCCCCGCGTACCAAGGCACCGTGGTGCCCATTTTGCCGGACGGTCCAAACAGTGTGATCTGTCACAAGGATGCCGCACACATGTCCCGGGGTACGCGGCAGGGGTCCAATTGGACGCCGATCTTCGGGGTCCGGGGCGGATGTCGGTGCCGGGCCTTAGGCTGGCCGGGTGTCCAAATCGCCGGTGAGAGCACAGGCCGAGGGGGCTGGGCGGGTGGTTGTACGTCGCGATTCCGCTGTGGGCGAACAGAGCCCCGATGGCGGTAGGAAAACGGCGAAAGCGACAGGGGAGGCAGCGCCTCCCGGGAAGTCGACGCCCTCGCGGAAGGGTCTTGCCAGGAGGGCCGGGGCCGCGAGTGAGCAGGCATCCGCGATGCAGGCCGCGGCTGTGAAGAAGACGGCGTCCGCGAAGAAAGCCGCGGCTGCGAAGAAGGCCGCGTCCGCGAAGAAGGCGGCGGCTGTGAAGAAGACCGCGTCCGCGAAGAAAGCCGCGGCCGGCAAGAAGGCCGCGCCCGTGAAAAAGGCCCCCGCCGCCAAGAAGGTCACCGTCGCGCCCAAGAAGGCCACAGCCCGCCTCAAGGACACCGCTCCGGCCAGGACCGTCGTCCACCCGCCCGGCGATGAGTCGCGTACCGCCCTGGTCCGCCGGGCCCGCCGTATCAACCGCGAGCTCGCCGAGGTCTACCCGTACGCCCACCCCGAGCTGGACTTCACCAACCCCTTCCAGCTGGTGGTCGCGACGGTCCTGTCCGCCCAGACCACCGACCTGCGCGTCAACCAGACGACCCCCGCCCTCTTCGCCAAGTACCCCACCCCCGAGGACCTGGCCACCGCCAACCCGGAGGAGGTGGAGGAGATCCTCCGCCCGTGCGGCTTCTTCCGGGCCAAGACCAAGTCGGTCATAGGGCTGTCCAAGGCCCTGGTGGAGGACTTCGGCGGTGAGGTTCCCGGCCGGCTGGAGGACCTGGTCAAGCTGCCCGGCGTCGGCCGCAAGACCGCGTTCGTCGTGCTCGGGAACGCCTTCGACCGGCCCGGCATCACCGTGGACACGCACTTCCAGCGCCTGGTGCGCCGCTGGCAGTGGACCGCCGAGACCGACCCGGACAAGATCGAGGCCGCGGTCGGCGCCCTCTTCCCGAAGAGCGACTGGACGGACCTCTCCCACCATGTGATCTGGCACGGCCGCCGTATCTGCCACGCCCGCAAGCCCGCCTGCGGCGCCTGCCCGATCGCCCCGCTCTGCCCGGCGTACGGCGAGGGCGAGACCGACCCGGAGAAGGCGAAGAAGCTGCTCAAGTACGAGAAGGGCGGCTTCCCCGGCCAGCGTCTGAACCCCCCGCAGGCCTACCTGGACGCGGGCGGCAAACCGGCGCCGCCGCTGGGGGCCGGATGAGCTGCCCCACCGGGGGGTGTCCGCAAAGCCCCGCCTGCCCTGCGACGCCCGGCACGCTCCCCCACTGCCTTGAGAGCGTGGGAGGTGCCCCCACTCGCCGCACCGGTCGAACACCCGCGTACAACCAGTGCGCGGCCGTTCGTCCGGCACTCCTCCAGCCTTCGGCCGGGGGACTCCCAGAGCACGCACCGGACGCCGCAGGGCCCGCCCTCCGGGCGGACGACGGGACGTCGCGGACGCCCCCCGGCCTCCCGATCAGGGCATCGCGGCCGTTCGCGGAACGATCTCAGGGGCGCCGCGCGTTGGATGCGGCAGGACGACGGGGGTGGCGATGACACGGGCGAGCGACACACAGGGCGGACCGGTGACGGTGAGCAAGGAGGGCCTGCCCGGCTGGCTGGACCCGGTGGTGCACGCCGTGGAGACGGTCCGGCCGCGGCAGCTGAGCCGCTTCCTGCCCCCGGAGGACGGCGCGGGGCGCCAGTCCGCCGTGCTGATCCTGTTCGGGGAGGGCGAGCGCGGGCCGGAGCTGCTGCTCATGGAGCGTGCGAGTTCCCTGCGCTCGCACGCAGGGCAGCCCTCCTTCCCCGGCGGCGCCCTCGACCCGGAGGACGGCGACCCGCGGGGCGACGGCCCGCTGCGGGCGGCCCTGCGCGAGGCGGAGGAGGAGACCGGCCTCGACCCCTCGGGCGTCCAGCTGTTCGGCGTCCTGCCCAGGCTCTACATCCCGGTCAGCGGCTTCGTCGTCACGCCGGTGCTGGGCTGGTGGCGTGAGCCCAGCCCGGTCGGGGTCGTCGATCCGAACGAAACCGCCAGGGTCTTCACCGTCCCCGTGGCGGATCTCACGGATCCCGCGAACCGCGCCACCACCGTCCACCCCAGCGGCTACCGAGGACCGGCATTTCTGGTCGAATCGGCACTTGTCTGGGGCTTCACGGCCGGAATCATCGACCGGCTGCTGCACTACGCGGGCTGGGAGCAGCCCTGGGACCGCGAGAAGCAGGTCCCGCTCGACTGGCGCGCATGACAGGGTGGCCTCCGTGAACGTGCTGGACATCTTGTTGCTGGTCGCCGCCGTGTGGTTCGCGGTCGTGGGGTACCGCCAGGGATTCGTCGTCGGCATCCTGTCGGTGACCGGCTTCCTGGGTGGCGGTCTCGTCGCGGTCTACGCGCTGCCCGTCATCTGGGACGCGATCACGGACAACGCGCAGGTGAACACGACCGCGGCCGTCGTCGCGGTCGTCGTCGTCATCGTCTGCGCCTCCGTCGGCCAGGCCCTCACCACCCACCTCGGCAACAAGCTGCGCCGGCACATCACCTGGTCCCCGGCCCGGGCCCTGGACGCCACCGGCGGCGCCCTGGTCAACGTCGTGGCGATGCTCCTGGTCGCCTGGCTGATCGGCTCGGCCCTCGCGGGCACCACACTGCCGACGCTCGGCAAGGAGGTCCGCAACTCCAAGGTGCTGCTCGGCGTCTCCCAGGCGCTGCCCGATCAGGCCGCCACCTGGTTCGCGGACTTCTCCTCGGTCCTCGCGCAGAACGGCTTCCCGCAGGTCTTCAGCCCGTTCTCGAACGAGCCGATCACCGACGTCCAGCGGCCCGACCCGGCCCTGGCCGGCAGCCCGGTGGCGACCCGCGCCCAGCGCTCCATCGTCAAGGTCATGGGCACGGCCCCGAGCTGCGGCAAGGTCCTGGAGGGCACCGGCTTCGTCTTCGACGACCGCCGCGTCATGACCAACGCGCATGTGGTGGGCGGCGTCGACGAGCCGACCGTGCAGATAGGCGGCGAGGGCAGGAAGTACGACGCCACGGTCGTGCTCTACGACTGGCGGCGCGACATCGCCGTACTCGACGTGCCCGACCTCAAGGCGCCCGTGCTGCGGTTCACCACCAAGGACGCGGGCAGCGGCGACGGCGCGATCGTCGCGGGTTTCCCGGAGAACGGGGCGTACGACGTGCGGGCCGCGCGCGTGCGGGGACGCATCACGGCCAACGGCCCGGACATCTACCACCGCGGCACGGTCCGCCGCGACGTCTACTCCCTCTTCGCGACCGTCCGCCAGGGCAACTCCGGCGGCCCGCTGCTCACGCCCGACGGCAGGGTCTACGGCGTGGTCTTCGCCAAGTCCCTCGACGACGCCGAGACGGGGTACGCGCTCACCGTGGACGAGATCCAGGACGACATCACCAAGGGGCGCACCGCGAACCAGCAGGTGGGCAGCGACAGCTGCGCGCTCTAGTACTGCAACGGTGCTTGTTCTGATCGCTGGGGTGCTCCCGGGCGGGCCGCCGACAGCCCGCGCTGCATCCCGGTCCTCAAGAAGATCAAGGGGGCGGCCGGGTCGGCCGCCCCAGGCCCTGGCCGGAGGCAGTGGCCGGCGACAAGGCGTACTCCTCCCGAGCCAACCGCGCCCACCTGCGCAGACGCACTATCAAGGCGGTGATCCCGGGTTTAGGCCGACCAGGCCGGCCTTACCCGGGTGGCCTCACTTCCACGGGTCGGTGAAGGACCGGCCGGGCACCGGCTTGGCGATGAGCGCCACGGGGATGAAGAAGTTGACCTGGCCGATCGCGAACATCAGCGTGGCCAGCGCCTTGGCCTCATAGTGCTCGGCTGCCTGTGCATACAGCTCGTCGGAGACCCTCTCGCCGTCTGCGGACGGCTGAAGCACGGCGTCCACAAGTGCCAGCGCGGCACGCTCGGCACCAGTGAAGTACGGCGAGTCCCGCCAGGACGCCACCGACGTGATCCGCTCCTCCGACTCCCCGGCCTTGCGCAGGAATCCCGTGTGCAGAACGGTCAGGTAGGTGCTGCCGACGATCTGACCCGCACGCAGCTGGACCAGGCTGATCGTGGAGCGCGGTACCGAACGGTTGCCGGTGACCTTGAACAGCGCCGCCGAGACCTCCGCCAGCTCGGGGACGAGCTCCGCGGGGTCCTCGGGCATCCGCGGAACCATCGGGACCTCTGCCGTGATCGAACGTGCTTCCATCGCCGTCTCCTTCGGGCTTGGTGTTGATGTCACTGCCCTGACGGATCGCGGCCGGGAAATGTGACACGGAAGCCGGTCGTTCCTGGTCAGGCGGAGCCCCGGTTCGAAGCGGTGTCAGTGTGATCTCAACTCGGAACAGGACGGCAGCGTCGTGCAGCGACCGCATGCCCGCACCAGGAGCAGCTCCCTGTCCTGTGCGAAGCAGGAGTGCGGCCTGGACGACTACCAGGTCCGCCGCTACCCCGGTCGGCACCGCCACATCACCCTGGCGACGACGACGCCGGCACCAAACCCGCATCAGCCATGACAGACGACGCGGACACAGCCCCTGAAAACTGCCCAGCAATCAGAACAAGCACCGTTGCAGTACTGGAGCGGCCCTGGGGGCGAGGTGGTCGGGGCGTCACTCGCGCGAGTGACGCCTCAGTCGCGTGTGTGGCGCAGACGTACGGAGACCCAGCGGGCGCGGCGGCGGAGGATGCGCGGGATCCCGACCCTGGGGTCCGCGGTCGCCATCTGCGGTGCACCGCTTCGCTGGTGGGGGTTCGCACCGCCCGCCGAGCGGCGATTGCGGCTTGCGTCACTGTAGTCGTGCGTCCAGCCCATACCCCGACGTGTGCCCCCGCCCCATGGTCGATAACCGCCCCGGGAGCGCCCAATTGGCCTATGCGTCAGGCAATTGGCCGTTCGTCGGACAGGCGTTCACGCGCGGCCACCGGCCGCGGTCACCCGGTCACCGATCGGGTTCGGGATCCTTCAGCCAGTTGATGAGTTCCGAGGAGAACGCGACCGGATCCTCCTCGTGCGGGAAGTGGCCGAGGCCGTCGAACAGGCGCCAGCGGTACGGGGCTTCTACGTACTCGCCGGACCCGGCCGCGCTGCGCGTGCGCATCACGGGGTCGAGCGAGCCGTGCAGATGGAGCGTCGGCACGCGCACGGGCCGCTTCATCCGGCGGTTGAACTGGATGCCGTCCGGGCGGGCCAGGGAGCGCACCATCCAGCGGTACGGCTCGACCGCGCAGTGCGCCGCGGAGGGGATGCACATGGCCCGGCGGTAGTTCTCCAGCGCCTCGTCCTCCGGCGGGCGCGGCCCGGACCAGTCCTGGATCAGTTCGGCCACTAGCGCCCCGTCGTCGGCGGTGAGCTGCCGCTCCGGGATCCAGGGCCGCTGGAACCCCCAGATGTGTGAACCGGCGCGGGTCTGCTTGACGTCCCGCAGCATGGCCGCGCGCCAGCGCCGCGGATGTGGCATGGACGCGACCGCCAGCCGCCGCACCAGCTTGGGGCGCATCGCGGCCGCCGTCCACGCCAGGTATCCGCCCAGGTCGTGGCCGACCAGCGCGGCATCCGGCTCGCCGAGCGAGCGGATGACGCCGGTGACGTCGAGGGCGAGGTTGGCGGGGTCGTAACCGCGCGGCGTACGGTCGCTGCCTCCGACGCCCCGCAGGTCCATGGCGACGGCCCGGAAGCCGGCGTCGGCGAGCGCCACCAGCTGGTGCCGCCAGGTCCACCAGAACTGCGGGAAGCCGTGCAGGAGCAGGACCAGCGGACCGTCGCCCAGCTCGGCGATGTGGAAGCGGGCGCCGTTGGCGGCGACGTCGCGGTGGCTCCAGGGTCCGTCCAGCCGCACGGCCGAAGCCGGTTGTGCCGAAGGTGTGGCGGGATCGGTCATGACGACGAGCGTGCCACAGCCTCGATGGCCTCGGGGACCCGGTCCTTCGGGAGCTCGGGCCGCGGGTGCGGCTTGGCCTTCTGGAGGACGCCCGCGGTCTCCTTCATGGAGGCGGCGACCTTCTGCGGGCCCTGGCTCTTCTTGGCCTTCTTCGCGAAGGCCACGCCGATCAGCGCGAGCACGACCGCGACGAGGACGTTCGCCGCGAAGGACAGCAGGAAGCAGATCGCCAGGTTCCAGTCGGACCAGGTGCGGATGCCGTACGCCAGCGCGAAGTTCAGCATCGGCAGGGAGAACAGCAGTACCGCTCCCGCCATGGAGAAGGCGCCACCGCTGGTCGCGCCGCGCTTCACATCCTGTTTGAGCTGCGCCTTGGCCAGCGCGATCTCGTCGTGCACCAGCGCCGACATTTCCGCCGTCGCCGAGGCGAACAGCTGGCCGATGGTGCGTTCGGCGCCGACCGGGCTGCCGTCGGGTGCGCTCATCGCGGTCTCCCTCTTCTGCGTACGGTCCGATTTCCGCGTCTTGTGCCTGACTGGCCACAGTCGTCCGACTGCGTACGGTCTGACTGCGCACGGTCCCGTCTTTTGTACCGTCCCGTCAGATCATGCCGGACGGTGGTGGTCATCGCCTGCCCCACCCGGTACTTCGGCAAGCCCGTGGCGCGCGGCCGCCTTCTCCTGGGCGATCCGGCGGTGGTCGGCGGCCTTGCGCTCGTAGAGGGCGGCCAGCCGCTCGTGGTACGCCGGGTCGTCCTCCTCGTAGATGTCCGGGATGCCGTCGGCGTCCTCATCGCGCTCCTCGCTCTCCCACAGTCGACGGTACTTGGCGTTGCGCATCTTCAGCAGCACGGTCGCGAGTGTCGCGGCGATGAGCGAGCCCAGCAGCACCGCGGCCTTGATCTCGTCGGTCATCACCTGGTCGCCCTCGAAGGCGAGCTCCCCGATCAGCAGCGAGACGGTGAAGCCGATGCCGGCGAGACTCGCCACCGCGAACACGTCCGCCCAGGCGAGGTCGTCGCTGAGCGACGCCCGGGTGAAACGGGCCGCCAGCCATGTCCCGCCGAAGATGCCGAGCGCCTTGCCGACGACCAGTCCGAGGACGACGCCGAGGGTCTCCGGCTGGGTGAACACGTCGGCCAGAGCGCCGCCGGAGACGACGACACCGGCGCTGAAGAGCGCGAACAGCGGTACGGCCAGCCCTGCCGACAGGGGCCGTACGAGGTGCTCGATGTGCTCGCCGGGGGAGTGGGCCTCGCCCTCGTGCCGGTGGCAGCGCAGCATCAGGCCCATGGCGACGCCGGCGATGGTGGCGTGGACGCCGCTGTTGTACATCAGCGCCCAGATCACGAGCGCGAGCGGCACGTACACGTACCAGCCGCGTACGCCGCCCCGCAGCAGCAACCAGAAGACGGCCAGGCCCGCGACGGCGCCGCCGAGCGCGGCGAAGTTCAGGCTGTCGGTGAAGAACACCGCGATGATCAGGATCGCGAAGAGGTCGTCGACGACGGCGAGCGTGAGCAGGAACGCCCGCAGCGCGCTCGGCAGGGAGGTGCCGATGACCGCGAGCACGGCGAGCGCGAAGGCGATGTCCGTGGCGGTGGGCACGGCCCAGCCGGCCAGCGAGCCGCCGCCGATGACGTTGGTGAGGACGTAGACGAGGGCCGGTACGGCCATGCCGCACAGTGCGGCGACCACCGGCAGCGCGGCGGCCTTGGGGTCGCGCAGATCACCTGCGACGAGTTCGCGTTTGAGTTCGATCCCGGCGACGAAGAAGAAGATCGCCAGCAGCCCGTCGGCGGCCCAGTGCGCGACCGACAGGTCCAGGCCGAGGGCGGCCGGGCCGAAGTGGAAGTGCGCGACGCTCTCGTAGCTGTCATGCAGCGCGGGCACGTTCGCCCAGAGCAGCGCGGTGACCGCGGCGACGAGCAGCAGCACCCCGCCGACGGTCTCGGTGCGCAGCGCGTCCGCCACGAAGGTGCGCTCGGGGAGCGACAGCCGGCCGAGAACCTTGCGGGGGGTGCTGGGGCTTGGCGCGGTCACGGGGAAGACCTCCGGTCGGTGGGCAGGGCTGAACACATGCCGACCAGACTTCCCGGCGCACCATGGAGCAGTTGTTTTTCTTAGGCTAGGTAAACATTCTAGGCAGACACATGGCCGAGCGCATCCGGTGATCGACACCGTGGGGTGCCGAAGGGGCACCCGGCGTGCCGACCGCCGGGTGCCCCTTCGTCCGCTGCGCTATGCCTGAGTGGTGATCAGTCCTCGCTGGGCGCGGCCGGCAGCTTGGCTTGGATGAGCTCCATGACCGTGGAGTCGGTCAGCGTGGTGACGTCACCGAGCTGGCGGTTCTCGGCGACGTCCCGCAGCAGACGCCGCATGATCTTGCCGGAGCGGGTCTTGGGCAGCTCGGCCACGGGCAGGATCCGCTTGGGCTTGGCGATCGGGCCGAGCGCGTTGCCGACGTGGGCGCGCAGCTCGGCGACCAGGGTCTCGGTCTCGGAGGCCGTGCCGCGCAGGATCACGAACGCGACGATCGCCTGCCCGGTCGTCTCGTCCGCCGCGCCGACCACGGCAGCCTCGGCGACCGAGGGGTGGGAGACGAGTGCGGACTCGACCTCCGTGGTGGAGATGTTGTGCCCGGAGACGAGCATGACGTCGTCGACCCGGCCGAGCAGCCAGATGTCGCCGTCGTCGTCCTTCTTGGCGCCGTCACCGGCGAAGTACTTGCCCTCGAAGCGCGACCAGTACGTGTCGATGAACCGCTGGTCGTCGCCCCAGATGGTGCGGAGCATCGACGGCCACGGCTCGGTCAGCACCAGGTAGCCGCCGCCGCCGTTGGGCACCTCGTTCGCCTCGTCGTCGACGACCGTCGCACAGATGCCGGGCAGCGGCGTCTGCGCGGATCCGGGCTTGGTCGCCGTCACACCCGGCAGCGGGGTGATCATCATCGCGCCGGTCTCGGTCTGCCACCAGGTGTCCACGATCGGGGTGCGGTCGCCGCCGATGTTCTTGCGGTACCAGATCCACGCCTCGGGGTTGATCGGCTCGCCCACCGAGCCCAGCACCCGCAGGCTGGACAGGTCGAACTTGGCGGGGATGTCGTCGCCCCACTTCATGAACGTACGGATCGCGGTCGGCGCGGTGTAGAGGATCGTCACGCCGTACTTCTGGACGATCTCCCAGAAACGGCCCTGGTGCGGGGTGTCGGGCGTGCCCTCGTACATGACCTGCGTCGCGCCGTTCGCGAGCGGGCCGTAGACGATGTACGAGTGGCCGGTGACCCAGCCGACGTCGGCGGTGCACCAGTAGACGTCCGTCTCCGGCTTGAGGTCGAAGACGGCGTGGTGGGTGTAGGCGGTCTGCGTGAGGTAGCCGCCGGAGGTGTGCAGGATGCCCTTCGGCTTACCCGTGGTGCCCGAGGTGTAGAGGATGAACAGCGGGTGCTCGGCGTTGAACGCCTGCGGGGTGTGCTCGGCGCTCTGCCGCCCGACGAGGTCGTGCCACCACACGTCGCGGCCCTCGGTGAAGGCGACTTCCTGTCCCGTGCGGCGCACGACCAGGACGTGCTCCACATTGCCCGCCTTCTCGACGGCCTCGTCCACGGCAGGCTTCAGTGCGGACGGCTTGCCGCGCCGGTAGCCGCCGTCGGAGGTGATGACCACGCGCGCGTCGGCGTCCTGGATGCGGGTGGCGAGCGCGTCCGAGGAGAAACCGCCGAAGACGACGGAGTGTGCGGCGCCGATGCGGGCGCAGGCCAGCATCGCGATCGCCGTCTCGGGGATCATCGGCATGTAGACGGCGACCCGGTCGCCGGCCTGAACTCCCAGTTCCAGCAGGGCGTTGGCGGCCTTGGAGACCTCGTCCTTGAGCTCGGCGTAGGTGAGGGCACGGCTGTCGCCGGGCTCGCCCTCGAAGTGGATCGCGACACGGTCGCCGTGCCCGGCCTCCACATGCCGGTCGACGCAGTTGTAGGCGACGTTGAGCTCGCCGTCCTTGAACCACTTGGCGAACGGCGGGTTCGACCAGTCGAGCGTCTCGGTGGGCTCCTTGGCCCAGGTCAGCCGACGGGCCTGCTCGGCCCAGAAGCCGAGCCTGTCAGCCTTGGCCTGTTCATACGCCTCCGCGGTGACGTTGGCGTCGGCGGCCAGGTCGGCGGGGGGTGCGAACCTGCGCTCTTCCTTGAGCAGGTTGGCCAGGCTTTCGTTGCTCACGGCATCTGCCTTTCCCAGGGTGTCCGTTGTGTCCCAGGCCACAGCTCATCAGACCCGGGGGTGCGATGACAAGGGCCGACCGCCGATTGGTTTAGACCTGTCGGGCGGTGGGGTCGGCAGCCGGCGTCATCCGTACCCACGGACGCCGACCAGGGAAAGTTCAGCCTGTGTAACGCGCGTCACGCCTGGGGGCGGGGCGGACGGGGGGCGTCCGGGCGGTGGGTGTGCGGCGGTGAGGGCGTCCGTGCGGCGGGGGGTGCCGGCGGTGCGGTGTGCGGCGGCGGGTGTGCGGCCAGGAGGCCGTCGGGCTGCCGGGGCCGTCCGGGCCGCACACCCGTGCGCGGGCCGGGCTCACGCCATCAGGTCCGCCTCGCGTACGCGGTCGAAGACGCTGCCGCCGTCCGTTTCGGTGAGCAGGTAGGCCTGGGCCTCGCCCACGTGGAAGTACATCCCGTGCAGTTCCAGGGAGCCCTTGGCGAGGGCCCGGGCCACCGAGTCGTGGGCACGCAGGTGCTCCAGTTGCTGGACCACGTTGGTCAGGCAGAGCTGCTCGACCGCGTCCTTGGGAGCCCGTCCGGCCAGCCTGCCCCACGGCCCGCTGTCGTCGGCCATGCGCTCCAGGCTCGGCAGCCCGTGCCGCAGCCACCGCTTCAGCGGTGTCCGGGCGCCGCCGGGCTCGGAGTTGAGCAGCGCCTGCATGGCTCCGCACCCCGAGTGCCCGCACACGGTGATGGACCGCACCTGGAGCACGTCCACGGCGTACTCGATCGCGGCCGCCACCGAGTCGTCGCCGCTCTCCTCGCCCGGCCGTGGGACGAGATTGCCCACGTTGCGCACGACGAACAGGTCGCCCGGACCGCTGGAGGTGATCATCGACGTGACCAGCCGCGAGTCGGCGCAGGTCAGGAAGAGCTGCGACGGCCGCTGACCCTCACGCGCCAGCCGGGCGAGCTCGCTGCGCACCAGGGGCGCGGTGTTGCGCTGGAACGCGCTGATGCCACGCGCCAGTTCGTGCCCACTGGCTCCGCCGGTGCCCTTCGGGTCCAGGTCGGTGCGGTCAGTCCCGCCCGGGTCCTTCCGGGAAGAGGGAGCGTATTCGGGCCGGTCGCACTGGTGGTTGCGCCAGGGCGTCCAGGGCCGGCAACGGCAGCCGGTGAAGGCCTGGGGCTCGGAGATGCGGACGCCGGGGTGACGGCCGGTGATTTCGACCGTGCCGCCCTGCGCGGTGTGCGTCTTCTGCCAGTCCTGCAGCGTCTCGTACGCCGCGTGGTCCATGAACGACCCGTCCAGCTCGACGACGGTGTCGGCGCCGTGGGGCACGAGGTGCAGGGCCCGGCTGAGCCGTGGCACCGCGAGGAACGTCAACTGCCCTCTGACGTGTACGTGATGGACTCCTTCCGTCTCTTCGTGCGTGATGCGGGTGCGGGTGAGGCGGTGCAGGGCCACGCCGACGGCCATGGCGATGCCCAGCGCGACGCCCTCCAGGACGCCGAGGGACACGACGCCGAGGGTGGTGACGGCGTACACCCACACTTCTCGATGGCGCGTCACGGTGCGGATGTGGTGCAGGGACACCATCTGGATGCCGACGGCCATCACCAGGGCGGCGAGCGAGGCGAGCGGGATGAGCTCCAGGATGGGGACCATCAGCAGCGTGGCGATCACTACGAGAACGCCGTGCAGCATCGTGGAGTTCCGGCTCACTGCCCCCGCGTGCACATTCGCCGAAGTCCGCACGGCCACGCCCGCGATGGGCAGTCCGCCGAGCGAGCCGGAGACGATGTTCGCGGCGCCCTGTCCGAGCAGTTCGCGGTCGAGGTCGGAGCGCCGGACGCGGGCGGACAGGCCCGGGCGGCCGGCCACCAGCTTGTCCACGGCGACCGCGCCGAGCAGAGACTGCACGCTGCACACCAGCGTGGTGGTGAGCACCGCGGCGACGATGCCGAGCACAGGGCCCTCGGGCAGTCCGGCCAGGGCGTGGTTGCTCCAGGACGGCAGGTCGACCTTGGGCAGGCGGAGCCCGGTGAGGGCGGCGGCGACGCTGGCTCCGGCGACGGCGACGAGCGCGGCCGGGACCTTGCGCAGCAGGCGTCCGGCCCGGCCCGGCAGTCTCGGCCAGAGCAGCAGCAGCACCAGGGTCAGCGCGCTCACCGACACGGCCGCGAGGCGCATGTCCGCCAACTGGGCGGGCAGAGCGCGGAGGTTGTCCGGGACGGAACTCTGCGGTGTGCCGCCGAGCACGATGTGCAGCTGGGCGACGGCGATGGTGACGCCGATCCCGGCGAGCATGCCGTGCACGATGGCGGGGCTGACGGCGAGGGCGCCACGGGCCACGCGCAGACAGCCGAGGCCCAGTTGGGTGAGGCCGGCGAGGACGGTGATGGCGCAGGTCGTCCGCCAGCCGTAGCGCTGGATGAGATCGGCGGTGACGACGGTGAGTCCGGCGGCCGGTCCGCTCACCTGGAGCGGGGAGCCGCCGAGCCGTCCGGCGACGAGCCCGCCCACGGCGGCGGCGACGAGGCCGGCCTGGAGCGGTGCGCCGGTGGCGAGGGCGATGCCCAGGGAAAGGGGCAGGGCGATCAGGAAGACCGCGATCGAGGCCGACACGTCGGCACCCGCGATCCGGAAACGGCGGGGGCCATGGGGCGGCGGGCTGTGGGGTGGATGGGTGCGCTCGGTCCGGTTCGGATCGGCGGCGCGGGTGGGGACGCAGGCTGACATGTGTTTCCCGTCTCCTCCGGGGCTGCGCGGTCGCACAACGGGCTCTCCGCTCGGTGCGGGGCCGGTCGTGGCCGTGGTCACGGTGTAATTCGGCGGGATGAATCAACGCTCGGTAAACGAATCGTAATGCAGAGTAAAGGACGAGCATGGACTTTACGGGCAAATGGGCTGATAAATCACCCTGAAGGGTGAAGTGGCCATGTGATCGGCTTGTCGTACTAATTCCTTCTCGGTCTCGTGCGAATTTGGCGGCGCTGTCCGCACCCGAAAGAAGGAAGAAGGTGGACGGAACATGGCCGCCAGCCACAGGATCGTCGCGGGCCCCGTGATCGCCGCGGTCTGTGCCGCATCGCTCGCCGGTTGCGGGACTGGGACCGGCACATCGGGGCACGAGAACCCCGCCCCGCGCGAGGCGAAGCCGCCGGCTCACGCGCCCCGAAGCGCGGTCCGGCTGATCGGAGACGGTTCCACCGCCTACACCGGCGCCCAGCCCCACCTGCCCCGGCCCGAGCGGCTGCGGCCCGGCCAGAAGCCCCCGCAGTTCGTCGTCTTCTCCTGGGACGGCGCGGGCGAGGACAGCCAGAAGCTGTTCTCGCACTTCCGCGAGGTCGCCAAGGCGAACAACGCGACCATGACGTACTTCCTGAGCGGCGTGTACCTGCTGCCGGACGACAAGCGCGACCTGTACCGGCCGCCGCAGCACTCCCCGGGCCGCTCCGACATCGGCTTCAACGACCGCCGCGGCATCGCCGCCACGGTGGAGCAGCTGCGTCTGGCGTGGCTGGAGGGCAACGAGATCGGCACCCACTTCAACGGCCACTTCTGCGGCAGCGGCGGCGGAGTCGGCGAGTGGACCGTGCAGGACTGGAAGGACGAGATCGCCCAGGCCAAGCAGTTCGTGAAGACCTGGAAGACCAACGCCGCCTTGAACGGGGCGTCCCCGCTGCCCTTCGACTACGACAAGGAGCTCATCGGCGCCCGCACGCCCTGCCTGGAGGGTCAGCGGAACTTCATGGAGGCGGCACGCGACCTGGGCTTCCGCTACGACACCAGCGGCGTCAACGACCAGGTCTGGCCGAAGAAGAAGCAGGGTCTGTGGGACGTGTCCATGCAGCTCGTGCCGTTCCCCGGGCACTCCTACGAGCAGCTGGCCATGGACTACAACTTCATGGTCAACCAGTCGGGCACCACCACCCGGGGCAACCCCGCCATGCACGACTTCTGGGGCGACCAGATGCGCGACGGCCTGCTCAAGGGCTTCCACCGCGCTTACGACGGCAACCGCGCGCCCCTGATCATCGGCAACCACTTCGAGTCCTGGAACGGCGGCACCTACATGCGGGCCGTCGAGGAGGTCATCGAGACGGTGTGCACCAAGGAGGAGGTGCGCTGTGTCTCGTTCCGGCAGCTCGTGGACTGGCTGGACGCCCAGGACCCGACGACGCTGGAGAAGCTGCGCACGCTGAAGGTCGGCGAGGCGCCGAAGCAGGGCTGGGCGTCCTTCCTCGGGGGCGGGCCCGCCCGGGCCCCGAAGGGCGCGCCCGGGGCTCCGGCGGCGAAGGGCGCGCCCGGGGCTCCGGCGGCGAAGTAGCGTCCCGAGTGAAGATGGCCACTTGGCCGCGGAGCGGGTCCCCCGGGTGCGTAGGGTCGTACTCATGAGTACAGCAGGCGCGACCGCCGACCCTCTCGCGGCCCTGGGGGCGCTGCCCGGTGTGGCCGAATCCGTGGAGTCCGTACGCAAGTCCGTGGACCGGGTCTACGGCCACCGGATCATGCGTCGGCGCAGCAACGCGATCACCTCCGAGGCGGCCCTGCGCGGCGCCCGCGGCTCGGCGGCGCTGGCCGGTGCGGACTGGGCCCTGGAGGAGGTCCGCCGGCGTACGGACTTCAGCGGCGACGACGAGGCGCGCACCGTGGGTGCCGCTCTACGGCTCACCGCCGAGGCGGGCCAGCTGCTGTCCATCTGGCGGCAGTCGCCCCTGCGGGTGCTGGCCCGGCTGCACCTGGTGGCGGCGGCCGACAAGGCCGACCAGGTGGGACGGCCCCGGCAGGAGGGCGAGCCGGTCGACGAGCCGCTCGTCGGGCTGCCGCTGCCGAGCGCGGCCGAGGCGCACGGCCGGCTGGAGGGTCTGGCGGAGCTGATCATCGCGGGCGGCACCGCGCCGGCGCTCGTGACGGCCGCCGTCGTGCACGGCGAGCTGCTCGCGCTGCGTCCTTTCACGTCCCACAACGGCCTGGTCGCGCGCACGGCCGAACGCATCGTCCTGATCGGCAGCGGCCTGGATCCGAAGTCGGTCTGCGCGGCCGAGGTGGGCCACGCCGAGCTCGGCCGCGAGGCCTACCTGGAGGCCCTCGACGGGTACGTCTCCGGCACCCCGGAGGGCATGGCCGCATGGATCGCCCACTGTGGCAGGGCGGTCGAACTGGGGGCGCGCGAGTCGATGGCGGTGTGCGAGGCGCTGCAGCGCGGAGCGGCGTGACGGCAGGGCCGGTCCGGCAGAGAAATGCGGCGGTACGAGAACTCGTACCGCCGCTGGCATGAACATCGGGGTACCAAGCGTCCTCGATATATGCCCATCAGGTCGGGAACTTTGCCCGTCCCTGGTGCGGCTGGCCCGTAATCGACGGGTCGACGTCGCGTGGGTGCCCGGTGTTCATGCTCGGTCCGTGGGGCCATATGCGTAATTAAGGTGATCCTCTCGGATGTCCTTGGTCTCGCGGGCCGTTGACTCCTTTGTACTCCTGCCCCGGAGTAAGCGGAAGTCCAGGCTGCACTTCTTTACTTTTGCCTTCAAATAGGACTTCGGGTCGCTCCGGGTCAAGCGACGGTCGCCCGGCGCCGGTTCGCGTACCAGACGAGGCCGGCCGTGGCCGCGGCGGCGCCTATCGCGGCCATCGCGACGAGCGCCGGACGCGGCGGTACGGAGAACCCGGGCAGGCGCTGCTTGAGCCGGACCGGACGGTGGAAGTCCAGAATCGGCCACCCGCGCGCGAGGGCCTCGCGGCGCAGCGCCCGGTCCGGGTTCACGGCGTGGGGGTGGCCGACGGACTCCAGCATCGGCACGTCGGTCGCCGAGTCGCTGTAGGCGTAGCAGCGGCTGAGGTCGTACCCCTCGGACGCGGCCAGTTCCCTGATGGCCTCGGCCTTGGTCGGGCCGTAGGCGTAGTACTCCACCTCGCCGGTGAAGCAGCCGTCCTCGCCCACGACCATGCGGGTCGCCACCACCCGGTCCGCGCCGAGCAGCTCGCCGATCGGTTCGACCACCTCCGTGCCCGACGTGGACACGATCACGACGTCGCGGCCGGCGGTGTGGTGTTCCTCGATGAGGGAGGCGGCCTCGTCGTAGATGATCGGGTCGATCAGATCGTGCAGCGTCTCGGCGACGATCTCCTTGACCTGCTGCACGTTCCAGCCGCGGCACAGCGCGGACAGGTAGGCGCGCATGCGCTCCATCTGTTCGTGGTCGGCGCCGCCGGCCAGGAAGACGAACTGGGCGTATGCAGTTCGCAAGACGGCCCTGCGGTTGATCAGACCGCCTTGGTAGAACGACTTGCTGAACGTGAGCGTGCTCGACTTCGCAATGACCGTCTTGTCCAGGTCAAAGAAGGCCGCTGTGCGGGGCGACAAGTGGTTTTCCACAT
The DNA here is from genome assembly GCF_056430805.1 of Streptomyces sp. NPDC045955. Classification (NCBI taxonomy): domain Bacteria; kingdom Bacillati; phylum Actinomycetota; class Actinomycetes; order Kitasatosporales; family Streptomycetaceae; genus Streptomyces; species Streptomyces sp. NPDC045955. Next base: position 608,864 of record NZ_JBWKKY010000002.1, read on the forward strand.
CCTTGAGCATAGGGGCAGCCCATTCGGCGTAAGGTGGGGCGCGTGGGTTTGCCTGAGAGGGCCTTCGGGTACACCATGGAAGTCACGGATCGTTCGCGACCGTGCTAACCCGGTCCGACTCCTCCCCCCCCGAGTCGGCCGTGGGGACGACCCCCGCTCTCCCCCCCGGCGGGGGTCGTCGCATGTCCGGATGCATTTTCTCCTTCCTCGTGCGGCCGGAGAGCCGTTCCGAAGCCGCATCGGCGGTGCTCTTGACATGCTCATGATCTGTGACGCTGTGTAATCATCAGACTGCTCTGTGGGGGTTGCGCTGAGGCCTGCGGGCGTCACCGGTATGGGTGACGGCGATATTCACAACGGTCGAGGTGTCCACAGTTATCCACCAAGATCCACACGATTTCCGGGATCGCTGCACCGTGATTCCAGCGCACCCCGCTCGCGGCCGGTTCATGACCCGGCTCCGATTGCCGGGGGCGCTCGGCCGGTTTGTGCCGGCCGTTCAAAGGGAGGCCGCGTTGCCGGTTCTTCCCACGTTTGGGAATCGCGGGGCCACAGGGGCCGTGCGAGTCATGCAGCGAAGGGGGATGGAGACCGTGGCAGGAGCCGTCACACACGATCCGCCGCCGGCCGCCGGAGGGCGGCCGGGCGGACCGCTGATCGTCACCGAGGACACCGAACTCCTCGACGACCTGCTGCGCCTGTGCGCGGCGGCGGGCGCCACACCCGAAGTGCACCACGGGGTGCCCGACCGCAGAGGAGGCTGGGAGACCGCGCCGCTCGTCCTCGTGGGGGACGACGCCGCGCGGCGGGTGCGCGGGGCCGCGCGGCGCAGGGGAGTGGTCCTCGTCGGCCGGGACCAGGACGACTCGGGGGTGTGGCGGCGGGCCGTCGAGATCGGCGCCGAGCACGTCCTGATGCTGCCCGACGGTGAGCAGTGGCTGGTCGACCGCATCGCCGACGTGGCCGAGGGCGTCGGCCGGCCCGCCCTCACCGTGGGCGTCATCGGCGGCCGGGGAGGGGCGGGAGCATCCACACTCGCGTGCGCGCTCGCCGTCACCTCCGCGCGCGAGGGGCTGCGCACACTCCTCGTGGACGCCGATCCGCTGGGCGGCGGACTCGACGTACTCCTCGGTGGCGAGACGGCCGACGGACTGCGCTGGCCCGCCTTCGCCTCCTCACGCGGGCGGGTCGGCGGGGGCGCTCTGGAGGAGTCGCTGCCCGAGCTGCATTCGCTGCGGGTGCTCAGCTGGGACCGCGGCGACCGGATCGCCGTCCCGCCCCAGGCGGTGCGCGCGGTGCTCGCCGCGGCCCGGCGCCGGGGCGGCACCGTCGTGGTCGACCTGCCGCGCCGCATCGACGACGGCGTCGCCGAGGTCCTCACCCAGCTCGACGTCGGCGTGCTGGTGGTGCCCGCCGAACTGCGCGCCGTCGCGGCCGCCGGGCGGGTGGCGTCCGCGGTCGGCATGGTCCTGCGCGATCTGCGGGTGGCCGTCCGCGGGCCGTACCCGCCCGGACTCGACGACCGGGAGGTGGCCCGGCTGCTCGGACTGCCCCTGGTCGGCGAGGTGCCGGCCGAGCCGCGACTGCAGCGCCCGGACGAGGGCACGGCACCCCCGGGCGCCGCCCCGCGCGGACCGCTCGCCCGGTTCTGCAAGGAGTTCTGGGAGCGGGCGCTCGTCGAGGCGGGTGCGGCATGAGCACCCTGGCCGGACCGGAGGGCGCGGAACTGCTCGACGGAGTACGGCGGTGGCTGGCCGAGAGCGGGGCCGAGCCGACGCCCGCGCGCGTGGCACAGGCCCTGCGGGAACAGGGCCGGGTGCTCGGGGACGCCGAAGTCCTGGGGGCCGCCGCGCGGTTGCGGTCCGAGCTGGTCGGCAGCGGGCCGCTGGAGCCCCTGCTCGCAGACCCGGCGGTGACCGACGTGCTGGTGTCGGCCCCGGACCGGGTCTGGGTGGACCGGGGCGGCGGGCTGGAGCTCACGCCCGTGCGTTTCGCGGACGCGGCCGCCGTACGCAGGCTCGCCCAGCGCCTCGCCGCCGTGGCCGGGCGCCGGCTGGACGACGCCCGGCCCTGGGCCGACGCCCGGCTGCCCGACGGGACCCGGCTGCACGCGGTGCTGCCGCCGGTCGCCGTGGGGTGCGCCTGCCTGTCGCTTCGGGTCGTACGGCCGCGTGCCTTCACGCTCGGGGAGCTGGTCGCTGCGGGCACCGTGCCGCCGGGCGGGGACCGCGTGCTGCGCGCGCTGCTCGACGCCCGGCTGTCCTTCCTCGTCAGCGGCGGCACGGGCAGCGGCAAGACGACCCTGCTGAGCGCCCTTCTGGGGCTGGTGGGGCCGGACGAGCGGATCGTCCTCGCCGAGGACTCGGCGGAACTGCGGCCGGACCATCCGCACGTGGTGCGGCTGGAGACCAGACCCGCCAACCAGGAGGGCGCGGGCCTCGTCACCCTCGAGGACCTGGTGCGCCAGGCTCTGCGGATGCGGCCCGACCGGCTGGTCGTGGGGGAGGTGCGCGGACCCGAAGTGGTGCATCTGCTGGCCGCGTTGAACACGGGCCACGAGGGCGGCTGCGGAACCGTGCACGCCAATGCCGCCGCCGACGTGCCGGCCCGGCTGGAAGCCCTGGGTACGGCAGCCGGTCTCGACCGTGCCGCGCTGCACAGTCAGGTGGCGGCCGCCCTCTCGGTGGTGCTGCACCTGGTGCGCGACCGGACCGGGCGGCGGCGGATCGCCGAGGTGCATGTGCTGGAGCGGGACCCGTCAGGGCTGGTGCGGACGGTGCCGGCGCTGCGGTGGGGAGCGCGGGCCTTCGCGCGTGAGCGGGGGTGGGAGCGGCTGCGGGGGCTGCTTCGGGGTGAGGGAAGCGAGGGCGGGCCGGGTGAGGTCGCGACGACGGGGGCGAGTGGTGACGGGAGCGACTGAGACGTCCATGGGTGCGGCCGCGGCGTGCATGGGGGCGGCGGTCTGGCTGCTGGGTGAGCGTCACTCGGCGGCGCGGCGGGCCCGGTTGCTGCTCGCGGGCGGCGGGGACCTCGGGAGCGGGCCGCCTGGGCGGCGGATGGCCGATGGGATGCGGCGGGTCCGCGGGCGGCTGCGGGCCGAGTGGTGGGCACCGGTGGCCGGGCTGGTGCTCGCGGTGCTCGGGGCGTCGGTGCTGCCGCTCGTCCTGGGAGCGGCCGGTGTACCGCTGCTGCGCCGGGTCCGGCTGGCCGGCCGGGTGCGGCGGGACCGGGAGCGCCGGGCCGACGCGGTGATCGCGTTGTGCGGGGCGCTCGCCGGGGAGGTGCGGGCCGGGCGCCAGCCGGGAGAGGCGCTGCTGCGGGCCGCGCGGGACTGCGGCGGACTCGCGGACGCACAGCCGACGGTGCTGGCTGCGGCACGGTTCGGCGGTGACGTGCCGGACGCCCTCGCGACCGCCGCCAGGCAGCCAGGTGCCGAGGGGCTGCGGGGACTGGCGGCGTGCTGGCGGGTCGCCGTGGACCAGGGCGCGGGGCTCGCGGCCGGACTCGACCGGCTCGCCGCCGCCCTGCGCGCCGAGCGGGACCAACGCTCCGACCTGCGCGCCCAGTTGGCGGGCGCGCGGGCCACGGCGGTGCTGCTCGCCGGGCTGCCGACCCTGGGCCTCCTCATCGGCACCGCCCTCGGCGCCGACCCCCTCCAAGTCCTGCTGCACACCACAGCGGGCCTGGGCTGTCTGGTGGCCGGCGGTGTGCTGGAGGGCCTCGGGCTGTGGTGGGTGCAGCGGATCGTGCGGGGAGCGGAGGAGGCGGCATGAGCGGAGAGGTTTTCCACAGGCTGGGGGTGACTGTGGGGGTGTTGCTGACCCTGGGGTGGTCGGTGCGCTTCCTGCAGAGGGCGGGGCGCCGCCGGAGGATGCGGCGTCGGCTGGCCGAACTGTCGCCCCGTGAAACGGCCGCCCGGGCTCCGCGCCTCGTCCTGGGACGGGCCGCGCGGAGATGGCCGGCACCGCTGGGCGTGGCCTGCGCCGGGTGGGCGCTGATCGGCGGCCCGGTCGGTGTCGCCGTCGGACTGGCCGGCGCGGTGGGGATGTGGCGGTGGCGGCTGCGGCGTGAGGCGGCCGGCACGGACCCGCGGGCCCCCGACCTCGCCGAGGCGGCGCGGCAACTGCCCCTGGCCGCCGACCTGCTGGCGGCCTGCATCGCGGCGGGCGCCGGGCCGGTGATCGCCGCGCAGGCGGTGGGCGAGGCCCTGGGCGGCCCGGTGGGCGAGGCTCTCGCCCAGGGCGCGGCGGAGGTACGGCTGGGCGGTGAACCGGGCGCCGCCTGGCGGAGGTTGGCCGCAGTCCCCGGCGCCGGAGGCCTGGCCCGGCTGCTCGAACGGGCCGACGTCTCCGGACTGCCCGCCGCCACGCCGGTCGCACGACTCGCCGCGGAGGCCCGCGCCGACTGGGGCCGGGCCGCGACGGCCAGGGCACGCCGAGCGGGCGTCATGGTCAGCGCGCCGGTCGGGCTGTGCTTCCTGCCCGCGTTCATCGCGGTCGGCGTGCTGCCCGTGGTGATCGGGCTCGCGGGCGGAGTTCTCGGAGGGGGTGGTGCGTGAGGCGGGGACGGAGACCTGGAGCGGCGGCGGAACAAGTCAGCGACAACCAACAGAAGTTCGGACTCTTTCGTACGGGGGTTGAGATGTATCAGGCGGTACGGGCACGACTGGGTGCCCTGGTGTGCGGGGCGCGTGCGGCGCGGAGGGACGCGGGGATGGTCACGTCCGAGTACGCGATGGGAATCGTCGCGGCCGTGGCCTTCGCGGTGGTGCTCTACAAGGTCGTCACGAGCGGCGCGGTCAGCGCGGAACTCCAGAACATCGTGAAGGAAGCCCTCAATGCGCGGATGTGAGCGGGGCGCGGACCGGGGGTTCGTCACGGCGGAGTCGGCCGTGGTGCTGCCCGTGCTGGTGATGTTCGCGATGGCGCTGGTGTGGGGGCTGCTGGTCGTGGCCGCGCAGATCCAGTGCGTCGACGCGGCACGGACGGGCGCCCGCGCGGCGGCCCGCCAGGACCCGCCCGAGGCGGTCGTGCGAATGACGCGTGAGGCGGCACCGCCCGGCGCGAAGGTGACCGTCGACCGGGGCGCGGAACACGTCCGGGTGGTCGTCGTCGCCGAGCCGCCGGTGCTGCGCGGCCTGTCCTTCGCCGTGCGGGAGGAGGCCGTGGCGTCGGTGGAGGAGACGGTGGGGGTGGGCACGTGAGCAGGGTGCCGGGGGTGCGGTCCCGGCGCCCCGGGCGCCGGGACCGGGGGCGCCGGCCGATGCGAGGTGCCGCCTCGGACCAGGGATCCGCCACCGTCTGGAGTGTCGGGGCGATCGCCGTGCTGTGCGTGGTGTTCGGCGTCGTCCTCGCGCTGGGGCAGGCCGTCGTGATCCGGCACCGTGCGGCGGGCGGTGCGGATCTCGCGGCGCTCGCGGCGGCGGACCACTGGGCCGAGGGCGGTACGGCGGCCTGTGCCCGGGCCGGCCGGGTGGCCCGGGCACAGGGCGTCCGGCTCGTCCGGTGCGAGGTCGTCGGGGAGATCTCGGACGTGACGGCGGCGTCGGGCCGGGGGCCGTTCACGGCGGAGGTCAGGGCGCGGGCGGGGCCTCCTTCGGCTCCCCCGGGGCGGCCGTCGGCTGCCGTGGGGCTTCCGTCGACTCCGGCGGGGCTTGCGTCGGCTCCGGTGGGGCTTCCAGCGGCTCCGGTGGGGCTTCGGCCGGCTGCTCCTGCGCCTCCTTCTCCTCGGGAGCCCCCTCCAGCAGCACCGTGAGCAGCCGGACCGCCCCCCGCTTGTGCAGCGGGTCGTTGCCGTTGCCGCACTTGGGGGACTGGATGCAGGACGGGCAGCCGGCGTCGCACTCGCAGGAGGCGATGGCCTGGCGGGTGGCGGTCAGCCAGGTGCGGGCGGTGTGGAAGGCGCGCTCCGCGAAGCCCGCGCCGCCGGGATGGCCGTCGTAGACGAAGACCGTGGGCAGGAGCGTGTCGGGATGCAGCGGGATCGACACGCCGCCGATGTCCCAGCGGTCGCAGGTCGCGAAGAGGGGCAGCAGGCCGATCGACGCGTGCTCGGCGGCGTGCAGGGAGCCGCCGAGGATCTCCGGGGTGATCCGGGCGCGGTCGAGCTGGTCCTCCGTGACGGTCCACCACACGGCCCGGGTGCGCAGCGTACGAGGAGGGAGGTCGAGTTTCGTCTCGCCCAGCACCTCACCGGTCATCAGCCGTCTGCGGAGGAAGGAGACGACCTGGTTGGTGACCTCGACGGAGCCGTAGCACAGGCGGCCGTCGCCCCAGGGCACCTCGACGTCCGTCTCCAGCACGGAGATCGACGTCGTGTCCCGGGCGACCGTGGAGTAGGGCGGCGCGGCCTCCTCGACGAGGGCGACGGAGTCTTCCAGGTCCAGCGACCGCACCAGGTAGGTGCGGCCCTGGTGGAGGTGGACCGCCCCCTCGTGGACGGTCGAGTGCGCGGCGCCCGCGTCGACCGTGCCGAGCAGCCGGCCAGTACCGGCCTCGACGACCTGGACCGGCCGCCCGCCTTCACCGCGGATGTCGGTCAGGTCCGCGGCCCGCTCGCGGCGGGTCCAGTGCCAGGCCTTGGTACGGCGGCGCAGCAGCTTGGCGGCTTCGAGCTGGGGGAGGAGGTCCTCGCAGGCCGGGCCGAACAGGTCGAGGTCCTCGTCCGTCAGGGGCAGTTCCTCGGCGGCCGCACACAAGTGCGGGGCCAGCACATAGGGGTTGTCCGGGTCGAGGACGGTCGACTCGACGGGCTGGTCGAACAGCGCCTCCGGGTGGTGGACGAGGAAGGTGTCCAGCGGGTCGTCCCGTGCGACCAGGACGGCCAGTGCCCCCTGCCCGGCCCGTCCGGCCCGGCCCGCCTGCTGCCACAGGGAGGCGCGCGTGCCCGGATAGCCGGCGATGACGACCGCGTCCAGGCCGGAGATGTCGATGCCGAGTTCGAGGGCGTTCGTCGCCGCGAGGCCCAGCAGTTCACCCGAATGGAGGGCCTGTTCGAGTGCGCGGCGCTCCTCCGGCAGATAGCCACCCCGGTACGCCGCGACACGCCGGGCCAGCGACCGGTCGACCTCGGCCAGCCGCTCCTGGGAGATGACGGAGATCAGCTCGGCCCCGCGCCGGGACCGTACGAAGGCGACCGAGCGCACGCCCTGCACGGTGAGGTCGGTGAGCAGGTCGGCGGCCTCGGCGGTGGCCGTGCGGCGGACGGGGGCGCCCTTCTCGCCGTGCAGCTCGGTCAGCGGCGGTTCCCAGAGGGCGAACACCAGTTCACCGCGCGGTGAGGCGTCGTCGGCGACCTCCAGGACCGGCAGGCCGGTGAGGCGGCGGGCGGCCACGGCGGGCTCCGCGGCCGTCGCGGAGGCCAGCAGGAACACGGGCGAGGAGCCGTAGCGGGCGCACAGGCGGCGCAGCCGGCGCAGCACCTGGGCGACGTGCGAGCCGAAGACGCCGCGGTAGGTGTGGCACTCGTCGACGACGACGTACTTCAGCGACTTCAGGAAGGAGGACCAGCGGGGGTGGGACGGCAGGATGCCGCGGTGCAGCATGTCCGGGTTGGTCAGGACGTAGTTGGCGTACTGGCGGATCCACTCGCGCTCCTCGAACGGAGTGTCGCCGTCGTACACGGCGGTGCGCACCGAATGGCCCAACGGATGTGAAAGTTCCTTCACGGAGCGGCACTGATCCGCCGCAAGGGCCTTGGTGGGGGCCAGGTAGAGGGCCGTCGCGCCGCGGCCGTTCGGGGCCTCGGCGCCGTCCAGGAGGGTGGACAGGACCGGGACGAGGTAGGCCAGGGACTTGCCGGAGGCCGTGCCGGTGGCGACGACGACCGATGCGCCGTCCAGCGCGTGCTCCGCCGCGCGCGCCTGATGGGCCCAGGGATGCTCGATGCCCGCGGCCTGCACGGCCGCCACCACCTCCGCTCGGATCCGGTCCGGCCAGACGGCATGCCGGCCCTCGCGCGGGGGCAAGTGCTCCGTATGAGTAATGCGCGAAGCCCTGCTCGGACCGGACGCGAGCCGGTCCAGGACCGCGCCCGGCGCGGGTCGGGAGGCGGGGTCCGTCGGGGTTCGATCGGATCGGTGATTCTTGGCCATCGGCACCGAGTGTGTCACTGGCGTGACGGACAATGGAGCCAAGGCGTCGTGCACGCCTGCCCGTAAGTGATTGAATGCCATCGCGGCTGGCGAACCGTCCAGGGGACGAAGCCGAGGTGCCCCAAGGGCGACCGCTCGATAGCAAGGTGCTGGAGGATCCGTGGACCTGTCCCTGTCGACCGAGACCATGGGCGATCGCACGATCGTCAGGGTCGGTGGCGAAATCGACGTATATACCGCGCCCAAGCTGCGCGAGCAGTTGGTCGAGCTGGTGAACGACGGCAGTTTCCACCTTGTCGTCGACATGGAGGGCGTGGACTTCCTCGACTCCACCGGGCTCGGCGTGCTGGTCGGCGGCCTGAAGCGTGTGCGGGCCCATGAGGGCTCCCTGCGCCTGGTCTGCAACCAGGAGCGCATTCTGAAGATCTTCCGTATCACCGGCCTGACCAAGGTGTTCCCGATTCACACCTCGGTCGAGGAAGCGGTGGCGGCGACCGACTGAGCACCGGGCCCGGGCCTCGCGCCCGGGCCGGTCGACGTCGCGGCAAGAGTTCGGCAGAAGTGAAGACCGAGGGGGCCCGGGCTTTCGGCGGCCCGGAGCCTCTCGACAGCACGCCCGTAGTTGCGAGGGGGATGCATGGCCACCGTTGAGCTCCGCTTCAGCGCGCTGCCCGAGCACGTCAGGACCGCCCGACTGGTGGCGGCCGCGGTGGCGCGCAGGGCCGGAGTGGACGAGGCCGTCCTCGACGAGGTCAGGCTCGCCGTCGGCGAGGCCTGCACGCGGGCCGTCGGGCTGCATCAGACCGGCGGGATCTCGGCACCGGTGAAGGTGCTGCTGATCGAGGAGGAGAAACAGTTCTCCATCGAGGTCGGCGACGAGGCCCCGCATGCGGTCCCCGGCGAGCGCGATGGCGCCGGACCCGGCGACCCCGACGGTGAGGCCGAGGAGGACGAGATGGGCCTCGCGGTCATCAGCGGACTCGTCGACGATGTCGAGGTCAGTGCGGGGGAGCACGGCGGGTCGATCAAGATGACCTGGCCGACCACCCCGCCGCCGACCATCCTGGCCTGACAAGCCACCGCGCACACCGTTCTTTCGAAGGGCCCCACACCCGTGGGGCCCTTCGTCATGTGCGGGTGTCAGTGATCGCCTTTACAGTAGTTCCTGTGCCGTTCATCGCGTGAATTCGTTCACGATCATTCGCATGCTCCCGGGCCGTCCGAGAATGCTTTCAGGGCATTACCTCAGAAGGCCAATTCCACTTATCGCGCTCTGTTTTGATCAGGTTCCGGTACCTACAATCCCGTCCACATCTTGAGCTCAGCCCAAGCGTCAAGGAGGACGAATGGCGGGGCTTTCTCTCTCACCACAGTCGGGCCATCCCACAGACCTCGCAGCCGCCGTACTGACCGATGACAACCGCGTTCTCGTCGTGGTCATCGCGGTCGTCGCGCTGGCGGCACTCGTGGTCGCGGGCGTCCTGGTACGCCAGGTACTCGCGGCCGGCGAGGGCACCGACAGCATGAAGAAGATCGCGGCGGCGGTCCAGGAAGGGGCGAACGCCTATCTGGCGCGTCAGCTGCGCACGCTCGCGGTATTCGCCGTGGTCGTGTTCTTCCTGCTCATGCTGCTGCCCGCGGACGACTGGAATCAGCGTGCCGGTCGGTCGGTGTTCTTCCTGATCGGAGCGGCGTTCTCGGCGGCCACGGGCTATATCGGCATGTGGCTCGCCGTGCGCAGCAATGTGCGTGTCGCCGCGGCGGCGCGTGAAGCCACTCCGGCGGCAGGCGAGCCGGAAAAAGATCTCACCACCGTTTCGCACAAAGCGATGAAGATCGCATTTCGCACGGGCGGCGTCGTCGGCATGTTCACGGTGGGCCTCGGCCTGCTGGGCGCCTCCTGCGTGGTGCTGGTGTACGCGGCCGACGCGCCGAAGGTGCTTGAGGGCTTCGGCCTCGGGGCCGCGCTGATCGCGATGTTCATGCGTGTCGGCGGCGGCATCTTCACCAAGGCCGCCGACGTCGGCGCCGACCTGGTCGGCAAGGTCGAACAGGGCATTCCGGAGGACGACCCGCGCAATGCCGCGACCATCGCCGACAACGTGGGCGACAACGTCGGCGACTGCGCGGGCATGGCGGCCGACCTCTTCGAGTCGTACGCCGTGACCCTCGTCGCCGCGCTGATCCTGGGCTCGGCGGCCTTCGGCGACGCCGGGCTCGGCTTCCCGCTGCTCGTGCCGGCGATCGGTGTGGTCACCGCCATGATCGGCATCTTCGCGGTGGCGCCGAGGCGCGCCGACCGCAGCGGCATGAGCGCCATCAACCGCGGGTTCTTCATCTCCGCGGTGATCTCGCTCGTGCTGGTGGCCGTGGCCGTCTTCGTCTACCTGCCCGGGAAGTACTCGGAGCTCGACGGCGTGACGGACGCGGCGATCACGGGCAAGGAGGGCGACCCGCGGGTCCTCGCGCTCGTCGCGGTGGCCATCGGCATCGTGCTCGCCGCCCTGATCCAGCAACTGACCGGCTACTTCACCGAGACCACCCGGCGTCCCGTCCGGGACATCGGCAAGACCTCGCTCACCGGCCCGGCCACCGTCGTCCTCGCCGGTATCTCCGTCGGTCTCGAATCGGCCGTCTACACCGCCTTGTTGATCGGACTCGGTGTGTACGGGGCGTTCCTGCTCGGCGGTACGTCGATCATGCTGGCGCTGTTCGCGGTGGCGCTGGCGGGCACCGGCCTGCTCACCACGGTCGGCGTGATCGTCGCGATGGACACCTTCGGGCCGGTCTCCGACAACGCGCAGGGCATCGCGGAGATGTCCGGCGACGTCGAGGGCGCGGGCGCGCAGGTGCTCACGAACCTGGACGCGGTCGGCAACACCACCAAGGCGATCACCAAGGGCATCGCGATCGCCACGGCCGTGCTCGCGGCGGCGGCGCTGTTCGGGTCGTACCGCGACGCGATCTTCACCGGCGCGCGGGACGTGGGCGAGAAGCTCAGCGGGGAGGGAGCCCCGTTGAGCCTGATGATGGACATCTCGCAGCCCAACAACCTCGTGGGTCTCGTCGCGGGCGCGGCGGTCGTCTTCCTCTTCTCGGGGCTGGCGATCAACGCCGTGTCGCGGTCGGCCGGTGCCGTGGTCTTCGAAGTGCGGCGGCAGTTCCGCGAAAAGCCCGGGATCATGGACTACAGCGAGACCCCGGAGTACGGGAAGGTCGTCGACATCTGCACCAAGGACGCGTTGCGTGAGCTGGCCACGCCCGGTCTGCTCGCCGTGATGGCGCCCATCTTCATCGGGTTCACGCTCGGTGTCGGCCCGCTCGGCGCGTTCCTGGCGGGCGCGATCGGGGCGGGCACGCTGATGGCGGTGTTCCTGGCCAACTCCGGTGGCGCCTGGGACAACGCCAAGAAGCTCGTCGAGGACGGCCACCACGGAGGCAAGGGCAGTGAGGCCCACGCGGCGACCGTGATCGGCGACACCGTCGGCGACCCCTTCAAGGACACCGCCGGTCCCGCGATCAACCCGCTGCTGAAGGTCATGAACCTGGTGTCGCTGCTCATCGCGCCCGCGGTGATCAAGTTCTCCTACGGCGCGGACAAGAGTATCGGGGTGCGGATCCTGATCGCGGCCCTCGCGTTCGTCGTCATCGTCGGTGCGGTGTACGTGTCAAAGCGGCGCGGAATCGCCATGGGTGACGAAGACAACGCCGATGCGAAGCCCAAGTCGGCGGACCCGGCGGTGGTTTCGTAGGGAGGTTGGCCAAGCCCCAGCTCAAGGTGCGGGCGGGCGGCGCGCGTTGACGCGTCGCCCGCCCGCTCTGTGTGTGAGCGCCATCGCGCCGTGAGGCTTCTCTCGCTTGGTGCAAAAGGTCACAAAAAGGTCTTAATAGACTCTCGCCGTGCGGTTGCCGTGCATCTGGCGTGTATGTTCCGGGGCCGAGAGCCACGGAAGGGACCAAACCGGTGAACAAGAAGCTCGCGGCCGCACTGTCCGGCGGTGCGGTACTGGTACTGGCGCTGTCGGGATGCGGCGGCGACGAGAACGAGAAGCTGGACTCCTGGGCCAAGGAGGTCTGCGACGCCGTACAGCCGCAGGCCAAGAAGATCGAGTCGGCCAATGCCTCGATCCAGAAGGAGACCTCGGACAACAGCAAGCCGGAGGACGTCCAGAAGACCGACGCAAAGGCCTTCCAGGACATGTCCGACGCCTACAAGGCCATCGGGGCCGCGGTGACCAAGGCCGGGGCGCCGGACGTCGAGAACGGCGAGAAGAAGCAGCAGGACGCCGTCAAGGAGCTCAACACGATCTCCACCTCGTACGCCTCCCTGAAGAAGCAGGTCGACGGGCTGGACACCAAGGACCAGGGCAAGTTCGCGGACGGCCTGAAGGACATCGCCACGGAGCTCGACAAGCTGGGCAAGAGCGGGAACGACGCGCTGCGGACCCTGGAGGAGGGCGAGGTCGGCCAGGCGATGGCACGGCAGTCCAGCTGCAAGGCGGCCACGGCGCCGGCGACCCAGAGCTGAGCAAGGAGCACTTCCGGGGCGGGCGGGACTGCCGAGTTTCAAAGTGACTGCCGGGGCGGTCCGCCGAGCCGCGCCCGTTGCCCGGCACGGGCACGTGCGAAACCGGTGCCGGCGGCCACAATGGGGGCGTGAGTAACGCCAGTCAGTCACCCCTGTCCCCGCTGCCCTCCTCCGATCGTCCCGATGTCGCCGCCCGGCTCCGGGACGCCCTGCTCGGAGCCTCCTTCACCGCCGACGGGCTGCTCGAACTGCTCGGCGCCCCCGCGTACGCGGCCCTGGCGCGGAGCGAGACCGTGCCCGCGCTCCGGGCGACCCGCGGGGACTCGCCGCTGGAGCTGCTCGTCCGGCTGTTCCTCCTTCAGCAGCCCGTGCCGCACGCGCGTGTGGCGGACGTCCTGCCCGTCGAGGCGTGCCTGGAGAGCGGCTGGCTGACGCGCGCCGGCGACGACGAGCTCGCCGCCACCGTGGACGTACGGCCGTACGGCGGGCCCGACGGCGAGGACTGGTTCATCGTGTCGGACCTGGGCTGCGCGGTCGGTGGCGCCGGCGGGATCGGCCGGCGTGACGAGGGGGTCGTCCTGGGAGTCGGCGGCGCCTCCACGACCCTCGCCGGCATCACCGTCCGTACGCCGGTCGCCGCCGCGCTCGACCTCGGCACCGGCTCCGGCATCCAGGCGCTGCACGCCGCTCAGCACGCGACGCGCGTGACGGCCACCGACCTCAACCCGCGCGCGCTGCACATCACCGCCCTCACGCTGGCGCTGTCCGGCACCCCGGCCGCCGATCTGCGCGAGGGCTCCCTCTTCGAACCGGTGCGGGACGACGAGACGTACGACCTGATCGTCTCGAACCCGCCGTTCGTGATCTCTCCCGGCGCCCGCCTCACCTACCGCGACGGCGGGATGGGCGGGGACGATCTGTGCCGCACGCTCGTTCAGGAAGCGGGGGAGCGGTTGAACGAGGGCGGGTTCGCGCAGTTCCTCGCCAACTGGCAGCACGTGGAAGGGGAGGACTGGCAGGACCGGCTCCGGTCGTGGGTGCCCCGGGGCTGCGACGCGTGGATCGTGCAGCGTGAGGTGCAGGACGTCAATCAGTACGTCGAGCTGTGGCTGCGGGACGCGGGCGACCACCGCGAGGACGTGGCGGAGTACCAGGCGCGCTACGACGCCTGGCTCGACGAGTTCGAGGCGCGCAAGGTGAAGGCCGTCGGCTTCGGCTGGATCACCCTGCGCAGGACGGGCGCCGTCGTGCCCTCCGTCACGGTGGAGGAGTGGCCGCATCCGGTGGAGCAGCCGCTCGGGGACACCATCCGGGACCACTTCGACCGGCTCGACTACCTGCGCGACCACGACGACGCCGCCCTGCTCGAAGGACACTTCCGGCTCGGTGCCGAGGTCGTGCAGGAGCAGGTCGGGCTGCCCGGCGCGGAGGACCCCGAGCATGTCGTGCTGCGCCAGAACCGCGGCATGCGCCGGGCGACCCGGGTGGACACGGTCGGCGCGGGCTTCGCGGGCGTGTGCGACGGCACGATGAGCGCCGGTCGCATCCTCGACGCCATCGCCCAGCTGATCGGCGAGGACCCGGTGCTGCTGCGCGACCGCACTCCGGCGCAGATCCGGCTGCTCGTGGAGCAGGGCTTCCTGGAACCGGTCCGCTGAGGGGCTCAAGAGATCATCGGGGCGGTGCCGGCCGGCTCGCCAACAAATTCGAGTCGATTTGAACACCTCGTCCGAAACGGTCCGCGAGGGGCCGGAAGCCCCCGATCCGCGGCCGTGCCGGCCCGGCGTTCACCTCCGGTTCGCCTGCCCGCCGCCCACCCGTGGCAGTCTCCCGTGGCTGGGGAGACGAGGACGGGAACAAGGGGGCACGGCGCGCCATGGAGAGTGAACCGGCGATCTTCGCGGGAGCGGTGTTCTCCCTGTTCGGAGGCGCACTGCTGGCGTGGACCGTGACACGCGTCCGCCGGCGCCGGCCCGTCGCCCAGGGCGTGAGCCCCGTCGCGTCGGCGACCCTCGCGAGCGTCGCCGCGGTGCTCGCCCTGGCGGCCGGAACCTGGTGCTTCACCCGCCTCTGAGGAGCGTGTCGGCGGTGTGCCCGTGGGTAACCGATAGGTGGCACTCCGCATCGGGCCAGGCCGGCTCCGGGCACTCCGGGCGGCAGGAATGGTGGTAGTCGGGTTACCGTTCGAGTGGCCGTTGCGGGCTTTTCCCGTTTGACACGGGGGCGGGATGTACCGTCACACTCCGCAGCGTCACCACGACCCGACCCCGGGAGACGAACCCTGGGGAGGCCCCAGCGTCGACCGGAGAGAAGAGCGAAGTTGTCCCCGACCAGCGAGACCGCACAGGGCGGCCGCCGACTCGTCATCGTCGAGTCGCCTGCCAAGGCGAAGACGATCAAG
Organism: Streptomyces sp. NPDC045955; assembly: GCF_056430805.1. Lineage (NCBI taxonomy): Bacteria > Bacillati > Actinomycetota > Actinomycetes > Kitasatosporales > Streptomycetaceae > Streptomyces > Streptomyces sp. NPDC045955. The sequence goes on from NZ_JBWKKY010000002.1 coordinate 623,885, forward strand.
GGCTACCTGGGCCCCGGCTACGTAGTCGAGGCGAGCGTCGGGCACATCCGCGACCTTCCCAACGGCGCTGCCGAGGTGCCCGAGAAGTACACCGGCGAGGTCCGCCGCCTCGGTGTGGACGTCGAACACGACTTCCAGCCGATCTATGTGGTCAACGCCGATAAGAAGGCGCAGGTCAAGAAACTCAAGGACCTGCTGAAGGACTCCGACGAGCTCTTCCTCGCCACCGATGAGGACCGCGAGGGCGAGGCCATCGCCTGGCACCTCCAGGAGGTGCTCAAGCCCAAGGTCCCGGTCAAGCGGATGGTCTTCCACGAGATCACCAAGGCCGCGATCCAGGCCGCCGTGGCCAACCCGCGCCAGCTCAACCAGAAGCTCGTCGACGCCCAGGAGACGCGCCGCATCCTCGACCGTCTCTACGGCTACGAGGTCTCGCCGGTCCTGTGGAAGAAGGTCATGCCGCGGCTGTCCGCGGGCCGTGTCCAGTCGGTCGCCACGCGACTCGTGGTGGAGCGGGAACGCGAGCGCATCGCCTTTCGTTCGGCTGAGTACTGGGACCTGACGGGCACCTTCGCCACCGGCCGCGCGGGGGACCAGTCGGACCCGTCGTCGCTGGTCGCGCGCTTGCAGACCGTCGACGGCAGGCGGGTCGCGCAGGGCCGCGACTTCGACTCCCTGGGACAGCTGAAGAGCGCGAACACCCTCCACCTCGACGAGGCGAACGCCCGCGCCCTGGCCGCCGCCCTGGAGAACACGAGCTTCGCGGTCCGGTCCGTCGAGTCCAAGCCGTACCGCCGCTCGCCGTACGCCCCGTTCCGTACGACGACGCTGCAGCAGGAGGCCAGCCGCAAGCTCGGCTTCGGCGCGAAGGCGACGATGCAGATCGCCCAGAAGCTGTACGAGAACGGCTACATCACGTACATGCGTACGGACTCCACGACGCTGAGCGACACGGCGGTCGCCGCCGCCCGCGCCCAGGTCACGCAGCTGTACGGCGCCGACTACCTGCCGCCGCAGCCGAGGACGTACGCCGGGAAGGTCAAGAACGCGCAGGAGGCCCACGAGGCGATCCGCCCCTCGGGTGATCGTTTCCGCACCCCCGCCGAGACCGGACTGACCGGCGACCAGTTCAAGCTGTACGAACTGATCTGGAAGCGGACCGTCGCCTCCCAGATGAAGGACGCGACCGGCAACAGCGTCACGGTGAAGATCGGCGGCACGGCGGCCGACGGCCGGGACGTCGAGTTCAGCGCGTCCGGCAAGACGATCACCTTCCACGGCTTCCTCAAGGCGTACGTCGAGGGCGCCGACGACCCGAACGCCGAGCTCGACGACCGCGAGCGCCGGCTGCCCCAGGTCTCCGAGGGTGACGCCCTGGGTGCCGAGGAGATCACGGTCGACGGGCACGCCACCAAGCCCCCGGCCCGCTACACCGAGGCATCCCTGGTCAAGGAGCTGGAAGAGCGCGAGATCGGCCGCCCGTCGACGTACGCGTCGATCATCGGCACGATCCTGGACCGCGGCTATGTGTTCAAGAAGGGCACGGCGCTCGTCCCGTCCTTCCTGTCCTTCGCCGTGGTCAACCTCCTGGAGAAGCACTTCGGGCGGCTCGTCGACTACGACTTCACCGCCAAGATGGAGGACGACCTCGACCGCATCGCCCGCGGCGAGGCGCAGGCCGTGCCGTGGCTCAGGCGCTTCTACTTCGGCGAGGGCACGACCAACGGCAGCGCGGCCGACGCCGGCAACGGCGACGGGGACCACCTCGGCGGCCTCAAGGAGCTGGTGACCGACCTGGGCGCGATCGACGCGCGCGAGGTGTCGTCGTTCCCGGTGGGCAACGACATCGTGCTGCGGGTCGGCCGCTACGGGCCGTACATCGAGCGCGGCGAGAAGGACACCGAGCAGCACCAGCGCGCCGACATCCCGGACGACCTGGCACCGGACGAGCTCACCGTCGACCTCGCGGAGGAACTGCTCGCCAAGCCGAGCGGCGACTACGAACTGGGCACGGACCCGGCCACCGGCCACACGATCGTCGCCAAGGACGGCCGCTACGGCCCGTACGTCACGGAGATCCTCCCCGAGGGCACCCCGAAGACGGGCAAGAACGCGGTCAAGCCGCGCACGGCGTCCCTGTTCAAGTCGATGTCCCTGGACACGGTGACCCTCGACGACGCCCTGAAGCTGATGTCGCTGCCGCGTGTCGTCGGCACCGATGCCGAGGGGCAGGAGATCACCGCGCAGAACGGCCGCTACGGCCCGTACCTGAAGAAGGGCACGGACTCGCGCTCCCTCCAGTCCGAGGAGCAGCTCTTCACGATCACGCTGGAGGAGGCGCTGGCCATCTACGCCCAGCCGAAGCAGCGTGGCCGGGCGGCCGCCAAGCCGCCGCTGAAGGAGCTGGGCACCGACCCGGTGAGCGAGAAGCCGGTCGTCGTCAAGGACGGCCGCTTCGGGCCGTACGTCACCGACGGCGAGACCAACGCGACCCTGCGTTCCGGTGACAGCGTCGAGACGATCACCCCGGAGCGCGGCTTCGAGCTGCTCGCCGAGAAGCGCGCCAAGGCGCCGGCGAAGAAGACCGCTAAGAAGGCCGCGAAGAAGGCTCCGGCGAAGAAGACGACGGCGGCCAAGAAGACCGCGGCGAAGAAGACCACGACCGCGAAGAAGACCACGGCCAAGAAGACCACCACCGCGAAGAAGACGGCCGCCAAGACGGCGACCGCCTCGGAGCCGGCGGAGGACTGAGGCTCGTTCCGGACCCGTTCGGTATCCGGACCGTCAAGGTCCGGATCTTCGCCCAGCGTTCGGAAAGCGAACGCCCCGGCAACACTTCGGTGTCGGGGCGTGCGCATGCCAGGCCGGGCATCCCGGGGTGTCGGTGGCTCCCGATAGGCTGAACGCATGACGCGAGCCGAGCATCCAACGGCCTCTCAGCCGGCCCCTGACGACGCCCTTGTCGCGGATTCCCGCGAGCGTGCCGTCCGCGCCCTGCTGCGCCGTCCGCAGTTGAAGCGGTTGTGGAGCGCGCAGCTCGTGGGGGGTGTGGGCGACACCCTCGCCCTTCTCGTGCTGGTCGTCCTCGCCCTCCAAGCGGCCGTCGCAGAGGGCGCGTTCGGGGGCGGCTACCGCGGCGTGGCGTTCGCAGTGGCGACCGTTTTCGGGGTCCGCATCCTGGCGACGCTCCTGTTCGGCGCCGTGCTCCTCGGTCCGCTCACCGCGCTCACCTCCCAGGACGGCCCGCTGGACCGCCGCTGGACCATGGTGGGCGCGGACGGGCTGCGCGCGGCGCTGCTCATCGTCGCGCCGCTGTGGATCGACTGGACGCCCGATGACGCGCTGGCCGTGCTCCTCGTCACGGCCTTCGTGACCGGAGTCGCCGAGCGGTTCTGGACGGTGTGCCGCGAGAGCGCGGCCCCCGCGCTGCTGCCGCCCCCGCCGCCGGAAGGCGCGACCGTCCGGCCGCTGCCGGACCACATGGACGCCTTGCGCCGCCTGTCGCTGCGCACCGGCTTCGTCGCGATCCCGCTCGCGGCCGTCGCGCTTGTCGTCGCCTCCCTGTTCAACAACCTGCTGGGCGCCGGCATCGACTGGTTCGGCCAGCACCAGGCGGCTCTCGCCTCCTACGTGGCGGCAGGGCTGTTCGCCGCCTCCCTGTCCGTGCTGACCTTCCTGGAGCTGCCCGCCACGCGCACGCCGCGCGCGCGGTCGCCGCTCGAGGGGCTGCGCCGACCGAAGACGACCGCCGGCGCCGACAAGGGCCGCACCGGCGTGATGCCGCTGCTGGTGCTGGCCTGCGCGGCCGTCGCCGCCGCGGTGTCCGCCGCCGTCGCCGTGGCCGTGCTGCACGCCAAGGACCTGGGCGGCGGCCCGGTGCTCTACGGGCTGTTCGTGGGCGCGCTGACCGGCGGTGTCGTCGTCGGCATCCGTACGGCGCCCTCGCTGCTGCCCGCCCTGTCGCGCCGCAGGCTGCTCGCGCTGGCCATCGCCTTCACCGGTGTCGCGCTGCTGGCCGCCGGACTCGTCCCGGACGTCACCAGCGTGTTGCTGATCCTCGCGCTGGCCGGCGTCGGCGCGGGCATGTCCGCCAACACCGGGCACACCCTGCTCGACCAGGAGACCGAGGAGTACCGGCGGTCCCGTACGACGGAGCACCTGCACGCGGTCGTCCGCGTCTGCGTGGCGCTCGGTGCGGTGATCGCCCCGGTGGTGGCGGCGGGGATCGGGCCGCACCGGCTGGAGAGCGGCAAGTTCGTCTTCGCGCACGGTGGCGCGGCCTTCACGCTGATGCTGGCCGGCGCCCTGCTGCTGCCGGTGGCCGCGCTGGTACTGGCCAAGGTCGACGACCGTTCCGGAGTCCCGCTGCGCCAGGACCTGCGCGACGCGCTGCTGCGCGGCGACGACCCGGAGCAGGCGCCCGCCGCCTCCGGTTTCTTCATCGCCCTGGAGGGCGGCGACGGGGCCGGGAAGTCCACGCAGGCGGAGGCGCTCGCCGAGTGGATCCGCGGCAAGGGCCACGAGGTCGTGCTGACGCGCGAGCCGGGGGCGACGCCGGTGGGCAAGCGGCTGCGGTCGATCCTGCTGGACGTGTCGAGCGAGGGCCTGTCGCACCGCGCGGAGGCGCTGCTGTACGCGGCTGACCGGGCCGAGCACATCGACACCGTCGTACGGCCCGCCCTGGAGCGCGGCGCGGTCGTCATCTCCGACCGGTACATCGACTCCTCCGTCGCCTACCAGGGCGCGGGCCGCGACCTGTCGCCGACCGAGATCGCCAGGATCAACCGCTGGGCCACGAACGGACTGGTGCCGCATCTGACCGTCCTGCTGGACGTCGCGCCGGAGACCGCGCGCGAGCGGTTCACCGAGGCGCCGGACCGGCTGGAGTCGGAGCCGGCCGAGTTCCACGCGCGCGTGCGGGCCGGATTCCTGACCCTGGCCGCGGCCGACGCCGGGCGGTACCTGGTGGTGGACGCCGGCCAGGAGCCCGAGGCCGTCACGACCGTCATCCGGCACCGGCTCGACCAGGTGCTGCCGCTGTCCGAGGCCGAGATCAAGGCCCAGGAGGAGGCGCGCAGGAAGGCCGAGGAGGAGGCCCGCAGGAAGGCCGAGGAAGAGGCTGCCCGCAAGGCGGAGGAGGAGCGCCTGGAGCGTGAGCGCCAGGAGCAGCTCGCCCGGCTGCGCGCCGAGGAGGAGGAGCGCAAGCGGCGCGAGCTGGAGGAGGCACAGCGTCGCGAGGCCGAACGGCAGGCGGAGGAGGCCCGGCGGCGGGCCGAGGAAGCGCGGAAGAAGGCCGAGGAGGAGCGGGCCCGGCTCCTCGCGGAGGAGAAGGCCCGCGCCGAGGAGGAGGCCCGGCGCAAGGCCGAGGAGGAGCGGCGCCGCAAGCAGGCCGAGGAAGAGGCGCGGCTGCGTGCCGAGGCCGAGGCGCTCCGCCTGGAGAAGCAGCGCAAGGCCGAGGAGGCCCTGCTGCGGGCCGAGGAGGCGCGGCGCCTGGCGGAGGCGGCGGCCGCTGCCGCGGAGGCCGGCCCGAAGAGCGCTGCCCCGCGGGGTGCCTCCGGTCCGACGGCCGGTCAGGACGCGGCGACGGTGCCCACGCCCGTGGTGAAACCCGGCGGTGCGGCGGACGAGACGACCGTGCTGCGCCGGGTGCGGGACGAGGAGCAGGGCCGGGGCCGGACTTCCGGTGGCTCCGACGCCGAGGTGACGGCCGAGCTGCCCAAGCCGCCGGTTCCGCCGGGGGCCGGGGAGGCGACAGAGGTACTGCCTCCGGTCCGCCCCGGCTCCGGTTCCGGGGACGAGACCGAGGTGCTGCCCCAGGTGCCCTCCGGAGCGGGCGACGAGACGGCCGTGCTGCCTCCGGTCCGGCCCGGGGACGCGGAAGAGACGGCTGTGCTGCCTCCCGTCCGGCCGGGGGACGCGGACGAGACGGCCGTGCTGCCGCCCGTACGCGGGGACGAACCGGCTGACCGGGTTCCGCCCGGCTACTTCCGGGAGGGCGCCCCGGCCGCCCGGCCCGACGGGACCGATGACCGTACCCGGGAGATGCCCCAGCTCGATGCCGAGGGCCGGCCCCGCCGGCGGTCCGACTGGGCCGAGGAGACGCCGCTGGACGACCTGCCCTCGCTGGCGGACGAGCTGCTCGGACCGCATGACGAGGACGAGCCGGACGAGGGCCGGGGGCGCCGGGGGAAGGGCGGCCGGGGCCGCTGAGGCCTCCGGCGGTGCCAGGGGGCGTTGTCAGTGGTCACCCCCACAATGGATCTCGCACCGTGGACGTGACGAAACCGTGGACGTGACGAAAGGGCGGCGTGACCCATGACCGTGTGGGACGACCTCGTCGGGCAGGAGAGGGTGAGCGCGCAGCTGGACGCCGCCGCCCGGGATGCCGACGCCCTGGTCACCGCGGCCGGGACCGACGTCCCCCCGCCCGAGGCGTCGAAGATGACGCACGCGTGGCTGTTCACGGGCCCGCCCGGGGCCGGGCGGAACCAGGCGGCGCGGGCGTTCGCGGCGGCCCTGCAGTGCGTCAGCCCGGACCGGGCCCTCGGCGGCTCCCCGGGCTGCGGCTTCTGCGACGGATGTCACACGGCGCTGATCGGCACGCACGCCGACGTCACCACCGTTGCCGCCGTCGGCACGCAGATCCTCGCCGACGACATGCGCGACACCGTCCGCAAGTCGTTCACGTCACCGGCGAACGGCCGCTGGCAGGTCATCCTCGTCGAGGACGCCGAGCGGCTGAACGAGAAGTCGGCCAACGCCGTCCTCAAGGCCGTGGAGGAGCCCGCCCCGCGCACGGTCTGGCTGCTGTGCGCGCCCTCCGTCGAGGACGTCCTGCCGACCATCCGCTCCCGCTGCCGCCACCTGAACCTGAGCACGCCGTCGGTCGACGCCGTCGCCGACATGCTCGTACGCCGCGAGGGCATCGAGCCCGCCGTCGCCGCCGCGGCGGCCCGCGCGACGCAGGGCCACGTCGACCAGGCCCGCCGCCTGGCCACCGACCCGGCCGCGCGCGAGCGCCGTGCCGCCGTGCTGCGGCTGCCGCTGCGGGTGGAGGACATCGGCGGCGCGCTCAAGGCCGCCCAGGAGCTCGTCGACGCGGCCGCCGAGGACGCCAAGCAACTCGCGGAGGAGACGGACACCAAGGAGACCGAGGAGCTGAGGGCCGCTCTCGGCGCGGCCCAGGGCGGCCGCATGCCGCGCGGCACGGCGGGCGTGATGAAGGACCTGGAGGACAAGCAGAAGCGCCGCAGAACGCGCACGCAGCGCGACAGCCTCGACCTCGCCCTGACCGACCTCACGGCCTTCTACCGCGACGTCCTCGCCCTCCAGCTCGGCTCCCGTGTGGCCATCGCCAACGCCGACGCCGAGGACGCCCTGGAGCGCCTGGCCCGCGGCAGCTCCCCGGAATCCACGCTCCGCCGCATCGAGGCGATCGCCGCCTGCCGCGACGCCCTCGACCGCAACGTGGCCCCGCTGCTCGCGGTGGAGGCCATGACGATGGCGCTCAGAGCGGGCTGAGCCGGCACCGGCAGCGCGCGTGAGGGCAACGCCGCGCGTCCCGCCCACGAGGTGGACGCGGAGTTGACGCCGTAACTCGTACGAGGCACGACCCGCACGCAGGGCATCCATTCCATCGCTCAGAGTTACGCTCGCTGGATGGACACATGGCGCCCTCTCCGCTCCGCCGACCGCTCCGTCTCCCGTCCCGGCGGCCCGCACCGCCGGACCCGCAGCGGAGCCAGGACCGCGGCAGGCATCCTCGCCACGGCCGCGCTGCTCGTCTCAGCCTGCTCCTCCGGGAGCTCCACGACGTCCGCCACTGCGGCGGAGGCGGCACTGGTCGCGCTGCCGCGGTCCACCCCTGCGGCGCTCACGCCGTACTACGCCCAGAAGCCGGCCTGGCGCGGCTGCGGCGTCCCCGGCTTCGAGTGCGCCACGATCAAGGCACCGCTCGACTACGCCGAGCCCACCGCCGGAGACGTCCGGCTCGCCGTCACCCGCAAGAAGGCCACCGGCCCGGGGAAGCGGCTGGGCTCGCTGCTCGTGAACCCCGGCGGGCCGGGCGGCTCGGCGATCGGCTACGTCCAGGCGTACGCCGGCATCGGCTACCCGGCCGAGGTCCGTGCCCGCTACGACATGGTGGCGGTCGACCCGCGCGGCGTGGCCCGCAGCGAACCCGTCGAGTGCCTGGACGGGCCGGGGATGGACACGTACACGCAGACGGACTCCACCCCCGACGACGCCAAGGAGACCGACGGGCTGGTCACGGCGTACCGGACGTTCGCCGAAGGCTGCGGCGCGGACGCGCCCCGGCTTCTGCGCCATGTGTCCACCGTGGAGGCGGCCCGCGACATGGACATCGTGCGGGCGGTGCTCGGCGACGAGAAGCTGAACTACGTCGGCGCCTCCTACGGGACGTTCCTCGGGGCGACCTACGCCGGGCTCTTCCCCGACCGGGCGGGCCGGCTGGTGCTGGACGGCGCGATGGACCCCTCGCTGTCCGCGCGGCGGCTGAACCTCGAACAGACGGCGGGCTTCGAGACGGCGTTCCGGTCGTTCGCGAAGGACTGCGTCCGGCAGACGGACTGCCCGCTGGGCGGCGCGGGCACCTCGCCGGAGCGGGTCGGCGAGAACCTCAAGGCGTTCTTCGAGAAGCTGGACGCGCGCCCGGCCGCCACCGGCGACCCCGACGGCCGCCGCCTCACCGAGTCGCTCGCCACCACCGGTGTGATCGCGGCCATGTACGACGAGGGCTCCTGGCAGCAGCTGCGCGAGGCGCTGACGTCCGCGATGAAGGAGAACGACGGCGCAGGGCTCCTCGTCCTCTCCGACGGCTACTACGAGCGGGACGCCGACGGCGGCTACAGCAACCTGATGTTCGCCAACGCGGCCGTGAACTGCCTCGACCTGCCGCCCGCCTTCGACACTCCCGACGAGGTGCGCGGTGCCCTGACCGAGTTCGAGAAGGCGTCCCCCGTCTTCGGCGAGGGACTGGCGTGGGCGGCTCTGAACTGCGCGTACTGGCCGGTGCACGCCACGGGCGAGCCGCACCGCATCGAGGCGAAGGGCGCCGCCCCGATCGTCGTGATCGGCACCACCCGTGATCCCGCGACCCCGTACCGGTGGGCGCAGGCCCTGGCCGGCCAGCTCTCCTCGGCCCGCCTCCTCACCTACGAGGGCGACGGCCACACGGCGTACGGCCGCGGCAGCTCCTGCATCGACCGCACGATCAACGCCTATCTCCTCCGCGGCACCCCTCCCACGGACGGCAAGCGCTGCTCATGAGCCTGCGCCCGGCCCCGGAGGGCCCGCCTCCGGGGCTGGTACGGAGCACCCTCGGAAACTGTGTAGACTTACCGTCGTTGCTGATCGCACCCTAGTGCGGTCAGCGCGCCGCCTTAGCTCAGATGGCCAGAGCAACGCACTCGTAATGCGTAGGTCTCGGGTTCGAATCCCGAAGGCGGCTCCGGTGAAGACCAGGTCAGATGGTATCTGACCTGGTCTTTTTGTTGGTCCCCTGGTGGGGTGTCAGTCGAGGGACCTCAGTACCTCTTCGATCAGCAGGGTGTTCTCCCTGTCCGCCCTGTCCCCGAGCGCAGCCGGCTCACGAGCCACGTCCGGGCCGTGTGAGGAGGTGCCCGTCGCCCCTGCGGATAGCATCGGAGCCCCGGCATGGCTCCCAGCAGAGGCGACGATCATGGATCCGGCCGCAGTGTCTCCCACCGCAGCCGGCATCGGCCTGCGTCAGTTGCTGATGGTGCTGGGTGACTCGTTGGTGGAGGTGCAGGCCGCTCCCGCCGGGCTGGACGTCGAGATCCGCGGGGTCTCGCTGCTCGATCCCGAGGATCCGCCGACCGCACAGCCGGGCGAGCTCGTCCTGGTGATCGGTGCCCGGGGCCGGGCCGCCTTTCCCGCGCTGCGGGCCGCCGGGCGGGACGGAGCCGCCGCCGTCGTGGTCAAGCTGGACGGGCCCGGCCAGGCCGCGGCGCTCAGCGAGACCGCCGTCGAGGCCGGGATCGCCCTGCTCTCGCTGCGCAGCGAAGCACGCTGGGAGCAGGTGAACGCGCTGGCCCGGGCCGCCCTCGACGACGCACCGCCGGGCGAGCCGGGGATGGGGGCCGAGGAGGGCGACCTGTTCTCGCTCGCCCAGACCACCGCGATCCTCACCAGCGGCATCGTCAGCATCGAGGACGCCGCGAACCGGGTGCTGGCCTACTCCCGCACCACCGACTCCGACGAGGCGGACGACCTGCGCCGGCGCTCCATCCTCGGCTGGCAGGGGCCGGAAGGCTATCTGGCGAAGCTGCGCGAGTGGGGCGTGTTCCAGCACCTGCACTCCAGCGACGAGGTGATCGGTATCGACAGCCACCCCGAGCTGGGCATCCGCCGCCGGCTCGCGGTGGCCATCCGGTCCGGGGACCGACAGCTGGGCACCATCTGGGTGCAGGAGGGCTCGATCCCGCTGTCCGAACGCTCGCGCCAGGCACTGCTGGGCGCCGCCCGGGTCGCGGCCCTCCATCTCGTACGCCGTCGCAGGGAGCTCTCGGACGACGTGACGCTCACCCGGACCCTGCTGGCCGGACTTCTGGACGGCAGCACCGGACCGCAGCCGCTGGCCACGCACCTGGGATTCGACGCCACCCGCCCGGCCGCCGTGCTGGGTTTCTCGTACGGGACCACGGAGGCGTACGAGTCCCCGGGGGGCGTCGCCGCACCAGAACTGACCCACTCGGAGGTCACCAACCTGGTCTCCGTGCACATCGCCGCCCGGCACCGCAGCGCCCTGGTCACCCAGGTCGATCCCCGCATCTACGTGCTGCTGCCCCAGCTGCCCCGCGGCATCGACACGGACACGCTGCGCGGCTGGACCCAGGAGATCACCGACGCCGCACGGCGCCACCTGGGGCTGCCGCTGCGCGGCTCGGTCGGGTGCCTGGTGCCGGGGCTCGGGGACGTCCCCGAGTCACGCCGGGAGGCCGACCGCATCCTCGACGCCATGGTGAGCGCCGGAGTGGCCGTGGCGGTCGCCGCGCTGCCGGACATCCAGGCGGAGGTGCTGGTCAGCGAGATACTGACGCTGCTCGCCGCCCGCCCCGAGATACGGGATCCCCGGCTGACCGCCCTGCTCTCGCACGACAGCCGGCACCAGGGCCGGCTCGCCGAGACGCTCCTGACGTACCTGAACTCCTTCGGTGACATCCGGGCGGCGGCCGCACAGCTCCATGTGCACCCCAACACGCTGCGGTACCGCCTTCGCCGGGCCGAGCAGCTGACCGGCCTCGATCTCAGCCGTCCCGACCAGCGTCTGCTGGCCATGCTCCAGCTGCGGCTGCCGCCCACCGGCTGACCCGGTTGCGCATTGGCCGGTCGTACAGCCATCGAGGTCGAGTTTGTTCAGCCTTCACAAACAATTGGCCCCATGAGCCCCCATACGCTTGCGCAAATCCATTTCCGCAAGTGATGCGGCCCACCTCCCACGAGGAGACGGAGCGAAACGCGGACGTGCGGTGACGACCCCATCACCGGCACGACATCCGGATTCCGCGAACCGCACCGTGAACGCTTCCGGGAATCGTCAGTGCCCCGACCGTCCCTCCTGACGTACAGCACGGCACTCCCAACGACCCCATGGATGTCGAACATGACTACACGTCCCCCCGATTCACTGACCCCTGACACCGCTCCATCCACCAGTGGTCAGCCTCCGGAGCAGCAGGCAGGTCTGCGGGCCGGTCTCAAGAACCGCCATCTGTCCATGATCGCCATCGGCGGAGTGATCGGTGCCGGTCTCTTCGTGGGCTCCGCCTCCGGCATCGCCGCCGCCGGACCCGGCATCCTCGTGTCCTACGCACTGGTCGGCGCCCTCGTCGTCTTCGTGATGCGGATGCTCGGCGAGATGGCCGCGGCCAACCCGACCTCCGGGTCCTTCTCGGCCTACGCGGACCGGGCGCTCGGCCGCTGGGCCGGGTTCTCGATCGGCTGGCTGTACTGGTTCTTCTGGGTCGTCGTCCTCGCCGTGGAGGCGACCGCGGGCGCCGTCATCCTGGAAGGGTGGGTGCCGGCCGTACCGCAGTGGGCCTGGGCCCTGATCGTGATGACGGTCCTCACCGCCACGAACCTGGCCTCGGTCGGCTCCTTCGGCGAGTTCGAGTTCTGGTTCGCCGGCATCAAGGTCGTCGCCATCACGGGCTTCATCATCCTCGGTGGGCTGGCCGTCTTCGGTGTGCTGCCCGGCTCCGACCATGCCTCCACGGGATTCGGAAACCTCACCGAGCACGGCGGATTCCTGCCGAACGGGCCGGGGGCGATCCTCACCGGCATCCTGCTGGTCGTCTTCTCCTTCATGGGCAGCGAGATCGTCACCCTCGCCGCCGGTGAGTCCTCGGATGCGCGGCGGGCGGTGGCCAAGGCCACCAGGAGCGTGATCTGGCGGGTCGGTGTCTTCTACCTCGGCTCGATCCTCGTCGTGGTCGCTCTGCTGCCGTGGAACGACCCGGCGATCGAGAAGAAGGGTTCGTACGTCGCGGCCCTCGACTCGATCGGCATCCCGCACGCCGGCGAGATCATGAACTTCATCGTGCTGACCGCCGTGCTGTCCTGTCTCAACTCCGGCCTCTACACCGCCTCCCGGATGGCCTTCTCCCTCGGGCAGCGCGGCGACGCCCCGCGGTCCTTCGTACGCACGAACACGCGGGGTGTCCCCCAGGCCGCGATCCTGGCCTCCGTGGTCTTCGGCTTCGTGGCGGTCGCCTTCAACTACCTGTGGCCGGACACGGTCTTCCAGTTCCTGCTGAACTCCTCCGGCGCCGTCGCGCTCTTCGTGTGGCTGGTCATCTGCTTCTCGCAGCTGCGGATGCGGGGGATCATCCTGCGCGAGAGCCCGGAGAAGCTCGTCGTCCGGATGTGGCTGTTCCCCTATCTGACCTGGGCGACGATCGCGATGATCACGTTCGTCCTCCTCTACATGCTCACCGACGGCAAGGAGGGCGGCGGCCGCAGCCAGGTGCTGCTCTCGGTGCTCGTCGCCGCGCTGGTGATCGGGATCTCGCTGGTCCGGGAGCGGGCCCGCCGGAAGGACACCGCGGAGACGGTCGCGCCTCGGTAGCCGCCCCCGCGAGCCCCGGGCCGGAATCGGTCCGGCCCGGGGCTCGCGGCGTTCAGCGGCTGGTCTCCCGTTCCACCGGCAGCCACAGCTCGGCGTCCGCCGTCGTCCCGTCCGCCGAGAGACCGGTCCGCAGGATCTCGGGGCCGGGGCGGCTGCGGTACGGGTTGGACGGGAACCACTCGGTGAACACGTCGCGCCACAGTTCCTGGATGGCCCGCGGTACCGGGCCGGAGGTGGTGAAGACCGCCCAGGTGCCGGACGGGACGGGCAGGGTGGTGACGCCCGCGGGGGCGCCGGCGGGGGCGGACGCCGTGGTGAGTGCCGCCTGGTAGTAGTCGAGTTCGGTGCCCTCGGCGCGGCCGGGATCCAGGTCGTCGCAGACCGCGACGATGCCCTGCGGCTCCTGGTCCGAGAGCTGTCCGAGCTGCTCCAGGGCCTGTTTGTCGAGCCCCCGGACGAAGTCGATGATCGCCTGGTTCGGGCCCGAATGCACGAGCGGTACCCGGGTCTTGAAGCCCGCGACGGTGAAGGCCGGGCGGTCCACTACTCGGTAGTGCATGCTGCTGCTCCCTTCGACGGTGAGGCGGAAGGTCAGCCGGGGCTGGGAGACGAGCGCGGCGCCGGTGCGCCGGGCCTCGCCCGGACCCACGCCGTGCATCGCGCGGAACGCCCGCGCGAACGCCTCGCCCGAGCCGTAGCCGTAGCGCACCGCGATCTCCAGCAGCGTCTCGTCGCCCGCGAGCACCTCCGCGCCCGCGACCGTCAACCGCCGGCGGCGGATGTACTCCGACAGGGGCATGCCTGCCAGCGCGGAGAACATCCGGCGCAGGTGGTACTCCGACGTGGTCGCGATCCGTGCGAGTTCGGCGCCGTCCACCGGCCCGTCGAGGTGGCGCTCGATGTGCTCCATCGCCTGGTTGAGCCGCTCCAGCACGCCCGGTTCCTTCCTCTTTCGTGATCACCACGCTAGGCAGCGCGCACCCTGCCGCACCCGACATCCTGTGCCCGATCCGGTCGGGTGCCGCCCGAGCCGGAGGGCGCGGGCGCACCGCCGTCCGGCAGGCGTACTTAAAGGGCCTTTACCGTGAACGGCTAGCATCGCCCGTCAACCGTCAGCGCCGACCGGGACGAGGTGAGGACATGGGGGCGCCCAGGATCGCCGTCGCCGTGGTGACGATGGGCAACCGGCCCGAGGAGGTCGACGCACTGCTGCGGTCCGTGGCCAAGCAGGACGTGCCGCCCGAGCGGATCGTGATCGTCGGCAACGGCTGCCCGCTGCCCGAGTTCGCCCGGCGGCTGTCGCTGCCCGGCGAGGTCACCCCGATCGAGCTCGACGAGAACCTCGGCTGTCCCGGCGGGCGGAACGCGGCCCTCGCGCGGCTGCGGGAGTTCGGCGACATCGACGTCGTCGTGGAGCTCGACGACGACGGGCTGCTCGTCGACGCCGATGTGCTGCGCCGTGTGCGGGAGCTGTACGCCGCCGACGACCGGCTCGGCATCGTCGGCTTCCGCATCGCCGACGAGCTGGGCGAGACGCAGCAGCGGCACGTGCCCAGGGTCGGCAACTCCGACCCCCTGCGGGGCGGATACGTCACCGGGTTCCTCGGCGGCGGGCACGCGCTGCGGACGGCCATGCTCGACGAGGTCGGCGACTGGCCCGCCGAGTTCTTCTTCGCGCACGAGGAGACCGATCTGGCCTGGCGCGCGGCCGACGCGGGCTGGCGCATCCTGTACGCGCCCGAACTGCTGCTCCAGCACCCGAAGACCTCGCCCGCCCGGCACGCCATCTACTACCGCGTGAACGCCCGCAACCGGGTCTGGCTGGCCCGCCGCCGGCTGCCGTTCGCGCTCGTCCCCGTCCACTTGGGCGTCTGGGTGCTGCTCACCCTCGTGCGCAACCGGTCGCGTGCTGGGCTGCGGGCATGGTTCGGCGGGTTCGTGGAAGGCGTACGGGAGCCGGCGGGTGAGCGGCGGCCCATGCGCTGGCGGACGGTGTGGCGGCTGACTCGGCTGGGTCGTCCGCCGGTCATCTGACCGAGCGACGCCGGCAGGCGGCCGGAAGTTTGGTGGGGCCCCGGCCGTTCACCTCCGCCGACCGGGACCCGGACCCGGCCGCGGCGGCGACACTCCCCCGAGTTGCGCGTCCAGACGCGCGCGCCGCCGGGCCAGATCCGACGTAGTGATCACATCAGGGTTTGCCAACCGATCGCTAACATGTGGCCAACGGTTCGCCGTTGCGTCGTCTGCCGATTGGCGTGAAGTCGCCGAACCAGGACGGACGACGGCCTGTGCGGGGGCGTTCCGGCGGAGAACGTGAGGACGAAGGTGGCGGAAAACCGCTGCCCCGGGGGCGGAAACCCGTCAAGGGCGGTGCCGCGGGGAGACGGGGGCGTGATGGGGTCATCTGCCTGTTCGGGCAGCCAGGACGGTTCCGGCGGGCGGCGCGGGCTGCGCTTCGGCCTGCTCGGGCCGCCGGTGCTGTACCACGACGCCGACGAGGGCGGCCGGAGCGAAGTACGGGATGTCGCGAGCCCCAAGTCCCGTGCGCTGCTGGCCGCTTTGCTGCTCGACGCCGGACGGGCCGTCTCCGTCGAGTCGCTCAAGGACGCGCTGTGGGGCGGGGCGCCGCCCGTTTCCGCCCAGGCCTCGCTGCACAACCACGTGGCCCGGCTGCGGCGGTTACTCGACGATCCCGAGCGGCTGCGGACCGTGCCGTCCGGGTATGTGCTGCGGGTCGACGAGGGAGAGCTGGACGTCCACGTCTTCGAGGCCCGTGTCGCCGCGGCGCGGGCCGCGCACGCCGGGCAGGACTGGGAGCGCGTCGTGCGTGAGTGCGGCGCCGCGCTCGCACTGTGGCGGGGCGCGCCGCTCGCCGGGCTGCCGTCCGAGGTGGGCGGGTACGCCTTCGCACGGCGGTTGCGCGAGGCCCGGCTGCTGCTTCTGGAGTGGCGCTACGACGCCGAGTTGGCGCTGGGCGGCCCGCGTGTGGACGGGCTCGTGCCGGAGCTGGCGGCGTTGACCGCCGAGTATCCGCTGCGGGAGGTGTACCACCGCCAGCTCATGCTCGCTTTGCACCGGACCGGCCGCCAGGCCGAGGCCCTGGCCGTCCACCGCGATCTGCGCACCCGCCTGGTCGACCAGCTCGGCATCGAGCCGGGGCCGGGGGTGCGGGAGGCGCATGTGGAGGTGCTGCAGGTCGCCGCGCCGCCCTCGTCCGATCAGCCGCAGCCCGCCCAGCTTCCCCCGCCGCCGGCGCATTTCACGGGCCGTACCGCCGAACGCGACCTGCTGCGCCGCACCCTGACGGCACCGGGAGTGCCGGCGTCGACCGCCCCAACTGTCCCCTTCTCTCCCGCCGTTCCGGCCACCGCCGTCATCAGCGGCATGCCCGGCGTCGGCAAGAGCGCACTCGCGCTGCACGTCGCACACGAGTTGGCGGAACGTTTCACCGATGGGCAGCTCTACCTCGACCTGCACGGCGCCACCCCCGGCATGGCCCCTCTCACCCCGGGCCAGGCGCTCACCGCCCTGCTGCGTGACCTCGGAGCCGAGCCCTGCCGCATCCCCGAACACCCCGACGCGGCATCCGCGTTGCTGCGCTCGCTGCTCGCGCCGACCCGCACGCTCCTGGTGCTGGACGACGCCGCCAGCGCCGCGCAGATACGGCCGCTGCTGCCGGCCGGCGCCGGGTGTGCGGTGATCGTCACCAGCCGTTCGCCGCTCACCGCCCTCGACGGCGTCGCCCGCTTTCCGCTCGGCCCCCTGTCGGACGAGGAGAGCGCGGCGCTCCTGGTCGCGGCTTCGGGCCGGGCCGGACTGGACGGCTCGGACGCCGCCCGCCGCCTCGTCGAACTCACCGGCCGCCTCCCCTTGGCCCTGCGCGTCGTCGCCGCGCGCCTGGCCGCCCGGCAGGCCCTCACTCCGGACGTCCTCGCCGGGCAACTGGCCGGGACGCGAGGGCGGCTGCGCCACCTCGAGTACGACGACCTGAGCGTGCGCCGCTCCCTGGCTGTCGCCCATGACGCGCTCGCCGGCTCCGAGCGCGAGGCCGACCGGGACGCGGCCCTCACCCTCCGCCGTATCGGAGCGCTGGATCTGCCCACGTACGGCGCACCCTTGCTCGCCCGCCTCACCGGCACGGGCGAACGCCGCACCGAGGCCGCCCTGGACCGCCTCGTCGACGTGGCCCTGCTCCAGGAACCGGCGTACGGGCGCTACGCACCACACGGCCTCGTCCGCGACTTCGCCCGCGAGCTGGCGGGGGAGCGGAGCGTGACGGGGGAGCCGGACGCGGCCGGCACCGGCGGCTCCGGCGATCCCCGTGAAGGGGGCGGCGTACGGAACGCGAACGACACCGGCGCAGACCACATCGGCGCCGACCACACCGGCGCCTGCGAAACCGCCCTCCGCTGGTACGCCGCCGTCGCCGAGCGGGTGCTCGTCGCGATCGTCGAGCCCGGCCCCGACCAGGACGACCGCCGTCGCCCCACCGCGGCCCAGCCACCCGGGCACGCGGCACACGTCGACACCGTCGCCCCCTTCGACACCCCCGAGGAGGCCTTCGCCTGGGGCGACAGCGAGCTGGCGAACATCGTCACCCTGGTCGAGCGGTACGAGGACGACCCGTGCCGGCGGCGCGCGGGGCTCGTCTCCACCCTCGTGCGGCTGATCCTCCCCTACGCGCACCGCACGGGGCGCCTCGCCGAGATGGAGGTGCTCGGCCGGGCCGGACTGCGCGTGGCGCGGCGGCTCGGGGACGAGGCGGCGCAGGCCTACGCGCTGGTCGACCTCGCCGGACTGCACTTCCTGACCGGCCGCCAGAGCGAGGCGCTCGACCTCAACGACCGCGCGCTGGCCATCTGGCGGCGGCTCGACGACTCGTCCTGGATCCGTCGCTGCCTCAACAACCGCGGCCTGCTGCTCGACGGGCTGGGCCGGCCCGCCGAGGCGGCCGAGGCGCTGACCCGGAGCCTGGAGTACGCACGGCAGCTCAACGACCCGTACGGCGAGGCCGTCACCCACAGCCATCTCGGCAACCTCTACGAGCACACCGACCCGCGGGCCGCCATCGAGCAGCACCGGCGTGCGCTCGCCCTCGGGGACGAGATCGGCGCCGTCATCGTGCGGCACACCGCGCACTGCAACATCGGGTACGCCCATCTGCGGCTCGGCGAACCGGCCGCCTCCGTCGCGCACTTCGAGGAGAGCCTGCGCATCCTGGGCGGTCACGGCGACTGGCACGGCGAGTCCCAGACCCGGCTCGGTCTGGTCCGCGCGCTGAGGCTGCTGGGCCGCACGGGGAGGGCCGTCCGTGAGTGCGCCGAGCTCCTGGACCGGGCCGACGCCCGCGCTGACCGCTACACCGTCGGCCTCGCCCGCCACCAGCACGGGCTGCTGCTACGGGAACAAGGGCGGGACGCGGCGGCACGCGAGGAGTGGGGCTCGGCTCTCGCGGCGCTGGAGGGGACCGACGCGCACGCGGTGGTCAGGGAACTCCGCGAGCTGCTCGCTCCCGCCGACTGACACCGCGACCTCGGCCGCTCGCTGCTCAACTGCTCGGCCAGGTGGGCTATTTGGCGTCCGCGTAGCACTCCACCACCGCCGTCGTGAACGGGAACCGCACCGGCGTCTCCCCGAAGGTCAGCCGGCCGGCCAGGGCAGCCGCCTCGCGGATCGCCGCGACGACCGTCTCCGTCTCCTCCTCGGGGCAGTGCACGATCACCTCGTCGTGCTGGAAGAAGACCAGCTCGGCCGCCAGGTCCGCGCAGGATCTGCGCAGCGCGGCGAGCAGCAGCAGGGCCCAGTCGGCCGCGCTGCCCTGGACGACGAAGTTCCGCGCGAAGCGGCCGCGGGCGCGGGCGTTGGTGGAGGCGTACCCGGGCACCCACGGTCCGCTGTCGGGCTGCTCCTCGTCGGTGGCCGGGATGCCGGCCTCCTCCGCCGCGTCGTCCGTCCCCCGGGCCGCCGGCGGGCAGGTCCGGCCGAGCCACGTCCGCACGAGCCGGCCCTCCTCGCCGGCGCGGGCCGCCTCGTCGACGTACGCCACCGCCCGGGGGAAGCGGCGTCTGAGCGCGGCTAGGTTCTTCAGACCATCGCCGGAGGTCTGGCCGTAGACCGCGCCGAGCACGGCGAGTTTGGCCTGGGCGCGGTCACCGGAGAAGGCGCGGTCGGATACGGACTGGTAGAGGTCGCTCTCCCGCCCGGCCACCTCCATCAGCCCGGGGTCGCGGGAGATCGCGGCGAGGACACGCGGCTCCATCTGGTCGGCGTCGGCGACGACGAGCCGCCAGCCGGGGTCGGCGACCACGGCCCGCCGGATCACCTTGGGGATCTGCAGGCCACCCCCGCCGTTGGTCACCCAGCGCCCGGTCACCGTCCCGCCCGCGAGGAACTCGGGCCGGAACCGCCCGTCGCGCACCCAGTCCTGGAGCCAGGACCAGCCGTGGGCGACCCAGATGCGGTACAGCTTCTTGTACTCCAGCAGGGGTTTCACCGCCGGGTGGTCGACGGACTCGATCTCCCAGCGGCGGGTCGAGGCGACCTTGATCCCGGCCTGTGCGAAGGCCTTGACCACGTCGGCGGGCAGATCGGGCCGCACCCGGCGGCCGAACGCCGTGGACACCTCGTCGGCCAGCTCGGCCAGGCGGCGCGGCTCGCCACCGCCCGCGTACCGCTCGCCCAGCAGGTCGTGCAGCACCGCGCGATGCACCTCGGTGCGCCAGGGCAGCCCGGCGCGGTTCATCTCGGCGGCCACCAGCATGCCGGCCGACTCGGCGGCCGTCAGCAGGCGCATCCGCTCGGGGTGCTCGGCCTGCGCATGCCGTTTCTGCTGCTCGGCGTAGACCGCGAGGAGGTCCGCCAGGGGCAGGTGGACGCCCTGTGGTTCGAACAGGGGGGACTGGGAGCCCGGTTCGGCGGAGCGCTGCGGCGGATCGGGCGGTACGGGACCGCCACGCAGCCGGGCCAGGGCGGCCGCGGCCGAGCGTGGTTCCCCGTACCGCCCCTCATGGCCGAGGAGGAGCGTCTCGGCGGCCTCGATGTCGTAGCACCGCTCGACTCGCACCCCCGTGGCGAGCAGGCGCGGGTAGACCTCGGCGGTGGACCGCCACACCCACCGCGCGACGCCGGGACGGCTCCGTATGGCCTCGGCGGCATCCGCCTCCCGCCGCACCGGCCCGACGGGCAGCCCGTCCGGGCCGAGGGGCGCGACGTCCACGCCACCGTCCTCGGCCCCAGCGAGCGCCCACCGATCGGCCATGCTTGCGAGTGTGCCAGGGGGGTCTGACAACGCCCCCTGACGGCGGCCCGGCCCTGGCGGCCGTCCTGGTCTCGGTCGCAGTCTTGGTCCCGGCCCCGGTCACCGCCCGGGCGGGCTCAGGCCCCGTCCTGCGCGTCCTTCTGCGCCTGCACGATCTTCTCCAGCACCTCGGCCACGTACCGTTCGGTCCGCTCCTTGTCGATGCCCAGGCCGCTGAGGACGCCCTCGCCGTTCTCGTGCTCCAGCAGGGCGAGCAGGATGTGTTCCGTGCCGATGTAGTTGTGACCGAGGCGCAGGGCCTCGCGGAAGGTGAGTTCCAGGACCTTCTTGGCGGCCTGGCCGTACGGCACGAGCTCCGGGGCCTCCTCGACGGCCGGCGGCAGTGCGGCGGTCGCCGCCTCGCGGACCGTGTCGAGGGAGACGCCCTGCTCGACGAGCGCCTTCGCGGCGAGTCCGTCGGGCTCGGCCAGCAGACCGAGGACGAGGTGCTCGGGCACGCCCTCGGCGTTGCGCGCGGACGTGGCCGCGTTGTGCGCGGCCATCACCGTGTTGCGGGCGCGGGGCGTGTAGCGGTTGAAGCCCTGGCTCGGGTCGAGGTCGGCCGACTCCTTCGGCACGAACCGCTTCTGCGCGGCCTGCCGGGTGACCCCCATGCTCTTGCCGATGTCCGTCCAGGAGGCGCCCGAACGCCGGGCCTGGTCCACGAAGTGGCCGATCAGGTGGTCGGCTACCTCGCCGAGGTGATCGGCGGCGAGCACCGCGTCCTGGAGCTGTTCGAGGGGTTCCTGGTGAACCGTCTTGATCGCCGCGATCAGATCGTCGAGGCGCACCGATGACGTGATGGTGGGGTTCGTCGTCATGTGTCAACCGTAGGTTGCACCCCCTCGGGTGTCAACCGCGAGTTGACATCCGCCGTCAGGTGCCGACTACTTCGGAGAAGTCGCCACCAGCCGCACCGCCAGCCCCGTGAACACCGTCCCGGAGACGATGTTCAGCCAGCGGTTCACCCGCGCACTGCGCCTCAGTAGAGCCGCCAGCCGCCCCGCGAGCAGGCCGACGCTGCCGTCCCACAGGAAGCCCATCACGACGATCGTGATCCCGAGCAGCATCAACTGCCCCTGGACATGGCCGAGCGACGGGTCCACGAACTGGGGCAGGAACGCCACGTTGAAGAGGATCACCTTGGGGTTGAGCAGGTTGGTGATCGCGCCTTGCCAGAACGCCCGCCGCATCCCCGGGCCCGCGCTGCCGGCCCCCTCCTCGCCCGGCACCGAACGGTCGCGGAACGCCTTCACCGCCAGGTAGAGCAGATAGGCCGCGCCCGCCCAGCGCAGCACGTGGTACAGCGTCGGCAACGCCGTGAACAGGGCCGACAGACCGAGCGCCGCCGCGACCGCGTGTACGAGCATCGCGCACGCCACCCCGAACGCCGCCATCACCCCGGCGGTGGGCCCGCCCCGGCCGCCCATGGCCACAATGAACATCATGTCCGGGCCGGGAGTGATGCAGAGCGCGAAGGCGGCGACGAGGAACGCCGCGTACAGAGACATGTCCACCATGAGATCCATGCTCGAAGTCCCCGCCGCGCCGGACGACCCAATTCCGCGGAGTGAGACGTACGAGGTCACCGATGCCGGGCCGCCCGTGACGGCGTGGCACCATCGGCCCCGTGAGTACGCCCACCACCGTCGACCGCGCGTTCGAGGCCGCCCTGTACGACACCAGCGAGACGGCCCTCGACACCGGCGCGTCCCTGCTCGCGTCCGACCCGGCGGCGGACACCGAACTCGCCCGTCGCGGTGCGGAGTTCGTGGCGGCGGCCTGGCGGCGCGGCTGGCAGCCGGCCGACGTCGTACGCATCGTGCGGCGCGAACTGGACGACGTACACGTCCACCTGGTGGCGGAACTGATCCGCACGCAGGCGCAGCACGACCGCCCGCGCGGCCGCCGCTGGAACGCTCAGCTCGCGGAGCTCCCCGCCGGCGCCCCGCCCCGCACCGACCGCTTCTCGCACGCCACCGCCGTGCTGGAGCTGTACCGCCTGCTGCTGCGCCTGCCCGCCCTCGAGTCCCTCGACGGGGCCTTCGGCGACTCGCCCGGTGAGCCGAGGACCGAGTCCCGCATGCTCGGCCGTATCCGCGCCCTGCTCGCCAAGGCCGAGGCCACCGGGTTCCCGGAGGAGGCGGAGGCGCTCAGCGCCAAGGCGCAGGAGCTGATGGCCCGGCACAGTGTCGACGAGGCGCTGCTCGCGGCCCGGGCTCCCTCGCCCGAGATGCCCGGGGCCTGCCGGATCGGTGTCGAACCGCCCTACGAGCAGGCCAAGGCGGTGCTGCTGGACGCCGTCGCCGCCGCCAACCACTGCCGGGTGGTGTGGAACGAGCCCCTCGGCTTCTCCACCGTGGTCGGCTTCGAAACCGACCTGGAAGCCGTCGAACTCCTGTACACCTCACTCCTCGTGCAGGCCACGACCGCGATGACGAAGGCGGAGGCGGCCCAGCGGGCGCGTGGCCGCAAGCGCACCAAGACGTTCCGGCAGTCCTTCCTCGCGGCCTACGCCCACCGCATCGGCACCCGCCTGGCGGCCGCCGCCGAGACCCAGGTGACACAGGACATGCTCCCTGTCCTCGCCTCCCGCGACGTGGCGGTCACCGGCCGGCTGGACCGGATGTTCCCGGAGACGACCACGACCCGCCTGCGCGGCGTGCGCGACGCGGCGGGCTGGACGGAGGGCGCCCAGGCGGCGGACCGCGCCCAGGTGGACCACCGCCCGCCGCTGCGCTGACCTGCCGTCAGTCGCCGGAGGACTCGAAGCCGCTCACCGAGGCCTTTGCCGCGCCGCCGCTGCCGCTCCCGTCCCTCCGGGCGACCTCGCCGTACGACCACGGCAGGTCGTGTGCGTCCTCGGTGGCTCCCGGCAGGGCGAAGGACGCCTTCCGCACGGGAAGGCTCTTCGGGGAGCCCGCCTCGCCCCGGACGTAGGTGATCGTGAAGGACGTGGTGCCGCCCTTCCCGAGGGTGAGCGACCGGTCTTTCGCGGTCCGCTCCGGGGACACCGATGTCGTGCTGTCCTCCGCCAGGAGGTCGACGGCGGGGAAGCCCTTCAGGGTGCACGCGCCGCCCTTGTTGGTGAGGGTGACGGTGACATTGCCCGTGTCCCCGGCCGCCGGGGCCGCACCGGCCCCGACCTCGACGCCCAGGTCACCCATCACACAGGCCGAACCGCCCGGCCGGTCAGCGTTCTTGGCGTCGTCGCCACCGGTCTCGGTGTCCTCGCAGGCGGTCAGCAGGAGCGTCGTGGCGAGGGCGGCGGCCAGGGCGAGGGGAGGAAAGGTGCGCATGGGGTCCTCGGTGCGTGATGGGGATGAGTGCGTGTTGGGGATGAGTGCGTGATGGGGATGAGTGCGTGATGGCGATGAGCGGTTCCGGCGCATGGATCATCTCGGACGCGGAGCCCGTCACGCACCCGGGCAGGCCGCCCGCCCGGACGGCCTGCCCGGCACGACCCCGCGCTCCTATCCGAGGCCCGCCGTCGGCAGTCCGGTCGGCAGCTTCCCGCCCTCGGCCTTCCGGTACGTCTCAGCGCCGAGGCCGCCCTCCCAGGTCACCTTCAGGCTGCTCCCGTTCACGGAGTCGACCATGCCGGTCGTCCGGTCCTTGGAGCCGTCCGTGCACTTCAGGCGGATCATCCGCATCCCGGACTGCTCGCCCGCGGTGCCGCTG
The DNA here is from genome assembly GCF_056430805.1 of Streptomyces sp. NPDC045955. Classification (NCBI taxonomy): domain Bacteria; kingdom Bacillati; phylum Actinomycetota; class Actinomycetes; order Kitasatosporales; family Streptomycetaceae; genus Streptomyces; species Streptomyces sp. NPDC045955. The sequence goes on from NZ_JBWKKY010000002.1 coordinate 647,971, forward strand.
CACACGCTGCCGCCGGTGGCGAAGAGCGCGGCCTGCTTGCCGGTGATCACCAGGGCCACGGCCTTGCCGCCGGTCGTGGCGAGCCAGCTGCCCGCGAGCTCGCCGGCGCCCGACCCGTCGGAACCGGAACCGGAGTCGGAACCAGAGCCGGAGTCGCCGCCCGTTCCGGCGGACGCCGTGGCGGACGGGGCAGGGCTGGACGCCGCGTCGTCCCCGGAGTCGCCGTCACCGCTGCACGCGGACAGCACGAGTGCGCCCGCCAGTCCCGCGGCCGCCGCCGCGATCCGCACCGGCATCCGCCGACTCGCTCCCGGGCGACGCGAGAAGATCACCGAAGTCACTGCAAGTCCCCAACCTGTAGCCGTCCGACCGGCCCCGACGGAGCCCGCCGCCCCTTGCCGGAACCCGCAGCAAGCTACCAGGACGGGTCAAGAGGCCCCGGGGCCGACCCCACGGGCCTCTCACCGACCTCAGAGGCCACCACCGCCCCCCAGAGGCCTCCCGACCGGCCGGCGGCTACCGGGCCGCCCGCAGCCCTGCCCGCTCGGCTCGGGGCCGGGCCGTCCGTCGGCCCCGGGCGGTCGGCGCTCGGCTCGGGACCGCCCGCCAGCTGTGGGAAGCCTGGTCGGGGCCCGCGCTGTCTTCGGGCCCCGGGCGGTCCGCAGGCCGAGGGCACGCATCGCCGCCGGGAGACTCTCGGCCCTGAGCGCCCGCCGTTCGCGGGCCGCCCGCCGGCTGCGGGTGCCCGTAGGCGCCGGTCAGCTGTCGGCTCAGGGGAGCCGCTCGGCCACGAGCCGCTCGCCGGCTGCGAAGGCCCGTCCGGCTGCGGGTGCCCGTAGGCGCCGGTCAGCTGTCGGCTCAGGGGAGCCGCTCGGCCACGAGCCGCTCGCCGTTCGCGGGCCGCCCGCCGGCTGCGGGTCCCGAAGGCCCCGGTCAGCTGTCGGCTCAGGGGAGCCGCTCGGCCACGAGCCGCTCGCCGGCTGCGAAGGCCCGTCCGGCTGCGGGTCCCGAAGGCCCCGGTCAGCTGTCGGCTCAGGGGAGCCGCTCGGCCACGAGCCGCTCGCCGGCCGCGGAGGCCCGTCCGGCTCGGGGGCGCCCGAAGGCCCCGGTCACCCGTCGTGCCCTGGGCCGTGCGTCGACTGCGGGAAGCCTGTCGGCCCCGGGCGGCCCGCAGCCCCGGGCGGCCCGCAGCTCCGGGCCCGGAGAAGCCCCGCAGCCCCGAGAAGCCCCGGGCCCGGAGAACCCTCGCAGCCCCGAGAACCCCCAAGCTCACCAGGAGGACTTACGCACCCCCGGCAAATACCCCGCATGCGCCTGCTCGCGCAGACTCACCCGGGACAGTCCGAACGCCCGGAAGTACCCGCGCGGACGCCCGTCCACCTGGTCCCGGTTGCGCACCCGCGTGGCGCTCGCGTCGCGCGGCTGCCGGCGCAGTTCCGCCTGTGCGGCGAGCCGTTCGGCGTCCGTGGACGACGGGCGCCGGATGATCTCCTTCAGTTCGGCCCGCCGGGCGGCGTACCGCGCGACGACCTCCTGCCGCTTGTCGTTCTTCGCGATCTTGCTCTTCTTCGCCATCAGACCTTCACTCCCCGGGCGCGGATCCGGGCGACGGCCGCCTCGACGCCGATCGTGTCGACGGTCTTGATCGCCCTGGCGCTCAGCCGCAGGCGGACGTACCGGCCCTCGCTCGGCAGCCAGTAGCGCTTGGACTGGATGTTGGGGTCGAACCGGCGTGACGTGCGCCGGTGGGAGTGCGAGATGCGGTTGCCGAAGCCGGGCTGGGTGCCGGTCAGCATGCAGTGCGCGGACATCTGGTGACGTACCTCTCTGACTCAGGAGATGTAAATGGAATTCATTTTCAGTAGCATAGCGGCATGGCACGCAATGAACTCCGGCCGGTCATCAAGCTCCGGTCCACGGCCGGGACCGGCTACACCTACGTGACCCGCAAGAACCGTCGCAACGACCCGGACCGACTGACCCTGCGCAAGTTCGATCCGGTCGTCGGCCGCCACGTCGACTTCCGAGAGGAGCGCTGACCATGCGCGAGGGAATCCACCCGGACTACGGTCCCGTCGTCTTCCGCGACCGTGCCGCGAACTACGCGTTCCTCACCCGCTCGACGATGACGAGCGAGAAGACGATCGAGTGGGAGGACGGCAACACCTACCCGGTCGTGGACGTCGAGATCTCCGACGTCAGCCACCCCTTCTACACCGGCACCGCCCGCGTCCTGGACACCGCGGGACGCGTCGAGCGCTTCGAGCGCCGGTACGGAAAGAAGGGCTGACCCCATGGCTGTCCCTCCTGGGCTCTCCGTCGTGATCGTCGGCGGCCTGCACGCCGACGCCCGCAGGGCGGCCGTGGCCCGGCTGCTCGCCGACGTGCCCGGCAGCGTCGCGCTCCACCACGACCTGGCGACGGCCGCGGCCGGCACGGTCGTACGGACCGTCCGGGACGCCACCGGAATCCTGGACGCGGGGGAGGCGCCGCTCGTCAACGACTGTGCCTGCTGCGCCCTGCGCGAGGACCTGGTCCCGGAGCTGGAGCGACTCGCGGACGCCGGGCGGACGCCCCTGGCCGTCGTCGAGCTGTGGGACTCCGTCGAGCCCAAGGCCATGGCCGAGGTCGTCACGGCCGGCGGGCTCACTGTCACCGGCGTGATCACCGCCGTCGACCCGGCCCTGGTCCTGCCCTACCTCGGCAACGGCGACGACCTGGCCGACGGCGGTCTCGCCGCCGCCGCCACTGACCAGCGCACGGTCGCCGACACCTTCGCCCGCCAGCTGGAGTACGCCCCCGTCCTCGCGATCGCCGAGTCCCCCGAGGCCGACGACGAGGACCGCGAGCTGCTCGCGCAGCTGCACCCGACGGCCCGCCAGGTCCCGATCGGCCCCGGCGACCTGGCGAGCGCACCCGCGCCCGGCGCCTTCGCGGCGGACACGGCCGACGGCCTGACCGTGCCGGCCCCGCGGCGCCGCCCGCTCTCCCCGCTGGCCGAGGCCGCCCTGGCCGGCTTCGACGTGGAGTCGGCGGCGGCCGCCCAGCACCCGGCCTGCGCCCTGCTCCCCGCCGAGGCCGACGCGCACGGCGTCTGCACCCTGGTCTGGCAGCAGCGCCGCCCCTTCCACCCGGAGCGGCTCTACGCCGCCCTGGAGGACCTGACCTGCGCTGCCGCCCGCAGCCGGGGCCGGTTCTGGCTCGCCGACAAGCCGGACACGCTCTTCCACTGGGACGCCGCGGGCGGGGCCCTGTGCGTGGAGAGCGCGGGACCGTGGCTCGCCTCCCTGCCGGACGCGGCCTGGGAGATGGTCCCGCCGGTGCGCCGCGCCGCCGCCGCGCTGGACTGGCACCCCGAGCACGGCGACCGCGGCCAGCACCTGGTCTTCACCTCACCCGGCCTCGACCGGGACGGCCTGGAGCGGCTGCTGGAGTCCTGCCTGCTGACCGACGTCGAGTACGCGGCCGGGCGCGACGCCTGGCAGCGGCTGCCGCATGCCTTCGACACCCTCCTGGAGGTCTGACCCGATGCCCCGCAAGATCGACCGCAAGCCCGTCAAGAACCGCCCCAACCCGCTGGACCAGGCGGGGATCGAGTACATCGACTACAAGGACACCGACCTGCTACGGAAGTTCATCTCCGACCGCGGCAAGATCCGCAGCCGCCGGGTCACCCGCGTGTCGGCCCAGCAGCAGCGGCAGCTGGCCCGGGCGATCAAGAACGCGCGCGAGATGGCGCTGCTGCCCTACTCCAGCCGTTGACGCCGTACGCCGGCCGCTGACGCCGTACGCCGGCCGCTGACGCCGTACGCCAGTCGCCGACCGCCCAACCCGGGTGAGGTTCCCCACGCTTGACGGGTGGGGAACCTCATGCATCGGTCCCGAGGTCCCACGGGACGCACGCCGGGCGGTCCGCCGGGGCCGGACGGCCGACCGCCTGTCCGGCGATGGTCCGACCCCGGCACCGGCCCCGAGGACGACCTCACGGTCATCCGCGCGGCCCAATTCTCCCCGCCCCCGCAGGAGGCGGTCGTCTTCCGCATGGAGGCCTGCCGGCCCCGCCCCGGCCTTCGCCCCCAAGCCCCCAGCTCCTGTTTCTCCCGCGCGCCCCCCGCGCTGTTCCCCGCGCCCGCGGGCGAACGGATGCTCCGCCTCCATCGGACCTCCGCCGAACCCGCCGACTTCGCCGCCGGTGGCCGGGAACGCGCGGCCGGGCAGTCCCGTCAAACAAGCAAGAGCTTTCGGTAAAGCGGCCGTCAAAGCTGTAACCGGAGGACCACCCCACGTGCACGTGCATCTGCCCATGCATCTGCACGTGAACAGGGCTATGATCCGGGTCAGTTGACCGCTGCATCAATGGCCACACCAGCCAGTGCACCACCGGGGAGCGACCTGTGGACCACGACGTGTACAACGGTATGGCGGCCGCCGGGCTGCGGGGTGTGGCCTGGCAGAAGAGCCGGCACAGCAACTCGCAGGGCTCGTGCGTGGAGTTCGCCCGGCTGCCGGGCGGTGACGTGGCCGTCCGCAACTCGCGTTTTCCCGACGGTCCCGCGCTGGTCTACACCCGTGCGGAGATCGAGGCCATGCTGCTGGGCGTGAAGGACGGCGAGTTCGACCACCTGGTGGGGGGCTGACGCCCGGCATCCCCTTCGTGAAACGGGGCAATCGGTAACTCAGCGCGCTGCGACGCGCGTAGAACCGCGGCGCGAGGAAGCGCCGCGGTTTCTCATTCCGCCTGCGGCCCCGCATCGGGCCGCGGCAGCCGGAACAGCGCCCAGACCACCTTGCCGCTGAGCGCGCCCGCCAGCGGATGCCAGCCCCAGCTGTCGCTGAAGGAGTCGACGAGGAACAGCCCCCGGCCCGACTCGGCCGAGAAGTCGTCGGTCTCCCGGGCGACGGGGCTGTCGTGACTGGGATCGCGCACCGCGCACACGAGCCGCTCGGTCCACCGCATCAGGTGCAGCCGCACGGGCGGCTCCTGACCGGTCACGCAGTGCGTGCTCGCCGGCAGGCCGTGCCGCAGGGCGTTGGTGACCAGTTCCGAGACCACCAGGCAGACGTCGTCGAAACGGTCGCCCATGTCCCACTGGTCGAGGGTTCTGCGGGTGAACCGCCGTGCTTCGCGCACCGCTTCGTAGCGGGCGGGCAGAGCGCAGGAGGCGGCGTCGGACACGGCCGCGGGATCCAGCGGCGGAAGGCCCTGCCTTAAAGGCTCGAGCATGGTCGATCCATTCGTCCCCATGCGAGGCACTCCCGGGAATTCGCGGTCGGTGCGATGCGGCGGTGGTGCGGGACCATGGTTTCGGATGCGTACAGCAGATGCAAGGGCAGATGCACGTGCAGGTGACCGGAATGAGTCGTCCCGTACCGCTTGTTGGTCAATTTTTCCGTCATCTTCACAGCCCTGTCTGCCCGTTTGTTTGCCTCCTTCTTGCAACCGCGCGCGTGCGTCCCCTGTCTCGATTCCGTTTCCGTAACCGGACGAGTACTGCTCGGAGTGTTTTAGTGGCAGACTTCGGCCCCTGAAGACGTTGGGGAGGCTGGCGAACGTGAGCGCGGGAGAGCCGGGATCGGTGGTGCGGCGCATGCTGCTCGGATCACAACTCAGGCGACTGCGTGAGGCTCGGGGCATCACGCGCGAGGCGGCGGGCTACTCGATCCGCGCCTCGGAGTCGAAGATCAGCCGCATGGAGCTGGGCCGGGTGAGCTTCAAGACCAGGGACGTCGAGGACCTGCTCACGCTGTACGGCATCACGGACGAGCAGGAGCGCGCCTCCCTGCTGTCCCTGGCGAAGGAGGCCAACGTCGCGGGCTGGTGGCACAGTTACTCGGACGTGCTGCCGAGCTGGTTCCCCACCTACGTCGGCCTGGAAGGCGCCGCCTCCCTGATCCGGGCGTACGAGGTGCAGTTCGTGCACGGCCTGCTCCAGACCGAGGCGTACGCGCACGCGGTGGTCCGGCGGGGCATGCAGGGCGCCAGCGAGGCCGACGTCGAGCGGCGCGTGGCGCTGCGCCTGGAGCGGCAGAAGCACCTCGTCGACGAGCGCGCGCCCGACTTCCACATCATCCTGGACGAGGCCGCCCTGCGCCGCCCGTACGGCGACCGCGAGGTGATGCGCGGCCAGCTCCAGCACCTCATCGAGGTCTCCGAGCGGCCCAACGTGCGGCTCCAGGTGGTGCCGTTCAGCCTCGGCGGCCACTCCGGCGAAAGTGGCGCGTTCACGATCCTCAGCTTCCCGGAGTCCGACCTCTCGGACGTCGTCTACTTGGAGCAGCTCACCAGCGCGCTGTACCTGGACAAACCCGAGGACGTCGCCCAGTACGAGAAGGCGCTCAAGGAGCTCCAGAGCGACAGCCCGGGCCCGTCGGAGAGCCGGGACCTCCTGCGGGGGCTCCTCCAACTCTCCTGAAACCTCCAACTCTCCCGAAACCTCAGTACGATGACGTGTGATCAGATCGTGAAGGCGCGATCGAGGGTCTGCTAGGGATCGAGGGATCACATGTCGTCGTCCTACTTCACCGACCTTGCACAGCAGTACATCGACGGTGAGTGGCGCCCGGGTACCGGCTCCTGGGACATCATCGACTTCAACCCGTACGACGACGAGAAGCTGGCGTCGGTCACCATAGCCACGGTCGACGAGGTCGATCAGGCGTACCGGGCGGCCGCCCGGGCCCAGGAACAGTGGGCCGCGACCAACCCCTACGCCCGCCGTGCCGTCTTCGAGAAGGCCCTGCGGCTCATCGAGGAGCGCGAGGCCGAGATATCCGAGGCGATCATCGCCGAACTCGGCGGGACGCGGCTGAAGGCCGCCTTCGAACTGCACCTCGCCAAGGAGTTCCTGCGCGAGGCGGTCCAGTTGGCGCTGCGCCCCGAGGGCCGGATCCTGCCCTCGCCGGTGGACGGCAAGGAGAACCGCGTCTACCGCGTGCCGGTCGGTGTCGTGGGCGTGATCAGTCCCTTCAACTTCCCGTTCCTGCTCTCGATCAAGTCCGTCGCCCCGGCGCTCGCACTCGGCAACGCCGTGGTGCTCAAGCCGCACCAGAACACGCCGATCGTCGGCGGCTCCCTGGTCGCCAAGATCTTCGAGGACGCGGGGCTGCCCGGCGGTCTGCTGAACGTCCTCATCACCGACATCGCGGAGATCGGCGACGCCTTCCTCGAGCACCCGGTGCCCAAGGTCATCTCCTTCACCGGCTCCGACCAGGTCGGCCGGCACGTGGCGACCGTCTGCGCACGGCAGTTCAAGCGCTCGGTCCTCGAACTGGGCGGCAACAGCGCGCTGGTGGTCCTCGACGACGCCGACATCGACTACGCGGTCGACGCGGCCGTCTTCAGCCGGTACGTCCATCAGGGCCAGGTCTGCATGGCCGCCAACCGCGTCCTGGTCGACCGGTCCGTAGCCGACGAGTTCACCGAGAAGTTCGTCGCCAAGGTGAAGACCCTCAAGGCGGGCGACCCGCGCGACCCGGAGACCGTCATCGGTCCGGTCATCAACTCCTCGCAGGCGGACGCCGTCGCGGGCGTGGTCGAGCAGGCCCTCGCCGAGGGCGCCACGGCCCTGGTGCGCGGCGGACGGACCGACAACCTCGTCGAACCGTCCGTGCTGACCGGCCTGCCCGCCGACTCGGCCCTGCTGCGGCAGGAGGTCTTCGGCCCGGTCGCGTTCCTCGTCCCGTTCGACGGCGAGGAGGAGGCCGTACGCCTCGTCAACGACACCCCGTACGGCCTGAGCGGCGCCGTGCACACCGCGGACGTCGAGCGGGGCGTGAACTTCGCCAAGCAGATCGACACGGGCATGTTCCACGTGAACGACGGCACGGTCCACGACGAGCCGATCGTCCCCTTCGGTGGCGAGAAGCACTCGGGCCTGGGCCGGCTCAACGGCGAGACGATGGTCGACTCCTTCACCACGACCAAGTGGATCTCGGTGCAGCACGGCCGGAGCCGGTTCCCGTTCTGATCCACGCTCTGATCCTTTCGGCCCGCCGGACCCTTGCGGACAGAACCTGACCGCAAGGGTCCGTAGCTTTGTCGGTGCCGGGGGACAGGCCCCCGGATCCGGCGAAAGGCGGCGGTCATGGTCACTCACGTTCCCGCGGAGGCACACGGCGACGAGCGCGGAGCGCTGCTGTCCTTCATCGAGGAGCAGCGCGGCGGCATCCGGCGGGCGGTGCTGGGGCTGACCGACGAGCAGGCGAGCTCCCGTCCCAGCGCCAGTGAGCTGTCCCTCGCCGGGCTGGTCAAGCACGTCGCCGAGGTCGAGCAGATGTGGGTCTCCCTGGCCAAGGGCGAGCCGCCGGCCGTCGTGCGGGACCAGAGCAACTGGCACGAGTGCTTCCGGCTGGTCGAGGGGGAGACCGTCGAGTCGCAGCTGGCGTACTGGGAGAAGGTCGCCGCGGAGACGGAGGACTTCATCCGCTCGGTGCCGAGCCTCGACGACACCTTCGCGCTGCCGCCCCAGCCCTGGTTCCCGCCGGACGGCCGGGTCTCCATGCGCTGGCTGTGCCTGCACCTGATCCGCGAGACGGCCCGGCACGCCGGCCACGCCGACATCATCCGTGAGTCGCTGGACGGCGCGACGGCCTTCGAGCTGGTGGCCGCGGAACAGCAGGTGGCGTCCGGGTCCTAGCCAGGGCCGGGGCGGGCGTCCCCGCACCGCACATCGGGCCGGTCTCCCGGCCTGATCCGAACGGCCGGTGCTGGCCAGTGCCGCGGCAGGCAACGTTCGCCCCGTCGCGACGCCCGGCACCCTCCCCCACTGCCTTAAGGACGTGGGAGGTGCCCCCATTCGCCGCACCGGCCGAAAGCCCAAGTACGTCCAGTACGAGGGCTTCCGGCCGGCACTCCCCCAGCCTTCGGCCGGGGGGACCCCCAGAGCACGCA